>JAYUVY010000050.1:0-39805 GCA_043753835.1 Lysobacterales bacterium | reverse complement strand
AATTTGGAATGTAGGAGCGGCGGCAGCCGCGATGCATTTCGGTACACCAAATCAAACCCGCACCGTCCGTTGTTCAATCCGCTTCTCCGGCGTCGCATTCAACACGATGCGATCGACATAGATGCCGGGCAGATGCACGTGGTCCGGGTCGATGGCGCCGACTTCAACGATCTGCTCGACTTCGACGACGCAGACCTTGCCCGCCATCGCGCAGGCTGGATTGAAATTGCGCGCGGTCTTGCGAAATACGAGGTTGCCGGACTTGTCGGCTTTCCATGCCTTGACCAGCGAGACGTCCGCACGCAGCGCGGTTTCGAGCACGTACCAGTGGCCGTCGAATTCGCGCGTCTCCTTGCCGTCGGCGACGATGGTGCCGTAGCCGGTGCGCGTGAAGAACGCCGGAATGCCGGCGCCGCCCGCGCGCAGGCGTTCGGCGAGCGTGCCCTGCGGGTTGAATTCGAGTTCGAGTTCGCCGGACAAATACTGCCGCTCGAATTCCTTGTTTTCGCCGACATAGGACGAAATCATTTTCTTGATCTGACGCGTCGACAGCAGCATGCCGAGCCCGAAGCCGTCGACACCGGCGTTGTTCGAGATCGCGGTCAGATCCTTCTTGCCGGAATCGCGCAGGGCCGCGATCAGCGCTTCGGGAATGCCGCACAGTCCGAACCCGCCGACCGCCAGCGTCTGCCCGTCAGCGACCAGATCGCGCAATGCCGTCGCGGCATCCGCATAGACCTTCGATTTGCCGCGCGTCGGCGCAGCCGTTGCGAGTGCCGTCATCATGACCTCCTGAGCGAAGGCCAAGAGTTTACCCATTCACGCCGGCGAATCACTTGGACTTTCGGGCGGGGGCGTCCCGACGCGACATCGAAGTTGACTTAACTCATTGGGGCATCTGCGCTGGCAACACGTACAAATCTCGGAGGTATGTGGCTGCAGGCTCCGGAACATCCCTACGATCGAGCGCCATCGAAATCCAGTCAGTGCGATCAGGCAACGGATACCCGAGGTACAAGCGTAGTTCGCGGAAAAATTCAATCCAACGGGGGTCTGGGAAAACATAGGCGATAGATGACGGCTTTGGTTGTCGTGTTTTCCACGACAACCCAAAATATTTCAGATCGGGCAAGTGTTTGAAAACAAGGTACAGATTGCTGTATTGCATGATGTGTTTTTGATCTTCCCACGGAATACTTTTCATTGCGTTCCCGTCGAGCAAGTCGACCTCCAAAACACTCTCGCGTAGCTGATAAGCACTCATGAAATTCGAATCGCGTGAGCGACACTTGTCCCACAGGTTCCAAATTCGATGACCAAACTTTGTCGCCTCAGCTTCCGTTCCGAATTTCGCGACGTACACAGCTTTCAGATAAAGCTCCACAGCATGACCTACGGAAAATAGGCTAGCGCCAACGGCAAATGGCGGTATGCATGCATACGCGATTAGCCATTCGTCGCCTTGTTCGACGAACCTAGACCATGTCGGCACAGACCACCTCGCGATAGATTTCCAATCAGACGAAAGTACCGTAGCGAGCGTGTCGATCGGCTCGACAGGCGTCAGAGTTCGTGCATGTCAATCATCCGGTGCATCGGACGGACTTGGATTTACTCGATCCCGCTCCGGCAATGCATCGCGGAAGGCTTCGTAGGTTTTCCAGGCAGGCACGGGCGGGGTGTAGTTGCAGCGCGGGGCGTAGGGTGAGGGTTCGAGTTGCTGCATTCGATGCAGATAACGCGGGCAGTTCGGAAAAATGGTCTGAGCGGTGACGCGGATGATGAACACGGCGCCGGGGAATTCACCAAGCAGTGGATCGTCCGTGCTGAGTGTGGCGTGGCCGTTTACGCGCAGGCGTTTCGGGGTCTCGAAGTCGATGAACAGCAGGCCGACCTGCGGATTGATCCGCACATTGCCCCAGCTGCGGTACATGCCATTGCCGTCGTAGTCGGGGATCGCCAGCGTGCGTTCGTCGAGCACGCGCACGAAGCCGGGCAGCCCGCCCTTGTAAGAACAATCCGGTTGCCCATCACCATCGGCGCTGGCCACGAACAGCATCGAGCAACGCTCGATGAAGGCGCGGTCGTCGTCAGTGAACGCCGACCGCACGATCACTTCGGCGAGGCGATCGGCCAACGGCCGTGTCTCGCGCAGGCCCTGCAGCTGGCGCATGCCTTCGTGATACAGCGGGGTAGCAGTCATGGCGCCTCCACCGGTGATGCTGCGCGCATCATGGTCGACGTTCAAGCACCGGACGGGAACGGCTGCGACAGGTCACGCACCTGCACCCAGTTGCCGTCCTTGCGGGCGAATTCGCCGCTCATGATCACGTCGCGGCTGTCGCTCGCCAGCCATTCGAGGTCGAATTGCAGGGTCGCCAGGGTTTTGTCGCAGGCAAACAAGGCGCATCGCAGCATGCGCGCGTCCGCTGGGTCGCCGCCGGGCTGTTTGGCATTGGCCAGCAACGCCATCACGCCTGCGTGTTCGGCCGGTGCGAAATGCTGGGCGACATAGGCGGAAATATCTGGTGGCAGCATTGCGTTGACTGGCTCCGACTGCGGGCGGATGTGCCGGCAGCGCCGCCGAGTGTGTGAGCCAGCTTGCGAGCGGTCAAGATGGTTTGCGTTTGCGACGTGGAAATTGGTCCCGATGGCATGGTCGATGCGTACCGGGTCGCCGATATGATCGGGCGTCAGGCGCCGATTCGCATTAGAAGTCGGCGTCGCATTGGGAGTAGACAAGCGCATGTCGGCCAGCAGGTGCAGCGGGTGGATGATTGGCCTGATCGTGTCCACTGTGGTGTTGCTCACCCCGCCGGATGCGGCTGCCACTGGTGCGCGCGATTTCGACTTCGGCCATCGCGCGTTGGAATCGGTCGGCAGCTTCGATGAGATTCCCCACGGCGTGATCACGGCGCTGGCGCAGGGTGCGGACGGATTCCTGTGGATTGGCACGCAGAATGGTCTGTTGCGTTTCGACGGCTATCGTTTTCGGCGGTTTCGCCATGACGACGATGACCCGCAGTCAATGGCCGGCGATTTCATCTTTTCGCTCGCCGTCGCGAGTGATGGCCGTATCTGGGCCGGGCATCAGGTCGATGGCGTGTCGGTGCTTGACCCGGCGTCCGGACAGTTCACGCGCTACCGCCATGATGCCGGCAACAAGCACGGCATCGGTCCCGGCAACATCTATGCGATCACGGCGAATGCCGGTGGCGTCTATGTTGCGGCCGACGACGGGCTGGTGCGATTCGATCCGGCGACGCAGCAGTTCACGGCCATCCTGCTCGGCGGCGATGGTCCGGTGCCGGAACCGGCCGAGCGCGTGCGTAGCCTGATCATCGATCGCGCGGGTACGCTCTGGATCGGCACCCAGGATGGCGTGCAACGTCTGCGCGCTGGCCATCTCGCGGCCGAACCCCTGCTGACGCGCGACGGCGAATCGTTGGCGGCGAAGGAAGTCGTGTCGCTGATGCAGGCCGCCGATGACAGCCTTTGGGTCGGCACGCGCGAGAACGGTGCCGCGCGCGTCGACATCGGCCATGGCGCGATCCGCTGGATCGGGCGCGAGCATGCGCGTGCCGGCGAATTGGCGCAGTCGTGGATCAATGCCATCGCACAGACCGCGAACGGCGAAATCTGGCTGAGCCGCTACGGTTCCGGCATCGCCATTGTCGACGCCGACACGCTCGCCGTTCGGCATCTGCTGGCGCACGATCCGAGCATTCCCGACGGGCTCAGTTTTGATGCGGCCGGCGCGCTGCTCGTTGATCCCTCGGGCTTGCTCTGGGTCGGTTCCTGGGGCGGTGGCTTGCAACGGCACAACCCGCGCAACACGGCGGTTCGCATACTTCGTCACAGCCCGGTGCAGGCCGGGCACCTGAGCTATCCGAACCTGCTCAGCGTGCTGGAATTGCGCGACGGCCGCGTGCTTGCCGGCACCACACAGAACGGTATCGACATCATTGATCCGCAGCGCGGCGTCATTGGCGGATATCGCGCGACGCCGGGCACGCCTGGCGCGCTCGCCGATGGTGTCATTGGCGGCATGGCCGAAGCGGAAGACGGCACGCTGTGGATCGGTACCTTTCAGGCGGGTGTGCAGCGGCTGGATCCGGGCCAAAAGCGCTTCCGGCACTACACCCGCGCGCACGGTTTGCCGACCTTGCAGACCGAGTTTGTCGAGATCTCGCGCGACGGCCGCGTCTGGATTGGCAGCGGTGACGGTCTGCTGCGCTACGACGCCGCTACTGACGCCTTTGTCGATATTCCGGGACCGGACGGGAAGCCGGTGCGCACGCGATTCAACGACATGGACGAAGACGCCGACGGACGCCTGTGGTTCGGCTCTGCGAGCGGGCTGCTCGTGCTTGATCCGGCTGCTGCGACGCTGCGCCAGTTTCGTCACGCGGTCGGTGATCCGCGCAGTCTTGGCGGCGATGTCGTTGCCAATGTGCTGGTCGATCGGCTCGGCCGCGTTTGGGCCAATACCGATGCCGGACTCGATCGCTACCGCCGCGATGACGACGGTCGCGAGTGGTTTGAGCATGTGTCCAAGCGTTTGGGGCTGAGCGACACCGCCTTCGGCAGCAATGTGCTCGAGGATGGGCGTGGACGACTGTGGTCGCAGAGCGTGCTGTTCGATCCGGACGCGAACACGGTGTACCGAATTGAGCGGGCCGATGGCCTTGATGTCGGTACCAACTGGGTTGGCGCCGCGGCGCGCATGCGCGACGGGCGACTGCTGTTCGGTGGTACCACCGGTCTCGCCATCGTCGATCCGGAACAGTTCACGCCGTGGTCGCAACCGCCGCAGGTGCTGATCACCGATGTGATCGTCGACGGTATGTCGCAGCCGCAAGCGGAAAATTCGCGTCAACTGCGTTTGTCCCCCATACAATCGCAGTTCTCGGTCGAATTTTCGACGCGTGACTTTTCCGCCCCGGCGACGAACCGATACGAGTATCGAATGGTGGGTGTCAGTCCGGACTGGATTGCGGTCGATGCCGCCTATCGCATCGTCAGCTTTGGTGGCCTTTGGCCGGGCCACTACGAACTGCAGATCCGCGCCCGCAATCGGGTCGGCGAACTCAGCGCGCAGCCGGCGAAATTGGTCATCGAAATCATGCCGAAGTTCTGGCAGCGGCCGTGGTTTGTGCTGGCGATGTCGGTCGCGGGCCTGTTGTTGCTCTATGCGTTGATCCGGCAAGTCGTCGCGCAATACCGGCATCGCGCGATCGCGTTGCAGACGCTGGTCGACGAGCGCACGGCGGCCTTGCGCGATGCCTATGCGCGCGTCGAACGCGCCAGTCGCACCGACCCGATGACCGGGCTCGGCAATCGTCGTTCGCTCGAAGAGGCGATGCCCCTGCTTGCACAACAGGTGATCGGGGCGCGCCCGCGGTCGGCGCCGATCCGCCAGCTAGCCCTGCTGGTCGTTGACATCGACGACTTCAAGTCAGTCAACGACTTGTACGGACACGCCGCCGGCGATCGCGTCATCGAAGCCTTCGCGGTGCTGATTCGCGCCGAGCTGCGTGATGGCGATATTGGTGTGCGCTGGGGTGGCGAAGAATTCCTGATCGTCGCCCAGGTCAGCGATGCCGCAGCGGCTCTGCATTGTGGTGAGCGCCTGCGCGCTGCGGTCGCCGCCTTCGAGTTCGATCTCGGCGAAGGCCATCGCATTCGCAAGACCTGTTCGATCGGCTTCGCCTGTCTGCCCTTCGCTGCCGAACCCGGTGCTGCGCTCACTTGGCAACACGTGCTGGAAATCGCCGATGCCGCCTTGTTCGAAGCCAAGCATGACGGCCGCAACCGCGTCTATGGCTACCGCGCCAACGGCCGCATCGACGCCGAATTCATCGACCTGTTCCGACGCACGCCATGGCAACAGCGTGCACAGTTGCCAATCGCGCGCGTGCGTGATCAGACTTCCAGTTCGCGGTAAATGCCGACATGGATCGCTTCGCCATCGAACCACGCGCGATACATGCCCGGGGCATTGAACGGCAGCACCAGATCGCCGTCGCGGCTGACGCCGATCAGTCCGCCGACACCGCCGCGTGCAGCGCATGCCGCGAGCACTTGCTGAGCTGCGGTATCGAGCGATTCGTCCCGGTAGTGCATGCGTGCGTGGATGTCGTGCGCCAAGACGCTACGGATAAAGAACTCACCATGACCGGTGGCCGAAATCGCGCAGGTGGCATTGTCGGCAAAGGTGCCGCAGCCGATCAACGGCGCGTCGCCGACGCGACCGACACGCTTGTTGGTCATGCCGCCGGTCGAGGTCGCTGCCGCGAGATGACCACGGACATCGCGCGCGACTGCACCGACGGTGCCGCTGTTGCGCGCGACTAGGTCATAGCGTTCGTCGTGATCGAGCGTGATTCGTCCCTGACGCTGCGCCGCTTGCAGTTGCGCCAACCGGATCGGCACGATCAAGTCGGCTGATTCGCACACCGCGAGGCCGCGCTCGATCGCAAAGCGACGCGCGCCGTCACCGCCGAGCAAGACGTGTTGACCGTCACGACGGATGGCCTCGGCGACGCGCACTGGATTGCGCAAGCCGCGTGCGGCGCACACGGCACCGGCGCTGCGGTCGCGACCGTCCATGATCGCCGCATCGAGTTCGGCCTCGCCATCGGCGTTGAGCACCGCGCCGTAACCGGCGTTGAAGAATTCCGCGTCTTCGAGCGCGGCGACGGCGTTGGCGACGACGGTGGTGGCTTCGGCGCCGGCACGCAATTCGCTGGTTGCGGCGGCGACGATGTCATGCAGGATCTGCGCGACGGCGCGGCGGCGCGTTTGCGGAAAACTCTGCGGATCGAGCACGCCGGCACCGCCGTGGATGGCGATGCGGAACAGGGAATCGGCCATGGACTGTGCTCGGCATCGGAAAGCGTGATTGTCGCTCAGGTTGGCGACGTCAGGCGCGATGACGCGGAAACTGTGGTTGCGCTTGTAACAATCGAGCGCGGCAACGGCGATATCCTCGGCCGTCGCGAAGGATTGAATTGCGGGCGGCACATGCCCATTCGGCCCGACGCAACCACCAGGAGCACAAGTTGATGACCAGCAAGTCCAAGCAAGCCAAGCCGCAGCCATCCAAAAAAGCGGACGCGGCGACCAAAACGAATCCGACCAAGACTGCGAAGGCCAAACCGGCTATCGCCAAGCGTGCAAGCCCAACATCGGTTGCAAGCAAGCCCGCACAACCGCCAAAGGCCAAACGCATTCGCGGCAGCTTTTCGATGCCCGAAGCCGACTACGCCCTGATCCCGCAGTTGAAAGCGGCGTCCAAGGCTGCGGGTCGTCCGGTCAAGAAGAACGAGTTGCTGCGCGCCGGTTTGCATGCACTCAAGGCGATGCCGGAAGCGACTTTGCAAGCGGCCCTCTCGGCAATCATCGCGACGCCTGCACCGGCCAAACCGGGCAAGTCTTCGAAGAAGTAGCAACGACCCGGTCTTGCGGCGGCTTGGTTACTCGAACCCGTCCTTGAACAAGCTGCCAGACGCGATGCGATAGGTGAGCATCAGATCCTGATTCGCTTCGACTTGACGCACGGCGGTGCCGACGAGGATGCCGTCGCCGTCGGCGAAGGCGCGTATCGGTCGGTCGAAATAGTTGGCATTGGCGACGGTGACGCGACCATTACTGCCGAATTCCGGGTCGCGGGTGCCGTTGGCCGTGAGGCGTAGCAGCACGTCGTCGGCGCTTGCCTGATCCGCGCCATCAGTGCCGGTGCTGAGCACGGCACCGCGATGGGCATAGCCTTCGGATTGGCCGAGTCCGGTGATCGTCACTGAAATCGGCTCGGCGGCATGGACGACATATTCGCCCGGCTGTCGGGCACTCTGTGCATAGGCGAAGCCGCTGTTGGGGATGGCGGTGAACGCGCCGGCGCCGAGCAGCCCACCATTTACGGTCACTGTGCCGATGGTCGTGACAGGCGCGACGATGCTGAGCGTCGGTAGGCGCCCATTCGAAAAGCCGACATTGGCGTGGACGAGTGCCACCTGATCGGTAGACCAGCGCGTGACCGGTTCGAGCGTGAGCATCGACGGATCACCCGGACAGTCGTCGCCGACCTCGTCGAGTTTGCAGCCACGCGTGAACTGGGCGACGCCCGCCGGCTTGCTGGTGGTGATGACGGTTGCACTGCTGCGCAACACATCGAACTGCTCACCCGGCATCAGCAGGGCGATGCTCGCGCCATTGCTGTAGACGCGGGTATCCGGTTCATGGGCGACAATACGAATCAGGTCACCGCTCGGGCGGTCCGGCGTCGGCACCATCACGTGGGTAGCGCCCCAGCGCGACACCGGTTGCAACTGCTCGTAGACTAAATCGCAAAGGCCGATGGTGGCGGGTACCTGAGCGCAGGTATGACCACCGAACACCGCGACCGGTTTGTCGGCGACGACAATCGATCCGGTCATGTCGCCCACGGCCAGTTGGCCGCGCAGATTGTAGGCTTCGCCGGTCTGCAAGGTGACAGTGAAGGGCACCCCGGCGGGATGATCGGCGGCCAATACCGATGGCGTAATGGTGACCTTGGTATTCGGCGCGTTTGCGACGACCGAGAGGAAGCTGCCGGCACCGGGGCCGACGCCCCAAGCCATGATCCGGTAATGCGTGCCGAGTTCAGCGATGGGCAGCATCACTGTCGTATCCACCGAAAACGATCGCCCATGAATAGGCACCACGGTCACCGGCGCACTCGCCGTGAGGTGCACGGTGTTGTCCGAAATCTCGCCGCTCAGTGCGTCGCTGATGGTGTGCAACGACGGCGGCAGCAGGACCACGGCAGGTGCGCCGGGCGTGACGCTGAACGGATAAGTCTCCGCCAGCGCCGGGCTCGAAATCACGCCGGTCGCAGCAACCTCGCTGCTGATCATCACCGTGTTGACCTGCTCCGGTGGCACCGAGGCCGGCAGTACGAACCAGAAGTCGGTGCCGTTGTCGGTATTTCCCTGGGGTTGGCCGCTGACATCGCTGGCCGCAACGATGGCGCGGCCGAGGTCGTCGAGTTCGAGTGACGCGATCGTGCCGGTGTAGCCGAGTTCGCCATCCATGTCATCGACGCGCTTGCCATCGCCGTCGAAGCTGCTGTCGACACTGCCATTGGCCTGGGTCTGCGCGAGCAGGGCGACGGTGCGCTGCGGATTCAGCTGTTTGGCTTCGCCGAGCGCAAGCAGTTTGCCGTCACTGCGCAGCACCAGATCACGCGCGCGCTCATGATTGTCGCCGCCGAGATCGAAAGTAAATTGCCGGAAGCCATCGTTGCCAAACGTGATGTCGATGCTGCCGCCGTTGTCGAACTGCAGCAGGCCGAGGTCGAGGTCGAAGACACTGTTGCTGGCGATCATGAACTCGCCGAGTACGGCAAACAATCCGTCCGGACGGACCACGATCGCCTCGTAGTGTTGGGCATACGCGTTCGTGACCGGTAGCGGTGGTGTCACCAGGCCGACCCCGCCGGCAAATTCGGTGTCGACGCTGCCGTTGGCATTGAGTCTCGCGACAAACGGGCGCTCGACCATGGCTTCGGCGATGCAGTTGCCGATCACGAGGATGTCGTTGTCGGGCGTGAGCGCGGCATCGGTGGCATGACAGCGTTCGTTGCCGTCAAGAAAGCTGCGTATGGTCTGGCAACCGTCGCCATCAAACGTTGCATCCAGTCCACCGGCCGCGGCCAGGCGGCAGATCAAAGCCGGAAACGGCCCGACTTCACCCTCGGCAGATTGCAGCCCACCAAATACCAGCGGCTTGCCGTCGGTCTGGAGGATGGCGCCATCGATGGCCAGCGATTCGAGTTGCGGGATCAGCGCTGCGGGCAGCGTGATGCGGCGATGTCCGTCCGCACCTGGACCGAATCCGGTATCCGGCTGGCCGCTGGCCAGCATGCGCGCGATGTAGATCGCGGTGCGGTCGTTCGGGTTATCGCCGAACATCCAGATGCGCCCGGAACCCGGATATTTCGCGATCGCCCGCATCCGCGGCGTTTCGCTTTCCAGATAGCCGAACAAGCTGCGCCCGGCATCACCGAAACCGGGGTCGAGCGTGCCATCGATATTCGCAGCCATGGCCGGCGCGGCGAGCGCCAAGCAGATCAGAAGTTTGCGAGACATGGTGGCTTCCTTCGAGTGGGTGTTGCACCCACATACGCAGGCCAAGGCAGTCAGGGATCATCGCCTTGGGCGCGCCACATGCGCTTTCACTTCGGGATTACTCGGCCTTCGTCTCGGCCGGCGTCTCGGCATCCTGCTTTTTCGCCTCGACCTGGATGCGCACCAGCATCTTGCCGGCGTCACCGTCTGCATACTGGGTCAAGCCGAAATCGGCGCGATTGAATTCGGCGGTTGCATCCGCGCCACAGAATTCCTTCTTGTAGTAAGGGTGCTCGATGCATTTGAAGTGTCCGATGCTCAGTCGCAGCGGCTTGCTGACGCCGAGCATGGTCAGTTCGCCTTCAGCTGCAGTTGCGACATCGCCGCTGAAGACCAGCTTGCCCTGATAACGAATGGTCGGAAACTGTTTCGGATTCAGCCAGTCGTCGGCGAGTGCATGTTCGTTCATCGCGTCCAGCCCGAAATCGATGCTCGCGGTTTCGATCGACACGTCGATGTTGCCGGTCTTCGCAGCGCGATCCATCTCGATGAAACCGGACGTCCGGTTGAACTTGCCACGCCACACCGACAAGCCCATGTGGCTCATCTCGAAACTCGGATAGGTATGCGCGGAATCGATCTCGTAGCGATCCGCCGCGACAGCCGCAGGGGCAAGAACGGCGCTGATCAGTGCGGCGAAGATGGCAGTACGTGTGAACATGCGGGCCTCGGATTGGGCGGTGGAAGAATGGCGATGTTAGCGGCGTGGTTCGGCCGAGCCGCGATGCTGGCGAATGAAGTGGATCAAACCTCGTGTTCGTGGTCATCGACATAATAGAAGTCGAGATCAAGTGCTAGGCCGAGTTGTGCGATCTGCCGTATTTGCTCGCGATCAAAGTGTGCTCCGTGGCCGCTGGCAGGAAAGTAACCGACGCATTGCAGAGTCAGGTCGTAATCGAGCCCAAGACTTCTGAGAGTGTCAGTCTTGGGTTTCAGATAGAGCAGTATTGTCCCTATGTGTTCGCGGAGCGGTTTCGTGTCGTCCAAATCGCTGCTCAGAATCCAGCGCATGTGCTTTCGCGGCTTGCCATCGCGGGAACTGATGTCGCCGATATTCCAAGCCTCGGACGGCTTGAAACCGATTAGTTTGGTGATCGCCTCGTGGGCTCCGGGGCCAGTGACTTTGAAGTAGGCGTGCTCACGAATGGTCAGTGGTGGGGATGTCATGGCGGATCCGATTTGGCTGTCGAGAAGACGCCTATGAGTGTGGCCATTTCAGCGGTCCGCTACCACTCCGAATCAACAACGGCAACAGCGCCGCCAGCACGACATACCCCATGGCCCATTGCATGACGATGCTCTGGTCGACTGCAGCAAGTTGCCAGGGGAGATAAAGCGCGGCGTCGGGTCGGATGGAATGGATGAGGCCGAAGGCGGTGAGGGTGGCGCCGCAGAGCAGGGCGAAGCTGGCGCGCCAGGGCTTGCTGTCGATCACTGCGACGAAGGTCGCGGCCCAGACCATCGACGTGAGGATGAAGCCGTTGCCGAGCACGACGATCGTGAACACGTCGGACGGGCCGTGTGCGCCCGGTGCGTACAGCGCGGCGAATTGGTCGGGCGGAATCAGCGATGGATCGCCGAGCTTGATCGCGACCATGCGTGCGATCGCCGGAAAGAAACTGAAGGCGACGGCGGCCCAGTATTTCTTCGGCGTCGCTTCGAAGGCCTGCACGGTGATGTTCAGCGCGACGTAGACGAGGATCGGTGCAAGCACCGCGAGCGGCAGGAATTCGACCAGTGCAGCGAGCACGCCGAACATGCCGGCGATGCCGATGAACAGGCCAGTTGCGAGCGTGTAGCGATGGCCAGCGCCCATCGCCTTGTACGCCGGTTGGCCAATGTAGGGCGTGGTTTGTGCAACGCCGCCGCAGATGCCGGCGACGAGCGTTGAAAAGGCTTCGACGAGCAGGATGTCGCGGGTTCGGTAGCGATCACCGGCAGCGTGCGCGCTCTCGGTGACATTGATGCCGCCGACCACCATCAACAGCCCGAAAGGAATCAGCAATGGCAGATAGCGCCAGGCGTCATCGAAGCCGGCGATGAAACCCAGGTTCGGTAGTGGAAACGCGATGCGCAGATTCAATGCCGGTGGTGCGTGATAGGCGTCGCCGATCAAACCCTGCATGCCGAGCGCGTAGTAAAGCGTCGCGCCGATCAGTACCGCGAACGGCACCGACGGCAGTTTCGGAAAACGCGCGCGCCCGAGCAGCAGCGCGAGCACGAGGCCCAGGCCAACGAAGCCGACCACCGGCACGCGTAGAATCTCGACCAGCGGCAGAAAGCCCATCAACACGAGGGCAATGCCGGCGATCGATCCGAGCAACCCGGCGCGCGGAACATGTCGGCGCACGGCATCGCCGAAGAACGCGAGCACGAATTTCAATACGCCCATGATGACGAGCGCGGCCATGCCGAGCTGCCAGGAGCGCATCGCGGCTGCGTTTGCGTCGAGTCCGTCGGCGCGAAATCCGAGAAAGCTCGGACCGAGCACGAGCAGGGCCATACCAATCGACGTCGGTGCATCGAGCCCGAGCGGCATCGCCGTCACATCGGTACGGTTCTCGCGCTTCGCGAGCGACATCGCCATGCGCGTGTAAAGCAGATTGCCGACAAGCACGCCGAGCGCGGTGCCTGGAAACATCTTCGTGAACACGATTTCCGCCGGATATCCGAAGGCACCGATCAGCACCGTCGCGATGAACGCGAGGATCGACACGTTGTCGACGACGAGGCCGAAAAAGCCGTTGATGTCGCCACCGGGGCGGATGGCGGAAGCACTCGAATCAGGCATTGGCATGGTCAGTCGTCCTTGGTGCGCGACTTGCCTTCTGAGCAGGGCGGTGGCGGTGGCGGCATCTGGCTAATTCGCGCGAATGCGCGGTCAAGAAATGCTTCGTCCAGCACCACGCTCCCATCGAGCCGTTTTCTGATGCCTGCAGCCTTCAAAATAACCGACCGCGCGTCCGATGTTGGTTCGCTGTAGCCGAAGTACAACTCAGCCACGGAGCTCGAATTGGCCAGGAATGACTTGCCATCGGCATCCACAAAAGCGATGTAGTAGTGACCGATATCGAGCCGCGATCCACAGCACTGGGCGGTGTAGAACTCGATGGATTCGAACTGTTTGCCGCCGCCACGCAATGACTCGACGACGCGAATTCTTCCGTGAGCCGGACCATGGAAGTTGCCGCGCGCACCATCATCCGACTCAAGTCGCGCATCCAGCAAGCGGAAAACGAATACGTGTTTGGCGTCACCGCCAGCGTCACGGTCCAGTGGGCCGGTCGGGCAGCTGCAGGCGAAGGTGAGTGCCGACGCGCACAGCAACGTGATGCCGCTGATCCAACGAATTCCCGAGTTGATCATCAATTTCATGTTCTGCCGTCCGCTGAATCGGTAAGAAAGAGAATTTCGATGTGGATCGTGACGCCGAAACGCTCTACAAGTGCGCAACCAATTCCCCGATCGCCAGACTCGAAGTCAGTCCAGGTGATTCGATGCCGAACAGATTGACGAGATTCGGAATGCCGTGCACGTCGGCAGTCTGGATCACGAAGTCGCCGCTGGGCTGGCCCGGGCCTACGAGTTTCGGGCGGACACCGACGAAATCGGGTTCGAGTTGATCGGCACGCAGGGCCGGCCACCAGCGCTGGATCGAGGCCGCGAATTGCGCGTGCTGGCTGTCGTCGAATTGGTAGTTGGGGGCATCGATCCAGCGCACGTCGGGGCCGAAGTGGACGTGGCCGGCACTGTCCATGCCGAGGTGTACGCCAAGCCCCGCAGCCTGAGGCACCGGGTAGATCAGACGCGAGAACGGCGATTTGCCACGCAGCCGGTAGTAGTGGCCGGAGGCGTAGTACTGCTTCGGAATATGCTGCGCGTCCAGTCCGACGATGGTGCGTGCGACTTCGGTCGATTGCAGTCCGGCCGCATTGATCACGCGCCGGCAACGCACGCGATCGCCGCCGCCGACTTCGACTATGAATGCACCGTCTTCGCAGTGCACGGCGACCACCGGTGTCTCGCAGGCGATGCGACCACCGGCCTGTTCGATTTCGCCGATCAGCGCCATCACGTATTCGGGCACATCGACGATGCCGGACTTGGCCGACTCGATGGCGCCGGCGCAGTGCAACGCGGGCTCCATGCGGCGTGCTTCGTCGGCATTGACCCAACGCAGTCCGCTGACGCCATTCGCTTCGGCCCGCGGCAGCAAGATGCGCAACGCCTCGAGTTCCAGCCAGTCGCTGGCGACCACGAGTTTGCCGGTGCGTCGATGCGTCACGCCGCGCTTCGCACAGAACGCGTACAGCAATTCACGGCCACGCACGCACAGCTTCGCCTTCAACGAACCCTGCGCGTAATACAGCCCGGCATGGATGACGCCGGAATTGCGGCTAGACACGCCTTCACCGGCACGCGCTTCCGACTCGAGCACGAACACCTCGCGCCCCGACTGCGCAATCGTACGCGCGACCGCGAGGCCAACGACTCCGGCTCCGATCACGATCGTGTCGGTGTCGAAATCGGGTGTCGTCATTGAAAATTACCGGACAGGGTCATGCGTCAATTCTAGTCACGCCAGCGCTATATCGGTTGCGATATATCTAAAAAGATATAGTATCGCGGCCATGAACGGTAAGCAGGTGCTGAAACTTATAGAGTCGCGCGGATTCAAGCTGCTGCGCGTGAGCGGCAGCCATCACATCATGGGCGATGGCAAGCGCAAGACCGCAGTTCCAGTTCATGGCGCGACCGATCTGAAAACCGGCACGCTCAAGGCGATTGAAAAGCAATCCGGAGTAAAACTGACATGAGCAACATCCGTTATCCAGTCGTTCTGGAAGCGCAACGCGAAGGCGGTTTCACTGTGACATTTCCAGATATTCCCGAAGCCATCACTGAAGGCGATGACCGTGCCGCCGCCCTGTTCAACGCCGCCGAAGTGTTGACGCTGTGCCTTGAGCAGCGCATGGCTGACGGCGATCCGATTCCGTTGGCCAGCAAAATTCGCGGTGCGCCCATGATTGAGCCGGCGGCTGCAGTCCAAGCTGCTCTTTTGGTGCGAGGTGCACGAGAGGCCCAAGGCAAGTCGCTTGCCGATCTCGCGCGTGCGCTGCACACGTCATGGCCGGCGGCCCAGCGGCTCGAACTTCCGGGCAGCAATCCGACGCTCAAACAGCTGGAGCGTGCGGCCGCAGCATTGGGCAAGCGCCTGGTGGTGGAATTGACCTGATCGCTCGGCTGCGCCTCAGCCAGCCTATAAAACTAGCGCGCCGCAGGCACCACGAGCTTGCGCTCGGCATCGCCCAGTGCGCCGGTCAGCAGGTTGGGCGGCAAGTGGCCGACATCGCCGGCGGCGATCAGCCGATAACTGCCGTCGGCTTCGACGCGAATTGTGGTGAGGCTGGTGTGGCCGACTGACAGCTCCAGCCAGGCCTTGGAATCGACGTGTAGCGCCTTGGTGATCAGGTAGCGGATGACATTGCCGTGGCAGACCAGCAGTTCGCGGCGCTCGTGCCCAGTGGCCGGCCGGAAGTGTTCGGCGAACAGCTTGTCGAGTTGTGCGGCGCAGGCTTTCTGTTCGTCGATCGGTATGCCGGCGACGGCTTCTTCGCGTCGCGTCGGTGGCGTGCATTCGGCGAGTTCGGGTATGTCGACGCGTTCGACTTTGGGCAAGTCGGCGGCGACCACGCGCGCGGTTTCCTGTGCGCGTGTCAGCGGGCTGACCAGCATCCGATCGAAAGGCTGCGGCAGTCCCGCCAGGCGCGCGCCGAGCAATTGCGACTGCGCAATGCCGAGTGGCGACAAACCCGGTCCGAGTTTGGGGTCGGCGTTCGCGTCCGCCTCGTAGTGGCCGTGGCGAGCCAATACCAGGATGCGCGCCGCCGGTGCCTCGGCAGCGCCCGCAACGTTCGTCAGAATGATGAGTATCAGGCAGAACAGTCTGGACACAGCGGCGGTTTTCGGCATGACAGTTCTCGTGGCCAATGAATCGATGGGCGACGGCTCAGCTCGCCCGATCGACGGCGTAATGCGCGAGGTCGCGGAGCTGATCGGCGTGGTGGTCGAAGATCGCGAGCGCGTCGATCGCATCGTGGCGCAGTTGTTCGGCGAGGATGCGTGACGCGTCGAGGCCGAGGATCGCGGGGTAGGTGGGTTTGTTCTGCGCGGCATCGGAACCTTGCGGCTTGCCGATGACCTCGGTGTCGCCTTCGATGTCGAGAATGTCGTCGCGGATCTGGAACGCGAGGCCGACGCTGTGGCCGTAGTGCAGCAGTGCATCAATGCGCGTCGGATCCGATTCGCCAGCGGCAAGCGCGCCGAGTTGCACCGAGGCGCGGATCAGGGCGCCGGTCTTGTGTGCGTGCATGCGTTCGAGTTCGATTTGGGTCAGGGGGTGGCCGACGGCATCAAGATCAAAGGCCTGACCGCCGGCCATGCCGTGCGCACCGCAGGCCGCGGCGAGTACGCGCAGCATCTCGACGTGGGTCGAAGGTGCGCGCTCGGGACGGGTGTCCAGCGCCAGCACTTCGAAGGCGAGCGCTTGCAGTGCATCGCCGGCCAGCACTGCGGTCGCTTCGCCGAAGGCGATATGGCAGGTCGGTTTGCCGCGCCGCAGATCGTCGTCATCCATCGCCGGCAGATCGTCGTGGATCAGCGAATAAGCGTGGATCATCTCGACCGCGGCTGCTGCGGCATCGGCTTGCTCCAGCAAACCGTTGCATGCAAGTGATGCAGAATACGCAAGCATCGGGCGCAGTCGTTTGCCGCCACCGAGCGTGCTGTAGCGCATCGCGCGATGCAGAGATTCGGGTGCTTGCGTTGGCGCCGGCAAGGCGCGTTCGAGGACGCTTTCAGCGCGCGCAGCGAATGCCAGCAACGCGGGTGTCAGCTCACGGCGTGTCGGGAACAAAGGGTGGTGCGCCGTCGAGGTCGTTGGGATCGATGATCTGGCGCACGCGCAGTTCGGCGGTGTCGAGCGCGCTGCGGCAATTGCGATACAGGCCGACGCCGCGTTCAAAGGCGGCGAGCGATTCGTCCAGCGACATCTCGCCTTTTTCCATACGCGTCACCAATTGCTCAAGCTCATCGAGCGACTGCTCGAACTCGGCGACGCGGGATGGCTCGGTGTCGTTGGGACTGTGCATGCCGCGCACCTTAGCCCGTGCCGCGGTTGGTTTCAACGCGCCAGACGATGCCTGCGGCTTGAAGTTGTGCCGCGAACCCGACGTCAAGGAACAGGTCGCCGACGGCCAGCAAGCGGTCGCCTTGCCACAGGTAGGACAGGCGATCGCGCAGCCATGGCGGCACACCGTACTCCTGGAACAACAGCCGCAATGGTCGCCGCGATGCATCCGCATGTATCTGGATTTTTTCACCACCTCGGCGCAGCGCGACACGCAAGGGCTGATCGAACAGTCCCGGCATGGCGGGCAACATGCGTGCGTCGGCCAGTCGCAACGGGTGCGCCGAGTTCCAGGATTGTTCGACGATCGGACCGTCATGGTTCGTTGTTTCTGCGTACAAGCCATCGCGATAGCGGCGCAATACGCCACCGGTCCAGCGCACTTCCGGTTCGCGATCGGGGCGTGCATCACGCATCTGCCGCAGCATTTCCGTCAGCACCGTCGGTGGCGGATTCGGCAAGGCCAGATCACGCAGCCAGGTCTTGATCACCGCGATCGCGGTGCCGTCAGCCTCATCGAGGATCCGCACATCGAGGACGCGCGCATCAAGCACTGCTGGATCCAGACGCTGATGTCGCGCCAGCAGTCGGCGAACCTCGGGCATGGCCAGATCCAGCAGATCAGCACTGCGCGTGGCCGACAGCGCCAGTGCCGCGACCGCCTGCGGCCAGCGCTGTGTCAATCGCTGCAGGATGTCATGACGCAGGAAGTTGCGATCGTGCGCGATATCCGTATTACTCGGGTCATCGATCCATTCGAGCCCTGCCTTCGTGGCTTCGGCCCGAATCGCATCACGTGACACGGCAAGCCACGGCCGCGCCATCCAGCCTTTCGCGAAGCGACGCAGCGGACGCATGCCGGCGAGACCGTCGAAGCCCGGCGCGCGCAGCGCACGCAGCAGGAAGGTCTCCGCCTGATCGTCACGATGGTGGGCGACGAGCAAGACCTCGTCGTCATCGAGATGCGCCGCAAATGCGGCATGGCGTGCGGCGCGGGCGGCACCTTCGAGGCCGAGTTCGGCGATGCGATCCACCACCACGCGTTTGACCTGCAGCGGGACGCCGACATCCGCACACCACTGCGCGCAACGTTCCGCCCAACGGCGCGAGTCCGGATTCAGGCCATGGTCGACATGGACCGCGCCCAACGTGAACCCGAATTCGTCACGTAGCGATGCTGCGACATGCAACAGCGTGCGCGAATCGCAGCCGCCGCTCAGCGCGATGAGAAGGTTTCGCTGGCTGATTGACGCGATAAAGGCTGCGAGGGCGGTGCGCGGCATGCTTGGCATGGCGGGAGTTTGCCAGCATCGCCTTGCATCCGGGACGAGTGCTAATCTCGCGCAATGAACGCCGTTATTCGACCTGCCGGCTACGACGATGTCCTGCGACTGCCCGACCATGTCACCGGGGAGATTCTGGCGGGACAGTTGCACACCCAACCCCGACCGACTTCGCGACACGCGAGGGTGCAGACCGGGTTGGGCCATCGCCTGTTTGGCTCGTTCGACATCGGCGATGGTGGGCCGGGTGGTTGGGTGATTCTTGCCGAGCCTGAGTTGCACCTCGGAACACATGTTTTTGTACCCGATCTCGCGGGCTGGAAACGCGATCGTCTGCCCGACATCCCGGATGGTCCGGTCAATGTCGTACCGGATTGGGTCTGCGAAATTCTGTCGCCGAGCACCGCGCGCAAAGACCGCCAGATCAAGTTGCCACTCTACGGAGAATTAGGCGTTCAGCACGCTTGGATCGTGGATCCCGTCGCCAAGACCATCGAAGTCTTTCGCCATGATGGCGCGCACTGGATGCTGCTCGCGACATTCGCCGACCAGGACCTGATGCGTGCCGAGCCGTTCGAAGCAGTCGCCATCGAGATCAAGCACTTCTGGCCGTGGTGACGCGAGCCAGAGTCAAAATGGCTTCGCAAACCTGTAATGCCCGACCAGCCATTCCTCGCCGTCGCGATAGCCGAACAATTCCGCGCAGGCCATCCAGAACATGCGCCAGCGCTGATGCCAGAGTTGTGCGCGGTCATCGCCGTAGGCGCTGGCGAGAATCTTCAGCACTTCATCGCGACGCGCGTCCTGATTCTGCAACCAGTGATTCGCTGTCTTCTCGTAATGCGTCCCGTTGACGCGCCACTGTTCCTCGATCTTGAGGTCGCGCTGGAACCACAGCAATGTGTCTGCGCTCGGCATCAGGCCGCCGGTGAAGAAGTGCTTGGCCATCCAGTCGTTGTCGCCGTCGCGCTCGAACGGATAGCAGACTTCGCGATGGCAGAAGATGTGCACGAACAGCTTGCCGCCGGGGCGGAGCCAGCCGGCGATTCGGCGGAGCAAGGTCTCGTAGTTGCGCATGTGTTCGAACATCTCGATCGAGACGCAACGATCGAAGGTCGCGGCATCCAGTTCCAGACGATTCACGTCGCGGGTGAGGATGCGCACATTGGCGAGCCCGCGTTCGCGCGCGCGCGCCTCGATGAACTCGCGCTGATAACTGGAATTGCTGACGCCGGTGATGCGTGAATTCGGAAAGCGCTCTGCGAGCGTCAAAGTCAGCGAGCCCCAGCCGCAACCGAGTTCGAGCACATCCTGGCCGTCCTTGAACTCGCCGCGCTCGAGATACAGATCGAGCATCGCGACTTCGGCTTCCTCAAGCGTTTCGTCGCCGCGCGGGTAGTAGCAGCTTGAATACTTCAGGCGCTTGCCAAGTGACGCCACGAAGAAGGCTGGCGGCACTTCGTAATGCTGGGTATTCGCAGCTTCGGTTTCGATCGCGATCGGACTGGCGCGCAGTTCATGTACGCGCGATCGCAGGCGTTCAAACCAGTCACCGGCGTATTCCTGCCGAAGCCGATCGGCACAAAGCTTGCGCATCGCAAGGCGCAGCAAAGGGTCGCCCAGCAATCCGCGTTCGGCAATACCGAGGCCGCTGAACAGCGGTTCGTGTCCGGTGAGCGCGTGCAAACGGTCGGTGATGGAGGGAATCGAAGTCGTCGTCATGGTCGGGGCATCCAGGGGATGAAGCGGCTCGTTGTGCGTTGGTAATCGCGATAGTCGTCGCCGCGAGAGCGCAAGGACTGCGCCTCGACAAACGGGATGCCGGTGACCCAGTTCAGCGACACCAGCATCAGTACCGGACCGATCCAGGTCAGCCAGAACAGTGGTGAGCCGATGGCAAGCACGACATAAGTGAACCAGTGCAGCCATTCGAAGAAATAATTCGGGTGACGCGAGTAGCGCCACAAGCCGTCGCGACAGGTCTTGCCGCGGTTGGCCGGGTTGGTGCGGAAGCGATCGAGCTGCCCGTCGGCGATCGATTCGCCACCGAGACTGACTGTCCAGATCATCGTGGCAACAAGAAGTTGTGCCCAGCCCAGTGGCAATGGGTTCTGTGCTGCGGCGAGCATCGGTGCCGCAAAAAGAGTGGTCAGACCGGCCTGGAAAACGAAGAACCCGAAGAACTTGCCCTGATGACCCTGCCAGTGCAAACGCAAAAACCGGTAGCGGCCGTCTTCGGGTTCGCGCAGCACGCGATGCAACAGGTGCAGACCCAGCCGGAAACCCCACAAGCCGCCAAGTACGGCCACCATCGCGCGGGTGACGATGTCGCCGTTCGCAAGCAAGCCAAACGACAGCGCCGAAGTGCCGAGCATCAGCGCCCACGCAACATCGACGTAGCCGGCGTTACTGGTGCGCCATTGCAGCCACCAAACCGCGGTCATGATCAGGGTCGCGCTCAACGCGACCCAAAGCAGGGGTTGCAGCGCGGTACTCATGCCAACACCGTCTCGCGCGCGACCAGACGCGTCGCCAACGCCATCAACAAGGGGGTCGCCAACGCCCAGCCGACGGCCAGCAGCACGGTTGGCATTTGCGAGCTCGCATCAAATTGCACGGCGTCGAATAGCCGCGCCGCACCGAAGTAGGCGAGTGGTCCGCCGATCGCGCCGAACAACACGGCGAGCCAGACGCGCCCTTTCAGAAACGCCATCGAATGGTTGACCGTCAGCGCGAAGCCGGCCCACAACACCACGATCCAGACCGGTGCGAACAGTTGCGACGGCCACGGTGTGGCATAGCGCAACCAGCCGCCGGCAGCGAGCACGCTGTCGACGATGAAGCCGAGCACCACGGCACACAACACCAGTTGCAGATCGGCGCGTGGCCAGCGCGACGTGCGCAACTGCCAAAGTGCAAACACCAGCAACACCGGCAGGCCGGTCCACCACAAGCCATATCCCGCACCAGCGACGGTCGCAAACCACACGCACTGAAACAGCACCGCGTTGAGCACGATGCCCGCACCGATACTCATCGACGGATCCTCATAGCGTCGGGTTCAAGTCGGGCAGGTACTGCGCGCGACGTGAATCCGGCTTCGCCATCAGCATCTGCACATCGCCGATCGCTCGCTCCGTGAATGCGCCCTCGCAGTAGGCGAGATACCAGCGCCACATGCGGATGAATCGGTCCGAGTAGCCGAGTTCGCGCACTGCGCCGAGCTTCTCCATGAAACGTGCATGCCACACGCGCAGCGTCACGGCATAACTTGGACCGATGTCCTCGAGATTCACCAGCTTCAGATCGCTGACGCGGCCGGACGAGGCGAGCATGGCCGAGATGGACGGAATGAAGCTGCCTGGAAAAATATAGCGCTTGATGAAGTCGACCGACTTCAGTGCCTGCAGGTAGCGATGGTCTTCGATGGTGATCGCCTGGATCAACGCCAGGCCATCCGGCTTCAGCAGCGACGCGCACTTGGCGAAAAAGGTGTCGAGATATTGGTGGCCGATCGCCTCGATCATCTCGATCGACACCAGTTTGTCGAACTGGCCTTCGAGATCGCGATAGTCGGACAGCAGCAGGGTCACGCGATCCGACAGACCCGCTTCGGCGATACGTCGGGTCGCGAGCGCGTGTTGTTCCGTCGAGATCGTCGTGGTGGTGATGCGACAGCCGTAGTGCTTGGCCGCATGCAGCGCGAAGCCGCCCCAACCGGTGCCGATTTCGACGACGTGGTCACCCGGTTTCAGATCGAGCTTGCGGCAGATGCGATCGAGCTTGCGCGTCGCCGCGACATCCAGTGCTTCGTCCTCGCGCACGAAGATCGCCGACGAATACATCAGGTTCTCGTCGAGGAACAGGCGGAACAGATCGTTGCCGAGGTCGTAGTGCTCCGCGATGTTCTTGCGACTTCCGCCGCGGGTGTTGCGCCGGAACACGTGCAGCAATTGCATCAGCCAGCCGCCGATGCGCGCGCTGCCGCCTTCCATCGCGTCGAGCAGGTCGCGATTGCGGGTGAAGATGCGCACCAGGGAAGTCAGATCGTCGCAACGCCAGAGTTCGTCCATGTACGCCTCGGCGACGCCGACGCTGCCGTTCAAGGCGAGGCGGCGATAGAACTCGGACGAGGTCACGTCGATGTGTGCGCGCAGCGGCTCGCGTCCAGCGGTCGGCGTACCGAGCACGAACTCTTCGCCGTCGTCGCTGATGCGAAGTTCGCAGTCGCGCAAGCCGGCGAGCGAGGCGAGAAAACGCCGCCGCAGGAAGCGCGTGACACCGGTATGCGCCTCACTCGGATTCGACTGCTGGCTCTGAGTTGATCTACGCTGCCCGATGGCGCTGGCTTCGCTGTTCATGGTGTGACCTTCGATTTCTCGGGACTGGTTTTAGCGACGTGAGCGTACACAGGATTCTGTTTGCACCAGATGACGAGCGCCTGCCAATGGATGGCGAGCACCACGCGCAGGGTGATGAACGGATAGCGCAGCAGTGCAAACGCCAGACCGCGCGCGCTGATCGGCTCGCGCGCAAGCACCAGCGTCGCGTCGAACTGGCGCCCGCTGTCGCTACTCACATCCATGTGCACGCGCAAGTCATCGTCCGGCACCTGGAAGTGCCAGTCGTAGTGACGCTGCATCGGCAGAAACGGCGACACGTGGAACTGCTTCTCGAATGCGAAGTGCAGCGCACTGCCGTGGCGTTCGGCGTCACCCACCGGCAGTACGTAGGCATGACGTTCCTTCCACGGTGTGTTGGTGATCTCGGCGACGATCACGTCCAGCGTCACGCCATCGGCTTCGAAGCAGTAATAAAAGCTCACCGGATTGAAGCAGTGTCCGAAGTAGCGCAGATGCGCGAGCAGCCGGATAGGCCCGGCCGGTGCACGCCCAATACGATCTCGCACGGTCGCCCGCACCGCATTGGCCAGTGGCACGGCTGGATCGCCGTGATAGTCGCTGCGCCGGAACTGCGCGAGATTGAATCGGTTGATCGACCACAACCAGCGTCCGGCAAACACCCGATCCAGCTCATCGAGATCGAGGTACATGAAAAACATTGCATAACGGAAAGCATGCGCATGCGGTGCGTGGCGACGGTGCCTGACATGGCCGCGATAGATCGCGCTGGCGAGCGGCGTGCTGGTGGTCGACATGCTCATGGCCAGCGGACTCCGAGGCCGGTGGCGACATCGACCGCGCTGCGCATGCCGTCTTCGTGGAAGCCCCAACCCCAGTAGGCGCCGGCATACCAGGTGCGGCGCTGGCCGCTGATCTCGGCGCGTCGCGTCTGCGCCGCGACGGAAGCGCGCGTGTAAATCGGGTGCGCGTATTGCATGCGCTTGAGAATGCGCGCCGCGTCGATGCGCTCACTGCAATTGAGCGTGACGCAGAAATTCTCCGGCGCGCGGATGCCTTGCAACTGGCTCATGTCGTAAGTGACGGTGCAGACTTCGCGCGCATCGTCGAGCACCAGCGCATTCCATGCTGCCCAAGACTTGCGTCGTTTTGGCAGAAGGCGGATATCGGTATGCAGCACGGTTTCATTGCGCTGGAAGCCGATCGCGCCGAGGATTTCATGTTCGGCGATGGAAGCGTCGCCCAACAGTGCCAGCGCCTGATCGCTGTGGCATGCGAAAACGATCTGGTCGTAGCATTCCGATCCGCCTGCGATGTCGACACTCACGCCCTCGGCGTCGCGACGCACACTGCGCACCGGCGTCGATGTGCGCACCGCAAATTTGCCCTGCGCCAGCATCGCGCGAACGTAGCTGTTCGAGCCGCCACGCACGACGCGCCACGGATGACGATCGCCGGTGACCAGCATCTGGTGATTGGCCATGAACGTGACCAGATATTTCACTGGGAATTTCAGGATTTGCGCGCTCGGCGACGACCACAGCGCCGAAGCCATCGGAATCAGATGATCGTCACGGAAGGCATCGCTGTAGCCGTTCGCGGCCAAGTAGTCGCCGAGGTCGGGTCCCGCGTCGGGCAGGTCCAGAAGCGCCGGTGCCTCGCGATAGAACTTGAGAATGCCGCGCACCATCGACCAGAAGCGCGGTGACAACAGATTGCGCCGCTGCACGAACAGGCGATTGAGGTCGGTGGCGTTGTACTCGAGCCCGCTGCGTTCGTTGCGCAGTGCGAAACTCATCGTCGTTGGCTGCGTCTCGACGCCGAGTTCGCCGAGCATGCGGAAGAAATGCGGATAGTGGTCCGGATTGCAGACGATGAAGCCGCTGTCGACGCGATAAGACTGTTCGCCGAGTTCGATGTCATGTGTATGTGTATGGCCGCCGACGTAGTCGTTGGCCTCGAACACGGTCACCTCATGCTCGCGCGACAGCAGCCAGGCGCTGCCGAGACCCGCGATGCCTGATCCGACGACGGCAATCCTCATTGAAGTGCCCGCCTCATCTCAGCGCGCGTACTTGAATTGGCGCGGCACCGGTTTCAGGTCCCAGACCAGGCGCAGCCAGCTCATCAGCTTGAGCATGTACCACGTCAAATCGCATTCCCACCAGAAGAAACCGTTGCGCGCAGCGCCGGGGAAGTGGTGATGGTTGTTATGCCAGCCCTCGCCGAAGGTGATGATCGCGAGCAGCCAGTTGTTGCGGCTGTGATCGCGCGTCGGGTAGCGGCGCGTGCCCCAGCGATGCGCCAGCGAATTGATCGTGACCGTGGCGTGGAACAACACCACGGTCGAGACGAAGAAGCCCCAGATCAACAGCTGTGCGGCACTGGTGCCGTATTCGGGTCGATGTTCCTGCAGCCAGCCGCCGAGCAAAAACAGTCCGCTGGCCAGCGCGATCGGCACCAGCACGTCGTAACGGTCGAGCAGGCGCAATTCCGGAAACTTGACGAGATCGGTGATCACCGAGCGGTCGGTTCGGAACCCGGCCTTGGTCAGGAACCAGCCCATGTGGCTGACGAAAAAGCTCTGCGTCACCGGCGAATGCACATCGGCTTCGGTGTCGGAATGGCGATGATGGTTGCGATGATGCGAGGCCCACCACAGCGGCCCGCGCTGCACGCTGGCGGTGCCGATCAGCGCGAACAGGAACTGCACTGGACGCGAGGTCTTGAACGCCTTGTGCGAAAAATAGCGGTGGTAAAACCCGGTGATTGCGAACATGCGCACGGCGTACAAGGCGACCGCGACCCAAAACGCGAACCAGGAAAACCCGACAAACCACACGCCGGCCACGGCTGCGACATGCAGGCCGATAAAGGGGATCACCCGCACCCAGTCGATGCGCTGCGCATCCGCACCGGCGTCGGCCTCGGTTTCCGTGTCAAACCAGCGCGCAAACGCCCAGGCAGCGTCCGCGATCCGGTGGTTCAGGCGGCGGGACGGCGGTGGCGAGTCGTGATTCATGCATTCCTTGAGCGCTGCACCCGGCCATCCGGGCGTCTTCACTGATGTGAAGGCTCGCATTTTCACGATTGGGTGTCAGCGTGGCGTGAGGGGCTGGCCGCTTGCTGCGGATGGCTGAACGGGATGGCTGATCAGGAATGGCCAACAAGGCCAGAGTGAGCTAGCCTCATTGCCGGGAGGCCCGCCATGCAGATCAATATTCTCGACGCCAAAAACAAGCTGTCCCAACTCATCAAGTCGGCCCAAGCCGGTGAAGACGTCGTCATCGCCAATCGCGGCGAACCGGTCGTGCGTCTCGTTCCGACTACGCCGACAACCGATGCGAAGCGAGGCAGTGGCCGGGCATTTGCCGCGTGGCTTCGCGACCATCCGTCGCCGCGACTCGCGCAGCAGACAAATCAGGACATCGAGGCCGGAATTGCTGAAGAACGTGCCGCGTGGGATTGATCTACCTCGATACCTGTCTGTTGATCTACGCGATCGAACGCGATCCGCTGTTTGGTGATCGCGCCACCTTGGCGATTGCCGCCGCCAGGGATTCGCGCTTTGCGATTTCGCCACTGGTGAAACTGGAATGCCTGGTGAAACCCTTGCGCACCGGCAATCTGGTGTTGCAGCGTTACTACGAGGCTGCGCTCGAAGAATTGATGTTGCTGGCGATGCCGGAATCGGTGTACCTCGCCGCAGCCCAGTTGCGTGCCCGCTTCGGTCTGCGCACGCCCGACGCACTGCACCTCGCCTGCGCACAGATGCACGGCTGCGATGCACTTTGGACGAACGATGATCGGCTCGCTGCGGCCGGTCATGGACTTGCACTCAACGTCCTGCGCTAGTTGCGCCGGGTAGCCGGGCTACGCCGCCGGCCCGTCCACCCGACCGATGACTTCCGCGTTCTTGTGCGCATGTCGTGCATGCAGCAATGATGCCAGCGCACGCCGTTCGCGCTTGCTGATCGCGCGGTGGCCACCGAAGTAGCGCACCAGTACGTGCAGGTCCTGGGATTCGCCCAGCAGATGCGTAATCTCACGCTCGGCGTCGTTCAATTCGCCGGATTCAATGCCGATGGCTTGCAATGCAGTGTGTTGTTGCGCAAGCCGGCGACGACGACGGCGCCAGCGATGCCAGTCATCGGCATCGCCGTCATTCAACGCACGGGTTTGCGCCTTGCGTGCGCGTACGAGGCTGTGATTGATGGCCGCGGTGATGGCGTCGGCATCGACTGTGGTCCAGGGCAGGGCTGTCAAATCTTTGCCGAGCACCAACAACTGGCGACGTCGATCTGCAAAATCAGGGTCTTCGGCGCGTGCCACACGCATTGCGTCCACGCGATCGGCAAGCGCCGCACGGCGCGCTCTTCGCAACAACGATTGTTCGTCTTCGGGATGGCTGTGGTGCAGCATTGCGTCGAGCAGACCGACGCGTGCATGCGCGTCGCGCAGCAGCGACAAACTGCGGCACAAGGATGCGATGGCGCGATCAAGACGACGACCTTCGCCTGCGCGCTCGAATCCGGCCAATGCAATACAGGCGCGCACCCGGCGCATCGACTTGCGGGCCTGATGCACGCCATCGTGCGTGCGCGTTCCGCGTCGCGACAGGCAATGTGCGGCGCGCACCAACTGCGTGCAGGCATAGGCCTGCAGCAGATCGCCAGGCTCGGACGACGGGACGATTTCGGACATGGCCCCATGCTAAGCCCGTACCGGCGACAGGGCGATGACAGAGATCAATCAGCCTCGCGAACATGTGTGCCGTTCGTCCGTTCGGGCGCGCTCGCCGCTGCAACGCCAACAAAACCAGAATCGGCTATAAGCCTCCGTCCCCTTTTTGGAGTTGTCGAAATGTTGGAGTCAACGATCAAGCATCTTGCTGGCCTGTCCATGATCCTTCTGCTGGCGTCTTGCTCAGCGCCGAAGCGGGACCTCGAGCCGGACGAATGGGTCGAAGTCGAACCGATGTTCGCGACTTCCGGTGTCGCGCATGTGCTCGTGCCTGAAGTGTTTTTGACCGAATCGACACCGAAGGAAAACATCGATTCACCCGCTGCCTGGCGCGCGCCGGATGGCCAGGTCTGGCTGTTTGCGACCGCCAAGGAAGGCGGCGGCCTGATGATCTATGACGGCGACAGCGGCGCGAGCCTGCGCAAGTTCGGCACCGAAGGCGATGGCGCGGGGCAATTCCGCCGTCCCAATGGCGTCGCCGTGCTCGGTGATCGTCTGTTCGTCGTCGAGCGCGACAACCGCCGCGTGCAGGTGTTGTCGTTGCCGGATCTGAAGACACTCGCGATCTTCGGCCGCGAACAACTGCAGCAACCTTATGGTTTGTGGGTGCGCGAGCACGCTGCGAACGACATCGAGGTAATCGTCACCGATGCCTACATGGCCGGCGAGCGCGCCAACGGCAACGACATTCCGCCGGCCTTGTCGGAGCTGGGTCGGCGCATGCAACGCTATCGTCTGGCCATCAACAACGGTGCCGTGACCGTGTCGCACACCGGTTCATTTGGCGATATCACTGCTGCGGGCGCGATCCGTATCCCGGAATCGATCATGGGCGATGTCGCGCTCGATCGCCTGTTGATTTCGGAAGAGGACACCCTGACCGGCACCGCGGTGCGCGAATACGATCTCGCCGGCACCTATCGCGGTCGTACCATCGGCCTCGGCACCTTCAAGGCGCAAGCCGAAGGCATCGCACTGTGGCAGTGCGCCGACGGCAGCGGCTACTGGATCACGACCGATCAATTCAAGGATCGCAGCGTGTTCCACATCTACGACCGCGCCAGCCTGGAGCACATCGGCGCGTTTATCGGCAACACCGTCGGCAATACCGATGGCATCTGGCTGCATCAAGCCGCGACCAAGCGTTTCCCTGATGGCGTGTTTTACGCGGTGCACGATGATCAAGCCGTCGGTGCATTCGACTGGCGCGATGTTGCGCGCACCATGAAACTGCGCGCGCGCTGCAATTGATCGATTACGGCATCAATATTCGCGGCAAGCCGAGGCGGTTGATTTCGGCTTCGACCTTGGCGAGCTCGTTGTTGCGCAGTGACTGCAGTGCGGCTTCGCGGCTGGCGAGATCGGCGAGCAGAACGTCGGCGCGCTGCTGCATGGCTTGTGTTGGGGCGTGGTCGGAGTCCTGCGTCCAGCCGTAGAGCAGGGCCCATTGCGACAGCAGTTTCGCGCCGCCTTCGCGGCCGGCGAGGATGTCGTAATTCACTTCGGCCTTGCGGTTGTGAAGCGTGCCTTCGATGTCGTCGACGCGTTCGATCGCGGCTTTCAACAGCGCTGCCAAGGCCTCGCTGTTCGGCGTCTTCGCGCTGAACTTGGCCAGCGATGCCAGTTGCTCGCGCACCGCTTGCACGCGTTCGACTGACGCAGCGAGACGATTCAGTGCGTCCCGACTGCGCAATGCAAACGCATGTCCGGCCGCGAGATCCGCATCTGAAACCGGCGAGCGCGGATCGCGCAGTATCTGCAGCGAGCTGGTGCTGGTCTTGCCGTCGACCAGCAGTTCCAGGGTGTACGTGCCGGGCAAGGCGAGCGGTCCGGTTTCCGGATCGCCCAGATCGATCTTCGACTGGACGCGCGTCGCGCCTTCTTCATGCATATCCCACTGCGCCGTGTTCAAGCCTTTTTCGGTGCTGAGCGCGGCCTCCGGCGGCGCTGAAGGCTCGTCCGGATCATCCTCGGGATACTTGCCCGGCTTCTTCTCGCTGGTCAGCGTGCGTACGAGGCGGCCCTGCGCATCCTTGATGGTCAGCGTCAGTGGCTGTTTCGGTTCATTGGCCAGCCAGTAGAACAACGCAGCGCCATCGTTTTCTTCTTCAATCGTGCCGCTGGCGAGCTCGCTCCAGCTACCGTCTTCGCGGAAGCGATGTGCCGACGCCGGCGCGAACAGATGCAGCGGCGACTTGCGAGCGGCATCATCGAAGGCCCGCAAGATCGCCAGATGCTCTAGCGCGTAGATGCCACGGCCGCGGGTGCCGAAGACGAGGTCGCCGTGCTTGATTTCCATGTCCATCACCGTCACCGCAGCGAGATTCAGCCGCAGTTCGTTGAAGCTTCCGCCGCCATCACGCGAGTACCAGATGCCGCGTTCCGTACCCAGAAACACGAATTTCGCATCCTCCGGATCAACCCGGACCGAGTACAGCGGCAAGTCATCGGGCAGACCGTTCTTGAGTTGCTGCCAGCTCGCGCCGAAATTGCGGGTGACGAACAGGTAGGGACGATGGTCGTCGATGCGATAACGATGCGCGACGATGAACGCGGTGCCGGCATCGACCCGCGAAGGTTCGATGCCTTCGACTGTCGCCCATTCCGGCAAGGCCTTCGGCGTGACATTGGCCCAGTTCGCGCCGTCGTCGCGGCTGACATGGACCAGGCCGTCATCCGACCCGACCCAGATCAACCCCTTCTGCAAGCGCGATTCGGCGATCGAGAAGATGGTGCCGAATACTTCGACGCCGGTGTTGTCGCCGGTGATCGGTCCGCCCGACCAGGTCTGTTTCGATTGGTCATTGCGCGTCAGATCCGGGCTGATGGCTTTCCAGCTGGTGCCCTGGTCATGACTGCGGAACAGCACGTTGCCGCCGTGCATCAGTCCGCCGTCCTTGTGCGGTGATGCGAATGCCGGTGCAGTCCACTGGAAGCGGTACGGGTGATCCTTGGCGCCGATGCCGGAGCCGCTGAACAACTGCGGCGAGATGTTGCGGTATTGGCCGGTGTTTTCGACGTAGTGCGACAGGTAACCCATGTATTCGCCGGCGTAAATGTGTCCGGGACGATGCGGGTCGTAGACGAAATCCGCCGCTTCGCCACCGCCCGCAGAGAGCCACTCGGCGATCGCATTGTTGCCATGCAGGCTGCGCGACGGACCCGTGGCCGTGCCCCAGTCCTGAATCGTGCCGCCGACGTGATAAGGCACCCGATCATCGACATCGATGTTGTAGAACTGCCCGATCGGCAGCAGCGGATTCCGCCAGGTCGCGCCGCCATCCAGCGAAACGTCGATGCCGCCGTCATTGCCATTGATCATGCGCTGCGGATTTTCCGGATCGACCCAGAGATCGTGATGGTCGCCATGATGCGGACCGGACACCCGTTGCACGGTCTTGCCGCCGTCGCGGGTTTCCAGCAGCGGCACTTGGGGAAACCAGGCATGGTCGGCATCGGTCGGATCGACCGTGATCGTCGAGTAGTACCAGGCGCGTTGTTGCAGTACGCGATGTGCATTGATGCGTTTCCATTCATTGCCACCGTCGTCACTGCGGAACAGTCCGCCGTTCTCGGCTTCGATCAGGGCGTAGATGCGATTCGAATCGCTGGGCGCAATCGCCACGCCGACCTTGCCGACCACACCTTTCGGCAGTTCGTCGTGCTCGACCTTGTCAAAGGTTTCGCCACCGTCGCGCGAGCGATACAGACCGCCGCCTTCGCCGCCGCTCTCAAACGACCACGGCGTGCGGCGCATACGCCACATGCCGGCGAAAACAATACGCGGATTGTTCGGGTCGATGACGACATCGGACGCGCCGGTCTCTCCATCGGGATGATCGGCAACATGCTTGAGCTGTTGTGTCCAGGTTTCGCCGCCATCAAGCGTGCGGTATACGCCGCGCTCCTTGCCCGGCCCGAAGGGCGAGCCGAGCACGGCGGCAAAGGCGATGTCCGAATTCGTCGGGTCAACCGCAATGCTGCCGATCTGCCCGCGCAGGGTCAGCACGTGTTCCCAGTTCGCGCCGGCATCGGTGGAGCGCCAGATGCCGTGACCGAGTGCGACATTGCCACGCGTATTTGCTTCGCCGCCACCGACATAGATCACGTTCGGATCCGACGGCGCGATCGCGATCGAACCGATCGACTGCGAGTCTTCGTCATCGAAGATCGGCTCCCAGTCGAAACCATCGTTCGTCGATTTCCAGACCCCGCCCTGCGCTACCGCTGCATAGAAAATCGTGGTGCCCGGCACGCCTGCTACTCGCGCAATGCGGCCTCCCACCAGGGGGCCGAGGGAACGATAGGCGAGGGCACCGTAAGGGTTCTCGTCTTCTGCATCGACATCGGCCTTTGCCAGCGCTGCACAAGGCATGATCAACAAGGTCAGCAGAATTGAATGCAGCAACAGGCGCATGAAGACTCCAAGGATTGCGGAAGCCGCGACGCTATCGACTGACAGCCGGTGCTGTCAAAGCGGTTGGGGTCGCGGTCGCGGGCAAGGCCCGCTCCACAACGGCTCCGAGCTGAGATCCGCATCGACCTAGAGCAACCCCGCTGCCCAATGGTGCGTGCGTGCCACCGCGAAGATCATCGCGAAGGTCAGGCAGGCGGCGATGAAGGCGAGGATCTGCGCCTGGCGGGTTTTTGCGCGTTTCAGTGCCAGGCTGCCGAGCACGATGTACAGCAGCATCAGCAACACTTTCGCCGTCAACCAGGCGTGCACGAACGGATATTGGTGCAGCAGCGACGCGAGCATCAGCGCTGCGGTCAGCAGGGTCGTGTCGACGACGTAACTGGTGTAGCGCAATGTCGCGTGGTTGGTGAATTTCGAACGCAGCAGCATCAGCATGCCGCGCAGGAAGAAAATGGCGAACGACAGCATTGCTGCGTGCATGTGCACGGCTTTGAGTTGCGGGTACCAGGCGAACATCGGCGTTACTGCTGCAACACGCAACGCGCCACGTATCGCAGCCGCTCAAGCCCACGCAACGTGACTTCGCGACGTTCGACCTCGATCAGACCGTCGTCCTGGAAACGGCGAAGCACGCGGCTGACGGTTTCCGGGGCCAGGCGCAGGTAGTTGGCGATGTCCGAGCGCGGCATCATCAGGTGCAGTCGCGTTGCGGAATAGCCGCGCTCGGCAAAGCGGTCGGAAAGATTGACCATGAACGCAGCCAGACGCTCGTCGGCGCTGTAGTCGCCGCCCAGCAGCGCGGCGTTGACGATGTCCTTGCTCATCAGCCGGAACAGCGTTTCCTGGATGCCGGGCAGGCGTGTTGCCAGAGTGCGCAGGGCCGGGAAGGCGAAGCGGCACAGCGTGACGGTGTCGAGGGTGACCGCGTCGCACGGATAACGCGCGCTGTACAGGCCGTTCAATCCGATCAATTCACCCGGCAGGAAAAAGCCGAGAATCTGTTCACGGCCCTGTTCGTCGATGCGCCGTGTCTTGACCATGCCGGCGCGCACCGCATAGATCGCGGTGAACAGCTCGCCGTTACGGAAGACTTCCTTGCCGGCATGCATGGGTGACGTGTGTTCGACCAGACAATGCAAGTCCTCGAGTGCGCGCTTGTCGTAGCCGTCGCCAAGGCATGCACGCCCGAACGCGCAGGTGGTGCAGAAACGCTGCGCGTCGCCATCGCCATGATCCTGCGGGCTGGGCCAACGCAGCAGGTTTGGGGGCGCGCTCATGGGGCCTAGACTACCCGCGAAAAGCGGTTCGGCACCACCCGTGCCGCGTGAAGATGACGGTCGAAACACATCGCGATCACCCGCATCAACAGGCGTCCGCGCGGGGTGACGCGAATGTGGTTCGGCGTCAGTTCGACCAGACCGTCTTGTTCGAGCGCGACCAACCGGTTCAATGCGTCGGCGAAGAATTCGTCGAACAGCAGGTCATGGCGGCGTGCGAATGCCGTCTTGTCGATCTGGCAATGGCACATCAGCGACTGGATGGCGTCACCGACGATGCGATCATGTCCGGTCAATTCGTAGCCACGGATGATCGGCAGATGGCCGGCGAGCAGACTGTCGTAATAGGGTTTGATCTCCTTGGCATTCTGCACATAGGCACCGCCGACCTGCCCGATCGCGGTCATGCCGAGTCCGATCAGGTCGCATTCGGCGTGTGTCGAATAGCCCTGAAAATTGCGATGCAAGCCCCCGCGCTGCTGGGCGCGCGTCAGTTCGTCGTCCGGCAGCGCGAAATGGTCCATGCCGATGTAGACATAGCCGGCTCCGGTCAGCAGCTCGATTGCCGCCTGCAGCAATCCGAGTTTGTCTTCAGCACTCGGCAGGTCCTCGTCGCGGATCTGCTGTTGCGCCTTGAAGTGTGTAGGCAGATGCGCGTACCCATAAACTGCAACGCGATCCGGTCGCAGCCGGATCACTTCTTGCAGTGTGTTGCGAAAAATCGCCTCGGTCTGCAGCGGCAGGCCATAAATCAGATCAACATTGATCGAGCGCATGCCAGCGCCACGTGCCGCCTGCATCAGCGCCTCGGTCTGTTCGACCGACTGGATGCGGTTGACGGCTTTCTGCACGGTGGGATCGAAATCCTGGATGCCGAGACTGATGCGGTTGATGCCGGCGGCGGCGAGGTCGACGATCATCTGCGGGTCGGCATGGCGCGGATCGAGTTCGACCGAAAACTCGCGGTTCACGGTGTCGTCCAGCGTGAATGCGGACTCGATCTTGGCCATGATCTCGAGCAAGCCCTCGGCCCCGAGAAAGTTGGGCGTGCCGCCGCCGAAGTGGATCTGCGTCACCGCACGATCGCGGTCGAACAGCTCGGATTGCAAGGCTATTTCAAGGCCGAGACGTTGCACGTACTCAACACCGCGACTCGGATTGCGCGCGATGATGCGCGCACAGCCGCAGTAGTAGCAGGCGCTGTGACAGAACGGCACGTGCACATACAGCGACAGCGGGCTCGGTACCGGGTCGTCGTTCGAGGCGCGTGCGACGCGGCGGTAGTCGGCTTCGGAAAAGCGCGCGTCGAAATGCGGCGCCGTTGGATAGGACGTATAGCGCGGCCCCGGGCCGTCATAGCGGCGCAGCAGATCGCGGTCGAACACGGGAATGACGGTCACTGGATTCCTCCGTAAGTGCAGGCAAGCCTACGGAGTCGCGCTGGGCAGCGAGTTGATCCGGGTCAACTGGGCGCGAGTCGGCCTCGCTACTCGAAGCCGTCGGCGAGCAAGGCGGTGCCAAGCAGGCGCGATTCCGGTGATGTCGGCGCATCGTGATCGAAGCCGCTGCCTGGCGGTGTGGTCACGTCGGGCATCATCATGACGATGTCGATCGGGCCGTAGTAGTCGACCGCGGCCTGCGCGCGCAACTTCGCGCAGCATGCGCCGAGCGCCAGGAGCAGCAGTTGGGCAAGTCGGTGGCGCGTGGGCCGATGCTCTCGGGCTTCCGAGATCCTTGCGCCAACGTGCGGGCGGGCAATGGGTTGACCGCTGGGCTGCGGGTTGTATGTCAGGATCAGCCCATGAAATTCCTGTTGCGTTTTTTTTCCATCTTCCATGCCCTGATGGCGACGCTGTTTGCCTGCGCCGCGTTCATGCTCATCGTCATTGCCGCAAGGATGAGCTGGCTCGCAGTCGTGGACGGGCTTGACCGCAGTGCCGCGCAGCAGATCATTGAAGCCGTCGGTCTGTTGGCCGCCGCCGTGGTCGCGCTGCAGATTGCTCAGACCATCGCCGAAGAGGAGGTCATGCGCGACGCATCCATCAGTGGACCGACGCGCGTCCGGCGATTCCTGTCACGGTTTCTCGTTGTGGTTGTGGTGGCGCTCGCCATCGAAGGACTCGTCGCGACATTCAAAGCGGCGCACGAAGATCCGGCACACATGTTGTACGCAGCGGGCATCGTGTTTTCCGTCGCCGCCTTGCTCGCCGGCTGGGGCATCTTTATCCGCATGAATCGTTTTGCCGAAGAACTCGAGCCCGAGGCCATGGCCGAAGCGAAGCGGGAAGACAGGAAGTTGAAGTAGCTGCCGCTATTGCACAGGAACGGGTCTCGCCGTCGGCTGCCCAGTCCCGGCGCTGCTGCAGGGCCGTTGCCACGCCGCTTCGATGCGGCTGTAATGCATGGCTGACAACGCTCCGGAGTGGTTCATGGCCGTACTTCGCTTTTCCGACCTCGACGTTTTTGAGCGCCGTGTGCTGATCCGGCAGGACCTGAACGTGCCGATCGAAGACGGCCGGATCACCTCCGACCAGCGCATCATCGCGTCGATCCCGACCCTGAAACTGGCGCTGAAGAAGGGCGCAGCGGTGATGGTGATGTCACATCTCGGGCGCCCGAAGGAAGGGCAGTGGAGCGAGGCTGATTCACTGGCGCCAGTGGCCACTCGGCTCGCCGAGCTGATGGGCATCGAGGTGAAGCTGCTGCGCGACTGGGTCGATGGTGTCGCGGTCAAACCGGGTGAGCTGGTGCTGCTCGAGAACTGCCGCATGAATGTCGGTGAGGCCAGGGACGACGAAGCGCTTTCGCGCAAGTACGCGGCGCTGTGCGATGTCTTCGTCATGGACGCGTTCGGCACCGCGCATCGTGCGCAGGCTTCGACGCACGGCGTGATTCGCCATGCCCACACGGCCTGCGCCGGCCCGCTGCTGATGGCCGAACTCGATGCGCTAGCGAAAGCACTGGAGCATCCGGCACGGCCACTGCTCGCCATCGTCGCCGGTTCCAAGGTCTCGACCAAACTCGAACTGCTCTCGACCCTGATCGGCAAAGTCGACCAGTTGATCGTCGGTGGCGGTATTGCCAACACCTTTCTTGCCGCGAGTGGGTATCCCATTGGCAAGTCGCTGTTTGAGCCCGACCTGATCGATACAGCGAAGCAGATCCTGTTCGATGCCAAGGCGCGCGGCGCCGAGATTCCGCTGCCGGTCGATGTCGTGGTCGCGGCCGAGTTCAACGCGAATGCAAAGGCGACGGTGAAGGCAGTCGCGGATGTCGGCGCGGATGACATGATTCTCGATATCGGGCCGCAGACCGCGAAGCAGTACGCCGAGCGCATCATGACCGTCGGCACCGTCGTCTGGAACGGCCCGGTCGGCGTCTTCGAATTTGACGCCTTCGGCCATGGCACCGAAACACTGGCACGCGCGATCGCGGCATCGAATGCATTCTCGATCGCCGGTGGTGGCGACACGCTCGCGGCGATCGACAAGTACGGCATTACCGATCAGATCGGCTATATCTCGACCGGCGGCGGTGCCTTCCTCGAATTCCTCGAAGGCAAGGCCTTGCCCGCGGTCGTGGCATTGCAGGCGCGCGCGCAATGAGTGGTGCGCTGGTCTGGCGCGCGATTCTGGCCGGCGCCGGATTCATCGTCGCGCTCAGTTTGCTGATGAGCTTCGGCAGCGGATTTCTGTTCCGCATGGTTTCGCTGGACCAGTTTGCGATGCTGGCGTTCGGTCTGCGTGTCGTGTCGGCGCTGGCCGATATCGGTGGTGGCGCCATCGCCGGCTACATCGCGCGCCGCGACGGACCGTGGCATGGCGGCATCGCCTCGCTGGTCGCGACTGTGGTCATGGTGCCTGTCAGTTTGCTGCGCATGTGGTGGATATCGCGCGAAGCCGATTTCAATCTCGATGCCGGCTACTGGATCGACTTCGGGCTGTGGACCGTGGTCGGACTCGTGCTCGCCGCCGTGGCCGGATTTCTCGCTGCGGAATTCCGCAAGAACCAGGCCGGTTGAGCAGGCATGCAGACGCTGTTTTTTGATCTCGATGGCACCCTGATCGATTCGGCCGACGGCATCACCCGTTGCGTCGCCTACGCCTTTGAACGCCTCGGCGAACCGGTGCCGGCACTCGATGCCTTGCGCGGCTGGATCGGCCCGCCATTGCGCGACAGCTTCATGCCGGTGTTGCGCGATGCGGTGCGCGTCGAAGCAGCGGTCGCGTTTTATCGCGAGCGTTTCGAAGACATCGGTTACGCCGAACACCGGCTCTACGACGGCATCGCCGACGCCCTCGCGGCGTTGTTGGAGCGCGGCCATCGCATCAGTGTGGTCACCGCGAAAAACGAACCGCATGCGCGCAAGATCATCGGTGCCTATGACTTTGCACAGCACTTCGACACCATCGTCGGCGCGACCATCGATGGCCGCATCAGCCACAAGCCGCAACTGATCGGCGAAGCATTGGCGCGACTCGCGCTTGATGCGCACGACTGCGTGATGATCGGCGACCGCCACATGGACATCGACGGCGCGCGCCATCACGGCATGCGCTCGATCGGTGTGCTGTGGGGGTTCGGTACGCCGGAGGAATTGGCTGCGGCCGATGTCCTTGTCGATTCGCCGCAGGACCTGATCAACGCGATGTAGGAGCGGCCCCGGCCGCGACCGCCACGCAACATCGCCGCGTCGCAGGTCGCGCCCAGGTGCGCTCCTACATCGCGTTGATGTGGCCGCGCATTGGATTGGCCGGTCGCGCTGCTACATTCCGCCATCTTTCACGGAATTCCACGCATGAGCCACATCACGCCCGGCAACGCCCTACGTCGTACCAAGATCATCGCCACCCTCGGCCCGGCTTCCGATGCGCCCGGCGCCATCGAGGCGCTGATCGCAGCTGGCGTGAACGTCGTGCGTCTGAATTTTTCGCATGGCAGCAAGGAGCATCACGCCGCACGCATCGCTGCGGTGCGCGAAGCCGCGCACAGGCTCGGTCGCGAAGTCGGCGTGCTCGCCGACCTGCAGGGCCCGAAGATCCGCATCGAAAAGTTCGAAGAAGGCAAGGTGGTGTTGCAGGCGGGCGACAAGTTCACGCTGATCTGCAGCGACGACGCGCCACTCGGCGATCGCACCCGCGTCGGCATGAGTTACCTCGGCCTGATCCACGACGTCGTCGTCGGCGACACGCTGCTGCTCGACGATGGACTGATGGCGGTACGCGTCGACGCGATCGAGGGTGTCGAGATCCGCACCACGGTGCTGACCGACGGCAAGCTTTCCGATCGCAAGGGCCTGAATCGCCTCGGTGGCGGGCTGTCGCTGGGCGCGCTCACCGACAAGGACAAGCGCGACATCATCACCGCGGCCGAACTGAAAGTGGACTTCGTCGCGGTCTCGTTCTGCCGCAATGCCGCCGACATGCATGAAGCTCGCGACTTGCTGAAAGCGGCAGGTTGGGAAGCGGCGCTGGTCGCCAAGATCGAACGCGCCGAATCGATTCCGCTGCTCGGCGAAATCATCGATGCCTCGGACGTGGTCATGGTTGCGCGCGGCGATCTCGGCGTCGAAATCGGTGACGCGGAATTGCCCGGCCTGCAGAAGAAGATCATCCGCGAGACGCTCGAACGCAACAAGGTCGTGATCACCGCGACGCAGATGCTGCAGTCGATGGTCGAGTCGCCGATCCCGACGCGCGCCGAAGTGCTCGACGTCGCGAATGCGGTGATCGACGGTTCGGACGCAGTGATGCTGTCGCAGGAAACCGCGGCCGGCAATTATCCGGTCAAGGCGGTCGAGGCGATGGTGCGCATCTGTCTCGGTGCCGAGCGCCAATTCGAAATGGATACCGATTTTGAGGCAGCACCGCGCAATCTCGCCCGCGTCGACCAGTCGATCGCGATGGCCGCGATGTTCCTGGCTGAACACATCAAGGTGCGCGCAATCATTGCGCTCACCGAATCCGGCGGCACTGCGCGTTATCTGTCGCGCTTCCGCTCGGAAGTGCCGATCTTCGCGCTGTCGCGCCACGCCGGCGCACGCCGACGCATGGCGATGATGCGCGACGTGTTCCCGGTCGACTTCGATACCCGCGGCCTGCCACCCCGCGAAGCCGCCCGCGAAGCCATCCGCCGCCTGCACGCCCTCGGCCATCTGCACGAAGGCGACCGCGTCATGATCACCAGCGGCGACAGCATGGAAAACCAGGGCGCCACCAACACCCTGCGCATGCTCGAAGTCGGGCCGGAAGGCAAGGCGGAAGGGTTGGGGGATTTGTAATTCTCAAACTTGCACCGAACATATCGAAGCTGATGTAGGAGCGCGCTTCAGCCCGCGACCCGTCATATATCGAAGCACCGGTCGCG
>JAYUVY010000049.1:0-103610 GCA_043753835.1 Lysobacterales bacterium | reverse complement strand
CTGCTTGGCGTTAAGTACGCCGACAATCGCCACCACCTGGATCGTTGACAGCAGGTCGGCCAACCCGAATGTGAGCGCTTGCACGACGTCCCCAGACGATTGCAGCTTTCCGGGTGCGGTGAGCCGACTGGCAAGTACCGGCGACTCGATCGTGTTCACCGTACCGGGTACGCTGGCGACTGAAGTGAACATTACCAAGGACGTCAGTATCGACGCCGCTGGCGCCCGCCTGCCACGCCTTGCCGTGTTTACCGCGGCCGGCTGGGCCACCGTCTCCATTCGCAACGCGGTGTGGCAGAACATCAACTCCGTTTCCGACTACGGTGCCGCCTTGTACGTCGGGGCGCGGCAGATCGTGACCATCGAAGATTCGCAATTCCTGTACAACCGGACCAGCAGCAACGGTCAGGCCGGCGGCATCTTCAACTTCGGCAACCTGACCGTCACCCGCACGCGCTTCGAGGGCAACTACTCGCCGCAGAGTGCCGGTGCCATTCGCAATGAGTCCGGCCCGGTGGAGTTCCCGAGCCGCCTCAGCGTGTCCGACTCGGTATTTCGCCTGAACGGTGTACTCGATCCGGGCGGACCGTTTCCGCAGCGTGGCCAGTTCGGCGCCATCAAGACTGATGCGCCGGCGTCGATCCGCAACTGCCTGTTTCATGACAACGATTCGAGTTACGCCTCGGCCATCCAGTCGGGCGCCAGTTTGCACATCTACAACTCGACCTTCTGGAACAACATCACGCGCCAGAGTACCGAGAGCGGCGCCTTGCTGCTGGGCGGCCCGACGCGCATCGCCAACAGCACCATCGTCGGCAACCACGGCGTCACTTCCGGCGGTTTGTTCGTGTATCCCGGGACCGACGTCCAAGTGGTGAATACGCTGATCGCCGACAACACCGGCACCAGCCCGGAGATTTCCGGGCGCATCTACTCGGTCGGCAACAATCTGATCCGCAACCCCTTCGGCGCCGTCATCGAGGGCGACGTCAACCGCAATGTTTACGGCCTCGATCCGCGCTTGAGCGCGCTCGCCAACAACGGTGGCAACACCTCCACCCTGGCCCTGCAGGCCGACAGCCCGGCGTTGAACGCGGGGTTCGAGTGCGTGCTGACGGCGGGCGGCTGCGGCGATTTCCCGACGGTGGCGCTGACCACCGACCAGCGCGGCAGCGGCTTTTCGCGCGCACACGGTGCCGGGGTAGACATCGGCGCCTTTGAGTTGACCCAGCCCGACATGGTGATCACCAGCGCCAACAGCGGCATCGGCAGCCTGCGCCAGGTGCTGGCCGACACCGCCACCGGCGGAACCGTGGTGTTCAGTCCCAGCTATTTCAGCCAGCCGCGGACGATCTTTCTGGCCAGTGCGCTGGTGGTCAACCGCAGCCTGGCCATCCAGGGCCCAGGCGCGGCCCTGGTGACGCTGGACAGCAACAATCTCGATCGCGTGCTCAAGGTCGACGCGCCGGCCACATTGACCCTGAGCGGCGTGCGCCTGACGCGCGGCAACCCCGGCGCCAGCAACAGCGGTGGCGGCGTGCTGGTCAATGGTGGCGCGCTGAGCGCTACGGATGTGGTCATCGACAACAGTCGCGGCAATCAGGGCGGCTGCATCTACAACAATGGCAGTCTGACCCTGATCCGCGCGCGACTGACCGCCTGCCAGGCCAGTTTCGGTGCCGGCCTGCTCAATGAAGGCGGCAAGACGGCGAATGTCTACGACAGCGTAATCGAGAACAATGTCTCCAGCGGCGGCGCCGGCGGTGTCGGCAACAACGGCAGCCTGCTGCTCGAGCGCGTCACCCTCGCCGGCAACAGCGCGACTTTCGGCGGCGGCATGATCAATGCGACCACCGCAACGCTCTACAACGTGACGCTGAGCGGCAACACCGCCACCACCAACAAGGCGGGCGGTATCTACATCGGCGTCGGCTCATCGATGACGGTGAATCACGCCACGATCACCGCGAACACCGCGCTCGCCTTCGCCGGTGGCGGCATCTGGAACGACGGCGGCGGCATCGATCTGCGCAACAGCATCATCGCCGGCAACTTCGGCGCAGGCGCCAACGTCGATGCGGTTGGCTCGATCTCCGGGCGCGGTTACAACCTGATCGGCAGCAGCGGCGGCTACAGCTTCACTGGCGGATCCGACCTCAGCGGCAACCAGATCAATGTGCCCGCGCGCCTGGGCCCGCTGGCGATCAACGCCAGCTTCGGCGGCACGCACGCGCCGCTCCACGACAGCCCGGTGATCGATGCCGGTGGCAACGGCTTGGGCGGCGATGCGCGCGGTCTGCTGCGGCCGGTCGATTTCACCCACATCGCCAATGCCAGCGGCGGCAACGGCAGCGATATCGGCGCCTATGAAGTGCAGCTCAGCACGCCGACCGCAGTGGTGGCCAGCGTCGGTGCCGCCATCGGTTCGGGCGCGGTGTCGGTGGCCTTCAGCGCGGTGGCCAACGGTGGCCCGGCGGCGACCAGCTACACCGCGATCTGTGGCGCGCGCCGCGCCGCGGGCTCCGCCTCACCCGTCGTGGTCACCGGATTGCCAATCGGCACTGCGGTGACCTGCACGGTTACCGCGGACAATGCCTCGGTCAGCGGCATCGCCTCGGCACCGTCCAACAGCGTGGTACCTCTGGCCGTGCCGGGGGCGCCGACGATCACCTCGGCGACCGCGGGCAATGCCAACGTCAGCGTGGCCTTCAACGCGCCGGCCAGCGACGGTGGCAGTCCGATCACTGGCTATACCGCCAGTTGTGGCGCGCAGAGCAACAGCGGCAGCAGCTCGCCGATTCTGGTCAGTGGCCTGGTCAATGGCACGCCGGTCACCTGCACAGTGATCGCGACCAACACGATGGGCAACAGCGCGCCATCGGCAGCATCGAGCAGCGTCACCCCGAGCACCGTGCCGAATGCGCCGACCGCGGTGCTTGTCTCTGCCGGTAATGCCGTGGCCAGCGTGCAGTTCACGCCACCGCTGGACAACGGCGGCAGCGCCATCACCGGCTACACCGCCACCTGTGGCACGCGCAGCAACACGGGTACCGCAGCGCCGATCGTGGTCAGCGGCCTGACCAACGGCATCGCCGTGACCTGCACCGTGGTTGCCACCAATGCGCGCGGCAACAGCGGCGCGTCGGTGCCGTCCAGCAGTGTGACGCCAGGCTTGACGCCGGGCGCGCCGGGGATCGGCACTGCGGTCGCCGGCAACGGCCAGGTCAGCGTCGTTTTCACGCCCCCGGCGAGCGACGGCGGCAGCCCAATCACCGGCTACGCCGCCACTTGCGGGCCGCGCACGGCGAGCGGCCCGACCTCGCCGATTTCGGTGATCGGCCTGATCAACGGCGTGCCAATGACATGCACGGTCACCGCCACCAATGCCGTCGGCAACGGGCCGGCCTCGGCGCTGTCGAACAGTGCGACGCCGGGACTTCCGGGTTCCTTTGCCTACATCCCGATGCTGAGCCCGCCGTTGGTGGCCGTGGTGAACCTGGATACGGGTGTGGTGGTGCAGGTGATCGGGCTTCCCTCTGGGAACCACGGCGTGGCCGTCAGCCCGGATGGCGCGCGGGTCTACCTCGTCGCATACGCCGGCGTCAGCGTTGTCGACACCCTGGCGCGCGCGCACGTCGCCACGATCCCGGTGGGCAACTCGCCCCGGAATGCAGTGGTCTCGCCGGACAGCACGCGGATCTACGTCACAAATGCCGGCAGTAACGACGTATCGGTGATCGACGCCGCAACCAACCAGGTCGTCGCGCTGATTCCAGTGTCCGAAGAGCCACAGGGCATCGCCATCACGCCGGATGGCTCGCGGCTGTTCGTGGCCTGTCCCGGCGGTAGCGCCGTCAGTGTGATCGACACCGCCAGCAACCAGGTGATCGACACCTTGACCTTGGGTCTGCAACCGCGGCAAGTCGCGATCAGTCCCGACGGACGCAATGCGTATTTGACGGGGTACAGCAGCAATGACCTCACCGTCATCGAGGTGGCCAGCGGCGCTGTCGTCGGCACCGTCGCCGTCGGCAATGACGCCTATGGCGTCATCGTCGGCCGCGACAGCCGTCGCGTCTACGTGAGCAACTTCGCCGACTACAGCGTGTCGGTGATCGATGCCGACACGCGCACGGTGGTCGCCACAGTGCCCGTGGGCGTGGGTCCGGAAGGCATCGATGTGTCTGCGGACGGCAGCGAGGTCCATGTGGTCAATAGCGGCAGCGGCAGCGGCAACATCAGCCGCATCAGCACGGTCACAAACACGGTGGTGGGCACTATCGATGTCAACGGCGGCGTGCCGGCCGCTATGGGCCGGTTTGTATCGATGGGCGGCTGGGCGCCGGAGTTCACCAGCAGTGCAGCGCCGAATGGCCTGTATGGCGTCCCCTACAGCCACACGCTGACCGTGTCGGGTGCTCCGGCGTCGAGTCTTGCGCTGGCTTCCGGGCAATTGCCGCCGGGCCTGACGCTGAACGGAGCGGTGATCAGTGGCACACCAACCGCAGTCGGCGCCGCCGTCAACGCGGTGGTACGTGCCAGCAATGGTGTCGCCACACCAGTGACGCAAGCAATATCGATCACGATTGCGGCGACGGTGCCAGACGCTCCGACCATCACCGGTATCAGCGCGGGAGATGGCTCGGTCACCGTGAGCTTTGATCCGCCGCAGAACAACGGCGGCACCCCGATCACCTGGTACAACGCCTTCTGTGGCGGCTTCGCGGCCAGCAGCCCGAACTCGCCGATCTCCGTCAACAGCCAGACCAATGGCGTGCCGGTGACCTGCAGGGTCGGCGCGGTCAACGCAGTTGGCGCCGGTGTCGCCTCAGCACCATCGGCCCCGGTCACCCCGGGCGTGGCGGCGGCCTTCACGAGTGCCGCATTGCCCGGCGGGACCTTCGGCACGCCGTATCAACAAGTGCTGACAGCCAGCGGTTCGCCGGCGCCGACCTTCGCATTGACGAGTGGCGGCTTGCCGACCGGCCTCAGCCTGGATGCCACGAGCGGCGTCATCAGCGGCACGCCGAGCAGCGTCGGGAGCTTCAACGGTAGCCTCAGCGCCAGCAACGGCGTTGGCAGCCCGGCGGCGCAGGCTTTTGCGATCGTGATTGCGGCGGGCCTTCCGGGCGTGCCGATCGCAGTGGTCGCCACCCGCGGCAACGCCGAGGTCAGCGTGGCGTTCGTGGCGCCGGCCATCGATGGCGGCAGCGCGATCAGCGGCTACACCGCGAGTTGCGGGGCGCAGTCGCAGTCCGGCAGCGCGTCGCCGATCATCGTCACTGGCCTGACCAACGGCACCGCCGTGACTTGCACGGTCATTGCGACCAACGCCGTCGGCAACAGCGTGGCCTCGGCGCCGTCGGCCAGCGTCACGCCGGCAACGTTGCCAAATGCGCCGGGCATGTTCGAAGCCACCGCCGGCAACGGCACGGCCACGCTGCGCTTTGCGCCGCCGGCATCCGATGGCGGCGCGACGGTCGAGGATTACACCGCGACCTGCCTGCCAGGCGGTGCCTCGGTCACCGGCAGCGCTTCGCCTCTGACGGTCACCGGACTCGCCAACGGCACGCTTTACGGCTGTGTCGTCGTCGCCCGCAATGCGGTCGGCAGCGGCCCCGACAGCGCGCCATCGAGCGTGATTCCGGCCGCCGTCAGCAGTGCCGATGTGTCCGTCACGATGAGCAACGGGACGCGCTTCGTCACCGGTGGCGCTTCTACGACCTATGTGATCACGGTCAGTAATCCGGGCTCTGCAGGTGTCGCCCGCGTGCGCGTGCAGGATGCTCTCGATCCCGACTTCAGCGCTCCGTCGTGGACCTGCAGTGGGCAGGGCGGTGCGGTGTGCGCGGCGAGCGGCATCGGCGAACTGCTCGATGAGCGAGTGGACCTGCCGCTCGGGTCGAGTGTGACCATCCTGCTGACGGCGACGGTGGCCGCGCTGCCGGAGACGCCGGTCAGCAACCTGGTCTCGGTGACGCTGCCGGCATCGTTTGACGACCCGAACCTGCAGAACAACATCGCCACCGATGGCCCGGATATCCGCGGGCTGTTTCGTGACGGTCTGGAGTGAGGTGCGCCGGCGAAACCGGCGGAGTGTCAGGGGTGAAAGTCCTCGCCAACCAAGGAGTAGCGATCCACGTTGTCCCCCACGCGGTGCCCACCAACTTCCGGGCGCAGGATGCGTTCCGGCATCAGGTCGCCGTCCCTTGGCGCTTGCGCTGGCGGCCGCGCAGCCGTTCGCGGCGCTTGCATCCAGCGCGCAGGCGCAAAACGTCGATCTTGGCGCGCTCGGCGCCGGCGGCTTTCGGATCGACGGCATCGATGCCGGTGACATTTCGGGTTTCAGTGTTTCCGGCGCTGGCGCTGGCGCTGGCGATGTCAATGGCGATGGCCTGGCCGATCTGATCGTCGGCGCCTACTTCGCGGACCCCGGCGGCGTTAGCCAGGCGGGCGAAAGCTATGTGGTGTTCGGCGCTGCGGTTCCGCCGTTGTCGGCCCAGGTTCGAGCCCGCAGCGCGGATGGCAACGCACCCGCGCCCCGACTACCGCGCAGTTGACGCACCTGGCTGACACGATCGCGCATCGCGTGTGCCGGCATCTGGCGCGCAAAGGCTGGCTCGAAGGCGAGGAGGAGTCCGTCTTCCTGACCGACAGCATGGACGCGCTGCGGATGAGTTCGATCACCTACCGCATCGCCACCGGCGCGCAGGCCGGGCGCAAAGTCGTCACCCTGCAAACGCTGCCCGGCGACGCCGGTCTGCTGGAAGGCGATGCCGGCCAGGTCGGCGGATTCTCGCTGCATGCCGGCGTTGCCGCCGAGGCGCATGAAAGCGAGAAGTTGGAACGCCTGTGCCGCTGCATCAAGCGCCTTAGCTCCGGGCGCGATAGTCACCAGCCTCAGGCGCATCGAATGTCTGCTTTATGGATCCAATTCGTCGAGCGCCATGACTGACCGTTATTGGCCGATTGCAGCGAGTCGCTATCGACCCGAAGCGGACACTCCAGTTCCGCAGCAAGAGGTCCAGCGGTTCCGCCGGTGATGTTGCCGCTAACGCGTCAGGCGGTACAGCATGATGGCGGTCCTGACGGCGCCGCGCTCGATGGACGCGAGCTCCAGATCCTCTTCGGGTGAATGAGCGCCCTCGCCCGTGGCACCAAGGCCATCGAGCGTGTCGCGGAACGGCGCGACGAACTGGATGTCGCCCGCGCCACGCTGTCCGGCCGGCAACGCTTGGATGGAACCAAGGCCGGCGTCTTCGCTGGCCTGCGAATACAGCTCCAGGATCTTCAGATTGCCGGGCGTGACCGCCATCGGCGGCATCGATTCTATGAAGTCGATGCGGGCGCTGGTTCCGGGCAGGTTCTGGGACACGATCGCGCGCATCGTCTTGTGCGCGCGGTCGCGCTGGGCGTAGTCGAGGTAGCGAAGGTCCCCCTTCACGGTGACCGTATTGGCAATGACGTTGGTCTTGCCTATGGCGGTACCGCGCGCCAATGCTTCGTCGTAGTCGACCTGAGTGCCGCCAAGGATGATTCCCGGGTTATAGGTGAGGTCGGGCTCGACAATCTGCACGCGAAAGCCATCCAGGATTCGCGCCGCTTCGTAGATGGCCCCATACCCAGCGGCTGCGCTGAACACACGCTGCGAGTGTCCCTGCTTGCCTTCGACGTCAAGCCGGAACATGGAGTAGGCGCGCCGCCCCACCGTGGCGGTCGCCTTTCCGTCCTTGTCCAGCACAGTGCCTTCCCATGCGAGCACCATGTCGCTGCGCTTGGCCAGCTGGATCATTTCCGCGCGCGATACGGCGACCGGCTTGCCCGTGTCTTCCTCGTCGCCGGTGAACATGACGGTGATGCTGGTGTTCTCCAGCGCGCCGGCCTTGTGCAAGGCGCGCAGGGCTTCGAGGATGATGACGTTCCCGCCCTTCATATCGTTGACGCCCTGTCCGCTGACGCGGTCCCCCTTGCGTTCCCACTTCTTGACCGGGCTGTCGGCCTCGAACACGGTATCGAGGTGGCCGAGCAGCAGCAGGCGCTTGCCTTGCTTGCCTTCGCGCGTGGCGACAAGGTGGCCAGCCCTCCGCATTTCCCGCGGCATCTCGATCCAGTGGGTCTTGAAGCCGAGTCGCTCGAGTTCGACGCGGTACCGCTCGCCCACCTCGCGGACGCCGGCATGGTTCATCGTTCCGCTATTGATGTTGACGCTTTCTTCCAGCATTCGGATGGCTGCGCCGGAGCGTGCCCGCACATCGGCTGCAATGCGCTGTTCGACCGGCGAGAGTGAGGTGGCCCCCGCTTGCGCACCGAACGCGCTGCAGGCGAGCAGCCAACCCGACATAAACAAGCAGGGCAGCCGGGCCAAGCCCGCGTGTTTGCAACAAGTCTGATTGCTCATCAGGCGGCAGCGCTCTGTAATGGATCGGGCACCAGCGGGCGCCAGTGTCAGAGAGTTTATACACGACGAACAGCCGGTGGCCGCGGTCAGGCGCGGCTGCAAGCACTTCGGGCTAAGTTCATTTTCGGAGCACCGTTTATGAGTAAGTACGACAGGCGCGAATGCCAGCTTTGGCAAACGCATCCTATTCGCAGAGGCCCCGCCAAAGCATGCTTGAGCTCGACGCGCGAACGACTGGTCCTGGCCGATTGCAGCGAGGCGTTATCGACCCACAGCGGTCACTTAAAGTCACGTTGGGCCAGCGCAGAGCGGTCGTTCGCGCATGCTCTTTGGCGCGCGAGCTTAAGATGGCTGCGAGTAGCAATAGGAGCACTCCGCTGGCGTCTTCTACGGACGCGCGGCGGCGATCACCGCCATCAAGCAGGCCGCGCTGGACGACGGGTACCGCCGCCACCCCGAGCGCTTCGTCAACGGCGTGTCAAACGCCAAAGCACGGCCGGAAATGGTATCGATCAACCCAGTGCCAAGCTCAGTCGTGGCCCGACGGTCACCTCGACCTGGTCTCGACCGATGACCTTCGCGGCTGCTCGCCCCTGCCGTCAATTCCTCGTGCTTTTTCCTACAACTGCTGCCATCCACACCGTTACACGTTGCCCCCATAGACCGCCCCCAGCGACACCGTCCGCGCGGCATCGAAGCGCTTGGCCAGCACGTGCAGATGCCGCGTAGGTACGCCAGGGTAGAGATGATGCTCGAGATGAAAGAGCATTCCGGCCGACAGTTGATTGAGCCAGCGCACGCGGCTGCTGCGGGCGATGAATCCATGATCGGCGCAGCCCTGATGCACCAACCAGATGCCGACCATTGGCACGGACGCGTTGGCGAAGATCAGCGCCAGCGACATCCAGCGCAGCGTTTCGATATCCCAGAGCAACCAGATGCACGCATGCAGCGCTGCGGCGCCGGCCAGCTCGCGGATGATCCAGCGGCGTTGCCGCGCGCTGCCTTTGCGCATGGCTGTGACATGGATATGCACGGGATACATCGGACTGCTGAGCAACGCGGGCCAGAATCGAAGGCGCGAGATGCGCCCTTCGACGTCGTCGTCAGCAAGGCAGTGACGATGGTGGTGCAGGTGCGTGTGTTCGATCGCATGCATGGCACCGCCCAGCAGCACGCTGATAGTGAACATCACCCAGTCATTGGCGCGCGCTGACAGCCCGAGCGAGCGGTGGAAGGCGTTGTGGGTGATGCGCAGGCCAGTCATGAAGACGAACCAGGTCGCCAGCACCGTCACCAGGTAGATGCCGGCGTGCCCCGCGGCAAGCGCCAACAGCAGCCAGGGCAGGGGAAGAAGAAGCTCACCCAGCTTCTCGCCGGCGCTGAGGTGAGTGAGGTCACGCCAGATCACACCGGCGGGTGCACGCTCACGCATGCTGTTCTCCCCTGCGAGCGGCGCGGCGCAGGCGTCCAGGACGGTAGCGGGTGAAGAACAGGTAGCCGGCCTCGAACCAGCGTCGCAGCATGTCGCTGCGACGCAGCACCGCGGTGAGGATATTCAGCAACGGTAGGCGCTGCCACATCAACAGGTGGGCATCCAGGCCAACGCGAATCGCTCCGTCGGTGTCCCGGACATGCAGCAGCTCCAAGGCCTCAGTCGCCGTGAACGGCTGATCGCTCAGCACGTCCTGCGACCCGGTCAGGTTCCGCCAGGCGATCTGATCGGGCCCGGCCAGGCGTCGGTACAGGGCAACCTCGCGGCTGCAGATCGGGCATTGGCCGTCATAGAAGACGGTGATGGGCTGATGCATGGGATTGGCTCGATGTCAGACCGCCCCAGCGTGCTCGAACAGCGTTGCCGCCGCCTCCTGTTTCCCAAAACAGGAATAGAAAAATACCAAAATCAAATACTTGGCGTCAGTCGTGGGGTGTTGCTCCGTTCCCTCCGAGCTTGCGGAACTGGCCCGGCACCTGCCCCGTATTGTCGCGAAACGCCGCATAAAAGTTCGATTGCGAGGTGAAACCGACTGCCAAGCCCACCGACAGCACTGAGGCGTTTGGCTCGTCCAACAGCATCCGTTTGGCTGCCTCGATGCGATGGCCGCGCAGATAGCGCGGGAAGCTGATGCCGAAATGGGTGTTGATCAGCTCGGACAGCTGATGTGGCGCCAGGTCGACCGATTCGGCCAGCCGGGCCAGATTCAAAGTCTCGTCGCTGTAGGCCTTTTCAACTTCCATCACCTGCGTGAGTCGATCCAGCACACGATCCCGGTCGATACGGGTGAGGGTGGAGACCGCGCTCGCGTTGACGACGATCTCCGCGGTCTTTTCGACCAGATCGGGGAAGCGCAGCAGCGTGTAGATCACCAACAGGAAAGACAGGCCGATCATGCTCGCGTATGCCGTGAAAAAAGCATGCGCACTGTAGAGCGGCGCGACCAGGCCAAGCGCCAGAATCGTCAGCGAGATGACGGCAAACCCAGCGAAGACGAAGCGCTCCAACCGGAAGTGGCGGCGCTGCGCGCGCAGATGCTGAACCATCACCACCAGTCGCAGCGCATAAAGAGTGCCGAGCACGAACGCCAGCGGAATCGCGATGCTGTTGGGAATCCAGATCGCGGCGACTACCGGCGCGTAGTACAGCATTCGCAACGGCCCGAACGACGCACCGGGCCGCAACGCACCCGCGAAGAACAGCAGGAATGCCGGCGCCACGACAAACAGCAGCACGGCGTAAAGTTTCGAGCGATAAAGATCACCGCCGTGCAGCAGGTAGTTCGCGTGCTGCCATTGAATACAGACAAGGCCGAGCAGCAACACGAACCCTGACGCGTACGAGAGTCCATCCTGCGCGAAATGACGATAGACAGAGAGGCGTGTTACCGCCAACAGTGTGGACGCGCACAGCGAAAAACCGATCAGAATCAGGGCCGCGTTTTCGATCATCATGGCCGCGATTGTAGGGTTGGCCGTCCTCATTCGCCGAGTGCGGCGCCCGGGACACCCGCGCTTGGGATGACTAGGTTGTCAGGGACTCAGTCAGAGTTCCTGAGCGTTCCGCCCGCGAGTCCGAACCGGCGCTTGTGAAGAAGGGCGTCAGGTCTAGCTTTGTAGCATCGGGAGAGTGAGCTGGGCGATGTGCAGCCGTGCCCGCTCTTGGGGGAGATCCAACCCGTTTCATGTCAATGGCTCGTCCTGGCCGATTGCAGCGAGGCGTTATCGACCCACAAGAGTCACTCAAATACATCGCCAAAACGAGAAAGCGGTCAAGCGCGTGTTCGGCATCGACGTAAGCACCGGCGTCCACTGCGGCGGTGCGGTACGGGTCGTGGCCATGGCCGCGTAGTCGCAAAATCGGCCACGCCACCAACAGCGAAAACCAACAGCCATCAGATGCGGCGACGATCCCGCAGGGGCGCGCTTGGCCCGATGCCGGGATTCAGTGAGAAATGGCCACGGATGGCGAGGCTGCGCGCCCACGTGATGCCGTAGTGCGCTCGCGCAGGTCCGATCCTTGCCCAAGCCGGCGATTGCGCGGCCGCTACCTACCCGACAGACTGCTAGAAAAGGGCGTTTGAATTTCCTATACCTCGCTCAATTGCCTCAGCCCATTTTTCGACAACTCATTCAAGGACTGCCATGAATTCCCGACTCAAATGGATCGTACTCATCGCTGCTGCGGCATTGCTCTGCGTGAACGCCGCATATGCGCAGCAGGGCGCGAGGCTTGGTAATGGCAGCCCTCTGACCCCTGAAGAACTAGATACCGGCGCGTTTGGAAGGGAAGACGAAGCGAAGCCAGAAGACGAGGCCGAGCCTGAAGCCACGGGTGATGACAGCGATTCCAGCGAGGCCGAAGATTCGTCTGACGTAGAAGACCCAGAAGACGCAGATGACGAAAGTGAGGATGACGAAGATTTTGGCGAAGACGAGTAAGCAGCCGCGCGATCTGCGGCGAGTCTTGGAGTGTTGATTTTGCTGATATTGAACGCCGAGCCGTACACAGCCCCCTCGTCACACCAGAATAATTCAATCGAAACAAAACCTTAGCGCGGTGATGGCGAGGGTGATGGGCAATCAACCAGGGCGCGCAACCGTTCAACTAGTCCCCATTTCGCAGGCAGATGATATCGAGCTAGTCGATTTTACTGGCCGCGAATTACATCCTCGCAAGGGCCGTAGGTTGGTATATGGACTCCTCTTCTAGCGCAAGCTGTCTTGGATGGCGGGATCACAGCGTCACGTCGAATTGCAGCGAGTGCCAGGCGTTCAATAGCGGCAGAACGAGTCTTCGGGGAGAGTTCCGCGGGCAGTCCCGCACCCGCTTGAATTCTAGAATGCGCGTGCCCGAAGGCGGCTACCCGCAAACGGCAAGAAGCGACCATGGGCCGATAATCGTTACTGCGCAGGCGCGTCAGCCCGCGTCCGCCAGCAAGCTCTCGTAGGAAATGTGCAAGCCATCGTGTAGCCGTTTGACCATCGCCAGGCTCAGGCGCCGTTTGCCAGCGAGCACTTCCGAGACGCGACCGCTGGGGCCGATGTAGGGCACCAGATCGCGCGGCGTAAGCCCTTGCTGATCCATGCGGAACTTGATCGCTTCGACAGGATTGGACGGCGGCAGCGGTTCGTGCTGCGCTTCGTAGCGCTCGATCAGCAGCGCCAACACTTCCAGTTCGTCGCCTTCTGCGCTGCCGACGCGTGCCCCCCACAGTTCGTCGACGCGGGCCATCGCCTGCTTGTAGGCGGTCTTGTTGCGAATAGGTTTGAGGTTCATCAGATGCTCTCCGCGTCGATCAGGTCGTATTGCGCGTGCGTGCCAACGAAGCGGATCTTCGCCAGTTGTCGCGGGTAATCGATCGCCAGAACCAGACGGTATTTGTTTCCCGCGATGTTAAACACCGCGCGCCCGTTCTTGAGAACGCTGGCCGTTCGCAGTTCCGCTTTCAGCTCGTGCGGCGTGCGGTAGGACGCCTTCTCCATGTGTCTGTACCACTCGACCAGAGGGCGCTGTGCATCCGAATGCGCCGGACTTCTCTCCCAGAACCGACGTAGCGTGCCTCTGGCGATCACGTGCACTTCGGCGCTCCCATTTTGGGAGAATTGTAGTGAGATCTGGATGTATGGCAAGGACCCGCTCGTCACGGAAGGTGTGTCGCCGTAGGACGCGGCTCACAGCGCACATGGAAGCGCGGCCGGCTGCGCCGCGGGTCGCAGATTTTCAATCTGCCAACCGCGCGGATTGCGCGGCAAGGGCGGGGAATCAATCGCCTCCGAATCAGCCGCAATCAACCCGTACGGAATACCGGTCCGTGCGGCAGAAATGGCAGTCGCCCCACACGCGTCAGCAAGAACGCATGCTCTCGCGCAATCGTGAGCCGAGGTTCGCAATAGCCATCGGTGATGATCAGTATCGGCGCGGATTTCGGGAAATCCGGCGTGCCTTGCAGCAGATCGATGCCCGGCTGCAGCACGGTGCCGCCGCGACCACGAATCTTGATCACGCCAGCGATGGCTTCGACCGGTAGATAACCTTCGTCGTGCGCGGCCGCATCGCAGCAGACGAGGCGCACCATCGGCACCTCGCGGCTGAGTGCGTAGGCGGCGATCGCTCCCAGCCCGCGGGCGAGATCAGCGCGTTCCATCGAGCCTGAGCTGTCGAGTACGACACCGAACGTGCGGCCGGCGAGCAGCGCTTCGTCGAGCGCGTAGCGGGGCCGCGGAATGTCGGGCGTGGCGCTCTGGCGGCGCGAGAGGCGTGCGTAACTTCGGCTGCGTTCGAGCGGGGCGAACCAGGCGTCGAACCACTGGGCCAGTGCGACGTCCCACAGTATCGGCGGCTGAGCCAGCGCCCGAATCTCTTCGACCAGTCCAGCCGGAAGCAGTCCGCGTTGTCCACCGACATGGAGTTCAAGCCCGGTGAGCAGGGCACGACGGCAGAAGCTGTCGAGATCCGTGGCATGGCTGTTTGCGACATGGCCTGGCGCATCCAGCATGTCCGACGCACCCTCGCCACGCAGCGTCGCCAGCTTGCGGCGGCTGCGCAGATCCCGACTGATCACATCGTAGATCGTCTCGGCAGATTGGCCCTTGAGTGCCGGGTCGTGCAGCAGCCCACGAGCGGGCGCCACCCCGACGGCCATCTCGATCAACCACCCATTGATCACGAAGTCGCAGGCCGCGTTCCACAGAAAGAAATCGCGTCCACCACAGCGTGCGCTGTGTCGCAGCCCGGCGTGCAGCAACTCATGGGCAATGACGAATCGTGTCTCGAGTTCGTTCAATCCGGCGCCGGGGTTGAGATAAATGCGGCGTTCGCTGTCGCTGATCGTTGCGATGGCAATCTCCAGCCGATGGCACTGTGCGGTGTCTTCAACCAGCTCGAATCCGGCGGCGAGTGCGCCGAGCAGGGGATAGTGATCGATGAACCAGGCACGCGCACGTTGGGCCGCGGTCTTCTTCGCCGATACTTCGGTGCTCGCGACGCCCGAGGCGCGCTGCAGCGCATGATCAACAGCCGCGAACAGGCCTGCACTGAACAACTTTGACCACTCAGGCCGTCGACTCCATCGATGCGGTGCCTCACTGTCGCGACTGAGCATGTCGTCATGGTGGATCCCGGCGATCGAAAGCTCCAACGCCCAAGCCGGGATGCCCTCCTCGTCGAAGACGCGAAACCAGCGATCCTCGTCCCATGCGTGCAGTTCGTCTTGCGGTGGGTGGCTGATCGGGGTGCCCAACTTCAAATCAAGCAAGAACCGGGTCACCACACAATCGCAAGCGGCATTCCATAGTCGCGATCGCGCGGAGCGACGAAAGTGATCGAAGGCAAGGTGCAACGCAGCGTGCGCAAACACATACAACCACTCCGCCGGCTCCGCGCGTCGGCGCGGATGCGTGAAGATCACGCCCTCTGCCGAGACCAGCGCCCAGCCGTCGGCAGGCACCGGATTCATCTCCTTGGGGCGACGCAGGCTGAGTTCTGCGGCGAGCATGCCGAGAAGTGGGTGCTGCTGCAGAGCCTTGAATCCGGCTTCGACCGCTTCTCGGGCGGGATCCTTCGGTTTTTGGCTCACGCGCCTAGACCTTGCGTTCGATCAGTCGCGGTAAGTCGCGCACCACCTCGACCATGAACCAATCGGGCAGCGCGACGCCTTCTTCGCGGGCGACCATCACTTGCGCGATCTCCAAGCTGATGGCTGCCAGCGACTTCAATCGCGCTTTGGCGTTGTGGGCCAGATCGCGGGCCTCGCTGTTGATCTCTTCCTTGAGTTGCGGCAGTTCGGTCAACAACCGACCGCGCAGACCCTGTGCCAGGAAATACAGCAGGTCGCGATCCTCCGGCGCATGCGGCCACTGCACGTTGCCGGACAGGATGGCCTCCAGCCGATAGTGCGAACTGCGCTGCTTGTAGAAGCTCTTGAAGGACTGCGCGTGCGCCGGTGACAGCGTGGCGTAAGCCAGCGTCTCGACAACAGCGATCGTCACTGATTCGCCATAGCTGGACAACGCATCGCTGAGCATGTGCCAGGAGCGCGGCGTGGAAAACGGCTCCTCATGCTTGGGCGGTTGGTTCCAGAGGTGATCCGGCCGGGCGCGCAGATAGTCGAGGACCAGTGTGTTCAGACCGGCGCCATGCGCCCATTCTTCCCAGTCGGCGTAGGCTGCGCGCAGGTGAACGTGCACCATCCGGTTGAGCAGGGCCGAGGACATTGGCCGGACGATCGCGGCGTCTTGGGCGCGATTGCCGGCGCCGATGACGATCGAGCCGGCGGGCAGGCTGTACTCGCCGATCCGCCTTTCGTGGATCAGGCTATAGAACGCCTTCTGTACCTCCTGCGAGCAGGCGTTGAGCTCGTCGAGAAACAGGCAGTAAGGTGTCTTGCGCGCAATCTGCGCTGGCGGACAGAAGCGGCTCACGCCATCGATAATCTGCGGCACGCCGATCAGGTCTTCAGGCGCGAGCTGGCTGCCCAGCAAGGACACGCAGGGAAGGCCGACTGAATCGGCGAAGTTCTGCACCAACGCGCTCTTGCCGATGCCTGGTGCACCCCACACGAATACGGGCCGAACGGGCGCGACGTTGAGCAGGAAGTCGAGCAGCTGTTTTTGGCTGAGGGTGACAATGGGGTTCATGGCAGAACGCGGGATTTGAGTGGCATTGGCAGAGTCTCTTTTTGAGCTCGCGAGGCTACGCCAAATTTTCCAGAATCAGAGGTGCCTTGATCATTCGCAATGGCGATGGTTGTTGGCGGCCTCCGCTCCGAAAAACCGCCGGATGGTTTGATGACTTCCGGATCGCCGTTCTCAGGTCTCCAATTCCTGGAGCAACTCGGGGTGACGATCCAGGAGTCGGAACAAGTTGGTGACGGCCGGTAGCGGCTCGGCCTTGCCGAGTTCGTAACGCGAAAACGCTGTCGCGTTCTCTTCTGGTGAAGAGACGAATTTGCTTCGGAGCGCTATCAACAGTGCGGCGGTTAGCCACTCTTTAGTGCGCTGACCAAGACCGCAGATTCCGTCGAGAATTTTGGGTTCCTGAATTTCCTAAGAATCAATAGGTGGCGGGAACATCTGCGAATGGCCAAGACGTAACTCTGAAAGTAGACATAATATACATATGCGCACTTTACCGGTCGGGCAGGCGGGTCGCTGCAAAGCCGACCGGCACGCGCGACAGCGCGGACAGCAGTCGGCGCTGCTCGCGGCTCTCCCAGGAATCGAAACCGATGGTTTCAATGGGTCGCCATAGTGCGACCCAGGCCAGGATCAACAAACCTTCCGCCAGCACTTCCCCGAACTGACCGCCGAGGTTTTCAACCCAGGTTCGCAGCAGCAGGACCAGCGCCAAGGTCACTGCGCCTGCGAACAGCGCGATGCGACCAATGCGACGGCGGTGCCGGTGACGGCGTTCGGCTTGCTTCAATGCCAGCGCGAAATGCGCGTGAATCGCGGCGGCGATATCGTCAATGTGGTCCTCAAGGTCCTTCGGCGCATGAATCGTGATCTTGAGCAGTTGGCGTGCCGGGTGTTCACCCGCACTCTCCAACAGGTAGGCCTCGGCATCACGATCAAGGGCCTTGGCGTGGAAAGGCGCCGGGTCGAGACTCTCAAACAACTGCTCAATGCGTTGCAGGTGCAACTCGATTTCGGCCATTGGCTTTGCTCCCGGGGAAATGGCAATTCTGGCGAAAGATTGACGCGCGCGATGCATCAGTCGCGTTGATAGTCGCGGTGCACGGCACGCCTCAGGCGCCAGCGATAGGCGAGCGATGGTCCCACCCACAAGGCGATGTTGCGACCACGCGCGTCGAGGTACCAACTCTTGCAGCCACCGGCCCATGCCGTGTTTGGAAACGCGGCATCGATGTGCTGCATGAAGCGCTGCTCGGCACCCTCGCCCGCTTCGATGCGCGTCTGTCCTGCCGTGCGCATCGAACGCAACATGCGGCCGATATGCCGCGCCTGCGACTCGATCATGTACAGCACCGAATTGTGCCCAAGCGCGGTATTCGGCCCGAGTACGAAGAACAGATTCGGGAAATCGCGAACGGCAATGCCATTGGCGGTCACTGGACGATCAGCCCAGCGGTCGCGCAACGACTGTCCGTGCTCACCAATCACGCGGATGTCCGCAAGCACATCCATCGGACGAAATCCGGTCGCGTACACGAGCGTATCGAGTTCGATCAGGCGACCGTCGTCCATGCGCAGGCCGTTCGGTTCGATCGCGGCAATGCCACTGGTTTCGAGCTGCACATTGTTCTGCATCAACGCCGGGTAAAAGTCGCTTGATAGCGCAATCCGCTTGCAGCCGATCGGATAGTCCGGGGTCAGCACGTCTCGCGTCCGTTTATCGCGCACTTGCCGGCGCAAATGCCAACGTGCGATCGCCTTCGCCCAGAACGCAGTGCGTGGCTTCAACAACGCAAGCGACAGCACTTCGAGTTGCAGATAGATCGCGGCCCGTAATGCCAGTCGCACCGGCGGCAGCCACGCGAACAGGCGCTGCAACAGGCGCGGGATCGCCACATCCGGACGCGGCAGCACCCACACTGGCGTGCGCTGGAATACGTGCAGTTTGACGGCTGAGCGTGCGAGCTCCGGAATCACCTGGATCGCGCTGGTACCGGTACCAATGACGCCGATACGTTGCCCGGCGATGTTCATGTCGTGATCCCAGCGCGCCGTGTGGCAATGTGGGCCGGCGAAACTTTCGCGCCCGGGAATATCCGGCCAGTTCGGTACGTGCAGGCCGCCCATCGCCGCGACGACGAAGCGCGCGTCGATACATTCGCCGGCAGTATTTTCAACGCGCCAACGCCCCGACTCGGCTTGCCAGATCAAGCTACGCAGCGTCCAACCAAGTCGGATGCGTGCCTGCCAGCGATGCGCCACCACTTCGAGATACGCGCGGATCTCGCCCTGACGCGGAAACAAGCGCGACCACCACGGATTCGGCGCGAACGACAGCGAATACAGATGTGAGGGCACATCACAAGCCGCGCCGGGATAGCTGTTGTCGCGCCAGGTACCGCCGACGTCATCGGCTTTTTCGACAATCAGATAGTCACGGATGCCAGCGGCATCAAGTTGCTGTGCCATCGCCAGTCCGCCGAATCCGGCACCGATGATCAGCACCTCGATCGACGCTGTCCGGGCGTCGCTCATCCCAGCCACGCGAATTTGGCAACTTCGGTGCGCAGCGTGGTGCCATGAGCCTTGAATCCGAAGAAGCGTTCGAGCATCGCGATGTCTCAGGTCGTTGGCGCTGATTTTAGACAGCGATTCTAGAATGTAGTAGTTCCGGCGCGTCGGCCGTTTGAACTCGCGATGCTGGCAGCGGTCTGGGGCGCGTCGTTCACGACGCTCACGCTAGGCTTGGCGCTCCTTTTGCGATGCGCAGCGCCACGGCTCCAAACCCATGATTCCAAATTTGGGCATTTCCGGCATCGCCCATGCCATTCAGCTCGCGGTCGCGCCGGTGTTCCTGCTGTCAGGCGTTGGCGCGATGCTGGCGGTCATCACCAATCGTCTGGCGCGTATCGTCGATCGCGCACGTTCGTTGGAACGTGTCACCCACAATGATCCCGAACGTGCGGATGCCGCCCGCATTGAACTTGTGGTGGTTGCGCGTCGTGGTCGGGTCGTGAGTTGGTCGATCGCGTTGTGCACGACCACCGCGCTGCTGATCGCCGCGGTGATCGCGAGCCTGTTCCTGGGCGCATTCTTCGGCTTCGACGCTTCGGTCGCGGTGGCGCTGCTGTTCATCGCTGCGATGGCGGCCCTGATTGCCGCCCTCGCCTGCTTCCTGCGCGAAGTATTTCTTGCCACGGCCACGCTGCGCTTCACTGGCGCGACCTTTCACGAGTTGAGCAAGACCGGCAAGCCGCCGAAGTGACGGCTCGCCATCTGTTGTTGATCAACAGGCCAAATCAGAACGCGTTGATGCCGGTGAGTTCGCGTCCGACCACGAGTTGGTGCACGGTTTCGGTGCCTTCGTAGGTGATCACCGATTCAAGATTCAGCGCGTGACGGATCGGGCTGTATTCGGTGGTGATGCCGGCACCGCCGAGGATGTCGCGCGCTTCGCGGGCGATGTCGATGGCCATGCGCACGTTGTTCCACTTGGCCAGCGACACCTGGGTCGGCTGCATCTTGCCGGCGTCCTTCAGGCGTCCGAGTTGCAACGACAGCAGCTGCGCCAGGGTGATGCGCCGCGCCATCTCGGCAAGCTTCAGTTGCACCGCCTGGGTGGCAGCGATCGGACGGCCGAACAGGATGCGCGTCTTGGCGTATTCGTTGGCTTCATGCAGGCAGTCAATGGCGGCACCGATCGGGCCCCAGGTGATGCCGTAACGCGCCTGCGTCAGGCAGCCGAGCGGACCCTTCAGGCCCTTCACGTTCGGCAGGCGGTTCGCTTCCGGCACGCGCACATTGTCGAAAAACAATGCCGACGTAACCGATGCGCGCAGCGACATCTTGCGATGCACGACCTGCGCCGTGAAACCGGGCATGCCCTTCTCCATAATGAAGCCATTGATGCCTTCATCGGTCATCGCCCATACGATGGCGATGTCGGCGAGGTTGCCATTGGTGATCCACATCTTGGCGCCGTTGATCAACCAGTCGCTGCCGTCGCGCTTGGCATGCGTCTTCATGTTTGCCGGGTCGGAGCCGCCATGCGGTTCGGTCAAACCGAAACAGCCGATGACTTCGCCGCGGGCCATGCGCGAGAGCCACTTCTGACGTTGCTCCTCGGTGCCATAGGCGTAGATCGGATACATGCACAACGAGCTCTGCACCGAAGCGAAGCTGCGGATGCCGGAGTCGCCGCGTTCGAGTTCCTGGCAGATCAGGCCGTAGCTGACGGCATTCATGCCGGCGCAACCGTACTCGGTCGGCAGGCTTGATCCGAGCAGGCCCATCTCGGCCATTTCCGGGATCAGATGCATCGGGAATTCACCCTTGTCGAAGCACTCGCCGATGATCGGCTTCACGCGTTCGTCAGTGAAACGCGCCACCGCGTCCTGCACCGCCTGCTCTTCTTCAGTCAGCAGCGAACGGATATCGAACAGATCATAGGGATTCAGAGCCATCGGTGTATTCCAGCGGGAAAAAGGTCGGCCATTGTAGTGGCGACCTCCGTGAGGGTCACGCCAACAACCGTTCGAACGGGGATTTCCGTTTGACTAGAAACATGCCAAGTGTTCGCCGCGTGGCGCTGGAATTCCCGTACGAAGTGGTTCAGCCGTTGAATGGATTGAAGACCGCGACGTCGAAGTCGGAAAAGTCATTGACGTTGCGGGTTACAACCGTGAGGCCGTGGACCTTCGCGATTGCGGCGATCATGGCGTCCTCGTAAAGCGTGTCGGACTTCTTGTGCAGCAGTTGCGCCCAGCATCTGAACGCCGATGCATCCATGGACAGTACGTTGTACGAGTCTGTGACTTGATCCAGCCAGAGTTCAATTTCGGCCGCCTTGTCGCGGTCTTGTTCTCGCGTCATTTCAACGCCGGCCTGGATTTCTCCGATGGTGACGGCAGCGAGGTGCAGGTTGGCATCATCGATATCCATCAGCCACGCCAGCACGGCGCCATGCGGACGTGGCCTGCGCAGCTCGGAAACAACATTGGTGTCCAGTAGATACATGCGTCAGCGCAGGACGACGGCGTGTCGGCGGCGAGCCTGGCCTCGTTCCGGAATCAGCAGGTCGATTCGGGCTGAATCGGCGAGCAGCAATTGCTTGAGCGATGGGCGAGCGGCAGCGTGAAGGCGGCGCCATTCTTCAACCGGGACGAGTACTGCTGCTTCGGTGCCGCGTTTGGTGACCATTTGCGGCCCTTCGGTCATGCAGGCATCAAGGAACTCGCTGAACCGCGCTTTCGCGTCCTGAACTGGCCAGACGTGCATGGTTGCCTCCTGTCTATATTTCTACTGACTAGATAGATGACTAGTCTATTGACGACACAAGGTAAGGTCAAAACATTGCGCTCATTGGTGGACGATGAAACGCGGCGTTTTGTCATCAACCCGAACCACCGTCGGTGGTTACGCCGCTGCGGGTGATGACGGTGATGTCGGGTTTTTCCCATGTGCCGCGCACGCGGTAGCGCTTGGAGGCGATGCCGTCGATCGGTTTGCGCATCATTTCCTGGGCGAGCACGCCGACCATGGCGCCGACCGGACCGCCGGCCACGGCACCGACGATCGGCAAGGCGCCGCGCAGTTTCGGCGTCACTTCCATTTCCTGTTCGTAGTCGCGGGCGCGCAATCCGGTGCGGCCGCTGATACGGATATCTGCAGCCGGTCCCTTGATCTGCAGGTCATCGGTGTGGGCACTGCCATCGGCCAGGGTGAAGCTGCCCTTGATGCTGTCGAAGGCCATGCCGCTCTGGAAAAAATCGCGGAAGTCGAGCGACAGGCGCCGCGGGATCGCACTGAAGTTGACCAGTCCGAAGATGCGCCCGGCGCCCGGTTCGACATTGAGGATGCGCCCCTGTCCGACCTCGCCCGACAGCTCGCCGGTGATGCGATCAAGCCCGAATTGGGCCGGTGAGCCCAGCCAACTGCCCTTCACGTGCGCAACCGTCTGGCCGCCCTCGATCACCCCGGAAAATCCGAGCGAGGCGAGCATCTGGCCGAGGCTCTCGGAGCTCATGGTGATGTCCAGCGAACTGCGTTCAATGCCCTGCTGTACTTGCCAGTCGCCGCTGGCGCGCAAGGTCAGGGTCGGCGAGCGTGCGTCGAATTGTTCGATGCGGAGGCCACTTGGCATCGGCTGGGTTTCGATGCGCGCCTCGCCGAAGCTCGCGGCACCAAGTTTCAGATCGCGCACCCAGATATGCAGTGGCGGAAGCTGTGACGGATCACTGGCGCGGGTGGTGCTTCGGCCCGGCGTCGATGAACCGGAGGGCGCTTCCGGCCAATGCAGCTTCTCGAACTGCAGGGTGAGTCCGCGTGTGCCGAGATCAGCGCGCGGAATGTCGAAACTGCCATTAATGCCGGTGCCAAGCAATTCAACGTGGGTGGTATTTGCATCGCGCTCGATGCGCACGCCGGCGTCGACGAATGGGCGGCCGAGCAAATCGAGTTCGCTGGCACGCACATTCACCGAGAGATCAAGCGGTGCATCGTCGTTGCCCGCACCAAACGTGCTCCAGCCGGCAAGATCGATCGCCGGTGCCGCGCCCGTGATGCGCAAGCCCTCGTGTCCCGGCACTTCGGCGAGCTCGCCGCCGAGTGCCAGATGACCAGCGAACGCGCGCGTGTCGTCGGCAATGCGCGCCTTGAACCGGGCGATTTCGCCGAGTTGCATATCGAGCACGTTGCCAGCGGCGGGCAAGTCGATGCGCATGGCCAGTGGCAGCGGCGACTCGGCGTCCTTTCCGAACGGCGCCGGCAGTTCCAGCGCGATGCCGCGCAAGTCCGATTTCACCGTGAGCAGCGACCGTGTCACCGCATCCTCATTGCCGGTGACCACACGCGGCACGGTCAGCGCCAGATCCCAATGCGCCTTGCCCGGCATGCGCTGCCAGTACGGATCAAAAGCATGAAAGGCGCTGAGCGCCGCCGACGCCTGCATCGTGCCGCGCAATCCCGCTTCGACCTGGTTGGCGGGATCACGCGCAAACGCGCCAATGGCGATGCTGAACTTTGCCGGATCACCGTCGACCAGCACGTCGAGGGCCTCGGCGGCGAATCCTTCGCGCGAGAATGCGATGCGACCGTCCGCTTGCGCGAACTCGAGCCCCCATTTCGCGTCGGCGAGGTCGGCCTGATGCAGGTCGACATGACCATCCAGCACCGGCACGCCCAGTCGTGCGGCCAGCGGCAAGGTCAGGTCGACTGCGACATCGCCGGTGCCGCCGATGGTGAGCGCGTGCAGTTGGTCGCGGTAGCGCTGGTTGAGCGGTGTCGCACGCAGGAACTCGAGCAGGGCCGGTCCGCTGCCTTGCCCACTGCCCCGCAATCGCAGGATCGGATCCTTGAAGCTTTCCAGCGACCCCGAGACCGTCGGCATCGCGACATTGATCAGACGGACATCACGCGATTGGGCGCTCATGCCGCCATTCAGAAAGCGGACATCCGTATATGCGACCGTGCCGCGCGGCCAATCGCGGTGATAGTCGAGCACAAGTTCCTCGACTTCGGCATCGGCCATGAAGCGGCCCTCGTCATTGCGGAACGGCCAGTCGTCGAGGTCTCCGCGAATACTGGCGCGACCACGCAATATGCGACCGGCCACCAGGGCGCGGTCGAGCCAGTTCACCGAGGCCTTCGGCATTACATTGGCCGGCCAGAAGGCCTGTGCCGAGACGACATTGCTGTCGCGTACGGTGATGACGGCGTCGATTTCAGGACGCTTGCCATCACGGACAAATTTAAGTGCCAGCTGACCATCGATGCCGAATCCCTTGCCCTGCACGGCCAACCCCGGCAGTTCGACCAGAAGTCCGTCGTCGATGCGGGAAATGACGACATCGGCGCGTTCAAGACGCAACGGCAGCGGCGCACGGAAGACGCCGGGAAAATCGACCACGGTATCGACTGGGGCGACCTTGACCGAAACTGCCTGCGCATCACCGCGGAGGGTCGCATTAATGCCGTCGATGTGCGGACTACGACGCGTCGAATGCAGCGCCAGTGCCCGCAGCTGACCGTCAATCGCATCAACATCACCACCATGCCCGATCACCCGCAAATCGCGGATCTGTCCGCTGGGTGCCGATTCATAAATCCAGCCCGCGGCCGCCGGCGACAGATGACGGCTCAGGCTGAACCAGGGCATCAGTCGTTCGAGCACGAGTTGCTCGATCGACAGCTGCCATGACGCCGTGGCGACATCGCGGGTGAATACGAGCTTGCTGCGTGCCGAATCGTCCGCGTCCAAGTCTGTGCCTTCGAGGATGGCGACGGTGTCGCCACCTTCACGGCGCTGCCAATCGATGGCGAGTTGCGTCCGGTCGGGGCTGTAGCGTGGCTCGACTTCAACGTCGTTGCCGAGCAAAACCGGACGCATGCCACGCAGGGACAGGGCGTCGGCATTCAATTCCAGGCGTGCCGTGGTCAGACGCGAGTTGGTGAACTGCAACCACAGCTGCAGATCGGTGTTGCCGCCGACCAGTGCGATGCCGCCGAACTGCACCTCGCTCAGGGACGGCGCGACCGGCAGTTTCTGCGCATGGGTGTAACAACGACCGGCACGGAAATCACCGTTGAGTTCGCAGCGCACGCCCATGCTTGCGCCCTCGGCGAATTGCACGCGACCGATCACGCGCTGACCGCCGACACGTTGGCCGACGGCGACGTTGATATCGGTCAACGCGATGCGTGAACCGCTGATCTGATCATGGAAACGCAAACGCGACCCGATGATGCGAAAGGCACCAAGCGAACGCAAGGCATCCAGCGGATCGCCGACCGCGTCATTCGAGCCGCGCCACTGCACGATGTGGAATCGACCATCGGCATCGCGCTCGGCATCGACCTCAAGCCCGACAATGCGCAGCTCATGCCAGCTCACGTCGCGTTTGAACGGTGCGTAGAAATCGATCACGATCTCGGCGCGTCGCAACTCCAGCGCTGGCTGTCCGCCGTCCCCGCCAATACGCAAGCCGTCAATGCGGAATACCGGTCCCTCGGGCAGCCATTCGCCCTGCAGTCCGGCAAAACTGACCGGCCGATGCAGACGATCCGAAAGGAATTGCTGTACACGCTCGGGATGGGCCAGCAACCACGGAAACATCAGGCTGAATCCGCCGACAATCGTCGCCGCAGCGATCAGCAGGCCAGCGACACCGAGCAGCAGCCAGCGGCGCAAGCGACGACGGGCGCGCTCGGGCTTCACGCTAACGCCGACCTGCGCGTTCGCGCTGGCGCGCAACCAGGTTCACATCACCACCACGTCGAACTGCTCCTGCGAATACTGGTCGTCGGGCTGGAAGCTGATGGTCTTGCCGACAAATTCTTCAAGCTCGGCCACTGCCCCCGACTCTTCGTCGAGAATCTTTGCGACAATTTTCGGGGCCGCCATCACCATCAATTTTTCCGCTTCGAACTGGCGCACGGCGCGGGTGATTTCGCGGAAGATTTCGTAGCACACGGTTTCCGCCGACTTCAACGTGCCGCGCCCGGAACAGGCCGGGCACGGCTCACACAGTTGGCGCTCGAGGCTTTCGGTGGTGCGCTTGCGCGTCATCTCGACCAAGCCGAGCGGCGACATGTCGTAGACCGTGGTCTTGGCATGATCGCGCACCAATGCTTTTTCGAGTTGGCGCCGCACCTGGCGCTTGTGCTCGTCGTCGACCATGTCGATGAAGTCGATGATGATGATGCCACCGAGATTGCGCACCCGCAGTTGCCGCGCCGCCGCCTGTGCCGCTTCGAGATTGGTACGGTAGACCGTCTCCTCGAGATTGCGCGTACCGATAAAGCCGCCGGTATTCACATCGACCGTGGTCATCGCCTCGGTCTGGTCGATGATCAGATAGCCGCCGGACTTCAGCGGCACTTCCTTCTTCAGCGCACGCTGGATTTCATCTTCAACGCCGTACAAATCGAAGATCGGGCGTTCGCCCGGATAATGCTCCATGCGTTCGACCCAGGCCGGAATGAACTGGCGTGCGAACTTGATCAGACGCTCGAAGGTCTCGCGCGAATCGACGCGCACCTTCACGATATTGCTGCGCATGTGATCACGGACCGAGCGCAGCGGCAGACTCAGGTCTTCATAGACGCAATCACCGACCTTGGCATTCGCGAAACGCGCACTGACCGCGCGCCAGACTTTTTGCAGATAGGTGACATCGTCATTCAACGAGTCTTCGGCGACACCGTCGGCATTGGTGCGCACGATGTAGCCGTGCTCGCGCTCGGGGGTCAGCGACTGCATCAATTCCTTCAGGCGCACGCGTTCGATTTCGTCTTCGATGCGGGCCGAGACGCCAATCTGCTTGCTGGTTGCGAGCAGCACCAGGTAGCGCGACGGCAGCGACAAATGCGTGGTGATGCGCGCACCCTTGGAGCCGATCGGATCCTTGACGATCTGCACGATGACTTCCTGACCTTCGTGCAGCAGTTCGTTGATCGGCGGCGTCGGCGTCGGCATGTTCGACTCGGTCGCTTCCAGTTCGTTGCCCGGCGTGCGCAGGATGTCCGAGGCATGCAGGAATGCGGCACGCTCCAGACCCACTTCCACGAACGCGGCCTGCATGCCCGGCATCACCCGCTGCACACGACCCTTGTAGACATTGCCGACATAACCACGCCGTGACGCGCGCTCGACGTAGACCTCTTGCAGGATGCCGTTCTCCACCAGCGCCACGCGCGTTTCGCGCGGTGTCACATTGATCAGGATTTCTTCGCTCACACTGTTCATCCATTGGGCATCGCTGCACTTATAGCCTGCGACCGATGAACTGCGATAGTCCTCGGATATTGCACCGGCAAACAAAGGCGAATAACCAGATTTTTACACGCTGCCCCGCTCAGTGTGCAGTGATGCGATTCAACAGCTGGGCGGTCTCGTGCAGGGGCAGACCCATCACCCCGGAATAGCTGCCGGAAAGATGCGTGATGAACTCAGCCGCGCGGCCTTGAATGGCATAGGCGCCGGCCTTGCCGAAAGCTTCGCCGGTGGCGACGTAATCTGCGATGGTCCGGGCATCGAGTAGCGCGAACGTGACCTCGGAAATGCATAGCGCTTCAACTTCACGCGCAGCGCTGACGATCGCCACCGCCGACATCACCTGGTGCGTGCGTCCGGACAGCAAACGCAGCATGCGCGTCGCGTCGGTGGCATCGGCCGGCTTGCCGAAAATCATGCCATCAATCACCACTTCAGTATCCGCGCCGAGCACCAGCGCATTCGGCACCGCCGCCACTTGCATCAAGCCGGCGCCGGCTTTCTCGCGAGCCACGCGATGTACGTAGTCGATGGCGGCTTCACCAGGTGCCGGCGTTTCGTCCACGTGAACATCGAGCACGTCGAACGACAGACCGATCTGGGTCAGCAATTCACGTCGTCGCGGCGATTGGGATGCAAGAAACAAGCTCATGAGTTGACTCAGGCGCGATGATAGGGGTGACCTTCGAGGATCGCGTGCGCACGATAAAGCTGCTCGGCGATGATGACGCGAACCAGACCATGTGGCAGCGTCAGCGGCGATAGCGACCAGCGCCAGTTGGCGCGGTCGAGCACCGACTTGTCGTGCCCATCCGGCCCGCCCACGGCAAACACGACATCGCGACCATCGAGCATGAAGCGTCGCAATTGCTCCGAAACCTGCACGCTTGACCAGGTGACGCCGCGCTCGTCCAGTACGACCAGTTGCACGTCGCGACCGGCCGCTGCCAGCAAACGCGTGCCTTCATCAAGCTTGCATTTCGCTGCATCGACGCTTTTGCCGCGTTTGGCCAGCGGCAGTTCGACCAACTCGGGGGCCAGATGCTTGGGCAATCGTTTCGCATACTCGCCGAAACCGTCGTTGATCCAGGCCGGCTGGCGCTCACTGATGGTCAGCAGGCGGATGCGCATGCGTCAGCAAGACTTGGGCATCGCATCGCTCGGAAAGCGGATCAGGGTGCTGCGCTGGCACCATCGTCGCCACCGACACTCCACAGCCGTTCGAGGCCGTAGAACTCGCGGATGCGCGGCAGCATGATGTGCACGACGATGTCGCCGAGATCGACCAGTACCCACTCGGCTTCCTTCTGGCCTTCGACGCCGAGCGGCATCATGCCCGCCTTCTTGACGAATTTGACGACTTCATCGGCGATTGACTTGACGTGTCGCGTCGAGGTGCCGCTGACGATGAACAACAAGTCAGCGAACGAGGCGCGGCCACGGATATCGATTTCGCTGACTTCCTTGGCTTTCAATTCTTCCAGGGCAGCAACCACCTGCTTGCGCAGGAAGGCGGTTTCCTTCGCCAGCGCCTGTGGTACTGCTGCAGTCGCCGCGGTTTCCGGCTTGGCCAGAACCTTGCGCGGTGTCGCGACCTTTTTCGGAGCCACTCGCTTGCCAGTCGCCTTCTTCGCGCCCGCGCGCTTCTTTGCTGGTGCCTTGCCCGCGGACTTCTTCTTCGCGGCGACGCTCTTGCTGGCTGCAGGTTTGGATTTCGGCTTGGCTTTCGCGGTGGTGTTCAAGTGCGGACTCTCCGATGAGCGGCGCATCGCCGCAAGGGTTGATCAGTGCTGATGGGGCGAAGTTACTTGGCTTCAGGCGACTTGGCCGGCGCGGCAGGCGCATCACCTGTGGCATCAGGCTTGTCGGTGCTACCGGTCTTGCGACGCAGCTTTTCCTCGTTTTTCTGTTTCTTTGCGAGTTCGCGTTGTTTCTTGGCAAAAGCGTAATTGGGTGCGGCCATGGTGTTCCTCGTTCGGCGATGGGGTCTGGGCAATGCAATGGGTCTGCGCGCCAATGCTCGCATGGGAAGGCCTGCGCGGTCATCGTGAATTTTGCAGGAATTTTGCGTGCGCGACTTTCGGCGTATCTTGTGTAGGCTGGAGGCACCGGGAAATGGATGCATGAGCGAAGCACAGCTCGATTGGCGAACCGACGACGACGGTGCAGCAACGCTTGCTGTACGTGGCATATGCACGATGCAGAAACTCCCGGCATTGCTCACGGCGCTTGAACACATGCGCCGCAAGCCGGCGCAGCTTGATCTGGCGGAACTGGAAGTGCTCGATTCGGCGGGTGCGCTGGTGTTGTTGCGACTGCTGGACGGAAACCGGCGCTATCGTGACGCCATCAGCCAGATCCGCAATGCCCGTCCGGCCCATTTGGCGCTGTTGCAACTCGTCGCCGATCGCGCCAGCGTGGAGCCGGCGATCGCCACGGCACGCAGCGGCTGGCGAGAATGGATCGTGCGGTTCGGTGAAACCGTCGTCGCACTTTGGACACAAATGCTGCAGCTGGCCGCATTTTTCGGGGCCATCAACGCCTGTTTTTTTGCGATCCTGCGCGGCAAACGCAAATTGCGCGTGACCTCGATCATCCATCACATGGAGCGCACCGGACTGGATGCCGTGCCGATCGTGTCCCTGCTGTGCTTTCTGGTCGGCGCCGTCGTCGCCTTCCTGTCCGCGACCGCATTGCGTGATTTTGGCGCCTCGATCCTGACGGTGGAAATCGTCAGCGTCAGTTTTCTGCGCGAATTCGGGGTCCTGCTCTCGGCCATTCTCGTCGCCGGCCGCTCGGGTAGTGCGTTCACCGCCGAGATCGGCTCGATGCGCAGCCGCGAGGAAGTTGACGCGATCAAGGCGCTTGCCCTCGATCCGATCGAACTGCTGGTGATTCCGCGACTGGTCGCGCTGTTGTTCATGCTGCCGGTGCTGAGTTTTCTCGCAACGCTGTCGGGCATCATCGGCGGCGTGCTGGTCGGCGCGACCGCACTCGACATTTCGCCGATCATGTTCGTCGTGCGCATGCGCGACAACACCGAGTTGTACTACCTGTGGCTGGGACTGCTCAAGGCGCCGGTGTTCGCATTTCTGATCGCGTCGATCGGTTGTCTCGAAGGCCTGAAGGTGTCGGGCAGCGCGGAATCGGTGGGCCGCCATACGACGTCGTCGGTGGTGCAATCGATCTTCCTGGTGATCGTCTTCGACGCCCTGTTCGCGGTGCTGTACATGCAACTGGATCTTTGACGATGCCGAACGCCGCCGAAATCCCCACCAACGTGATCGAGGTCCGCGATCTCGGTAATCGCTTTGGCGCGCAGATCGTGCATGAGCATCTCGACCTTGATCTGCATCGCGGCGAGGTGCTGGCGGTGATCGGCGGTTCGGGGGCGGGAAAATCGGTGCTGCTGCGCTCGATCATCGGTTTGCAGGAACCGGCTTCCGGGACGGTGCGCGTGCTGGGCGTCGATTTGCGCGCAGCGACGCCGGCGGCACGGGTCGCGGTTGAACGCCGCTGGGGCGTGATGTTCCAGGACGGCGCGTTGTTCTCGTCGTTGACCGTGCTCGAAAACATCAAGGTGCCGATGCTCGAACACCAACCGCTGCCCGCCGACCTGATGGACGAACTCGCGCGCCTCAAGATCGCCCTGGTCGGTCTGCCGCCCGATGCCGCACACAAGGTGCCGAGCCAGCTTTCCGGCGGCATGCGCAAGCGCGCTGGCATCGCGCGCGCACTGGCCCTGGATCCGGAAATCCTGTTTCTCGACGAGCCCACGTCGGGCCTCGATCCCCCGGGTGCAGCGGCCTTCGACGAATTGATCGTGACCCTGAAAAAGAGTCTTGACCTGACCGTTTTCCTGGTGACGCACGACCTCGATTCGATTTTCACTTGTTGTGATCGCGTCGCTGTGCTCGTCGATCGCAAGATCGTCGCCATCGACACACCGGCGCGCATCAGCGAGCATCCACACCCATGGATTCAACAGTGTTTCCGCGGGCCGCGCGGACGCAGTGCCGGGTCGGCGCTGGCGCTGCGAACGCAAGGAGCTTGAGATGGAAACCCATGCCCGCTATTTCCTGATCGGTCTGTTTTCGCTGATCGTCACGCTGTTGCTGGTGTTTTTCGTGCTTTGGCTCGGCAAGCTGCAGATCGACCGCGAGTATCAGGAATACGATGTGCGTTTCCATGAATCCGTCGCCGGGCTGAGCATGGGCGGCCTCGTCCAGTATCAAGGCATCCAGATCGGTGAGGTGCGCAAGCTCAGTCTGGATCCGAAGGACCCGCGCGAGGTGATCGCCCTGGTGCGTGTTGCGGCCGAAACCCCGATCAAGACCGACACGCGCGCACAGTTGAGTTACACCGGCCTCACTGGCGTCGCCGTCATCGAACTGATCGGCGGGACGCCGGCCGCACGTCTGTTGCGCGAAGCCGATTCAAGGCCGCGGCCGCAGATCGAATCGATTCCGTCGACTTTGAGCGCGCTGATGAAAGGCGGCAGCGGCGCGATCCTGAGTGCGCAGGAAGTGCTGGTGCGGATCAGCGCCGTGCTCAGCGACGAAAATGTTGTGCATGTTTCCGAAGTACTCGCCAACCTCGAGACACTCAGCAGCGACATCAAGAGCGACTATCCAGCGCTGCGTGAGGGACTGGAAGAAGCGCGCGCACTCGAACGGCGTCTGAGTTCGGCCGCAGTGCGTCTCGACGATCTGCTGGCACAAGCGCAGGTGGGCATCGCGGCGAAACCGGGCGATCCTGCCGGCAGCGTGTTCGATCAGACACGCGTGGCGATCAGCGACGTCCGTGCGGCCGCAGCCGCATTCGACCGCTTTTCGGTGAGTGCCGACAGCGCCGCACGCGGCATCGACGAACAGGCGCGTCACGAACTCACTGCGACGCTGCAGGCCTTGCGTCAGGCCAGCGAAAACCTGACGCGCATCACCCGGAACTTCAACGAATCACCACTCGACTATGTGCGTGGTGGCGACGAGTTGCCGATCTATCACCCGGAGTCCAAGACGCCATGACCATCGCCATCACATCGGTATCGTCGCGACGCCGGCGTGGCACCGCATCGGTATTGCACAATACCGCCGCAATGCTCGTGGCGGCTTCGCTCGCCGGCTGCAGCCTGTTATCGCGCCCCGAGCCGATGGACACCCTGCAGCTGCTGACACCCGAGGTCTCATCGACGTCGGGCTGGCCCGACAGTCTCGATCGTGGCGAGGTCAGTGCCAACGCGGCCCTGCAAACCGATCGCGTATTGGTGACTGATGGCGCGCTGCTGATGCAACACGAAGGCCTGCGCTGGGTCGACGTTCCGGCGACGTTGCTGACCGAGCAATTGCGCGCGCGGCACGCCAGAGCCGACGCATCGACAACGGCCGAAACCATGGCTGTCGCCACCCTGGATGTGTGGTTGACCGGATTCAACATTCGTATCGCTGATGGCGGCAGCAAGACCGTGGACATAAGCGCATTTGGCGAACTGCGTTGCGCGCGTGATGGGCGCAGGCTGCGCGTCGAGCCGGTCGGTGCAAGTCGTCCACTGACCACCGCGGACGCTGCCGAAATCGCCGTAACGTTCGCGCAAGCGACCGACGAAATGCTCACCGCCCTGCTGTCGACTGCTTCGACGCGTGCTCGTGTTTGTGGTGCGCCTGCGCCGCGCTTTCCTTCGAATTCACCTAGGCCTTGACCTTCACACGGGCGCGCACCAGCGTTTCACTGAAATCGAGCGCCGGCATCTGCGACGTGGTGCCGGGGCGGAACGGCATCGTCTCGCCATCCTGGGTCGTGCTTTCGACGACATCGACGGTGAAGATCACTTCCGGTCCACCGTGGCCGAAGCGAAGATGGTCGCCGGGTTTCAGCGCTGCCGCCTCGCCGATGCGTTCCCCGTTGACGAAAGTGCCATTGCTCGACAGCAAGTCGCTAACCGAGAAGCGCGGTGGTGCATCTTCCGGCAACTGCCACTCGATAACCGCATGGTTGCGGCTGACCAGGGTGTCCTGCTCGGCATGGAAGCGCACGTCACAGCCCACATCGCGCCCGACGTAGAGCGCGCGGAAGCGGGCCGTCGGATAGATCTCGACGGTGCCCGCTTTCGAGCTGGTCAGGTACTGGAGCTGGATCCGCAACATTGGCGACTTGACCCTGCATTCACTCGATCGGCTGATCCAGCATCAACTGCCGCACGAATCGTCCCGGCGGCGAACCGAAGGACAGCACGGTGTCGTTGTACTTGCGCACGTCGAACTTCTCGCCGTCGCGCGCGCGCACGGCTTTTTCCAGATCGAGGTGTTCCTGGAAGCCGACGAAATAGGTCGGCAACTGGGTCGAGGTCAATTGCGCCCGCACCCATTTGCCGGCGGCTTCGCGTTCCTGCTGGAAACCCTGTTCGGTCATCAGCTTCATGGCGTCGTCGCGGCTCATGCCGTCGACATGGATGGCCTGATCCATCAACGCATTGGTGATCCCGCGCAGGTACCACTTGCGGTTGATCAGCTTGAACAGTGGATCATTATTCAGATAGCCAGCGTCGACCATCATCTTTTCCGCGTACACCGCCCAGCCTTCGACGAACGAGCCCGAGGACAGCACCGCACGCAACACCGACGGATGTTTGTTCGAATGGGCAATTTGCAGGAAGTGTCCGGGCATCGCTTCGTGGATGCTCAGCTCTTCGATCGAGCGCGTGTTGTATTCGCGCAGGAACGAGTCGACCTGTTCGGTCGACCAGTCGTCGGGAATCGGCGATACCGCGTAGAAGGTGTCGAGGTGCTTGTCGAGCGGACCCGGTGAATCGCAATAGGCGACCGACACACCGCGCTGGAACTCGGGCATGAGGATGATCTTGACCGGCGAATCCGGCAGCGTGATCAGGCCTTTTTCACGGACAAAAGCAGTGGCGCGCTCAGTCGTGGCGGTCGCGAGCTCGACGACTTTGTCGCGCGCCGGGCGATCGGCATAAGCCATTTCCAGCGCTGCAGCGATGCCCTTCTGCTGCTGTTCCGGGGTCGGTGCGTCCGGCAGTGCTGGCGCGCCCTTCTTGTCCGCGAGCACACCGCGCGCGATCGCATACATCTCGCTGCGTACACGCACCAGTTCGGCTTCGGCGCGGGTCTTGATCTCGCTGCGGCCGAGCGGCGAGTTCAGCGAAAACGCGAGCTTCTGGTCGTACAGCGCGGCACCGATGCGGAAGTCGCCCTTGGCGTTCGGCACCAGGGTTTCGTCGATCCATTTCTGCTGTTCTTCGACAGCGGTCTTGAGCGCGGCGATCGCGGCTTCGGCACGCGCCTTGTCGGCGTCGCTCAACTGACCGAGATTGGGCGTGATGAACTGCTCGACCAGACCGAGCACGCCACCGTGCTGCTTGGAGACGGTTTCGGCATGGATCGCCGGCACACGCGCCGGGTCCAGGTTTTCGCGCATCTGCACGAACAATTTCGGCAGCTTCTCGATACGAGCAGTCGCCGAGTTGAGACGTTCCGGCAACGGGGCGAATTCGCGTGCCATCAACGTGTAAATCGCGCCACCGGCGAGCTGCGAGTAAACCTGCGGGTCCCAAGCCCAGGACTGCAGAACCTCGGCCGAGAACACATCGCTGTTGAGCTGGTTACGCAAGATCGCATAGTCGATCTGGTTTTCACGCGACAGTGCGGCGCGATCGATCATGTCGAGTTGCGCCAGCATCGATTTCGCAAAGGTCACGCCAGCTGCACGTCCGTCGGCGCTCAGGTCGTCGATTTCATGATCGAAATCGTGCATGCCGATCTGCGTCGCGGCCACCGGCGCCAGCTTCAAGCTGCCTTCGAGCCAGCGTTTGGACAGGTCGGCGAATTGGGTATCGGCATTCACCACCGGCGCCGCGACCGGTGCCGCCACCGGTGCGGTGGCTTCAGGCGTGCGCTCGCCGCAACCGGCCAGCAGGGACAAGGACAGGCACAAGGCCACGGCAAGCGATGTCGATTTCACGGCGCATACTCAGTCGGTTCGGGGCGCGCAGACTAGCAGCGGCGTCCACCCGATGGCGCAATTCGCCAGCCGATCGTGCGCACTGGACGATGATCAAACCGTGCCGGGAATCCACGGGTTGTAGCTGCCGAACCACCACAGATGCCCTTCCGGATCGCGGCAGGAATAGCCGCGTCCGCCGTAATCCTGGTCGGTCAGCGGGTCGACGATTTCGGCGCCAGCGGCGAGTGCACGCGCGTGATGCGCGTCGGCATCGTCGACGATCACGCACAGCGTCTGGGTATTGCGACCACCGATCTCGCTGGGTGCGACCATGCGGCTTCCATAGGCGTCATCGCGCGTCGAACCGAGCATGACCATGCCACCACCCCAGCGCAGTTGCGCATGGGCGATGCCGCCCTGCCCGTCTTCATACACCGCGTGACGCTCGAACCCGAAGGCACGGCACAACCAGTCGATCATCGCCAGCGCATCGCGATAACGCAGGGCGGGAATGATGCTGCTTTCCGACATCGGCAAGGGCGCAATCATGGCGAGCTCCGTCAGCTTGGGGTGCTGCCGACTTTACGCCGGAAGTGGGCGTCTCGCCGGCGCCCGAAGTCGTGGTGATCCCCAATCAGCCGCGTCTTACGAAGTCATCCGGTCCCAGAAGGTCTTGACGCCATCGACCCAGGAGGTCTGACGCGGCATGTGGTCCTTGCCGTCGTCGAAGGTGCCTTCGAATTCTTCGAGCAATTCGCGCTGGCGCTTGCTCAGGCGCACCGGGGTTTCGACGACGACGCGGCACAGCAGGTCGCCCTGTTCGTGGCCGCGCACCGACTTCACACCCTTGGCGCGCAGGCGAAAGAGTTTTCCGGTCTGGGTTTCCGCGGGCACCTTGATCTTGGCGTCGCCGTCCAGCGTCGGGATGATCACTTCGCCGCCGAGCGCCGCCTGCGAGAAGCGGATCGGCACTTCGCAGTACAGGTCATTGCCTTCGCGCTGGAAGATCTTGTGCTCGCGCACCATCATTTCGACGAACAGATCACCGCTCGGCGTACCGGTCGGCCCGGCATGGCCTTCGCCGGCGAGACGCACGCGGTCACCGGTATCGACACCGGCGGGAATTTTCACCGACAGTGTTTTTTCCTTCTGGATGCGGCCGTGTCCGCGGCAGCTCTTGCACGGCTTCTCGATCTGCTTGCCGCTGCCTTCGCAGGTCGGGCAAGCCTGTTCCATCTGGAAGATGCCGCGCTGTGCGATGACACGGCCACGACCGCGACACATGGTGCAGGTGCTGGTCTTGCGATCCTGGGAACCGGTGCCCTCGCAATCGCCACAATTGACGACCGCAGGCACATCGATTTCCTTGGCGACGCCGAACACCGCCTCTTCCAGATCGAGCTCGACCACGACGCGCATGTCGGCACCACGCCGCGGCGCCTGACCGCGACGACTACCACCGAACAGGTCGCTGAAGATATCGCCGAAGATGTCGCCAACATCGGCATGACCGCGTCCACCCGTGCCCTGTTCGAAGGCGGCATGGCCGTGCTGGTCATAGGCGCGGCGCTTGGCGGGATCGGACAGGATTTCCCAGGCCTCCTTCGCGTCCTTGAACTTGACCTCGGCATCCTTGTCGCCGTCGTTGCGATCCGGATGATGCTTCATCGCAAGACGGCGATAGGCCTTCTTCAGGTCATCCTCGGACGCGTCCTTGGCCACACCCAGAATTTCGTAATAGTCGCGTTTGCTCATGGTTCCAACGGCCTGCAGCCAAGCGATAAAGAGTGGGAGTTCGACAATCAATATTCAGCTCAAGCTGCTGGAATTTTCCGCGCTTGTGCAACAAACAGCTCGCGCACGCTGCGCTTCTCGGGCTGTAGCAAGTCTCGTTGCAAAGCACCGCGTACCATCGCCAGAAGCTGAGCGTCCACGACCGCGGGAATGCCACGCTTCGCATCGAAGTTGGCAATGACCGCGTCCAACTCGCGCCGCGAGAGGGTGGCAAGCAAGCCTTCAAAGTCCAGTTTTTCGACGCTGTCGACTTGTTGCGGCGAGGCCCCGGCCACATGCTCACTCATAGGTCGAGCTGCACGGCGACTCAAGAACTGGGATAGCACCGGCGTACCCCATTCGGTCTTGGTGTCTGCTTCCTGCAAAAGAAACGTCGACTGACTGCCGCGCGCCGGTCGGATGCCGACGAGATGAACGCGGACGCCGTACTCCTGCGCCTGCTGCACGCCAACACGAAGATCTTCGTCTCCTGCCAATAGCACGGCATCAGTCATCGCCTTGTTTCGCGCCAGCGTGATCATGTCGGTGACGAGCAGAGAATCGACGCCCTTCTGTTCACCAACGGAATTGACGAATCCCAGTCTCACTTTGGTGTTGTCCAGATACGCGATCGAGGCGTGCTGTGCGCTTGGGCCGGAAGAAGTGCCGTCGTACCAGTAGATGCGCAGCAATCGACAGCTCGCCTGTTGCATTGCGAATGCAGAAAGCACGCTAACAACCTCGACCTCGTCGAGAACGAGATCGCCTCGTTTCAGCTTGTCGCCGAACAGTTCAAACGAACCTTGCGCGAAGAGGTATCCGGCATCAATGAAAACGGCTACCTGATTCACTTCCAACTCCAGAAAAAATAAGGGGCTCCCGAAGGAGCCCCATAGTAGTCCGCTCCATTAATAGTAGGCGGAGCGATCCGCTCATGATACGGGCGCGAGCCGACAAGTCAAGCCGCCGCACGCCTCGTGGAATTACTTCTCGTCCTTGACCTCGGTGAACTCGGCATCGACGACGTCATCGCGTGGTGCCTGAGCGCCGGGGGCTTCCGGGCCAGGACCTTGCGCACCGGCCTGGGCTGCGGCAGCGAGTGTTGCGGCGGCGGCTTCGAGGGCGGCGATGCGCGACTCGATCTTGGCCTTGTCGTCGCCCTTCATCACCGATTCCAGTTCCTTGGTCGCTTCCTCGATGCGGCCGATCTGGTCACCCGGCACCTTGGCGCCGTGCTCCTTCAGGCTGGAGCGCACGCTGTGCACGAGTTGGTCGGCCTTGTTGCGTACTTCGACCAGTTCCGCGAAGCGCTTGTCGTCTTCACGATGCGCTTCGGCGTCGCGCACCATCTGTTCGATCTCGGCATCCGACAGACCCGAACCGGCCTTGATCTCGACCTTCTGTTCCTTGCCGGTCTTCTTGTCCTTCGCCGACACGTGCAGGATGCCGTTCGCATCGATGTCGAACGCGACTTCAACCTGCGGCATACCGCGAGCGGCGGCGTCGATGCCAGCCAGGTCGAACTTGGCGAGCGACTTGTTGTAGCGCGCTTCCTTGCGTTCACCCTGCAGCACATGCACGGTGACCGCGGTCTGGTTGTCTTCGGCGGTCGAGAAAATCTGCGAAGCCTTGGTCGGCACCGTGGTGTTCTTCTCGATCAGCTTGGTGAACACGCCACCCATGGTTTCGATGCCGAGCGACAGCGGCGTCACGTCGAGCAGCAACACGTCTTTCACCGCACCCGAGAGCACGCCGGCCTGGATCGCGGCACCGACGGCCACGGCTTCGTCCGGGTTCACGTCCTTGCGCGGTTCCTTGCCGAAGAACTCGGTCACGGCCGCCTGTACCTTGGGCATGCGCGTCATGCCACCGACGAGGATGACCTCGGCGATGTCCGACGGCTTGACCTTGGCATCGGTCATGGCGATGCGGCAGGGTTCGATGGTCTTGCGGATCAGGTCTTCGACCAGCGACTCGAGCTTGGCGCGCGTCAGCTTGATCGTCAGATGCTTCGGGCCCGAGGCATCGGCGGTGATGTAGGGCAGGCTGACGTCGGTCTGCTGCAGCGTGCTGAGCTCGATCTTGGCGCGCTCGGCGGCGTCTTTCAGGCGCTGCAGGGCGAGCGGATCCTTGCGCAGATCGATACCTTGCTCTTTCTTGAATTCCTCGACCAGGAAGTCGATGACGCGCTTGTCGAAGTCTTCGCCGCCCAGGAAGGTGTCGCCATTCGTGGCCAGCACTTCGAACTGCTTCTCGCCGTCGACTTCGGCGATCTCGATGATCGACACGTCAAACGTGCCGCCGCCGAGGTCATACACGGCGATCTTGCGGTCCTTGCCGCCGGACTTGTCGAGGCCATAGGCCAGCGCCGCCGCGGTCGGTTCGTTGATGATGCGCTTCACTTCGAGACCCGCGATGCGACCGGCGTCCTTGGTCGCCTGACGCTGCGAGTCGTTGAAATAGGCCGGCACCGTGATCACCGCTTCGGTGACCGGCTCACCGAGGAAATCCTCGGCGGTCTTCTTCATCTTCATCAGCACCTTGGCGGAAATTTCCGGCGGCGCCATGCGCTTGCCGTCGCTGGTCGCGACCCAGGCATCGCCATTGTCGTGGCCGATGATGCTGTAGGGCACCAGATCCATATCCTTCGTCACTTCGGCGTCGGTGAACTTGCGGCCGATCAGGCGCTTCACCGCATAGAACGTGTTCTTCGGGTTGGTCACGCCCTGGCGCTTGGCAGCGGCACCGACGATGACTTCGCCGTCCTTCGCGAACGCGACGATCGACGGCGTGGTGCGATCACCCTCGGCATTCTCGATCACGCGCACGGTGCCACCGTCCATGATCGCGACGCAGCTGTTGGTGGTGCCGAGGTCGATACCAATGATCTTGCCCATGAGGGTTCTCCAGAATTTTTGAATGCCTTGCGGCGGATGGCGCTGTTATGAGGCTGATGTGGAAAGGTTCAAGGGGCCGGGATGCTTAGGCGTCTTCAGGCGGCAACGGATCAGTGGCGATCGTGACCATGGCGGGCCGGATCAGACGTTCGTGCAGACGATAGCCGCGCTGGTACACATCGATGATCGTCCCGGCCGCCTTGTCGCGGCTCGGCACCATGGCCATGGCTTGATGCCACTCGGGATTGAACGCTTCGCCCACCGGATCGAGGCGCTTCAGGCCATGTTGTTCGGTCGCCTTGAGCAGCAGCCTGAGCGTCATGTCCATGCCTTCGAGCAAGCGCACCGGATCGGTGCCGCCCTGACTGATGCCCATTTCCAGGCCATCGACCACCGGCATCAGATCGTTCAGCAATTTTTCGACCCCGAACTTGCGCGCGCCATCGACATCGCGCGCCGCACGCTTGCGCTGGTTGTCCATCTCGGCCAGCAGGCGCACCTGTTCATCCTTGGCGGCACCCAACTGTTCCTGCAGGTCGCGCACGCGCGCTTCGAGTTCTGCCGTCGGCAGCGGGCCAAAATCGTCAGCGTCATCAGCCATCGTGGATTCCTGATTCATTCAATTCTCCGTGCCGCGGCCAGAACGGCCGCATCGCCCCGCCGCCTAATGGGGCGGGCATTCCGGGATTTCAAGGCGAAAGCGAGCGGCGTCAGTGCCGAAACGTCGTCAGCTGGCCGAGGTCAGCGCCCGCGACAGCATCTGTGCGGTGGTCTGAACCACCGGGATGACGCGGTCGTAGTCCATGCGGGTGGGGCCGATGACGCCGATCACGCCGAGGGTCTTGCCGTCGGCGCCGTAGGGCGCGGTGACGACGCTGCAGCCGCCGAGCGGGGCGAAGCCGGATTCGTCGCCGATGAACAGGCGCACGCCTTCGGCATGGATGCAGCCGTCGAGCAGTTTCGCGATCTCGCGCTTGCGGTTGAAGGCTTCGAACAATTCGCGCAGGCGGTCGACGCTGGCGAGTTCGGACAAGCCCATCAGATTCGTCTGGCCACTGACAACAAAGGCTTCGCGCGAGGGCACGTGAAACGAGGCATTGGCGAGATCGATGGCGGAGCGCAGCACACGGTCGATCGAATCGCGCGCCGCCTCCATCTCGGCGACGATGCGACGGCGGATCTCGTCGATCGGCAGCCCTGAAAAATTCTGGTTCAGGAAATTCGCCAGCTGTTCCAATTCGCCGGGCGTATGGGCGCGCGGCAGGTCGAGCACGCGGTTCTGCACTTCGTTGTCGGTGAACACCAGGATCACCAGCACCCGACATGGCGCGAGCTGCACGAAATCGATCTGCCGGAACGCGAATTGCTCGCGCTTCGGTACCGTCACCAGCCCGACGAAGTGGGTCAACTGACTCAACACGCCGGAAACCCGACCGAGCATTTCCTGGGTACTGGTGCCGGGCGGAATTTCGCGCTGCATCGCGTCCAATTCATCCGGCCGCGGCGCCTGCAGTTGCAACAGCGTATCGACAAACAGGCGATAACCCTGCGCCGTAGGAATGCGTCCGGCCGAGGTATGCGGCGCCGTGATCAGGCCAATCTCTTCAAGATCAGAGAGCACGTTGCGAATCGTCGCCGGGCTGAGATCAAGGCCCGAATGGCGCGCCAGCGTGCGCGAACCGACTGGCTCGCCGTCGCGGATGTACTGCGCGATCAGCGTGCGCAGCAGATGGCGGGCACGGGCATCCAGTTGGTTGGGCAGGGGTCGGCGCATGGTGTCGCAGATGTCGGGGTCATTTCGACGCTATCAATGGCCTCGGCTGCGGTCAAACTGCCGATTCAGGTTCTCCCCTACACTGGCCGTCAATTGAGACCATGGACTGGGGGACATGGAACAGTCCGAGCTACTGTATTTCGCGAGCGCCCTGATCCTTCTGACGAATGCGGCAACCCTGTCCGCGCTCGCCACCAGCAGTGCGCTGCGCACCACGCTGTTTCTTTATGCCTTCGGACTGGCGCTGGTCGGGCTCGCGTTTCTATTGCTGGCGTTTCAGCCACGCCTCGGTGCATTCCCGACCTTGACCCTGAGCCACAGTTTCCTGATCGGCGGGCTGTTGATGCTGATCCCGGCGGTCTTCTCCTTGTTCGAACAACCCAGCCACTGGCGTCAGACGCTGGCGATCTGCGCGCTGTTCGTCGGCGTCCGCATCTATCTCGGCGACGGGCCCGAACGCAATGCCGAGCGCTATGCGTTGATCCTGTCCTGCCTCGCAGTGTCGATGTTGAGTCGCATCTACATCGCCGCCCGCCATCATCGCCGCAGCGAACGCGGCCCCGCACTGTTCATGATCACCGTGCTCTCGGTCAATGCGCTGATCGCGACCACCAACCTGATCCTGACGCCGATCGATCCGGCGCGCGCCGATCGCGCCGTGCTGATCGGCGGCAACGCGCTCGCGATGACCTTGTTTTCGGTGTTGGCCCTGGTCGCGACCATGCTCGTGGTCAACGCCCGCACCCATGCACGGTTACGCGACCTCGCCGATCTCGATGGCCTGACCGGCGCCTACAACCGGCGTGCGTTCTTCGAATACGCGAAGACGCAACTCGTTTCCGATGCCCGTCCACCCGCCATCCTGATGATGCTGGACTTCGATCATTTCAAGCTGATCAACGATGCCCACGGACATCTGGCCGGCGATCACGTGCTGGCCGACAGTGTGCGTTGCGCATTGTCTGTCGTCGGCACCGAGGGTTTGGTCGGTCGCTTGGGCGGCGAGGAGTTCGCCGTGTTGTGGACGACCAGCGCGCTCGACGCCGCAGCAGCCAGCGAACGCCTGCGCACCGCAGTTGCTGCTGCCGGCAGCGCGGCCCTCGGCAGTCGCGTCACGCTGTCGATTGGCGCGACCGCATGCCGACCCGGAGAAGTGTTGATTGACGCCATCGGCCGTGCCGACGCCGCGCTCTACCGCGCCAAGGCCGAAGGACGCGATCGCGCCATTGTCGCGTGACGTCGTCATCCGGCTTTGCTAGCCTCGTGTCCTTATGCTGCGTAGCCTCTTCGTCAAAGATTTTGCCATTATCGACTTCGCTGAAGTGAGCTTCGGCGCCGGAATGAGTGTGCTCACCGGCGAAACCGGTGCCGGCAAGAGCCTGCTTGTCGATGCATTGATGCTGCTTGCGGGCGGGCGCGGTGACGCCGGTGTCGTGCGCCACGGTGCCGAACGTGCCGAGTTGTCCGCCGAATTCGATATTCGCGCCCTGCCCGCAGCCCGCGCCTGGCTCGCCGACCAGGAACTCGATGACGACGAGCAGCTGCGACTGCGTCGCGTCATTCGCGCGGACGGCACGTCGCGTTCATGGATCAATGATCGTCCGGTATCACTCGCGAATTTGCGCGATGCGGCGGCCTTGCTGGTCGAGATTCATGGCCAGCATGAGCATCAGGCGCTGTTGTCGCGCAAGCACCAGCTCGCCCTGCTCGATGCCTTTGCCGCACATCCTGAGCGGCTCGCCGATGTCGCCGTCGCCGCAAAACGCATCAGCGAAATCGACCGGCAACTCACCGAGCTCGCGGCTGCGGAAAAAGGCGACCCGGATCGCCTCGATTATCTGCGCTTCCAGCATCAGGAATTGAAGAAGCACGCGCTCACCGACGCGTCCTATGCGCGTCTGGTGGACGACCACCGACGTCTCGCACACTCGGCCACGTTGTTGTCGGGTACACAGGCACTGATCGATGCGCTCGACAGTGACGATGATCGTTCCGCTACTTCACTGCTCGCGCATACCGCCACCGATGCGCGCAAGATCGCCAATCTCGACGCCAGCCTGACCTCGGTCGCCGAACTATTGGAATCGGCCGGCATCCAGGTCGTCGAAGCCATCAACGAACTCGAACGCTATCGCTCTGGACAGGATCTCGATCCGGACCGATATGCCGAACTCGATGCGCAACTCGGCAAGCTGCATGAACTCTCACGCAAACATCGAGTCCCGTCGCATCTGCTGGCAACGCGCGTCGATGAGCTGGCCGACGACATCGACAAGCTGCAGCATGCCGGGCAGAAGATCGACGTGCTGCGGCGCGAACGCGAAGCCGCCGTCATCAACTACGCACGTGCCGCGACCGCATTGTCGGAGTCGCGCCGTTTTACCGCCGCCACGTTGGCTTCACGCGTCACTGGCCTGCTGCGCGAACTGTCGATCGCCGGCAATTTCGAGATCCAGATCGATGCCCGAGAAGTGGATGATTTCGCCGTTTCCGGTCGCGATGACATCGAATTTGTCGTCAGCCCGAATCCAGGCCAACCGGGGCGGCCCCTGCGCAAGATCGCGTCGGGCGGCGAACTGGCGCGCATCAGCCTCGCCATCGAAGTCGCGGCAATCGGTTCGGACGACGTGCCGGTGATGGTGTTTGACGAAGTCGATTCCGGCATCGGTGGTGCGACTGCCGAAGTCGTCGGACGCAAGCTGCGCGAACTCGGCCACACACGTCAGGTGTTGTGCGTGACGCATCTCGCGCAAGTGGCGACGCAGGGTCACCAGCATTTCGTGGTGCGCAAGTCGGTCGTCGAGGGGCAAACACGCACCGCGATCGAAGCGCTCGAAGGCAAGCCGCGTGTCGATGAAGTCGCGCGCATGCTCGGCGGCGTCGAGATCACCAACGCGACGCGCTCCGCCGCACGCGAAATGTTGCGTGCGAACGCCCAGTAGTTGCTGAAACTGCCGGGCGTTGCGCCGCGCTCAGTGCGCCAACAACGCCTGCTCGGCGCCTGGCACCGTCAGGGCTGCAGCTGCGCTGGTTTCGAAGCCATTGAGGAACAGTCCATCGGGCACGATCAGGTCTTCGTCGACGGAGATGTCGTTGGCGGCGTTCAAGGAAACGAGGCCGGCGGGCACCTCGACCGTCGCTTCATTACGCACTGTTGAACCGAGCGATCCCTGCACGGTCGCCATCACATCGATGCGCAGATACGCGTTCACCGGCAGATCGACATGGCACAGCACATTGCCGTTGCCGCTGCAGGCCATCGGACACGGCACCGATGAATTCGCCGGGTTGCAGGCATACACGCCGTTGATCAGGGACGCCGGCAGATTGTCGCTGACGCGCGCCGCATTTGCGGCATTCGGACCGGCATTCGCGACGACGATTGAATACACGGTGGACTGACCGCTGACCAACGTGGTGCGCTGATTGGTCTTGGCGATCTGCAGGTCGGCACTCGGCAAGACCACGGTTTGCGTCAATTCGGCTGATGCACCGCCGTATACGCCATCGCCGCCATATTCAGCGGTGATCGAATGCGCGCCGACCGATAGCGCCGACGTGGTGTAGGTCGCACTTCCGCTGCTCAAAGCGACTGTCGCCAGGGTTGTCGCGCCGTCACGGAACGCGACATTGCCGGTTGCGACACCGGCGCTTCCGGAGAGCGCAGCCGTGAACGTCACCGACTGGCCAATGCCGGAAGGATTCAATGTCGATTGCAAACTCGCGGCACTGGCCAGTTTGCCGTTCAACGACGTCAGCACGATGTCGTTGCCGGTACCGCCGGCATAGCTCAGCTGGAACTGATAGCCATTGACGGTGATCACGGCCGCTTCAACGAGGCCATTGAACAAACCGATGACTGCGTCGCCGCCGTCGTTGTTCACCACGATGTATTGCTGGTTCAGTGCTGGCACATGACTGGCCGCAAGCCGCAGGTTGAGTGTTGTGCTGGCACCGATCGTCACCGTCCCGGCGACGTTGAGCTGGTCATGGCTGATGCCAGCGATGATGCCTTTGAGGTCTAAATGCAAGGTCGCATTGCTGATTGAAAACGCGCCGCTATTGATGGTTCCGACGCCGTTGTCCCCATTCCCGCCGAACTGGCTGATGCCAGGCGCCAGCGACGAGGCCACGGTCATGGGCCCGAAGCTGCCGTAGCCTGAAGTGCTCAGCGGCGAAACCAGAGTCGCTGCCGGCAACTGTGCGCCGTCCATGAACAGGTAGCCCGCTTCGTCGCCGCCACCCGGCATGATCACGGTACCTGAAAACGTGTGCGTGCCACGAAGACGAACAGACTGGTCAATGAGATGAATCTGCCCGTTGCCGCTGATGCCGCCAGCCCCGATGATGAGTCCGCTGCGATTCTCGAAACGGACCGTATTGGCACCGACATCGATCGGGAAATCGACGGTGACCGAGTTGGTGTTTTCCAACTCGCGCGTCAACGCAATGCGATTGCCGGACAAAGCGTAGCTCATGCCGGTCACCGCGATATTGCGCAGTGACAAACCGGCGGCGAGGTCATTGTTGATGGTTTTTCTGATCGCGGATTGCGGAAACAGCAACCCGTCGCCGTTGCTGGGCACACCGCCCAGCCAGTTGCCGGCCTGTGACCATAATGCAGACACCGCACCCGTCCACACTTTCGGGACCAACAGGCAGGTCAGCGTGACGTCATTGCCATTGCTGCCACCAACGTAACTCAACGAATACTCGGCGCCGGCAATCGTCAGGATGCTGCCCTCTGGTTTCCCACGGAAATTGCCAGTGATGGCGTCGCTGCCGTCATTGTTGATCAAGACGAATACCTGGCCGATTGTGGGCGCAAATCCCGTAACCGGCACGACATCGAGGCGGCTGCCGGTCGGCGAAATCGTGACGGTGCCAGTGACGTCAATCTGATCCATGTCGGTGCCGGCCACGCTGCCACCGATGTCGAGCCCAATCGTGGCCGAACCGGTGTTCAAGTTGCCTGTTTGCAAGCGACCGAACGTCGCGGGCGATGAATAGAGCGCGCCATTTGCTGCCGGATAGATGTATGAAAAACTTGGAGCGCTTACGGCAGCGAGTTGACCATTGCCGATCAAGGACTGGCGATTGACCAGGCTTGCCAAGGGCATGATGGCGCCGTGAAGCACGAAGTTCGCGCATCCGGTCGGGCAACCGGCCGAGCGCAATTCGCCTGCGAACGCATGCGTGCCCGAAATGACGACATTGCCATTTGAAGCCGCATTGATGACCGCAGTGCTGGTTCCGGTCAGTGCACCGGAAAACGCGATGCGCTCGCCGAATGCTGTGGTGCCGAACGCCACCGAGTTGGATTGCACATCAATCGGCAGGGCAATCGTCGAGTCACTTCCAGACGCGCGCACCGAGCGCGTCAGCACGATGCCATTACCGGACAGTGCGTACCCAGCGGACTCGATGTTCAGGGTCTCGAAGGATCGTCCCACCGGCAAGTCATTGTTGTTCGCCTTGTTCGCTGCGCTGGCGCGAAATTGCAATGAATCCCCGGCCACCGGTACGCCGCCAATCCAGTTGCCGGCATTCGACCACAAACCGTTGACGGCACCGGTCCAGACCTTGACCGAGTCGAGACAAGTCAAGACGATGTCGTTGCCGGTGCCGCCGTTGTAGCTGATCTGGAATTCGATGCCATTGACGAGGAACGTCGAGCCCTGCGCCTTGCCAGTGAAAATGCCAGTGATTGCATCAGCGCCGTCGTTGTTGACCAGCACGAACTCCTGATTCAGCGCTGGGACAAAACTTGCGAGCATGCTCACGTCGAGCGTCGATGCAGCGGCCAGGTTGACGCTGCCAGTGACATTGATCTGGTCGTAACCGCTGCCGGCAGCGCTGCCTTCAAGGCCCATTTTCAATTTCGCACCGGCAAGGCTTCCGGTGTTGATCACGGCCGTGCCCTGCACGGTCCAGTTCAACGCTTCGATGCTGCTTCCGGGGGTGATGATCGGCAAGCCGGTGAGCGCGCCGAGCGTGCCATTGCCACCGATGTTGCCATTGCTGGCATTCGTCGCCGACGGAAACATGGCTGCGTCGAGCAACATGCCGGTGCAAGCGCCACCCGGACACAGCGTGCCGCTGTAGGTAAAGCCCCCACCAAAACGCACATTACCGGCGGACAGCGTCAATGGGCCGTTACCGCTCAAGCCACCAATGACGCGCAAAGGCGACAGCGCCGTATTGCGAATTTCCACCGCATTGGTCTGCACGTCGATCGGCAAGTTGACGGTGTTGGCATCGCCAGAATTCGACAACTGGGTGGTCAGTAAGATGCCGTTGCCGCCCAGCGTGTAGCCGCCGCCATTGATCGCAACACGCACGAAGCTGCGCCCTGCAGGGAGATCATTGACCGGACTGGTGGCCGTCGGCCCGGCGGGAAACGCGACCGAATCTCCGGCCTGCGGCACGCCGATCGGCGTCCAGTTGTTCTGGTTCGACCACAGATTGCTGGCGCTACCGGTCCAGGAATAGATGGTCTGCGCCAGCACGACATTGCTGATCAGCAGCACCGCCAAACCAGCCACAAAACGACCAATGATTTTTCGCACGCGCAGGTTCCCCAAGGACATAAATGCCGTGAACAGCCTGGCCGAACCACGACGTAAAAAAGATCGAGGCGACGTGGATGACCACGCCGCCTCGTTGAAAGCGTATTGCCCAGCCGATTACTTCAAGCGCATGACCTGGACGAACTCGATACCGCGATCGCTGGTGCGCACCTGCATGTCGATGCGGTCGATGGCATCGGCGTAGACTTTCTGCAGCGCTTCCATGGTCTTTTTCATCTCTGCGGCTTCCGGCGTCTCGGCGTTGGCCGCATCCGCAGCGGCGGCTTCGAAGATGGACTTGAAGAACGCACCGCCGTAACCGATCGCCATCAAGGTCTTGCTGTCGGCATCAACGGCGAGCGCATCTTTCAAGCTCGCCGACTCGCCTTCACCGACGCTGACACCGACGGCGTTGTCGGTCATCAACGCGAACATCGGACCCTTCACCGGCATGCTCGGATCCGCCGGGATTTCCTTGAGTTCGTTGGCCTTGAGGTTGAGCGTGGCGACTTGCGGCACGAAGTTGCCGAGCATGCCGAGCAGCATGGCGGGCGACTTCGAACCGATCAGCAGCTTGCCGGCAAACTCCGGCTGCACGTCAGGGTTGGCGGCCTGCGGCATCGTGAACTTGGTGGCGATGACATGGATCGCGCTGAACGCCGAGGCGCTCGCGAACACCATCGGGTTGTTGATCTGTTCCTTGGCCTGGGTCGCGCCGTCGTTCATGTCGATCAGCGCCGGGCAGGTGTACGGCGCGGCGATGATGGCATCGGCCTGCTTGTTGACGAAGGTCGCGACCGCATCGAGATTGAACGCGAAACCGAAGTTCAACACGCTGCCCGCGGTCGCATTCAGACCCGGCATCGGGGCCGCCAGCGAAGCCATGTCCTTGGCGATGTCTGCACGTAATTCGAGCAGGGCATTGGCCTTCATCGACTTCGGCTGGAGCTCGGTGTAACCGAACACGAAGCGCGGCATCGCAGCAGCGATGGCGTCGAAATCCTTGGCGCAGGCGGCCTTGGTGTCGACGGCGTCGGCAGCCGGCAGGTCAGCGTCGATCAAGGCGATGACCTTGCGCGTGTCGACATAACCAGTCGTGTATGGCGTATAGCCCATCTCCTTGTTCAACTTGGTCAGCGTGCCTGCGGCGGCGAGCGTGCTGGCCGGCTTGGTCAAGCCGAAGACCTTGCGCAGATCGGCGTCATCGCCGCCCTTCGGCAGCACACCCATGACCAGGTGCGAGCCGTCGATGGCGATGACGATGCGACCGGTCTGGCCTTCTTCCTTCATCTCGAAATTCCAGTAGTCAAGCGCGTCGACCTTCGCCGTCGGGGCCTTCTCGCCCGCCTTCGCTTCGATGCGCGCGATGAACGCACGCGTCTTCGCTGCATCGGCGAGTTCAAGGCGGATCACCGGCTTCGCGGCGACTTCATATGCGGCGTATCGCAACTGCATGTTCAGGCCGAGATCGGCCATCACTTCGTCGGGCTTCTTGTTGGTCATTTCCGCGCCGATCGCGCGCAACCAGTTCAAACCCTTCGCGTCCGGGTCCTTTTCGGCGAGTTGCTGTTCGAGCATCTTCGCCTGCGTCGCATAGATGCCGCTGATCGACGCGAACTGTTCCATCCACGCCTTGGTCACGTCTTTCGGCATCGACTCGACGTTCGCGACCACGAAGGCGGTATCGGCCGGCACATAGTCGAGCGGTGCCGGGCCGCTGCTGGACACTTTGGACACCAGGGCCGAACCCGGGCCGCCCGGCTTCATCACGTAATAACCGACACCAGCGGCAACCAGCACCGCGCCTGCGATCAGGATCTTCTTCATTGCATTCCCCGTAGGACTGGCAGCGTGGCCCGAAGCGACGCTACATCGTTGGCTTATTTTTTCCGCTTCGGGCGGACATAGAGCACGAGGCTGTGCTCTTCCAGTTCGTAACCATGACGCGCCGCGATTTCCTTCTGGCGCTTTTCGATTTCCGCGTCGACAAATTCGATCACCTTGCCGGTCTCGATGCAGACCATGTGGTCATGGTGCTCGCCGCGATCGAGTTCGAAAACCGCCTGACCGCCCTCGAAGTTGTGTTTCGCCACGATGCCGGCCGACTCGAATTGGGTGAGCACACGGTAAACCGTGGCCAAGCCGATGTCGTCATTGTGCTGCAGCAACTCCTTATAGACGCCCTCGGCGGTGAGATGCGTGCCGTGCTTTTCTTCGAGAATTTCAAGAATGCGGACGCGCGGCAGCGTGACTTTCAACCCGGCCTTGCGCAGATCCTGAGTTTCCATCGTGAAGCCCCGAAGCGGTTGTGATTCAGGCCGGCAGTGTATCATCGCGCCCTCGTTTTCCAGGTGAGTCCAAGATGCTTCGAATTGCCCTGCTGCTCGCGCTGTGCATGCTCAATGGCTGCGCGCTGATCTACAAGATGGATATGCGCCAGGGCAATCTGGTCGATCAGAAAATGGTCGACCAACTGAAACCGGGCATGACCATGCGCCAGGTCGAACTGGTAATGGGCACGCCGCAGGTGGCATCGCCGTTCAATCAGGATCGCTGGGAATACGTCACCAGCAATGCGCGTCGTCGCGATGAACCGGAAATCAAGACGCTGACCCTGCATTTCAGCGACGGCGTACTCGGCAAGATCGAGGGCGACTGGTTGCCGAAGTCTGGCGACGAACTGCTCGAAGAGAGCAAAGACCTTCAGCGCAACATTCCGGAAGACAACCGCAAGGTCAAAAACGGCTGAGTTTGCGCTTCGGTTGCACGCCGACCGGATTTTCGACAGCACGCTGCCGGCGCGCCTGTTTCGGGTCGGCGATCAGATCGCGGTAAATTTCGACACGATCGCCTTCGCGTAGCGTGGTAGCCAGCGCGACACGCCGGTTCCAGACGCCGACATGCTCATCGTCGACCCGCAATCCGAAGCGCTCAATGAAGCCCGATCGGGCAATCGCGTCGGCGACGATTGCGCCCTCATCGAGTTCAATGGCAATGACGTGCTGCACATCGGGCAGCGCATGCACCACCTCAACGCGCATGGCGTGACTCCGGTTTCTGGCGCGCCACTCGCGCGAAATCGTCGACCATGCGGTCGGCAAGGCCTTGGAATCCGATCGCGAGCGCGGAACCGACGAAGCGTCCGGCCATCTCGAAATCGAGATGCAGGTTCACTCGGCAACCGGAATCACCGAGTTCGACGAAGGTCCAGGACCCGCGCAAATCGCTGAATGGCCCTTCGACCAGTTCAAGATCAATACGGCCCGGTCGCTCGAAGCGATTGCGCGTCGTGAACGAGGTTTGGAAGCCAGCGAAGACCAGATCCAGCCGCGCCAGCATCATCGCTTCATCGCGCTCGATGACCTGCGCGGCCGCACACCAGTTGAAAGTCTTCGGATACGCCGCCACTTCGTTGACCAGATCAAACACGTCACTGCGGGGTCGCGCGATCAGACTGCTGCGATCGATCCGGCTCACGGTCACCCTTTCCATTTGGGCGCGCATTCTAACCAGTGTGTCCGCCCCTCAACACTTGCCCCGCTACACTGATGCCATGAACAAGAAAAAAGACAAGGACGACAGTCGCGGCGGCACCATTGCGCTGAACAAGCGCGCCAAGCACGAATACCGCTTCGACGAACGCGTTGAAGCCGGCATCATGCTGCAGGGCTGGGAAGTGAAATCGCTGCGCGCCGGTCGCGTCAATATCACCGACGGCTACGCGATCATCAAGAATGGCGAAATCTTCCTGTTCGGCGCGCAGATCATTCCGCTGTCGGCCGCGTCCACGCACATCGTTCCCGAGGAACGACGCACGCGCAAACTGCTGCTGCATCGCGCCGAGATCGACCGTCTGGTCGGCCAGGTCGAACGCAAGGGCTACACGCTGATCCCCACCGCGATGTACTGGAAGAACAACAACGCCAAGCTCGAGATCGGCCTCGCCCAGGGCAAGAAGGAGCACGACAAGCGTGCCGCCGAGAAAGACCGCGAGTGGCAGATCGAGAAGCAGCGCACCATGCGCGCCAAGAATCGCGACGCGTGAGCCGCTGCATTAACGGTTCGACAATCGCGCGATTGAATTGCGTCGTTGCGCCCCCCATACTGCAATCGTCGTAAACACACGGGGATGATCGGCTTCGACGGGAGGCGTGAAATCACTGAGTGCATGCCGAGGGGGTGGCTTTCCTCGTTAATCCAGCCGCAAACTCTAGTTGCCAACGACGACAACTACGCTCTGGCCGCTTAAGGCCTAAGCCTCGACCGCGCAAGTGCCCGTGCTTGCAAAGTGTTGAGTCATGCTCGCGGGATAAGCGCTGCCTGTGCTCGGGTTGCAGCGATGAAAATCTACGAGCTGGCACCAGGTTAAGCGCGCGTCTCGGCGTGCCTGGGGCGAGATCAAAGAGGCGCTAAGCATGTAGGACTTGGGACGTAGCACTTTCGGACGGGGGTTCAATTCCCCCCATCTCCACCAATCCAGGGTTTGCCGAAACCCAGTAACGACAACGAAGCCACCGCGAGGTGGCTTTTTTGTTGGTGCGATTGCACATTCGACTCGGTTTCCGACACTTGTGTCGCCGAGTTGCGAGTTGTCTTTCTCTGGCCTGATATGCACTTGACGCGGCTTGCAAAATCTCCGACATTCCATATTCTGGAATATGGAATGTCAGCATGGAACTGAAGCCTCAAGACATCCTGGTGCTGTTCAAGCAAGTCGCCCACGGCGATCGTGCTTGGACCTACGCCACGCTCGGTGAGGCGCTACAGATGAGCGCGTCGCAAGTCCACCGAAGCGTGAAGCGGTGCGTCGCGTCGGGCTTGGCGATCGAGCGCGCGCGTGGCGAATGGCAAGCGGTGCGACGAGCGCTGCTGGAGTTCGCGCTTCATGGCGTTCGTTACGCCTTTCCCGCCGTGATCGGCGCCGCACGGCGCGGCGTTCCGACGGCCTTCGGCGTGCCTCCGCTGTCCACTGAAATCTCGAGCGCACCGGACGAAGTGCCGGTATGGCCGCATGCGAACGGAACGTCTCGCGGTCCAAGTCTGCAGCCGCTGTGCCGCAATGCGCCGGACGCGGCACTGGCCGATCCCGCGCTGTACACCTTGCTTGCACTGCAAGACGCGCTGCGCATGGGTCGAGCACGTGAGCGCAATCTCGCTGCGCAGCACATGGAGCGAATCATCCTTGGAAAAAGCGATGCGGACTGACGATCCGAACTTTCCGATCTTGCTCGGAGTCGCCGAAGCACTCGGTGAATTGCGGGACGAGATCGTGTTCGTCGGCGGGTGTGCGGCGGGAATGCTAATCACTGATGCGGTCGCACATGGAGTACGTCCAACCTACGACGTGGATGCCATTGTAGAAGCCACCACGATCGCGCGATTCCACGCGGTGGAAAAGCGATTGCCGGCCCATGGCTTCATCAGGGACATGCAGAGCGATGTCATCTGCCGCTGGAAGCACAGCGCGACCGGCACGAGCTTCGATTTGATGCCGACCGACCCGGGCGTGCTCGGCTTCAGCAACCGCTGGTATGCGGAGGCCATGCGTACTTCGATGGAGGTAGCGCTGACCGACGCGATCCGCATCCGACTGGTGTCTGCACCAGCGTTCATCGCGACGAAGTTCGAGGCATTCGCGACCCGTGGCAAGCTCGACGTTTTCAGCCATGACCTCGAAGACATTATCGTGGTGGTCGACGGCCGAGCGGAGCTGGCGCAAGAGTTGCGGTTCGCCTCGGCGGAGTTGCAAGTCGCAGTACGCGCGCAGGTGGCAGCCTTGCTGCTCCGCCGCGACTTCGACAATGCGATTCCGGGCATGATTGCCGATCACAACCGTCTGGATACGGTTCTACAGCGCTTACGCGACATCGCTGCCTGACCCGAATTCCGCGCGGCATCCAGCATCCGAGACCAGAGCGAGACTCCATATTCTGGACTCGGGACGAGACACTGTCGGACGAGGGTTCAACCCCCCCCCATCTCCACCAATCCAGGGTTTGCCGAAACCCAGAACGACAACGAAGCCACCGCAAGGTGGCTTTTTTGTTGGTGGCGACATCGATTCGGACTGGGTGTTCTGGTCGCTGACCCTGCCATCAGTTGGGCTGATCGGCGATGGTCACGGTGCGCATTGGTGTTATGGTTATCTACATCACCATTCATCACCGAGAACCCGTCATGAGCGCCGTCATAGATCACGCATCGACCATGCAAACCGGTTTAGATACCGGTCACAAGAGATTGAATCCACTAGCCATTACTGATCGGATTGTGGTCATGGACGTGCTGCGCGGCTTTGCGCTGATCGGCATCCTGATGATGAATATCGAGTGGTTCAACCGCGCCATCGTCCATCTCGGCGGGTTTGATCGCAGCCTGATCGGCTTCGACTTCATCGCCGGCTGGGCCGTCAAGGTGTTCGTCGAAGGCAAGTTCTACAAGCTTTTCTCGCTGCTGTTCGGCATGGGCTTCGCGGTGATGCTGATGCGCGCGCAGCAGAAGGGGTTGCCCTTCGTGGCGATGTTCTCGCGGCGCATGGCGGCCCTGCTCGGCATCGGTTTGCTGCATGCGAGCCTGATGTGGACCGGCGACATCCTGCGCGCCTATGCGATGACCGGCATGCTGCTGCTCGGCTGGGTGCTGCTGCTGCGCAAGCCGAAGCTGCAGCGCTTCAACAATCATCGGTCGATGCTGAAACTGAGCCTCGGCATCATGTCCCTGCCCTTTGTGTTCATGCTCGGCTTCGGCAGCTACTACGCACTGACGCACGACACCGCGACCATGCAGGAACAATGGCAGGAACGCCTGCAGACCGAAGTCTTCGCCGACCAGATGCTCGCGAAAGCCAAGGCCGACGGCATCGACCTGAGCGCGGTGAAAGAAGAAGACGAGGCCGAGGAAATCGATCTCGACACCCTGACCGCGGCCCAGCGCATCCAGCACCTGGCCAAGGAGCGTGCGCAGTCGAAGGCCGAGCGCAGCCAGGAAGAACAGGCCGAAATCACCGCGTTCACGCAACCGGACTTCTGGACCGCGACCGTGTACCGCACCGAGCAATCGTTGATCGAACTGAAGCAATTGCCGTTCATGGCCCTGTTTGGACTGTTCCCGTTGTTCCTGTTCGGCTACTGGCTGGTCGCGAGCGGCAAGTTGCGCGATGCCGATCAACACCCAGTGCTGTTCAAGACCATGGCCTGGGTCGGTGTCGGTATCGGCCTTGCCATCAATGCGGCAGCGATCACGATCCTGGCGCACCCGGCCAGCCGTCATGTGCTGATCGTCGGCAATGCCGCCGGCGGACTGTTCCAACTCGGCCAGATCGTGCTTGCTGCCGGCTACCTCGGCCTGTTCGTCTGCGCGATGCAATCGATCCGCTGGCGCAATCGCCTGAGCTGGCTGGCACCGCTCGGCCGTATGGCGCTGACCAACTATTTGATGCACTCGTTGATTCTGTCGACACTGTTCTACGGCTACGGCTACGCCCAGTTCGGACATATTTCACGTGGCCCGCAGATGCTGATCGTGGTCGCGATCATCGGTGCGCAATGGGTATTCAGCACGCTGTGGCTGCGCAGCTTCCGCTACGGCCCGATGGAATGGGTCTGGCGCAGCATCACCTACTGGAAACTGCAGCCGCTGCGTTTGAGCAACGCGCGTGCGGTCGGCGAACTGCAGGAAGCTTGATCCCGGCGATGCCGCCTCGGAAATATCAAAGGCGGCATCCCGATTTCGGTCATTGGCTTCGACTGATCGGACGACGAACGATCACCGTGCCGATTCGCAGACCGTGAGACAGTTTGCGGGGACGCTCGCAGCCATTGCCGAATGGCGCCGGATACTGTACAAATTTACAGCATGAACGAACCCCTGAGCGAACGTCAGAAGGATGTACTGGCACTGATCCGTGCCTCGATCGCGGAGCGCGGCTACCCGCCGACGCGATCCGAGATTTCGGCCGCACTCGGCGCCAGCAGCCCGAATGCGGCGGAACAGCATCTGCGCGCATTGGCCCGCAAGGGTTACATCGAAGTACTGCCGATCGCGCGCGGCATTCGGGTGCTGGCCGGAGCGAAGCGTCGGAGCCTCCCTCATCTGCCTTCGGCACCTTCTCCCGGGGGGAGAAGGAAAAGCACTGGGGTGCGCAGGAACACTGGATCACTGCTGCGTCTGCCGCTGATCGGCCGGGTCGCCGCCGGTATGCCCATCCTCGCCGAGCAAGCGGTCGAAGACGAGATCGGCGTCGATGCGAACCTGTTCCATCCGCGCCCGGACTTCCTGCTGCGGGTACACGGCGAAAGCATGCGCGATGCCGGCATCCACGATGGCGACTGGGTGGTGGTGCAGCACACCGGCGATGTCGCGAACGGCCAGATCGTGGTCGCCCGCATCAATGATGAAGCCACGGTCAAGACCTTCGAACGCAAGGGCACACGCATCCGCCTGCTGCCGGCCAACCCCGATTTCCAACCGATCGAAATCGACGCGGACACGCCCGCCTTCGTCATCGAAGGCCGCGTTGTCGGCGTCATCCGCAAAGGACTCTGAAGTGGCTGCGACGATCGAATCACTGCTTGAACGCCCCGATGTCTGGCGCGCCGGTTTGCGCCATGCCACGACGCCGGTGATTGCCACCGGTCATCGTGAACTCGACGAAGCCCTGCCGGGCGGCGGCTGGCCGCTGCAGGCGCTGACCGAAATCTGCCATGCCCGCGATGGCCTCGGCGAACTGAGCCTGATGCTGCCCGCGTTCGCGCAGGCGATGGCGGACAAGCGCTGGCTGCTGTTCATCTCGGCACCGCATGTGCCGCATGCACCGGCATTGGCTGCGGCGGGTATCGATCTCGAACGCTTCGCCCATCTGCGTTGTGCCACCAGCGACCAGGCGTTGTGGGCCGCGGAGCAGGCCTTGCGCAGCGGCGTCTGTGGTGCGCTCGCACTGTGGCTGGGGCATTGCGAAACCAATGCATTGCGTCGACTGCAACTCGCGGCCGAAGCCGGCGGCAGCCTCGCGGTGCTGCTGCGACCGCTCGCGTTTGCCGAGAAAGCATCGCCGGCGGCACTGCGCATCGCCCTCGACGGCGACGCGATGCGCATCGTCAAATGTCGCGGCGCACTCGGCGATGTCGCACGCTTCGTGCTGCGCCGTTCGCCACGCGGTGTCAGCGTGCATCGGGCGCAGGACAGTGCGCGCGTCGTGCCGTTCGCGCGGGCACGTTGAGGCGCGCATGCTCTGGCTCGCCCTCCAGTTCACGCGGCTTGCGCTCGATACCCGTCCCGGCGCCGAAGACGCCAGCACGCCGCTCGCGATCGTCGAATCGATCGGTGCACGCCGCATCGTGATCGCCGCGAATGCCGCAGCGCGCGCCCGCGGCGTGCGTTGCGGTCAGGTGCTCGGTGCCGCACAGGCCTTGTGCGCCGATCTGCAAACCGAACCGCGTCGCACGAACGATGAAGAAGTGGCGATGCAAAGCCTGGCGCTGTGGGCGCTTGGCTACAGCTCGCTGGTCGCACGTCATGGCCGCGATACCTTGTTGATCGAGATCGGTGCCTCGTGCCGCCTGTTCGGCAATGAACGGCGCCTGCTGCAGGCGATCGGACTGGATCTGGCCGGCGATGGTTATGTCTGTGTCGCCGGTATCGCTGCCACCGCTGCAGCCGCCCGCCTGTTCGCCTGCGCCGATGCCACACGTATCGTGCGCGAGCTGCCGGACCTGCGCGCTGCGATCACGCCGATCGCGCTCGCTCATGGCGACTTGCCCGCAGTCACCCGCGACGCGCTGGCTGGCGTCGGCGTGCGCGATTACGGTGCGCTGCTACGCCTGCCGCGCAATGAACTGGCGCGTCGTTTCGGGCAGATCGTGCCCGATTACCTCGATGCGCTGCTCGGTCGCCGCGCGGAAGCCATCGTCCCGATCCGCACCGAATCGCGCTTCCGCCAGAAACTCGAATGGCCGTATGCGATGACGGACACGCAGGCCCTGCTGTTCCCGGCCAAACGCCTGATCAGCGCTGCCGCGCACTGGTTGATCGCCTGCCAGAAATCGGTGCTGCAACTGCGCCTGTCGTTCGCGCATGAAGGCCATGCCGACAGCGTGATCGATATCGGTCTCGGCCAGGCGAGTGCGGACCGCGAACACCTGATTGCGGTAGTGCGTGCGCGTCTCGATCGCCTGACGCTGCCGCAAGGTGCCTGTGCGCTGACGCTCGAACTCATCGGCACCGAAGCCCTGTCGGCACCCTCGCGTGACCTCTTCGTGCGCCAGGGTGAATCGGCGGAAGACGCGCAGCAGTTGCTGGAACGCCTGCAAGGCCGGCTCGGCGATGCGGCCGTCGAGCGCTTCGTATTGCGCGAGGATCATCGGCCGGAACGTGCGGCGACGACGACAATGTCTGTCGTAGGAGCGCGCTTGCGCGCGATTGGAACCGCCTCGCAGGTGATCGCGCGCAAGCGCGCTCCTACGAAAGATGCGCAGATATCCGCGCCTCCAACCCGCCCGCTGTTCCTGCTCGAACAACCCCAACCACTCGCGCAATGGCCAAGCTTCGACTGGCGCAAGGCACGGCTCAGCCTGCCTGAACGCATCGAAAGCGGCTGGTGGGACGACGCCGATGCGACCCGCGACTATTACCGCGTCGACCAGCAAGATGGTCCACGTCTGTGGGTCTTCCGTGAACGCCAGTCACCGCAGGACTGGTTCGTGCAAGGGGTGTACGCGTGAACCGCCATGGATGCCTTGCCTGCCTACGCCGAACTGCACTGCCTCTCCAACTTCACGTTTCTACGCGGGGCATCGAGTGCGATCGAGCTGTTCGAGCGTGCCGCCAAACTCGGCTATACGGCACTCGCGATCACCGATGAGTGTTCGCTGGCCGGCATCGTCCGTGCACACGAAGCAGCGCTGAAGACCGGACTGCGGCTGATCGTCGGTGCCGAATTCCGGCTGCTCGAAGGGACGCGACTGGTGCTGCTGGTCATCGACCATGCCGGCTATACCAACCTCTGCCGCATCATCACGCACGGCCGGCGTGCTGCCGGGAAAGGCGAATATCGACTCGCGCGCGATGATTTCAGCAGACATGGCGAAGGGCTGATTGCGTTGCTGCTCGCGGATACCGGCCCGTCTCCGATCAGCGACGCATCGGTCGCATGGGCCAGACAGCATTTCTGCGAACGCGTGCATCTCGCAGTCGAACTGCATCGCGGAGCCGATGACGCGGCGCGTCTCGCGGCACTGCTCGCACTCGCGCAACAGCATGGGCTGCCGCCGGTGGCCTGTGGCGACGTGCACATGCATGTGCGTGCGCGGCGCGCGTTGCAGGACACATTGACCGCGATCCGTCTGAACAAGACTGTGGCCGAAGCCGGTTCAGCGCTGTATCCGAACGGCGAGCGCCATCTGCGTACGCGCGACGACCTGCATGATCTGTATCCGCGCGCACTGCTCGAAGCCAGTACCGCCATCGCCGAGCAATGCCATTTCTCGATGAAGGATCTGAACTACATCTATCCCCATGAGCTGGTACCTGAAGGATCGACGCCCACCCGGCATCTGCGAAAACTTACCGAGGAAGGCGCAGTGCAACGCTGGGGCGAGCACATGCCGGCCCATGTCCGGGCGTTGATCGAGAAGGAACTGCTCCTTATCGCCGAAAAGAAATACGAAGCCTTCTTCCTGACCGTCGCCGACATCGTCCACTTCGCACGCGGCCGCAACATCCTCTGTCAGGGGCGCGGCTCGTCGGCGAACTCGGTCGTCTGCTTCTGCCTCGGCATCACCGAAGTCGATCCGGCACATATGGAAGTGCTGTTCGAGCGTTTTCTGTCCGCTGCCCGCAACCAGCCACCGGACATCGATGTCGACTTCGAACACGAGCGTCGCGAAGAGGTGATCCAGTACATCTACAACAAGTACGGCCGCGATCGCGCCGCACTCGCGGCGACCGTGATCAGCTATCGCACGCGCAGCGCGATCCGCGATGTCGGCAAGGCCCTGGGACTGTCGCTCGACACCGTCGAGCAGTTCGGTCGCGCGATCGGCGGATGGGACTCGCACCAGGTGCTTGAGACCCGCTTGCGCGAGCACGGCTACGACCCCGATTCGCCGATCCTGCGCCGCATGATCCGCCTCGTGCGCCAGCTGCGCGGCACACCACGGCATCTGTCGCAGCATGTCGGCGGCTTCGTGATCTCCGAACACGCACTCGCGTCGCTGGTGCCGGTCGAGAACGCGGCGATGGCGAACCGCACCATCATCCAGTGGGACAAGGACGACCTCAATGCGATGAATCTGCTCAAGGTCGACGTGCTCGCGCTCGGCATGCTCAGTTGCCTGCGCCGCTGCTTCGATCTCGTGCACGCGCTGCGCGGCTGGCGCTGGACGATCGCATCGCTGCCGGCTGAAGACCCGCAGACCTACGCGATGATCCAGGAAGCCGACACGCTCGGCGTGTTCCAGATCGAGTCGCGGGCGCAGATGAGCATGCTGCCGCGGCTGAAGCCGGCATGTTTCTACGATCTCGTCATCGAAGTCGCGATCGTTCGACCGGGCCCGATCCAGGGCGGCATGGTGCATCCGTACCTGCGCCGCCGCAAAGGCGATGAGAAGGTCAGCTACGAATCGCCGGAACTCGAAGAGGTGCTGAAACGCACGCTCGGGATTCCGCTGTTCCAGGAACAGGTGATGCGACTGTCGATCGTCGCGGCCGGTTTCTCGCCCGATGAAGCCGACCACCTGCGCCGCTCGATGGCCGCATGGAAACGCCATGGCGGTCTCGAACACCTGCGCGACAAGTTGATCGGCGGCATGAAGGCCCGCGGCTACAGCGACGATTTCTGCGCGCGCATCTTCGAGCAGATCAAGGGCTTCGGCGACTACGGTTTCCCGGAATCGCATGCCGCGAGTTTTGCGAAACTCGCGTATGCGTCGAGCTGGCTGAAATGCCACGAACCGGCCGCGTTCGCCTGCGCATTGCTGAATTCGCTGCCGATGGGCTTCTACGCACCGGCGCAGATCGTGCAGGATGTCGAACGTCACCACGTGCCCGTGCTGCCGGTCGACGTCACCTGCAGCGACTGGGACTGCACGCTGGAACCCGCCGATCTGCACGCAGCCTCGACCGCGATCCGTTCGCTGGGTGAAGCCTGCGGAAACCCGCTGCCCTTGCCGCAGCCATCGCTGCGCCTCGGCCTGCGTCAGATCGAAGGACTGCGCACGGCCAGCGCCGAGCGCATCATGCTGGTGCGTCGGGAACAACCGTTCGCGAACGTGCGCGATCTGGTCGAGCGCGCGCAACTCGATGCCGCCGATCAGGCCAGACTCGCCGACGCCGACGCGTTACGCAGCCTGTCCGGTCACCGTCATCGAGCACGCTGGGATGTCGAAGGCCTGTCGGCGCCAACAGCGATATTCGGCCAGCCGCAGATCGTCGAAGAACGCGCCGAACTCAGCCAGCCCAGTCTGTTCGACGACGTGCTATCCGATTACCGCCGCATCGGCCTGTCGCTGAAAGCGCATCCGGTCGGTCTGGTACGACCGCAGTTGCGCGCGCGTCGCGTCGTGACCGCCCTCGACGTCCAACGCTATGCGGACGGCCAACGTGTCCGCACCGCCGGCCTGGTCACCGTACGTCAGCGCCCAGGCACCGCGAACAACGTCACCTTCGTCACGCTTGAAGACGAAACCGGCATCGTCAATCTGGTGATCTGGCTGCGCGTCGCCGAGGCGCAACGCCGCACCCTGCTCGAATCGCGCCTGCTCGGCATCGACGGTCGCGTGCAACGTGCCGATGGCGTGCAACATGTCGTTGCCGAACGTCTGCACGACTACAGTGCCCTGCTCGCCGGTCTTGCGGCCGGTTCACGCGATTTCCATTGATGCTCTCCACGCCTGCCTTCCGGCACCTGCCGTCAGTCATGCCAGCCTCTCCTTGACGGCTTAGGGGAATCCGCTAGTCTTGCCTAAACTTCTTAGGTGAGTGCATGAGCGTCGCCAGCATCATTCCCGGAACCCTTGATCTGCTCGTGCTGAAGGCCGTATCGCTCGGCCGCGAGCACGGCTATGGCGTATTGCTGCGCATCCAGCGCGCCTCACGCGACGTACTCGCGGTGGAACAGGGTGCGCTCTATCCCGCCCTCGCCCGCCTCGAAACCCAGGGCTTGATCGAATCCGAGTGGGGCGTGTCCGACAACAACCGGCGCGCGAAATTCTATGTGCTGACCAGGGACGGCAAGGCACGCCTGAAGTCCGACAGCGCCGAATGGAAACGCTTCGCGATGGCACTTGATCACGTGCTCGCGACCCCAAACCTGGAAGCGCTGGCATGAGTCTGCGTCATCTCTGGAACAACTCGCCCTGGAACAAACTGCGCCATCGCGATCGCTACGAGCAGGACCTGAGCGACGAACTCGCCTTCCACTTCGAATCACGTCGCGATGCCTTGATGGCACAAGGCCAAGATTTCAATGCGGCGACGCGCATCGCACGCCAGGAACTCGGCATGGTCGAACTGCACAAGGACGCAGTGCGCGCGGCGCACGGGCTCGCCGGTTTCGACCAGTGGCTCGGCGAATTGCGGCGTGCGCTGCGCAGCCTGGCACGCAGCCCGATGTTCACGCTCGCCGCAATCGTCATTCTGGGTGCCGCGATCGGCGTCAATCTCGTGTTGTTTTCCATCTACGGCAGCTATGCGCTGCGTGCTCCCGATGTTGTCGGTCGCGGTGAACTCGTCGACCTCGATCTGCGCGATGTGCAGGGCGGCAATCTGCCGATGTTGAATGTCGATGAACTGCACAGCATCGCGCCGGCTCTGGATGCCGAGACCCAGGGCGTGTTGATCAGCACCGGGATGCGCATGCGTCTCGGCGGCGACGCGCCGGTGACTGCCTATGGATTGACGGTCAATGGCGACTACTTCAAGTTGCTCGATGCGCACACCGATCGCGGTCGCGTGCTCAACGAAAACGACGACCGAAGCGACGCACCACCGACCTTGCTGCTCAGTGACCATGGCTGGCGTTCACTGACCGCAGCCGATCCGGATGTGATCGGCAAATCACTGAGTTTCAACGGCACGGATTTCGTCGTCGTCGGAGTGACGCCGCCCGGTTACGTCGACCTGCAGACCTTTACGCCACAGTTCTGGGTCACCGTCGAAGGCTACGAGCAATGGCGGCGACGATTTGTCGGCGACGATGTCGCGACCCGCTATGAAGTCAGCGTTGTTCTCGGCGAAGGCGGCACGCCGGAAAGCCTGCGCCAGCGCCTGCTGCCGGCCTTGCAGGCGCTGCCCGATCGCCAGGGTGCCGATGCGCGCATCGGTGAAGTGCGCGTATTGCCACGACGTTCATTACTCGCGGCCGAAGACACCGAAGACCTGAATCTGGCGGCAGTGCCGGTGTTTGCGCTGGTGCTGCTGGTGCTGGTCGTGGCCTGCGCCAATCTCGCCAACCTGATGCTGGCGCGCGTCACGGCGCAGCGCCAGGAACTGGCCATTCGCGCCAGCGTCGGTGCTTCGCGCTGGCGCCTGATGCGGCAGTTGTTGACCGAGAGCGCGTTGCTGGCGCTGGGTGCGGCCCTGCTTGGCTTGTTGATCTGCGCATTCACGGCCGAAGCGCTGCATCGTTACGCTCTGTCCTTGATGATCGGCATCGGTCTGGAGCCGATCGCCATTGCCATCGACTGGCGCGTTTTTTTCGTCGCATCCATGCTCGCCTTGATCGCGACCATCAGTTTCGGATTGGCGCCCGCGCTCGCGGTGACCGGACGAAATCTGGCGGCCGGGGCGCGCCGTGATTCGAACCTGTTTTCCGGGTCGATCTCACCCTCGAAGTTACGCGGCAGCTTGATGGTGCTGCAGATCGCGGCGAGTCTGGTGCTGTTGCTGGCGGCGGCATTGATTGTCGGCACGGCGCAACGTGCCGATCGCCTCGACATCGGCCTCGACGTCGAGCGCTTGGTCGATCTGCGCCATCCGGCACCGACGCCCGAACTGCGCGCACGCATCGACCAGATCGATGGCGTTCAGGGCACGTCGGCGACAACGCGCACCTTGCTGATGGGCTGGCAGATGCGGCAAGCGGCGCAAGTCGGCAGCAACAGTCTGTCGCTGCTGTTCAACGACATCGACGAGCAACACCTGAGAACCCTGGGCTTGCCCCTGCTCCAGGGCCGCAACTTCCGCACTGACGAAGCGGCCAACGAAGCACCGGTGGCCATGATCAGTGCCGCCACTGCGGCGCTGTTGTGGCCAAACGCCAATCCGCTCGGCCAGCACATCCGTTTCGTGGCCGATATCAATGATCCGGACGCACGCGACCTCGATGTCGAAGTGATCGGCGTCGTCGCTGACATCGCCAGCGGGCTGTTGTTCACCGGCCGCGACGCATCGATGGTCTATAGGCCGACCCATCTCGGCGCGGCCAACACCACGGATCTGATCGTCGCCGTCGATGCCAGCCGCAGCCAAGCGGTCGTCAATGCGCTGATCGCCGCCTGCAATGCAATGGATGCCAAGTCCCCCTGCCTGCCGATGCCATTGCCGGAAATGCTGGCGATGCAACGACTGCCGTTCAGCATCGCGCGCAATATTTCGACGGCGCTCGGTTTGGTCGCTCTACTGATCAGTGCCGTCGGCCTGTACGGCGTGGTGCGCTTCACCGTCGCCAGCCGTACCCGCGAAATCGGCGTACGCGTCGCCTTGGGCGCGACACCTGCGGGTGTCGTGAAGCTGGTGTTGCGTGGTGCCGTGCGTCAGGTACTGCTCGGTATTGCGATTGGCTTGCCGCTCTGTCTCGGCCTGTCGTTCATGCTCAGTGGTCCGCTCGGCCCTTCGCTGGCGTTCGCGCCGCTCGCCTATGCGACGGTGCCGGCCTTGTTGCTGGCAACGGCTTTGCTGGCGACGGTATTGCCGGCACGGCGCGCCACGCGTATCGCCCCGACGGAAGCGCTGCGCGAGGATTGAAGTCCGATGCACGCAGCATCGCCCGCAATTCGGCCCGAATCGACGCTATAAAGGCCGCGCTGCGCCATTGTTCGCAACACGGATTCGCGCACCCACGGCATACTCGCCGGCACGCGACGGGCGTTGGTTTCGCCGGCGAACCTCTGGGATGAAGGCGATGCGTATGTTGCGGTGCTCGCGATTGGATTTGGGCTTGGGCTTGGTATTGATATTGGCGCTCGCCGGTTGCGGCGGACGCGACGAAGGTGCCCCACCAAAAGTCCAGCAGGCACAAGTTTCAAGTACCGACCCCAAACGCCAGGAATTCGTCCTGGATGCACCGACCGGCGAATCCTATGACGGACGCGCGTCGATCCTGCTGCCGTTTTCGCAGCCACTGGTGTCGCAACAACCCTTCGACGAACTGATCTCGATCACCCTGAAAGACGGCGCCAAGCCTGATGGCAGCTGGGTGCTGGAGAACAACCAGAATCTGCGCTTCCCGTATCTCGAAGCTGACAAGACCTATGTCGTGACCATCAAGGCCAGTCTCGCTGCGGTCGACGGTCGCACGCTTGGCAAGGACGAATCGCGCGACGTCTATGCGGGTGAACAGGAACCGGTCGTCGGTTTCGCGAGCCAGGGCAATATCCTGCCGCTGCACGAGTCGCGCGGTCTACCGATCGTGTCGGTCAACGTCGCCGACGCCGATGTCGAATTCTTCAAGATCCGAGACAAACAAGTCCGACCCTTCTTGGACGAACACCAGAAGAACGGCACCAAGTGGAACTGGTCGGTTGATCAACTGACCAAATATGGCGACTCGGTCTACGCGAACCGCTTCGCGCTGGAAGTGACGCGCAACGAACGCAGCGTCAGCTATCTGCCGATCCGCGACATCGAAGAAATGAAAGCCTCCGGTCTTTACTTCGCCGTACTCAAGCGCGGCGGCAGTTATCGCGGTGAATACGACACGGCGATGTTCTTCGTCAGTGACATCGGCCTGCATGTGCGCGCCTATGCCGACAAATTGCTGGTGCATACGGCGTCGCTGGAATCGGGTCAAGTCAAGGCCAATGTCGCGATTGAAATACGCAACCTGCAGGGCCAAACACTGGTCAATGCCGAAACCGACGGCGAAGGCATGGCGCTCGTGCAATACAAGCTCAATGCCGCCGACACCCTGATCGCGCATTGGGGCGACGACTACGCGCTGCTGAATTTCAATACGCCGGCGCTCGATCTTTCCGAGTTCGCGATCGCCGGCCGCGCGCAGATGCCGCTCGAAATCTTCCCGTGGTCCGGCCGTGATCTTTATCGTCCCGGCGAAACCATCGGCGTCTCCGCGATCCTGCGTGATCACGACGGCAAGATGACGGCCAAGCAACCGCTGTTCGTGGCCTTGCGTCAGCCCGATGGACGCGAGCTCGGTCGCAGCCAGTTGGATCCAGGCGAACTCAACTATGTCCGCTACGAACGCACGCTCGACGGCGATGTGCCGACCGGCAAGTGGAGCGTCGAATTCAGTACCGATCCGACCATGCAGAATCCGACGCTGTACCCAATCCGCGTCGAAGAATTCCTGCCCGAGCGCATGAAGCTGGTGCTCGATGCACCGCCGACACTGGCCGCCGGAGATGCGCTCGCATTGAAAGTGGAAGGTGACTGGCTGTACGGCGCGCCAGCCGCGGGCAACCGCTTCACCGCACGTGTATCGGTGCAGGCCGACGTGCATCCGGTCGAAGCGCTGAAGGACTTCCATTTCGGTGACCCGCTCGCCGAACTACCGAAAGAACCACGTGACGCGCTTGACGAAGTGCTCGACGACGACGGTCTGTTGGAGGCCGAGATCGCCCTCGATGAAGCCAAGGCACCGACCGGACCGGTGCAGGTGATCGTCGTCGGCTCCTTGTTCGAAAGTGGCGGTCGCGCGGTGACGCGTCCGCTCAAGCGCACGATCTGGCCGGCGACGGAACTGGTCGGTGCGCGCCCGCTGTTCGACATGAAGGACGGCGCCGACCCGGGCCTCAATGCCGGTTTCGAAATCGTCCGCAGCAATGCCGCTGGCGATCAGCTTGCTGCAGCCGGATTGAAAGTGAAACTGCTGCGCGAGATCCGCAACTACAACTGGCGCTGGGTGCAGGGCACCGGCTGGCAGACCGATTACCTGTCGCGCTGGGAAGTGATCGAAGAGCGCGCCATCGATGTGAAGGCCGGTGAGCGCACGCGCTATGACGCCCGTGTCGAGTGGGGCGGTTATCGCCTCGAGATCTTTGACCCCGCGACCCAACTCACGACGCGCATTCCGTTTGCTGCCGGTTGGGATTGGTACAACGACGGTCAGGATCGCGGCAGCCGCCCGGACAAGGTCAAGATTGCGCTCGACAAGCCGGCTTACGCGCCGGGCGATGTGGCCCACATCACCTTGAAACCGCCGCATGCGGGTTCGGCATTGATCATGGTCGAGAGCGACCAGCTGCTGTGGCAGAAGCGCATGGAGGTCAGCGGCGAAACCAAGCTCGACATTCCGGTCGGTGCCGACTGGAATCGCCACGACCTGTACATCACCGCGATCGTGTTCCGCCCCGGCTCCTCCAGCGAAAAAATCACCCCGAATCGCGCTGTCGGCGTCATCCATCTGCCACTTGAGCGCAAATCGCGCAAGGCCGAGATGACGATTGCGGCGAAGGACAAGGCACGCCCGGACGAATCGGTCCAGGTCAAGATTTCTGCGCCAACGCTCGCCGGAAAAACGGCACGCGTGACCTTGTCGGCGACCGATGTCGGTATCCTCAACCTGACGCAATTCCCGCTGCCGGATCCGATCGCGTGGTTCTTCTCACCGCGTCGCCATGGCATCAGTGCGTATGACGTCTACGGTCGCATCATCGAGTCGCTCGATGGCCTGCAGGCGCGATTGCGCTACGGCGGTGACGCCGCGCTGCTTGGCCTGCCGCAGGCGAAGCGCCCGAATGTCAAAGTACAGACGATCGACCTGTTCAATGCACCCGTGGTGCTGGACGCCAAAGGCGCTGCGACGATCAGCCTGAAACTGCCGGACTTCAATGGCACCTTGCGCCTCGCCGCGGTCGGTTATGGCGAAGATCAATACGGTGCGGTCGAACGCGAAATCATCGTGCAGGCACCGCTCGTGGTCGAAGCCAGTGCGCCACGCGCGATGGCGAGTGGCGACCGTGCCGAACTCGCACTCGATCTCGACAACCTCAGCGGCAAGAACGGCAGTTACAGCGTGGCCGTCGATGGTGGCGAGTTCATCAACGTCGGCGAAAGCTCACGTTCCGTGCAGTTGGCCGATGGCGACCGCACGACGCTGACCTTTCCGTTGACCGCGCGCGAAAAATTCGGTGTCGCCAAGGTCTTGATCAAGGTCCGTGGCAGCGACGTCAATATCGAGCGCAGCATCGAATTCGCGGTGCGGCCGGCCTATCCGGTTGAACGCCGCGCGCGCGTCGAAGTGCTCGGCGCAAATCCGACAATCACCGCCGACGCATCGCTGCGCACCGGCCTGGTCGCCGACTCGACCGTCTCGCGCATCACCATCGGCACCTTGCCGCCGCTGCCGTTCGCTTCGGTGGTCACCGATCTCATCGGCTATCCCTACGGCTGCGTCGAGCAGACCACCAGCAAGGCCTTCCCGTTGGTGTTTCTGGATGAGGCGACCGCGAAGCAGTTCGGCGTCACGCCATTGACCCAGAAGGAACGTGCCGAGCGCATGAATGTCGCGTTCTCGCGCCTGCTGTCGATGCAGAACGAAAACGGTCATTTCAGCATGTGGCCGAACGACGGCTACATCGTCTCGACGATCACGCCCTATGTCGCGGAAATGCTGGTCACGGCCAAGGACGCCGGCTTCGAGCCGCCGCCGCAACTGCTCGACCGTGCGTTGAAGCGGCTGGAAGAAGATCTGCTCGCCGGTGGCAATGCGCACTACGACTATGAGTTTTCGGAGCACCTGCGCCTCGCCGAAATGATGCAGGCTGGCTACGTGCTCGCGCGTCAGAAACGTGCACCGCTCGGCACCTTGCGCGCCTTGTACGACAACGAGCGCAGCAAATTGATCGCGCCCTTGCCGCTGGTGCACCTCGGCATCGCACTCGCACTGCAGGGCGACAAGGAACGCGGCGAAAAAGCAATCGAAGAGGCCTTCACGCGAGAGTTCACACGCCCGCGCTGGCTCGGCGATTACGGCACCGACTTGCGCGACCTGGCCTTGATGGTTGCGCTCACGCACGAAAGCGGCATGGCCAAGCCGGCCTACGACGCGAAGGTATTCGCGATGGCGCGCGAGATCACCGGGCGCAATGTCTGGGAAGGCAAGTTCTACTTCAGTACCCAGGAACAGATCGCCCTGTTCCGCCTCGGCCGCGCCCTGCTGTTGAATCCGGATCGCAAGCTCGAAGGCGATGTCTTTGCCGGCGAGTTGAACGAACCGTTCAGCGCCACCGCGCAGATCGCACGCTCGTTCACCGCACCCGACCTGCGCGCCGGCGTGAAGCTCGACGTGCGTGGCGATGGTCCGATCTATCTGACCGAAGATGTGGTCGGCTATCCGGCCACGGCACCGAAAGCGGTCGACAACGGCATTGCTGTGCGTCGCAGCTACTTCCGCCTTGACGGCACCGCCTACGACGGCAAACCCCTGAAGGAAGGCGATTCGCTGATCGCGATGCTGAGCGTGGAAGCAAACGAGGAAATGCGCGACGCCCTGGTCGTCGACCTGCTGCCGGGCGGCCTCGAGATCGAAAACTTCAATCTCGGCGACCAGAGCCAGTGGGCCAACGTGACCATCGATGGCGTCGCATTGTCCGAGCGTTCGTCGGAAGCCGAAATCGGTTTCGAGGAATATCGCGAAGACCGCTACGTTGCCGCGATCAAGCTGTACAGCGGAACCAAAGCGCGATTGTTCTATGCCGTGCGTGCGGTATCGCCAGGCACCTACAAAGTGCCCTCGCCACTCGCCGAAGACATGTATCGCCCGACCTTGCGCGGCATCGGCACCGCGGTTCCGGAAGCGATCCAGGTGGTTTCGCCGGAGTGATCGCATAGAGCGAACCCACCCCAACCCTCCCCTCCGCGCTGCGCGCGCAAGGGAGGGAGTAAGGGCGTCAGTCGCTTCGCCAACGTCCGTCATGCGCCTTTCCGAACCTAACATCGCCAGCTTGTCTCCTCCCCTTCGCGTAGCGAGGGGGAGGTCGGGAGGGGGTCGCTCCAGCGCGATGAACTGGCTTCGGTCCCATCCGAAAATCCGCAACACCCTCATCGCCCTCGCGCTGATCGTGTTGCTCGACCGTCTGTTTCCGCCACCCATCCCACGCCTCGAAGACGACAGCGCCACGATCGTGCTCGCGCGTGATGGCACGCCGCTGCGCGCGTTCGCGAATGCGCAGGGCGTGTGGCGTTATCCGGTCACCATCGAAGACGTGTCACCGCGTTATCTCGAAGCGGTGCTTGGCTATGAGGACCGCTGGTTCTGGCATCACCCGGGGGTCAACCCGGTGGCATTGGTGCGCGCCATCGCGCAGGGCGCGTGGCATGGCCGCATCGTCTCGGGCGGATCGACCTTGACCATGCAGGTCGCGCGGCTGATCGAACCGATTCCGCACAGCGTGTTCGGCAAGGTCCGCCAGATCATCCGCGCCACACAACTCGAAGTGCGTCTGAGCAAGCGCGAGATCCTCACGCTCTATCTGAATCTGGCACCGTTCGGCGGCAACATCGAGGGCGTGCAGGCAGCGTCGTTTGCCTACCTCGGCAAGCCGTCGGCGCAGTTGTCGCATTCGGAGGCAGCGCTGCTCGCGGTGTTGCCGCAGTCGCCCAGTCGCAATCGACCGGACCGTCACGCCGAGCGCGCACGCGCCGCGCGCAACAAGGTGCTGGCGCGTCTGGCCGATTACGGCGATTGGCCACTCGCGGTGATCGATGAGGCACGCGACGAAAATGTCGTTGCCCGCCGCTTGCGTACGCCGATGCTGGCCGCGCTGTTCGCCGAACGCATGCGGCGCGAACATCCAAAGCAGCGGGTGATCGACAGCAGCATCGATGCGTCCTTGCAGCGCGCATTCGAAGATCGCATCGGCGGCTGGATCTCGCGACTACCCGAGAAGACATCAGCGGCCGCGATCGTCATCGACAACGAACATCGCGACGTGCTCGCCTATGTCGGTTCGGCCGAATTCGCGAACGCCGCGCGGCTTGGACATGTCGACATGGTGGCGGCGCGACGCTCGCCCGGTTCGACACTGAAGCCATTTCTGTACGCGCTTGCGATCGATGCCGGACTGGTTCATTCCGAAAGTCTGTTGATCGATGCGCCGCAGGATTTCGCCGGCTATCGACCGGGCAATTTCGGCGACGATTTCAATGGGCCGGTGTCGGTCGCTGAAGCCTTGCGTCTGTCCCTGAATGTACCCGCTGTGGATGTGATGGAACGGCTGACGCCGAATGCGTTTGTCGCGCGCTTGCGCCATGCCGGCGTGAAGCTGGACTTGCCAGTCGGTGCCAAGCCCAATTTGTCGATGGCGCTTGGCGGCACGGCGACGTCGCTGGATCAACTGGTCGGTGCCTACGCGGCGTTTGGACACGGTGGCATCGCCGGACCGGTGCGCTTGCAACGTGCGGCAAAGCCGGAAGATCGGCGCTTGATCAGCGATGGCGCGGCCTGGATCGTGCGCCAGATGCTAGAGGATCACGGTCGCCCCGGCGATTCGAATGGCCTGATCGATACCGGCACGCGCACGCGCATCGCCTGGAAGACCGGCACCAGTTACGGTTTTCGCGATGCTTGGGCGATCGGCGTGACACCGCACCACACGATCGGTGTCTGGGTCGGGCGACCCGACGGCACACCGATTCCCGGCCAGTACGGCGCGGCCACCGCCCTGCCCCTGCTGCTGGCGTTGACCGACCGATTGCCACGTGTCAGCGGTGCCGCGCGTTTCGACCATCAACCGGCGACAGTCAGCAAACTCAAGATCTGCTGGCCGCTGGGCGAAGCCTTTGATTCTGCACAACCCGAACTCTGTCAGCGCCAACACGAGGCCTGGGTGCTCGACGGCCGCGTGCCACCGACCCTGCCGACGCGCGGCACCGCGGCCAGCGAAACCCTGCGCGAAGTGGTGCGCGTCAATACGCGCGGCGAACGCGTGCTGCCGATCTGTTCGGAAGATCCCGGTGTCGAACGTGTGATCGCACATTGGCCGACGCTCGCCGAACCGTGGCTACCCGAACGTTTCCGCAGCGCATCCCGCACGCCGGCGTTCTCAGCAGAATGTCGAGACGCCGCGCCGGTACTCGCGCGACGCTTGCGCATCGACGGCGTCATCAACGGTGCAGTGCTTCGTCAGGCACCCGGCGCACTGGAACCTCCCTCGGTGCGCCTGCGCGCACTCGGCGCCAACGGTGAGGTGCATTGGTTGATCAACGGCAAACTGCTGGCGACCAGTGCCGCTGGCGATCCGATCGAACATGCCTTCAATGAGGCCGGCCGCTTCCGCATCCTCGCGATAGACCCGAGCGGCGCCTTCGATGCAGTCGAAGTGCGCGTGCTCGATCGCTGAGCAGAACCTACTTGCGGCGTTGGATCAAGCTTCGAACACCGCGTCGAGCGTCATCCGCACCATGGCGTCAACGCCGACTTGGCGTTGTTGCGAACTCCAGGACGCATGCGTGCGCAGATGATCGGATACCGCCAGCACGGCGAGGGCTTCGGCACCGTATTGGGCGGCAATGCCGTACAGACCAGCCGCTTCCATTTCGATGCCGAGAATCTGCATCGCGGAAAGTGTGTCGACGAAGCCGGGATCGGGGCTGTAGAACAAATCGCCGCTGAAAATATTGCCGACGCGCACGCGCACATTCGCGCGCCTTGCTTCATCGACCACCTTGGACAACAGGTCGAAACTCGCGATCGCGGCAAAGTCCATGCCCTTGAAGCGCGCGCGGTTGACGCCCGAGTCGGTACTCGCGCCTTGGGCAAGCACGATATCGCCGAGTTGCAGATCATCGGCGATGCCGCCGCAGGTGCCGATGCGAATCAGTCGCTGCACCCCGTACTCGCGAATCAATTCGGTGGCGTAGATCGATGCCGACGGAATGCCCATGCCAGTACCCATCACTGACACGCGTCGACCGCGCCAGGTACCGGTATAGCCGCCCATCGCGCGAACCCGTGTGACTTCGACTGCGTCGCTCAGGATGTGTTCGGCAATATGGGCCGCGCGCAGCGGATCTCCGGGCAGCAATACGGTCGCGGCGAAGTCGCCAGGCTGGGCCGAAATATGCGGTGTGGGCATGGCGTATTCCTCAGTGCAAATCTTGCACGGGCAAGGCCAATCCGAAGGCCAGCGGCGCGATGCCGAAATGTCGCGCCAAGGTCTGTCCAAGATCAGCAAAGCTCGCTCGATTCCCGGCATTGCCCGGCCGCAAATCACCGCCCGTCGCGAGCAGGGGCACACACTCGCGGGTGTGATCGGAACCGGGCCAGGTCGGATCATTGCCGTGATCGGCGGTGAACATGACGAGATCGCCGTCGCGGCGCGTGGCCAACAATTCCGGGATGCGCGCATCGAAGCGTTCAAGTGCAGTCGCATAGCCGGCGACATCGCGTCGATGCCCGTATTCGGAATCGAAGTCGACCAGATTGACGAACACCAGGCTGCCATCCGGCGCGTCGCGAAAGCAGCGGATGGCGGTGTCGGTCAACTCAGTGAGCCCGCTTGCCGCGATCGACCGGGAGATGCCCTGCCCGGCAAAGATGTCCGACACCTTGCCGATCGCGATGACCTGTTGGCCGGCGGCAACCAGTGCATCCAGCAACGTGGGACGACTGGGCGGCACGGCATAGTCATGACGATGCGCGGTGCGCCGGAAGCCGCTGGCGACGTCACCGACGAAGGGTCGCGCGATCACCCGCGCAATGCGGTAGTCATCCACGAGTTCGCGCGCAATTTCGCAGACGCGATACAGCCGATCGAGCCCGAAGGTGGTCTCATGCGCCGCGATCTGGAACACCGAATCGCCCGAGGTATAGACAATCGGCTTGCCGGTGGCGATGTGCTCGGCACCCAGTTGCTGGATGATTTCGGTGCCGGACGCACGGCACTGTCCGAGTAGTCCGGGCAGGCTGGCGCGCGCGATCAGCGCAGAGACCAGTTCCTGCGGAAAACTCCCGACCATCTCGCGGAAATAGCCCCAGTCGAATTCGACCGGCACGCCGCACATTTCCCAATGGCCGCTGGTGGTGTCCTTGCCGGTGGATTGTTCGCACATCGCCGCCCACGTCACCGCGGCGTCCGGGTATTCGTGCGCTGCCAGATGACGACCATGGGCCGATGCATGCGCAGCGTGCAGGCCAAGCGCACGCAGGTTCGGCAACTGCGGCGCACAGGCGTCGACAATGTGGCCGAAGGTATCGGCACCGACATCACCGAAGTGGTCGGCGTCGGGCGCCGCGCCGATGCCGAGTGAATCGAGCACCACGAGCAGCGCGCGCGCCATCAGCCCGGCTCCGCCTCAATGCGCGCATGCACCAGCGGCACCGCGGGCAATGCGTCGCCGATCTCGAAGGACGCCAGCGCGCGTGCACGCGCCCATTCGATCTGCCCGGCATCGCGCAGACACAGGCGCAGCAGGGGCTCGCCACGCTCAACGCCGTCACCGACGCTGCGAACACGATCTAGTCCGACGGCCAGGTCGACCGCATCGTCCGGATGCCGACGCCCGCCGCCCAGATCCACGACCAGCTCGCCGAGACGGCGTGCGTCCATGGTGCGGATGGTGCCGGCTTCGTCGGCCAGCACATCGACGTGGATTGGCGCTGTCGGCAAAAGCTGGTCGGATTTCAGCATCAGGTCCAACGGGCCACCGAGCGCCGCCACCATGCGCGCGAAATGTTCAGCGGCCGCGCCACTGTCGAGCGCGTGCTGCAGGCGCGTTCGTGCTTCGAAAGACGAGCGCACGAGACCACCGCGCAGCATCACTTCCGCGCCCAATGCGAGACAGGCTTCGTGCATCCGTGGCGGTGGCGTGTCGCCGCGCAGATAGTCGAGCACAGCACGCAGTTCAGTGGCATTGCCTACGGCGGGCACCAGGGGTTCGCCCATATCGGTGATCAGCGCCGAGCACGCCAGACCGGCGTCGGTCGCGACCGACACCAGGCTGCGCGCCAGTTGTTCCGCATCGGATCGCTCAGGGAAAAACGCGCCGCTGCCGCACTTCACATCGAGCACCAGCGCATCAAGTTCGACCGCGAGTTTCTTCGACAGGATCGACGCGACGATCAGCGGCATCACGTCGACAGTGGCGGTGACATCGCGCACTGCATAAAGGCGCCGGTCGGCCGGTGCGAGGCCCTTGCCGGCGCTGACAATCGCGCATCCGGCGGCACGCAGGGCGCGACGCATCAAGTCGATATCGGCATCGACGACGTAACCCGGAATCGCGCCGAGTTTGTCGAGCGTGCCACCGGTATGACCCAGTCCGCGCCCACTCAGCATGGGCACCGCCGCACCACAAGCGGCGAGCATGGGCGCAAGCGCAAGGCTTACGGCATCACCGACGCCGCCGGTGGAATGCTTGTCGAGCAGCGGGAGGTCGATGCCAAGCATCGCGCGGGTCAGTCGATCACCGCTGTCGCGCATCGCCAGCGTCAGGCGCACAGTATCGGTTGCAGACAAGCCACGACAGCGCACCGCCATCGCGAACGCGCCCATCTGGCCTTCACTGGTGCGCCCGTCGGCCATGCCGCGCACGAATGCATTCAACGCCGCAGGATCCAGCGCACGCGCATCGCGCACGTCGGCGATCACCGATTGCGGGGGGTAGGCCAGGTCAGCAGCCAGAGCGCGGTGGACGGTGCGGTTCGTTTTATCCATGTCACGACAATACTAACCGACTAATTTCGATGCTTGATCGAGGTCAGCTCCAGACACTTTTCCGACTGCTCGGTCTGCCCTGAACCAAATCCGGGTTAGTCGCAGCCACCCACCGTCTCAAAACCGTCGCAGAACAAATCGACGCTGGGCGGCGCGACGATATCGATGGATCGTGTGCTCGCTTCAGGGCACCGCAGCGGACGACCAATACGGCTTGAACATCAATCGCGGCGGCGACCTGAACCACGACGGCGGCAACGATCTGTTGTTCAGCTGCCACGTCGCGAGCACGTTCGGAACCTGGCGCGGCGCGGTCTATGCGATCTATGGCGAACGCCCGCCCGCGATTTTTTTGGACAGTCTCGAATAGGGTGCGCCGGCGTACCTTTCTAGAAGCTGTCGCCGAACAATCCGTCTTCGAGATTGGTCACATTGATGGTCGTCGGCGGAATGCAACTGAACGCGACGTCGCTGGTCGGTTCGACACTGACGGTCAGCGAACAGGTGACATCGCCGTCTTCAATGTGGCCAGGCCGACACCGCCTGCTCGTGGCGGTCGTCGTCAGGCGCGCGGCGGCGGCCCAGCGCATCAGGTTCAGTTTGCCGGTGTCATCGAGCAGATGGCCAGCCTCGGTCAACACTTCCGACGCCGTGTACAAACGCGCACCGGCCAGCTGCGCGAGCTTCTTGCGCGCTCCGGCAGGGAACGACGTCGCGCTCTGGTCGCTCGTTATAGAACTAGTCTTGGTATCGGCCTTCTCCGCAGTCAATCTCTATCTGAAGGACGACGATAAGCCAGACCAAAGTCCAATGCGCACATCAGAAGCAGTAGGGTCACCAACCACCCCGTGCGACGCCAGTGGTCGCCCCAAAAGGAGGCAAGACGTGAACCCGAAAGATCGAAATCAGGATTCCGATCAAGATGAATTTAGGGAAAGTTACTTACCTCCGAGTAGCGAACTACCCGCACCACCATCGCAGCCAGGACAAACCAATCCTGTAGGCAGGACTGAAGAACGAAAACAACAAGAGAGCAAGCAATAGCAACAAAAAACGGGCCGAAGCCCGTTTCTTGTTTCTTGCCGATTTGCTTACGCGATCAGGCTTCGGCGGCGGCGTCTTCGAGGACGGCTTTGATCGACAGGCGGATGCGGCCCTGCTTGTCGACTTCGAGCACCTTGACCTTGACGATGTCGCCTTCCTTGAGTTTGTCCGAGACTTTCTCGACGCGCTCGTTGGAGATCTGCGAGACGTGGACGAGACCGTCCTTGCCCGGCGCGATCGTGACGAATGCACCGAAGTCCATCAGCTTGGCGACCTTGCCTTCGTAGACACGACCCGGTTCGACGTCCGAGGTGATCTGCTCGATGCGTGCTTTCGCAGCTTGCGCGGCGGCGGCATTGACCGAGGCGATGATGATCGTGCCGTCGTCCTGGATATCGATCTGCGTGCCGGTTTCCTTGGTGATGCCCTGAATGACCGCGCCGCCCTTGCCGATCACTTCGCGAATCTTGTCCGGATGGATCTTCATGGTCAGCAGACGCGGTGCGTAGTCCGAGAGTTCGGCACGCGGCGCATTCAGACCCTTGGCCATTTCACCGAGGATGTGCAGACGACCGGCACGGGCCTGGTTCAGCGCGACCTTCATGATCTCTTCGGTGATGCCGTCGATCTTGATGTCCATCTGCAGTGCGGAAATGCCTTCGGCACTACCGGCGACCTTGAAGTCCATGTCGCCGAGATGATCTTCGTCGCCGAGGATGTCGGACAGCACGGCGAAGTCGTCGCCTTCCTTGATCAGGCCCATCGCAATACCAGCAACCGGCGACTTCAGCGGGATGCCCGCGTCCATCATCGCGAGCGAGGAACCGCAGACCGAAGCCATCGACGAGGAACCGTTCGACTCGGTAATTTCCGAGACGACACGAATCACGTACGGGAACGCTTCGATCGTCGGCATCACGGCAGCGACGCCGCGCTTGGCGAGACGGCCGTGGCCGATTTCGCGACGCTTCGGACCGCCACCGCGACCGGTTTCACCGACCGAGAACGGCGGGAAGTTGTAATGGAACAGGAACGGATCCTTGGTTTCGCCTTCGACCGCGTCGATGATCTGCGCGTCGCGGGTGGTGCCGAGCGTGGTCGTAACCAGCGCCTGGGTTTCACCGCGGGTGAACAAGGCCGAACCGTGCGTACGCGGCAGTACGCCGACGCGCACGGTGATCGGACGCACGGTCACCAGATCGCGGCCATCGATACGGATCTTGGTGTCGAGCACCGAGCGACGCATCGTGTGGTATTCGAGATCGCCGAATTCCTTGTTGATCAAGGCCGGCTTCCAGCCATTCGCTTCGGCTTGTGCGGCGAGTGCTTCGTGCACTTCCTTGCGGATGACCGAGATCGCGTCGCGACGCTGGCCCTTGTCGTGAACCTTGTACGCAGCGGCGAGACGTGTGCCAATCACGCCGTTGATGGCATCGATCAGCGCGTCGTTGCGGGCTGGCGACTTGTAGTCGAAGGTCTTGCAACCGGCTTCGGCGACGAATTCCTTGATCGCGTTGATCACCACTTGCAGCGCCTGATGGCCATGTGTGACCGCGCCGAGCATGATTTCTTCGCTGAGCAACTTCGCTTCCGACTCGACCATCAGCACCGCATTCGCGGTACCGGCGACGACGAGTTCGAGTTGCGAGGTTTTCAGTTCGGTCGCCGTCGGCATCAGCAGGTACTGGCCATTGGCATAACCGATTTTCGCGGCACCAATCGGGCCAGCAAACGGCAGGCCGGACAACATCAATGCTGCCGAAGCACCAATCAAGGCCGGGATGTCGCCGTCGACTTCCGGATTCAGCGACAACACGGTGGCAATGATCTGCACCTCGTTGCGCATTTCTTCCGGGAACAACGGACGGATCGGACGATCGATCAGGCGGCAGGTCAGGGTTTCTTTCTCGGTCGGGCGACCTTCACGCTTGAAGAAGCCACCGGGAATACGGCCACCGGCGTAGAACTTTTCCTGATAGTCCACCGTCAGCGGGAAGAAATCGGTGCCTTCACGCACCGACTTCGCACCGACGACCGACACGAGTACCACTGTGTCGGACATTTTCACCAGGACCGCACCCGAGGCTTGGCGGGCGATCTCACCCGTTTCCAGGGTGACATCATGATTTCCGTACTTGAACGACTTGACTGTCTTGGCCACGAGGCGGTTCCTTTGGATGATCGATTAGCGACGCAGGCCGAGTTTCTCGATCAACGCCTTGTAACGCGCGCTGTCGTTCTTCTTCAGATACGCCAGCTGGCGACGACGCTGATTCACCATGGTGATCAGGCCGCGGCGGGAATGATGGTCTTTCGCATGCGACTGGAAGTGCGGCGCAAGCACGTCGATCTGCGCCGAGAGCAGCGCGATCTGGACTTCCGGCGAACCGGTGTCATTCGCCTTGCGGCCATGTTCGGCGATGATTTTTGCGGATTGTTCTGGAGTCAGAGCCATGATGTTTATCCTGAAACTAGGCGAGTCCAAACCGGCGCCAGATTCGCGCAAGCAGTCTCAAAGGGTGGTTTTGGGGCGAAGGAAGGCGCGCATTCTAGGGGCGTGCGGTGTGCTTCACAAGCAAACTGACGTGAAGGGTCTCAGAAATGCCTGCAAGTCAACCCCGGCGAGCGTCAAACCAAGGCTACCCGGTGATATCGCAAGCGGTGACCGCGCAGGCACGCTCAAGGGAGAATCAATGCGAAGGGAAAAAGCCGCTTGACCCAGTCCGGAATCCCGATCGCAATCCTGCGATCATGAAACCCTCACAAATCTGTGGATAGCCGTACCGTCTTGGATCAAAGTACCGAACCAGCTTGAATCAGATTGCCGTACCGAATTGTTCAGAATTTGCGCTGCTGCTGACCACAGGCAAAAGGAGTCGACATGAATACCGCGATCGATCATCTCAACGAGAAACTCGCGCACCTACCACCAGAACGTATCGCTGAGATCGTCGACTTTGTTGACTTCCTGGCCGATCGTGAGCACGAACGCGGCCTCGTGCGTGCCGTCCAGGCCACCAGTGAATCCGCACTTGCCAAGGTCTGGACCAACGACGCCGATGCCGTCTATGACCAGCTATAGATTCGGCGATGTGCTGCTGGTTCCGTTTCCGTTCACTGACCTGTCAGGCAGCAAGCAACGGCCCGCCGTGGTGATCAACTCAACACGGTATTCACGCGAGCGCCCCGATCTGATGTTGATGCCGATTACCAGCCAGAATCCAGGCGCGACCCGGTTCGGTGATTTTCCGGTGAGCGACATCCAAGCGGCCGGCCTGATCGTCCCTGGCGTCATCAAACCGCTGATATTCACCATCGAGGCCAAGCTAGTGCGCAAGCACCTCGGCGCACTTACCGAAGACGATCAGCGCACGTTGCGGCAAACGATTGCACAGTTGATCGGGTAATTGAGGGTGAAATTGCTCGCCGGGCTGCTCGTCACCCCGTCGCCATCAATCGGTCTGCGCGCAACACGCCGGACTCGACCAAACCGAGCCCGAAAAAACGCGCGTCTGGCATATACAACCGGTAGCGACCATCACTTTCAGCACGCTCGGCGAGTTTGCGGCCGAATCGCAGTTCATCGCGCTCGAAGTCGGACAAGGGCAACCTCGGAAATTGCGACAAGGCAGAGTCAATCGTCATGATGCGGGTGCCGGGATCAGCCATCTCGTTCAGGGCATCGAGGCTGATCATTGGCGCGACTTCGAATGGGCTGACCCAGAGTCGGCGCAGCGCGGACAGATGCGCGGCCGAACCGAGCGCGCGCGCGATATCGACACCGAGGCTGCGGATATAGGTGCCGGATCCACAAACTACTTCGATTTCAAGCGCTTCCGGCGAATAGCTCAACACGTCGACACGCTCGATCTCGACTTCGCGCATCGGCGCTTCGACAATTTCACCTTGACGCGCAAGCTTGTACAGCGGCACGCCGTCGCGCTTGATGGCCGAATACGACGGTGGAATCTGGCGGATGCGGCCGAGAAACTGCGGCAGCACGGCGTCGAGCTCGGCGCGATCTGCGGTCGGCAAGGCGGCATCGCGGATCGATGCGCCTTCAGCGTCGCCGGTCGCCGTTTCATGTCCGAACGCGATTGTCGTGCGATACGCCTTGCGCGCGCTGATGACGTGCTGGATGAATTTCGTCGCTTCGCCCAGAAAAATCGGCAGCATGCCGGTGGCGAGTGGATCGAGCGTGCCGGCGTGACCGGCCTTGATGCGCTCGAATCGATGGCGAACGCGCTGCAATGCGGCGTTCGAACTCAGACCCAGCGGTTTATCGAGCAGGACGATGCCGTGCATCGACGGTCAGCGCGAACGCTTGCTGCGCGCCGCCGATTTCTTTTTCGCGCGCTTCTTCGGCGCCGGCTCCGGGTTTTCGGCAATTTCTGCGGCCAGACGCGCCGCACGCTGCTCCGGCGCGGACGGATCGGGCAAGGGCGCAATCGGTTCGTTCGAGTCGCGCAGCAGCTCTTCGATGCGCTCGCCACGATCGACCGAGTCGTCGTATTTGAAATGCAGCGCCGGCACCGCACGCAATTCGACGCGTTGCGACAGTTCGCGGCGGAATTCCCAAGCGGCTTCGTTCAACGCCTTGACCGCGCTGACGCCCTGATCGCCGATCAGGGCGGTCACATAGACCGTGGCATGGGCGAGATCACGGGTGACTTCGACATCGGAAACCGACACCGAAGGCACGAGTTTGTCGCGCACTGCATCGTGCACCAGGGCGCCGATTTCCCGGCGCAGCAATGCTGCGATGCGATCCGTCCGACTGAAGCCTGCGCGCATGATCAATTCGCCTCAGAGCGTACGCGCGACTTCGATGCGCTCGAAGCATTCGATCTGGTCGCCGGCCTTGATGTCGTTGTACTGCTTCACGCCGATGCCGCACTCCATGCCGTTGCGTACTTCGTCGACAATTTCCTTGAAGCGGCGCAGCGATTCCAGTTCGCCCTGGAAGATCACGACATTGTCGCGCAGCACGCGGATCGGCTTGTTGCGCTTGACCTGGCCCTCGATGACCATGCAGCCCGCAATCGAACCGAACTTGGACGAACGGAACACGTCGCGCACCTGGGCGACACCGATGATTTCTTCGCGCACTTCCATGCCGAGCATGCCGGTCGCGACCTGTTTCACCTGGTCGATCACGTCATAGATGATCGAGAAGTAGCGCAGATCGAGGCCGTTGTCGGAAACAATGCGCCGCGCGGTGCCATCGGCACGCACGTTGAAGCCGATCATCACCGCCTTCGATGCCGCCGCGAGGGTGGCATCGGATTCGGTGATGCCGCCGACGCCGCTCGCGATCACATTGATCTTGATGGCATCGGTCGAGAGACGCGTCAACGAGTCACGCAATGCTTCGGCAGAGCCCTGCACGTCGGCCTTGACCACCAGATTGAGGGTCGGAATATCACCTTGGGTGACGCTGGACCAGACGTCTTCCATCTTCGTTGCCTGGCGGCTGACCAGACGCGTTTCACGACGCTTCTGCTCGCGCTGCTGGGCGACGTCCTTGGCCAGGCGTTCGTCGGCAACGACGATGAAGTCGTCACCGGCATCCGGCACGCCGGACAGGCCGAGCACGACCACCGGAATCGACGGACCGGCACTTGCCGACTGGCGACCGGCTTCGTCGAACAAGGCACGCACACGTCCGTAATGGATGCCGCAGACCATGTAGTCGCCCTTGTTGAGCATGCCGCTCTGCACGAGCACGGTCGAAACCGGTCCACGGCCCTTGTCGAGACTGGATTCGATCACCGTACCGTTGGCGCGACCATCGGCCACAGCGGTCAGTTCCATCACTTCGGATTGAACGAGAATGGCGTCGAGCAGCGCATCGACACCCATGCCGGTCTTCGCCGACACCGGGACGAAGATCGTGTCGCCGCCCCACTCTTCCGGCACCACTTCGTGCTGGATCAGGCCCTGTTTGACGTGGTCCGGATCAGCGCCCGGCTTGTCCATCTTGTTGACGGCGACGATCAGCGGCACCTTCGCAGCGCGTGCGTGCTGCACGGCTTCGATGGTCTGCGGCATCACGCCGTCGTCGGCGGCGACGACGAGAATCACGATGTCGGTCAACTTCGCGCCGCGCGCACGCATCTGCGTGAACGCCGCGTGGCCGGGCGTATCGAGGAAGGAAATGACGCCCTTCTCGGTTTCGACATGATACGCGCCGATGTGCTGGGTGATGCCACCGGCTTCACCAGCCGCGACTTTCGTGCGGCGGATGTAGTCGAGTAGCGATGTCTTACCGTGGTCGACGTGGCCCATGATGGTGACAACCGGCGGACGCGTACTGCGCAAGCCCTGTTCGGCATCGGACTGTGCGGCCAGCGTCGACTCGGCATCGGTTTCTGAAGCACGCAGCGCCTTGTGTCCGAGTTCTTCAACGACCAGCACCGCGGTGTCGTGATCGACGCTCTGGTTGATGGTGACCATCACGCCCATCTTGAACAGCGCCTTGACGATGTCGGCACCCTTCACGGCGAGCTTGGTCGCAAGATCGGCAACGACGATCGATTCACCGATCGCGACTTCGCGCACGATCGGCGCAGTCGGACGCGAGAAGCTGCCGGACACACCACTGTTGTTGTTGCTGCGGTCGTTCGAGCGGAAATCCGGCTTCGACGGACGCGGTTTCTTGCGTGGACGACGCGCGTGATCACCAGACAGATGCAGTTCGCCTGCGACGAAGCGATTGGCGCTGCTGTCGTCTTCGACGACGTCGGTGACAGCCATGCGATGGTTGCCCTTGACGCCCTTGTGGCGATGTGGCGGCTCGCTGCCCTTCGGGGCATCCTTGCGCGGCGCAACGACGGCTTTTTCTTCCACTTTCTTCGGCGCGTCATGATGGCCTTTCTTGCCGGCGCGCGCTTCCTCTTCCTCGCGCAACTGCGCGGCTTCGACTTCGGCGCGCTTGGCTGCCTCAACCACGGCTTCTTCGGCACGACGGCGATCATCCTGATCACGCTTGACCGACTCGAACTCGGCGCGACGCGCCGCGTCCATTTCGCTCAGGCGCTGTTGCTCGGATTCATTTCGCGCCCTGGATTCGGCGAGCAGCTTCAAGGCATTTTCGCGCTCGGAGTCGACAATGACCGGGCCCTGCTGCTCTTCGACTTCGCTGCGCTTGACGTAGGTGCGCTTCTGGCGCACTTCGATGTTGACGGTCTTGCCTTTGGCGGCACCGCTCGACACCGTCAATTCACCGACGTGTTTGCGCTTGAGCGTGATCTGTGAAGGCCCGGTCGTTGCGACCAAATCCTCTTTCTTGCCGTGCGTGCGCCGCAGGAATCCGAGCAGCTTGACCTTTTCGGTACTGGTGACGACCTGGTCGGCGCCGGTGAATTTCATTCCCGCCTCCGAGAACTGCGACAGCAGCTTGTCGACGGTCATCCCGAGGACTGAGGCGAGTTGGCGTACGGTGACATCAGACATGGTTTGCCTCTCTGCGGCTTGCGCTGCGGCGTATTACTGGAACCACGGCGCACGCGCCGCGAGAATCAAGGCGGCGGCGCGCTCGGCGTCGACCCCTTCGATATCGGTAATTTCATCAGCGGCAAGTTCGGCCAGCTCTTCCTGGGTGCGCACGCCGCGTTCGGCCAGCGCGTAGGCGGTGGCTTCGTCCATGCCTTCGAGGGCAAGCAGGTCATCGGCCGGCTTGTGCGACTCAATGTCTTCCTCGGCCGCAATCATCGAGGTGAGCAGCGAATCGCGCGCACGTGCACGCAATTCGGCGACGACGTCCTCGTCGAACTCCTCGACCGCAAGCAGTTCGCTTTCCGGAACGTAGGCGATTTCCTCGATCGAGGAGAAGCCTTCCTGCACCAGGATGGTGGCAATTTCGATATCCACTTCGAGCTTGTCGATGAACAACTGGCGCGCGGTTTCCTGCTCGGCTTCGCTCTTCTGCGTGACCTGGGCCTGGGTCATCACGTTGAGCTGCCAGCTCGTCAGCTTGCTCGCAAGGCGCACGTTCTGGCCGCCGCGTCCGATCGCCTGCGACAGTTTGTCTTCGGCGACGGCCACGTCCATGCTGTGCTTTTCTTCATCGACGATGATCGACTGCACTTCCGCCGGCGCCATCGCATTGATCACGAACTGCGCCGGATTCTCGTTCCACAGAATGATGTCGACGCGCTCGCCGTTCAATTCGTTCGACACCGCCTGCACGCGCGAACCGCGCATGCCGATGCAGGCACCGATCGGATCGGTGCGGTGGTCGTTCGCCTTCACCGCGATCTTGGCGCGGTCGCCGGCATCGCGAGCACAGCCCATGATGGTGACGAGGCCCTGGCCCACTTCCGGTACTTCGAGCTTGAACAGTTCCATCATGAATTCGGGCGCGGTGCGCGACACGAACAACTGCGGGCCACGCGCTTCCATGCGCACGTCGTACAGATAGCCGCGGACGCGATCGCCGGCACGCACGTTTTCGCGGGCGATCGCCTTGTCGCGCGGAATGAAGGCTTCGGCATTGCCGCCGAGGTCGAGATAGACCGCGCCACGTTCGACGCGCTTGACGATGCCGGTGACCAGTTCACCGATGCGATCGGTATAGGCGTCGACGACCTGGGCGCGCTCGGCTTCGCGCACACGCTGCACGATCACCTGCTTCGCAGCCTGAGCGGCGATGCGGCCGAAGTCGGCATTCGCAACCTGTTCTTCGATGTAGTCACCGACCACCGAATCTTCTTTCACGTCGATGGCGTCCATCAAGCGCAGCTGACGGTCCGGCGATTCCATCACCACGTCGTCGGCGACCACTTCCCAGCGGCGGAAGGTTTCGTATTCGCCCGACGAACGGTTGATCGCCACGCGAATGGCCACGTCGTCTTCGGCGTAACGCTTCTTCGCCGCAGAAGCGAGTGCTGCTTCCATCGCGTCGAAAATCACACCGCGCGCAACGCCTTTTTCATTGGCGACCGCGTCCACGACCATCAGCATTTCTTTACTCATCACCGTTCTCCAGGACACGCGAACGTGTCGTCACGATCAAGGGGTCTTCTTGGCTTTGGGCTTGTCATTCTTCGCGCCCGAGGGTTTGGGCGCGGGGTCGATGGCGGAAAAATCCGGCACCAGCTTCGCTTTTTCGATGTTCGAATGGCCGATCGTCACTTCAACGCCGTCCTGCGCAATGACAATACTGTCCCCTGCAACACGAACGATCGGGCCTTGAAACCGGCGACGACCATTGACGGCCAGATTGACCGTCACCTTCGCGCTCTCGCCAATGAAGCGCTCGAACTGCGCCGGCGTGAACAGCGGACGGTCGAAACCGGGCGAGGAGACTTCGAGTGTGTACTTGCCAGAGATCGGGTCGTTCACATCGAGGATGCCGCTGATTTCGCGACTGACCGCTTCGCAGTCCTCAACCGTGATCAAGCGCGATTCGATATCGATGTAGGCGCGCACCAGACCATTGCCGCGACTGGCAGCAAATTCCACGCCGAGCAGCTCGAGGCCGAGCGAGGCGATGACCGGTTCAAACAGGCGAGTCAGTTGTTCGGCATTCATGGGGACGGCAATTCGGTGAATTCCAGAAACAAAAATGGGCCCGAAGGCCCATCGCATGGTGCACGGTTCGCGTCCGTACAAGCCGTGCATCGTGAACAAGTCACCATGCGCTGCGAACGAAAAAGGCCTCGTGAGAGGCCCTTTCCAGAGATCGGTGGTAGCGGGGGTAGGATTTGAACCTACGACCTTCGGGTTATGAGCCCGACGAGCTGCCAGACTGCTCCACCCCGCATCAGGCGACGCGCACTATAGTCACCGGCGTTGCGCAAAGCAACATAAAACATCGTGAGTGTCTGTGGTTAGTGATTCGTCCGGCCATGCGAGCCGATCAGACCGGCTCGTTCATTTCCGATTCTGCGCGCTCGCTGACCGTCGGTGCGTGCGAGAACGTCAACACCGGACCCAACCACAGGCAGAGCGCACCGGTGAGCCAGAAAGCGAACGATGCCGCCGCCAGATGCATGGGCGTGTCCTGCACCAGCGGTGCGGCAAACCCGGACACGAAGACCATGATCAAACTCCATAGCGCCGACTGCACCGACGCCGCCGACCCGCGATGCGTCGGATGGCGGTCGAGGGTGGCGACATTGATTGACGGCGACGCCAGCGAAACGCCGCAGCCGTAGATCGCAAACGGCAGCACCGCCCACGGCACTTCCGGTTGGCTGGTGAGCGCGTTGTAAACAAGATTGATCAATTGCCCGGCAAGCATCACCAGGAAACCGATTTTGGCGCAGCGCGCCGGACTGGTCTGCGCAGCGAGTTTTGCGGACAGCGCCGAACCGGAAATCATCCCGATAATCGTCGGCACGAAATACCAGGCGTAGCCGAACTTGCCGAGACTCAGAAAGTTTTCGATGAACACCGGCGCGGAGCTGATGTAGATGAACTGGGCACCAAAAATCATCCCGGTGGCACTGACCCAGAGCATGAACGGCGGATCCATGCTGATGCGTCGGTAGGTCTGCGCCAGGCTGACAGGCCGCAATGGCACCCGCGCCGAGGGCGGATGAGTCTCTGGCAGCACCTTGATGCAGGCCCACAGCATCGCAACGCCGTAAACCACCATGAAAAAGAAGATCGCGCGCCAGTTCGACACACCGTGAATGGCTGCGCCGACCAAAGGCGCAAGCGCCGGCGCGATGCCGAACAGCATCGCCACCCACGACATCACCCGCTGCGCGTCGCCCCCGTGAAAGCGGTCGCGGATAATGGCGCGCCCGACGATGACCCCCGCGCCGGTCGAACAGCCCTGCCAGAAACGTGCGAACAACAAGGTTTCGATATTCGCCGAAATTGTGCACAGGAACGACGCCAGGATGTAACTGATGACACCGAGCACGATGACGATGCGCCGGCCGTAGGCATCGGACATTGGCCCGTGCACGAAGGACATGAGTCCATAGCCCAGCAGATACACGCTGATCGTCTGCTGCATCTGCCAGGTATTGGCGTGCAGGCTCGTGGCGACGTCAGCGAAAGCCGGAAAGAAGCTGTCGATCGTGAACGGCCCGAACATCGCCAGCGCAGCGAGCAAAGGCACAATCGCGCGCGGGCGCAGGTCGGGTTCGGAAGAGGTCATGCGCTCCATGCGCGGCGATGCTGGGCAGCGACGAGCATATCGTCAGCGCCGACAATCACGCTGGCTTTCGCGCCGGAACAACTCCCGCAATCGTCACATTGAGCAACCCGCATGCCACCGAGAAGGCATTCGTCTGGCTTTTTGCGCACCGCACCAATACATTCGGCTTTTCCATTCTCATTCAAAGGCTCAACTCATGTCGCAGCGCGTCGCAATCGTTACTGGTGGCATCGGTGGTCTGGGGACTGCGATCTGTCGAGCGCTGGCCGAGTCGGGCCGTCTGGTGATCGCCGCCGACCTCGATGCCCGCGTGGAACGCGTCGCCGAGTTCAGGGCCGAAGTCGCCGATCTCGGCGATCGCGTGCAGTTCGAAGCCTTGAATGTCGCCGACGAACACTCGTGCCAGAGCCTGGTCGAACGTGTCGTCGCCAGGCATGGATCGGTCGACGTTCTGGTCAACGCCGCCGGCATCACCCGCGACACGACGTTGCGCAAGATGAGCACGCAGCAATGGTCGGATCTGATGCGGGTGAATCTCGATGGCGTGTTCTTCATGTCGCGCGCGGTCATCGAAGGCATGTGCGAGCGCGGCTTCGGCCGCATTGTCAACATTTCCTCGATTAACGGTCAGACCGGACAGTTCGGTCAGACCAACTACTCGGCGTCGAAAGCCGGTTTGCACGGTTTCACCATGGCGCTGGCACGCGAAGTGGCGCGCAAGGGCGTGACCGTCAATTCAGTATCACCGGGCTACTGCCGCACCGCGATGGTGATGTCGATTCCGGAAAATATCCGCGACCAGATCGTCAGCCAAATTCCGGTCGGGCGCATCGGTGAACCCAGCGACATCGCGCGCGCCGTCAACTTCCTCGCCGCTGAGGACGCCGGTTACCTGACCGGCGTGAACCTGCCGGTCAATGGCGGGCTGTTCATCAGTTTCTGACAGTCTCCAAACTAGCTGCGTGCGACCATTCCGGCATCCGCCAGCACCGTGCGCATCGGTTGCAGGTGCGCGGCGTAGGGCAACCAGGCACCGATGCTGTAACCGTCGATCTGCCGGCGCACGTCGACCGGGCTTGCCGTCGCGACCGGTTTTTCGTTGCCGGCCGAGTCCTGCGCGCCCTCAAACCATTCGAGACCGCAGTGACGGTACAGCTGACGTGAAATCAGGGTCGGCACACTGATCAACTGTTCGTAGCGCAACGGAACGACGCGCATCGGCAACATCGACTCGCAGCGCCGCATGAAACGCGCATAACGCACGTAATGCTCGGCCAGTTTCTGCTGGTCGTAGGCAAAAGAATAGACCGCACCGAACGAGTGCCGGAACATCGCATAGCAGTTGTCCATCGGGTCGCGCACCACATGCACGATGCGCGCTTCCGGCAGCGCCGCAGCGATGGCGGCGACATAGGCATAGTTGCCCGACAATTTGTCAGTGACGTAGCCGGCATTGCCGAACCGGGTCCGCAAACGTTCGCGATAGGCGGCGCCAACATGGGACCAATCAATGTCGCTCATGCGTTCGACGATGCGCTCATCGATGAAAGCCGGAATTTCCAGGCCGAGTTCACGCTTGATGCAGACATTGAAGTCTTGCAACTCACCGCCCAGTTGCACCTCGGGATGATTGCCGAGCAGGCGTTCCACCAGACTCGTTCCGCTGCGTGGCATGCCGACGATGAACAAAGGCACCGGCCCGGTATCGGTTGGCGTCGCAGGAACCGCGTTCGACGTTGCCGCAACCATGTCGTTCAGATGCCGTTCGAGCCGTTCGAACAACTGCGTGTCGCGCTCCGAATTGAACCTCAGATTGCGCTGCATCACCGCATTGGCGCGCAGCAGGCAGTCTGCAGCCGAGGCATGGTCAGCGGCTGCATCGAATTCGCGGAAGCGCGCAAAATCGATGGTCGCGGCATCAATCGAGTCCGGACGCGCCGCCGTGTAGGCCTTGGCCAGACGCGCCGAAGTCTGCGCGTCACCCTGTGTCGCGCGGATCTGCGCCAGCATCCAGTGCGCCTGTGCGTGATTGGGCGCCACGGCGATCACTCGTTCCAACGCCGAAACCGCATCGTCAATGCGACCGTGCAGACGCAGGCTGACGGCGAGATTGAATGCGATGGCCGGATGGTCGGGCGCGAGACTGGCTGCGCGCTCCTGCAATCCAATCGCGCGTGCCTGGTCTCCGCACTGGCTGAGCACCGTACCGAGGCCATCAAGCAAGGCCACGCCGTCGAGATTCAGTGCCAGCGCACGCTCGACCGCGAGCATCGCCAAATGCGCGTCTCCACGCACCAGATGACAGCGTGCCAGATGGCTGTGTACCTCCGCACGCTGATCGTCAAGCGCAAGCGCCCGCTCGGCGGCGGCAATCGCTGTTGCGAATTCGCCTTGGGCCATATGCGCCAGCGAGCGCCAGAACCAGCCAATCGCAAGCTCGGGGAAATCGCGATTGAGCGACTCCGCCGAAGCCATGGCCGCTTCGAACTGACCGTCATCGAGATACTGGCGCACACGTCGCAAATGCCGCCCGGCGCGCTGGAGTTCATGGGGCTTCATGGGTTATGCACCAACATCGGTCGACGCCAAATAAAAAGGGCCTGCGATTGCTCGCAAGCCCCTGTTCGAAATGGTGGCCAGGGAGGGAATCGAACCCCCGACACGGGGATTTTCAATTGCTATATAAATCAATAAGTTACTGATATCTAAGCGAATCTGAGCGGATGCTGCGGAAGCTGAAAATAGTTGAATATCAGTAGGTTATCGAAGTTGAGCCAAGGGGCGTTGAGCTGAGCACTGTACCGCTGTTGCACCTCCTGCGAGGCGAAGACCACAAGCATTCGCCAACACTAGAGAGTCGTTACATCGACCGCATCAACTCCTTCACTCGTACTTCTCGCGCTGCACCGCAGCGCATGCAACCGGATCATTCAAGTAGCTGACAAGCTCTTCCAAAATGATCAGGTCGCAGGTCTTGGCACCGGTCTCTATGTCTGTGAGGACGTGAGTCAACCCGTGGTATTGGCGCTGGTCAGCATTCTCAGGTATCAAGAGGGACGTGATTCCATAACGTTCTTTGTACAGATCGCCCGTGCTCCATGCGACGCATAGATCAATGTCGCCAATGTGTTTGTCCTGGTTGTCGAAGTCTTCGATCAACCCGTCCAGCGAATACTTGTACTCAAGCACTCGCGGATCCGTCACGCGCCCGTGCAATGCCGAGGCGATGCTGTGCGGAACGCCCAATGGGTTGTCCTCTGCGTTGTAGGTGTAGATTGCGGGATCCAAGTCGAACGCGACCTTGATCAGTCCGTCATAGGTGAAGCGTTCGTTCGTGGACATCGCATAGATGCCCCGAATGACCCCCCCCGCAACAAGCTGATGAAACAGAGCAATAACGTCTTGCTCCCGCGTGGGAGCTGACGTGATGGAGACTCGCTCGGTCGGGTGAAAGAAATGCTTGCTGTTGAGACGAAGTGGCTTACTAGTCTCGTGGGAAATCATGTCTCGCTTCCAATCGGAGATCTCGAGTTCACGTACTAGATCAGGCGCCACCCCGGTGTTCGCCTTCAGCAGGTGTCGATACTTTGCCAACCGCGTTTCCATGATTGTTCGAGCCATGCCTTTGGCGAGGTCCGTCAATTCTCGGTGAAAGCCTTTGCGCCCCAAGTCGGGGGTGTAGTTCGCGAAGTGAATGAGAAAATGAACCTGATTCTGTCGGCCGGTGTATCGATTGAGCGGAACTTGAATGGTTTCACCCTGAGGCATGTTGTTGGCTGCAAGCTGAATTCCGCTCGACAGCACGCTGTAGCGAGGCCGAAGGCGCAGCGATTCGTTAAATTGATTCCACAACTTGGCGGTGTAGCCGAACTCGACACTCACTGTCGGCGCAAACTTCTCGAGCAGCTCTAGCTCTTCGGCGTCCAAGGTTTGCCCGATCAGTTCCTTGAGTTCGTCTTTTGACCAGGTGTCATAGATGAAGTCCAGATTGCTGAACCGGTCCGGCATTCTTTTCCCGGCACCGTGCTTCTCAAAGAGGTCCTTCGCGGTTCGATCGATGTCTCTGTAGGTCGCCTTTTTACTCGCCGAATGATGCAGCCACAAATACTGAGTCCCGCGGCTTTCGAATACAGTTGTCACGCCTTCCGCAACCACGGTAATTGATACCGAAACCGTGTCGTCCTTGAACACTGCGCCCAGCCCTGTCTTGATCGAAAGAATCTTGGCCCAGGTAGCAGCGTCGCGGGCATGAATCCACCTCAGTTGCTTCGGGTGCGTGGAATCATCGAATCGAACAGTTACGGAAACGCCCCTATCGAAAGTCTCAAACGACGGGTCAGCCAATGCCGACGAATCATGTTCAACTTTTGGATTCCCACTCTTCGATCCTTCGTTCAACCACCTCCGAGCGCCGACTATCCGACCCGAAGTGGAAAATCCCGGCGACTTCGTAGAGACGCGCATGTAGTTGAACCCGTACGCCACGTAGGTCGCCCCGACGCCTTTGTGGCCTCTGGTGTTCCCCGACTTGAACGAGAAATTGGGTGCTAGAAATTGCTCAAACTTGTCTTGATCAAGGCCGATGCCGTTATCGGTCACTGTCAAGGCATTGTCGTCAAGATCGATCCGAATCTTCACGGTGGGGCGGTAGTCAGCCTCCGTTCCGGCAGACCGTTCCAACTCCAACCGTGCTTCGACTGCGTCCAGTGCGTTCTGCACCAGCTCGCAGAAGGGGTCGTACCAACCAACGTAAGAGCTGAGTATGTTTTCTATCTGGCGTTTCAACGCGCTTAGGGCGGCATCGCCGGCTCGGGTGTTCCTAGACTCAAGCGGGTCGAACGAAGCGAATGTCATGGGCGCATCCAAGGCAGTTGTAGGGAAATGGTAGGCGAGAAACTGCTTTAACGTGCGATTACCGGTGGGCTTGATGTTCAAGTACACCAAAAGCGCCTGATCCATGGCTAACATGCTTTAGTTGCCAGCAACCCAGACAGGAGGATGTGATGCATTGGATTGCACCCACTGAGAAAGACACTGCCTCAACCTCGCTCGAAAAGCGCTTGTGGGATGCGGCAGATCAATTCCGCGCGAATTCCGGCCTCAAGGCGCAGGAATATTCCGGCCCGATCCTCGGCCTGATCTTCTTGCGCTTTGCCGAAGTGCGATTTTCCATCCAGCGCGGCAAGCTCGAAGGTGACAGCGCATCGTCACGGCGTGGCACCAGAATCGATGAGCCTGCCGCCTACCACGCGGAAGGCGTCCTCTATCTCAGCGCCGAAGCGCGCTTCGACTATCTGCTGACGCTACCCGAAGTAGCCGACATCGGCGCCAAGGTCAACGCCGCGATGCGCGAGATCGAGAAGCACAACCCGCAGCTCGCCGGTGTGTTGCCCAAGACCTTCAACCTTTTTACCAGCACCCTGCTCAAGGAACTGCTGAAGAAGGTCTCCGAGATTCCGGCCACGCTCGACTACGACGCATTCGGCCGCATCTACGAATACTTCCTCGGCGCCTTCGCCATGACCGAGGGCCAGGGTGGCGGCGAGTTCTACACGCCCTCCAGCATCGTCAAGCTGCTGGCCGAAATCATCGAGCCCTTTCACGGCCGCATTCTCGATCCCGCTTGCGGTTCCGGCGGCATGTTCGTCCAGTCGGCGCGCTTCGTGTCCGAGCACCAGAAGAATCCGGCGGCCGAGCTATCGATCTGCGGCGTCGAGAAGACCGACGAAACCGGTCGCCTGTGCCGCGTCAACCTGGCCGTGCATGGGCTGGAAGGCGACATCAAGCACGGCGGCAACATCAACAGCTATTACGACGATCCGCACAGCGCCACCGGACAGTTTGATTTCGTGCTGGCCAATCCACCGTTCAACGTCAATGCAGTGGACAAGGAACGACTGAAGGACATGGTCGGTGCTGGCCGCCGGTTCCCGTTCGGCCTGCCGCGCACCGACAACGCCAACTACCTGTGGATTCAGCTCTTCTACTCGTCGCTCAACGCTAAAGGCCGTGCCGGTTTCGTGATGGCCAACTCGGCGTCGGACGCCCGCTCCTCCGAGCAGGAACTGCGGCAGAAGCTGATCGAGGCGCGTGCGGTGGATGTGATGGTCGCCGTCGGCCCCAACATGTTCTACACAGTCACCCTGCCCTGCACGTTGTGGTTCTTCGACAAGGGCAAGGCCAAGACCAAGCGCGCCGACACCGTGCTCTTCATCGACGCCCGCCACATCTACCGGCAGGTCGATCGCGCCCACCGCGACTGGACACCGGCGCAGCTCGGCTTCATCGCCAACCTCGTTCGCCTCTATCGCGGCGAGGCGCTCGACACGACCGTCGGTGGTAACGAGACAGCTGCCAAGCTCAAGGAAATTTTCGGCGAAACGTCGGCATATCGTGATGTCGCCGGCCTGTGCAAGGCGGCGACACTCGCCGAAATCGAAGCCCAGGGCTGGTCCCTCAACCCCGGCCGCTACGTCGGCGTTGCACCTGGTGAAGATGTCAGCGACGAAGACTTCAAAGAACAACTCGAAACCCTGAACGAAGAACTGGAATCGCTGAACGCCCAGGCTCGCGATTTGGAAAGAATCATCGCCGCGAATGTGGCGGGGATTCTGGAGGCCTAATGCAATTCTCGGAGTTCATAACGCTTCAGCGAGGATTCGACCTTCCAAGGACTGAGATGCGAGAGGGGCGCTATCCCGTAGTCGGGTCGACTTCGATCATTGGTCATCACGACGAATACAAGGTCGAGCCACCGGGTGTGATCACTGGCCGAAGCGGCTCTCTTGGCGTTGTGCAGTACGTCGCCGAAAAGTATTGGCCGCACAACACATCGTTGTGGGTGAAAGACTTCAAGGGCAACGACCCCAAGTTCGTTTATTACTGCATGCAGGGATTGGACTTCGCACGATTTAATGCCGGCGCCGGAGTGCCAACGCTAAACCGCAACCACCTCGACTCCCTTGACGTAGTAGTTCCCCCGCTCTCCGTCCAGCGCCGCATCGCGAGCATCCTGTCGGCCTACGACGAACTCATCGAGAACAGCCTGCGGCGTATCAAGATTCTGGAGTCGATGGCCCGCGCCCTCTACCGCGAGTGGTTCGTCCACTTTCGCTTCCCAGACCACGAAAGCCACCCGCTCGTTGCTTCGCCACTTGGCGAAATTCCGAAGGGCTGGGAGGTGAAGTTGGTCGAAGAAATTGTGAAGCGTATTCCGGTCGGCAAGAAATACGACCAGAAGACTGTGAATCCAACCGGTCAGATTCCGGTGTTTGACCAAGGAAAGTCCGGCATCATCGGTTACCACGACGATCAACCCGGCGTTGAGGCAACAGAGAGCGCGCCTGTTATCGTCTTTGCAAACCACACCTGCCATCAGCGTCTTGTTCACTTCCCCTTTTCGGCAATCCAGAACGTGTTGCCATTTGTTCCCCATTCCTCAGTGACGAGGGATATTCACTGGCTGCATTGGGCGACAAACGGGCTAGTGGTGTTCAACGACTACAAGGGTCATTGGCCAGAGTTTGCGGCCCAGTCGCTAGTTGTTCCGCCGCCAGCGTTGTGCCAACAGTTTGGCGAATTCGCCGCGCCTTTGTCGCGCCAGATATTGAGGCTGGACGGTCAGATTCAAAACCTTCGCGGCACCCGCGACCTGTTGTTGCCGCGGCTGCTCTCCGGTCAGATCGATGTTGGGGCGTCGGAGCGATGAGTTTTCAGCGACGGGCCAGACATACGATCTTGTTTGAGTGGCAACCGGCCAGCCTCGGCAACGCTTTGTTTTCATTGCGTTTCTTATTTGAGTGGAAAACGTCCGCATGAAGGTCTGGTTGAAGAACGCGCTGGAATTGCTGGCAGCCAGCCTGACTCCGCCGCGGCACGAGTTGAACGAACTCGACTGGAAGGCCGCGCTATCACCCGACAAGAAACGACTGACCGAACACCTCTCGGCGCTGGCCAATCAGCCAAGGGGCGGCACTCTAGTTTTCGGTATCGATTCCAGCGGGAGCCCGGTCGGGGTGGCCGCAGCGGAGATCGAAACGACCATCAATCAACTCGCGAACCTCGGCCGCGAGGCACTCGATCCGCCCCTGGTTCTGGACCACGCTGTCGCCGAATACGAAGCGTCAAGTTTGCTCTTCGTCCATATCCAGGAATCATCCGTCAAGCCTGTACACCGGCGCGGCAAGGGCCTGGAAGACGCGTTCATCCGCTCGGGCGGAACGACGCGGAAAGCCTCCCGGCAGGAAATCGGTACGCTGATGTTGAACAGCCGCACGCCACGCTGGGAAGAATTGCGTGCGTCGATGCTGCTGACCGACAGCGAATTCGATACGCGCCTGAACGTCGAGCCGATTTTCACCATGCTCGCTCGCCCGGCGACGAGCACGCAGGAGGAAACCCTGGCTTGGATGGAATCCGAGCGCTTTATCGTTCGTGAGCCGGCAGGTGGCGGATACATCACGAATCTCGGCGCGATTGCTGCGGCACGGCGGCTCATGGATTTTCAAGACCTGAGTCGCAAGGCGGTGCGCGTGGTCGTCTACGATGGCCAGAACAAGGCAACCCCGCGGCAAGAGCAGGAAGGCACCAAGGGCTACGCCATCAGCTTTCAGGGCCTGATGCAGTATGTGATGTCGCTGCTGCCGCAGAGTGAAGTCATCGAGAGAGCATTACGCCAGCAGCGCACGGTCTATCCCGAGATCGCGCTGCGGGAAATCATTGCCAATGCACTCATTCATCAGGACTTCTCGGTGACTGGTGCGGGACCATTGATCGAGATCTTCGACGAACGCATCGAGGTATCCAATCCCGGCGCGTTGCTTCCGTCCAAGCAAATCAATCGACTCATCGGCACGCAGCCGGAATCGCGAAACGAACATCTGGCGCGCGCGTTGCGGCGCTACAAGATCTGTGAGGAGCGCGGCTCCGGACTGCTGAAGGCCGGGTTGGAAATCGAGCTCTACGGCTTGCCGCCGATGGAATTCACCGCGGGTCCAAACCACTTCAAGGTCACGCTGCATACGCCAAGATCGTTCGCGAAGATGTCGGTCAATGAACGGTTGGAAGCCTGCTACCAGCACGCCGTCCTGAAGTATTTTTCGGACAGCGTGATGACCAACACCAGCCTCCGGGAGCGGCTGAAAATGCCGGAGAAGCAACGTTCGATGGTTTCCGTATTAATCCAGGAGGCGGTGGACAAGCGGCTGATCAAGCCCGCCAATCCGGACAACAAGTCGAGAAAGTTTGCCGAATACATTCCGTACTGGGCTTGAATCACCACATGTCACCCAGCGCCTACTCTGAAGAGCAACTTGTTGAACAGCCCGCCATCGGGCTATTTGTCGCGCTTGGCTGGCAGACGGCCTCGGCGCTGGAAGAAACCTTCGGTGCCGACGGCACGCTCGGGCGCGAGACCAAGGGCGAGACGGTACTGGTGCAACGCCTGCGCGCCGCGCTGTGCAAATTCAACCCGGCGCTGCCGGCGGAGGCGATCAGCAACGCTGTCGATGAATTGACCCGCGACCGCTCGGCGATGAGTCTGGAAGCTGCCAATCGCGAGGTGTATCGGCTGCTCAAAGAAGGTATCGCGGTGTCCGTGCCCGATCGCGAGCACGGCGGTCAGAAGACAGAACGCTTGCGCGTGATGGATTGGGAATATCCGGAGAACAACGACTTCCTCCTGGTCAGCCAGTTCAGCGTCACTGGTGCGCTCTATACCTGCCGTCCTGATCTGGTGGGTTTCGTCAATGGCCTGCCTTGGGTGGTGATCGAACTCAAGAAGCCCGGCGTGCCGGCACGTGCCGCCTTCGACGAGAACCTCACGCACTACAAGCAGCAAATCCCTGCGCTGTTCTGGAGCAACGCCCTGCTCGTCGCCAGCAACGGCACCGACAGCCGCGTCGGCTCGCTCACCGCTGACTGGGGCCGCTGGGTCGAATGGAAGCGCGTCGAACGCGAGGACGAACCGCGCCGCGTGTCGCTGGAAGTGATGCTGCGCGGCACCTGCGACCGCAGCCGTCTGCTCGATCTGGTCGAGAACTTCACGCTGTTTTCCGAGCACAAGGCCGGGCTCGTCAAGATTCTCGGCCAGAACCACCAGTATCTCGGCGTGAACAACGCCATCGCTTCAATGCTCGAAGCGCGCAAGCTGGGCCATGGGCGCGGCGGCGTGTTCTGGCAGACGCAGGGCAGCGGCAAGAGCTTCTCGATGGTGTTCTTTGCGCAAAAGGTGCTGCGCAAGCTGGCCGGCAACTGGACGTTTATTGTCGTCACCGATCGCGTGGAGCTGGACGAGCAGATCGCCAAGACCTTCAAGACCACCGGCGCAGTGAGCGAAGCCGAAGGCGATGAATGCCACGCGGCCAGCGGCGCCCACCTGCGCGAACTGCTGCGCGGCAATCACCGCTATGTTTTCACCCTGGTGCACAAGTTCCAGACGCCGGAGTTGCTCTGCGACCGCTCCGACGTGATTGTGCTGACCGACGAAGCCCACCGCAGCCAATACGACACGCTGGCGCTGAACATGCGCGCCGCGCTGCCCAAGGCAATGTTCCTCGCCTTTACCGGCACGCCGCTGATCTCGGGTGAGGAACGCACCAAGGAAGTCTTCGGCGATTACGTGTCGATCTACGACTTTCAGCAATCCATCGAGGACGGCGCCACAGTGCCGCTGTTCTACGAGAACCGCACGCCAGAACTGCAGCTCGTCAACCCGGATCTGAACGAAGACATCTACCGCTTGATCGAGGATGCCGATCTCGACGCCGACCAAGAAGCCAAGCTGGAGAAATTGCTCGGTCGGCAGTACCACCTGATCACCCGCGACGACCGATTGGAAACAGTGTCGCGGGACATCGTGCAGCACTTCCTCGGCCGAGGATTCGTCGGCAAAGCGATGGTGGTGTCGATCGACAAGGCTACGGCGTTGCGGATGTACGACAAGGTGAAAGCGCATTGGGCTGCGGAGACCGAGCGAGTCGGCACCGAACTGCAGGCGCTGATCCACCAACTCCCAAGCGGGGAGTCGACGCCGCAACAGGCACGGCGCGATGCCCGCATCGCGGAACTGAAGGCGCGGCGAAGGGTGCTCGACACGACTGACATGGCGCTGATCGTGTCGCCGGGCCAGAACGAAATCCAGCAGATGCAGACGCTTGGCCTCGACATCGAGCCGCACCGCAAGCGCATGAACGAGTCGCAGCCGGGCCTGGACGAAAAGTTCAAGGACACCGAAGACCCGCTGCGGCTGGTCTTCGTCTGCGCCATGTGGCTGACTGGCTTCGATGCGCCAAGCTGTTCGACGGTGTATCTGGACAAGCCGATGCGCAATCACACGCTGATGCAGACCATCGCCCGCGCCAATCGCGTCTTCCCGGGCAAGCACAGCGGCGTCATCGTCGATTACGCCAACGTGTTCGCCTCGCTGGAAAAGGCGCTGGCCATCTATGGCGCCGGCAAGGACGGCAAGACTCCGGTCAAGGACAAGCAGCAACTGGTGCTGGAATTGCGCCAGGCGATCGTCGATGCCACGGTCTTTTGCGCGGCGCATGGGGTGATGCTGGCGGAAATCGAGGCGCTGGGAGCGGGCAGTCTTGAGCGTTTGCAGCGCATGGAGGACGCGATCAATGCATTGATCTCACCCGACGGCGTGCGGCGGGACCTCTATGCCCACGAGCGGCTGGTGAGCACGCTGTACCGCGCGGTGAAGCCCGACCCGGTCGCGCTTGAATTCGCTAACCGTTTCGCCTGCCTCGCAACACTGGCCGCGGCCATCCGCGCAAAACTCAATCCGAATCCGCCGGACGTCTCGCAAGTGATGGCCGGCATTAATTCCCTGCTGGATGATTCGATCACTGGTCATGAAATCCGCGAAGAGGGACCGCCCGCGCTCGACCTATCGAAGATCAACTTCGAGGCACTTGCCAAGCGCTTCAAGGAATCCAAACACAGGAACACGGATCTCGAGGTGCTCAAGGCCGCGATCCGCGCCCAGTTGGATAAGTTGATCCAGTTGAACAGGACCCGCGCTGATTTCGGCGAGAAGTTCGAAGCGTTGATCGAAAGCTACAACGCCGGCAGCCGCAGCATTGAAGAACTATTCGAGGAATTGGTGAAGCTGTCCAGCAACTTGAACAGCGAACAGCAGCGACATCTGCGTGAAAACCTGAGCGAAGAAGAACTCGTCATCTTCGACATACTCACCCGGCCGGCGCCCGAGCTGTCTGTGGAAGAGCGCGCCGAGGTCAAGAAAGTTGCAAAGGAGCTGCTTGGACGGTTGAAATCACTGTTGGTGCTCAACTGGCGCGCGAAAGCCGCTGCGCGCTCCCAACTCAAGTTGGCCATTGAAGACACGCTCGACACAGGACTGCCGCGCGCCTATTCGCCAGACATCTACCGGCAGAAGTGCTCGGCGTTGTTCGAGCACGTGTATGAGCAATATCCGGAGCGCGATTCCGGCGCGTATGCGCAAGGCGCGGGTTGAACAGGGCCGCGCTCGTCGGAAAGTGGAGGATGCTTCAGCGTTCTCCCCGAAGCCGATCACTTCTAAGCCTACAACCGCGCCACGACCGCCCGGGTCGCGCACGGCGAACAGGTCGCACTGAGTGGCGATCACGTTTTTTACCGTCCGTTGGATTGAACGAGGTTCCAGAGGGCTCGCCCCGCGAGATTCCAGAACGCAAAAATGCAAAAAGCCCGCGATCGCTCGCGGGCTTTTCGTTTAATGGTGGCCAGGGAGGGAATCGAACCCCCGACACGGGGATTTTCAATCCCCTGCTCTACCAACTGAGCTACCTAGCCGTGTTGTGCCCCGCCTTGCCAGCAAGGGCCGCGAATTAAAGCCGCGTGGGTCTGATTCGTCAAGCGGTTTCAGTCGTGGCGATCGCCATTTTCTTCGCGATTTCCGCAGTGCACAAACGATCGCTTCAAACAAACGTTTGCCAACTCGCTCACACTTGTGTAGATTGTGTCTCGCGGTGACAAGGGTGGGACCTCGCCGCATCAATCGAATCAGACGAACGCGACTGCGCCGGGCGAGATGGATCGCCGACCCGCGCCAGTGACAGCGCGTCCACGCATCTCGAACGGGAGAAAATCGTGAAGAAACTGCTCGCCTGCATCACTCTGGCTCTATCCGCATTCGCCGCGCAGGCGAACACCGGTGTCGCTTTCGTCCATGGCACCGGCAAGCAAACAGACGCGCTGAACGTTTACTGGACGACGGAAATGGTCAACTCCGTCCGTCAGGGTTTGCCGAACCAGGCGAACTACACGGTGATCAATTGCGACTTCACCCAGTACATGTGGAACTCGGCCGCGGCCGGTTGCCTCGCTGGACAGTTGAGCAGTTTCATCAGCAGCAAGGGCATCACCGATCTCGTCGTGCTCACGCATTCCAATGGCGGCAACGTCATGCGCTGGATCATGTCGAACCCGACCTATGACAGCCGCTACCCGAACATCATCAGCAAGATCCGCTGGGTCAATGCATTGGCGCCTTCATCTGCAGGTACGCCGCTCGCCGACGCGGTGATGGCCGGCAATGTGTTCGAGTCTGCGCTCGGCTGGCTGATGGGCTACAAGAACGATGCCGTGCGCATGCAGCAGTCGAGCTGGATGGCGACCTACAACGCGAACAATCTGTACGGCACCGCAGGTCGCCCGGCCTTGCCCAAGGGCTTCTGGAGCGTGGTCGGCACCGATGTCGATTCGGCAATTTGGGATTCCGATTCTTATTGCGGTGGTTACAGCGAAAACCTCGGCCTCGAAACCACGCAGAACTGGCTCAATTCCTGCTCGGACGGCTTCCTGAATTGCACAAGTCAGGCCGCCGCCGGCCGCGTCTGGTTCTACGACAAGGATCGTATGGCCGGCGCCGAGCCGCTTTCGCACAACCAGAGCCGACGCAAATGCTTCGGTCTCGATGTGATCTTGCGTAACGACGTCTGAGCGAGGAATCCAATCATGAACAGCAAAACCATACTCGCCATTGCCCTTGCCGTCGCGATCAACAGCAGCGCCTGGGCCAAACAAGTGGCGGTCGACGTGCGCTTCGAAGGCGATGTCGCCGACCTCGTGCCGACCACGCTCGTCTCCGCAAAAGCGGCAGCGGTTCCGGGTGTCACGATGGAATCATTGCCCGTGCACTTCAGCTGGGCCTTGCCGGTCGACCAGAAGATCGAAGCGCAGCAGCCCTTCGTCCGCGACAGTCGCGAATACTGGACACGTGTCTCCGGCACCGAACTGGCCAAGGGCACGACCCTGCATACCACCGCCAAGGGCGCATTGATCCGACTCTCGCCGCTCTCGAACGCCGCCAAGCTACTGGTGCCGATCGCCACTGACGACATCGAAATCACCGTCGCCGGAAAAACCCTGCATGGCCGCGCAGCGATGGCCAATGCGGCCAACGACGCCGAACTGAAAATGGCCGGCACCGATTTTCCGGACGGCACACTCGCCTTCCAACTCGACGATGCCGTCGGTTCCGGCGCGATCACGCTGGCCATGCCGAAGGCTGCGCAGGACTATCTGGTGCACGTGTTCGAACCGAACAGCAGCGAAGTACTGAGCCTGACCATGGATCGCCTCAATGCCAGTCACGGTCAAACCTACAAAGTGTTCGCGAGCTTCAACGGCAACGCTGCGGTCGACAGCATCGACGGCATGGTCAGTGCGCCGGGCGGCGCGCAGGTCAATCTCGTTTTCAAGCGCGCCAGTGATGGCCGCTACGTCGCCGAGGTCGCTCACGACGCCCTCGCCAGCAGCGGCCCCGGCTTGTGGGAAGTACATGCCTTCGCTTCCGCCAAGGGCGCCAGTGTGCAGCGCGACGCCAAGACCGCGTTCTCGTCCAGCATCCCGCGCGCCCGCCTCGGCACCGGCGTGAAAGCCGCCATGAACGACGACGGCGCGCTGTCGATGCGCTTCCCGTTGCAGGTTGCTGCGGAAAGTCGCTTCGAAGTGCGCGGCACCTTGTACGGCATGGACGGCGGCAAGCTGCGTCCGGCTGCACAGGCGAGCAGTGCGGCGATGCTCAAGCCCGGCAATGGCCAACTGGAGCTGGTGTTCGACGCGGCGACGATGGCCAAGGTTGGCGTGTCCGGCCCATATCAGATCCGTGATCTGACGCTGGTCGATCAAGCCGATTTGAGCACCGTTGAACTGCGTCGCAACGGTCTGCGCGTCGCTTTCGATCGCTGACCGAACGCGAAAACCTTGCACGACGAAAAGCCGGGCCCCGCCCGGCTTTTCTTTTGTGCGCCCGGCACGGGCGCATTCTTGGAGGTGAAAGTCCTCTCGCAAGCTGACCACAGTGAGCGAAGTGAAGCGCAACTGCGGAAGGGTGACCGAC
>JAYUVY010000048.1:0-213270 GCA_043753835.1 Lysobacterales bacterium | reverse complement strand
CTCTCCTGACCTCAATCGCTCGAACCGCCGGATGCGGACCCGCATGTCCGGTGGTGTGGGAGGGGCTCGATCAACGATGATCGACCCCTATCCCGATTAGCGAACCTGCGCGAAGTATTGCCGGAAGCGCGGCGAGTAGAACGTGGCATCCGGCGCGATCGATGCCAACGCAGCACGTGCCGCACGAATTTCGCGGGCACTGTTTTCGCGATGCGCGTCAGCGTTCGCGGCTTCAATGTCGGCGAGCGCGTGGTAAGACGCCGCGCGCAGCAAATACAGATGCGCCAGTGCACGACCTTGCACGCCGGATGTCGGCGTCGAAACGACGCTGCGGTAGCGTCCGGCCAGCCAGTTCTGCAGGGCTGTCTGCAGTGCGGCGGGCGCGGTGCTGGCGACAGGCGCGGTGTTCGTCGTCACCGGTGCGGTGGTTGGCGGGCGCGGTTCGACGGGTGGCTTTGGCACCGGCGGCGGCACGACCGGATTGCTCACTACGGGTTTGCTCACCACGGGTTTGGTCTCCGTGGGCGTGATGATCGGTGGCTTCGGATCAGCTGGTTTGACCTCGGCTGGCTTGGTCACTGCAATCTTGGCCGCGCAGTCGCTGCGTGCGGTGTCGGCCACACCTTTGAATTCGGCGATTTGCGCGATCACGGCGCTGGCCCCGGCATCGCTGAACCAACGCACCGCGCCAGCGCAGTCATTCTGTTTGTAGGCGGCCAGGCCGAGGTAGTACTGCGGCACGTATGGCGCAAATCGCTGGCCGTACAGGCGCGCCCGTGCCTGAGCCTTGGCATTGCTCTGATAAGCCGTCTGCATCTCCGACTCGACCTCCGACCAATTGCCCTCGGCCGCTGCTTCCTGGCCACGCACATAAGCTTTGAAGTCGGCGAATGCCGGCCATGTCGCGCTCAGCGACAGCAGCAGGGCGGCAATACGGGCGCGATCAGAGACCGGCACGGCGCAGGTACTCCTTGGCGTCGAGGCTGGTGAATGCGGCTGAAGCGGTGGTTTCCGACTTCGCCTTGACCGTGGCTTGGGTACTGACACGCGCGCCGCCGGGATGCTTGAAACTGATGCGATAGACGCCGGCGGGGATGCGCAGACGCATTGGCGTCAAGCGGTCTGTCGGCAGCGTGACAGTGGTCTTGCGTTGGGCATCGGTCACGGATTCGACTTCTCCCCAAGGCAACGCCAGCAGGACCAATTCGCCCGCGGTCGCTTCGAGGCGCGTGCGGGCTTCCAGTTCGAGTCGTGTGCGTGCGCCGTCGATGCTGGCGGACGCCGCAGCTGCGGTATCGGCAAGCGTCTTGCGATAGTTTGCGATAAGTGACTCGACCTGGGCCAAGCCGGCCAAGTCGGACGCGCTGTCCGCCGAGGCGATCAAGGCGTCGAGCAGGCGTTGCCGCGCGGTCACGGCATCGACATCGCGTGGCGCTTGGCGCAGCATCCCGGCGAGTTCAGCGACTGCGGCATTGAAACTCCTGGCTTCGAGCGGTCGTTGTGCGGCGGCCGCCATGATCCGGTCGAGCCCGGCGCGACGCGCGTTCTCCGCCGTCAAGGCGGATTGCTGTCGGTCAAGTTCATCGCCGATGCGTGCCACGTCGCGATCATTCGGATAGCGCTGCCGGGCTTGCACGATCAAGGCGCGCGCGTCTTCGATCCGCTGTTCGCGCGCCAGCGCCTGTGCGGCGTCGACGGCGAGACGCGCCAGACCGTCGCGCATCTTCCTTGCCTCCGCGTGCTGAGCATCAAGCTGCAGCAGCGTGTCCAGCGTTTCTGCGACGTTCTGGCCGGGCGGGGCGAAGATGCGCCGCTCGGCCAGTGCCTGCTGCGCGAGTCCGAGCAATTCTGCGGCGCGACGTTGATCGGTGCTGAGCTTGCCTTCGACCTCGTGTTTGAGCGCCAGCGCGTCGGCGGCGTCGGGTTGCACCCGCAGTGCCAGTTCGATCGCAGTGAGGGCGCTTGATGCGTCGCCTCGATTCGCCGCCATGCGTGCATCTTCGAGTAAAGCCGCCGCGAGTACCTGCGCACGCGCATCTGCGGCAGCGGCATCGAGCAGGCGCAGCGCATTCAGTGTTTCGAAGGCATTGTCGCCGGCGGGTTGCGCGTAATGGCGCGCGGCGATGTGCGCGTCAAACTGGTTCTGCAGTCCAGCGATGCGCGAACTGCGTTCGGCCTGCGCTCGCATCGCGGCGATCTCGTCGCGCAGTTTGCGCCAGGCCGGGTCGTTGCCGAGCGGCGCGCTGTAGCCATCGAGCAGCGACTGCGCACGATTGATGTCACCCGACGCGAGCGCGTTCTGTGCCGGGGCCAGCAGGCGCACGAGCAATTGCTGCTGGGCGCTGGCAATCGCGGTATCGGCGGGGGCCAGTTGCGCGGCTTGGCGCAGATAGGCGTAGGCACTGTCAGCGCCGAGGTCGCGGCCGGCAGCACTCGCTGTCGCTGCTTTCGCCAACAGATCGCGGGCTTGGGTCACTTGTTCGCTGCGCGTGCGTGCGCTGTCGATTTCGGCGAGCAGCGTCTTGATCTCGTTGTCGGTGGGCGCGAGCGATCCGGCAAAGCCGAGCGCACCTGTGGCATCGAGGTATTCGCCGCGCGCGGTGCGCGCGCGTGCCTCCGCTTTCAATGCCGCAACCAGCGCCGAGGCGCGTGCAGTCGTTCCGGTGTAATCGGGCGCGCGCGCCTGCACCGCTTGCAGCAGATCGAGCGCGTTGTCGCCGATCGGCGGCGGGGTCAGTTTCTTCTCGTTGATGTAGCGATCGACGACCACCAGGCGCGCATCGACTTCGCCACGGATGCGCGGGTCGATGTCGGCACTGGGACGGAATGCGACATAGCCGACGATCGCCGCGAACAACGCCGCGCCCGCCACCAGTCCGATCCATAGGCCGGTGCGTTTGCGGTCCGGTGGCGGCAGCGCCGAAGGTGCCAGCGGTTGACGCGGATTCGAAATTTGCGTTGCTGCCCCGGCATCAATGGGCGGCCGTGCAACCTGCGTCACGCCAGCGCGTTGTGGTTGCGGCAAGCGTTGCTTGGACAATTGCGCCGCAGCGGCCGGCTCGAACGCACTCGACGAACTGACGGAAAATCCGAGCGCGCGCAGTTGTTCCGACGAGCTTTGATTGGGGTCGGCCTGCAGGCGCTCCCACAACCGGTCGTTGTTGACGACGATCGCCCGCAGCGCCTTGGTGAATTCCTTGAGGTTGGCAAAGCGCTCGTCGCGATTCTTGCCGAGCATCCGATCCAGCACCGACTGGAACTCGGCGAACTGGGTCGGCAATGGCGGTGGTGGCGTGGTCAGGTGCGCCATCAGCACCGCGATCGGCGTGTCGCCCTGGAACGGTGGCCGGCCGGTGAGCAGTTCGTAAAACATCACGCCGAGGCTGTACAGGTCGGAGCGACCGTCAACCTCAAGCGCGTTGATCTGCTCGGGGCTCATATAAGTAGGTGTGCCGACCAGCATGCCGGTCTGCGTCAGCCGGGTCTGCGTCGCATCCTGCTGCTTGGCGATGCCGAAGTCGGTGAGCACCGGCGTCAGCTCGTCGCGGAACATGATGTTCGCCGGCTTCAAGTCACGATGGATGATGCCGTGGTCGTGCGCGAACTGCAGTGCACCGGCAATCTGCACGACGATCGCGACCGCTTCGGCCAGCGACAGGCCTTCGCGCATCTTTTCGTGCAGCGTGCCGCCTTCGAGATATTCCATCGAAATATAGGTCGCGGCATCGCTCTTGACGATGTCGTAGACGGCGACGATGTTCCGGTGCGGCAATTTCGCGAGGGTGCGGCCTTCGACCAGAAAGCGCCGTTCGAACTTTTCGGCGTCGTCGATATTTCGCCGCATCACCTTGATCGCGACCTTGCGATCGAGCGAGGTCTGGATCGCAAGATGTACGGTCGCCATGCCACCCACACCGAGTTCTCGGATCAGCTCGAAACCGGGGATGTTGAAGGTGGGTGTCGAGCTCATCGGCAGGGGCAGTTGGGAATGCGCCAGATCATAACATCGCATTCCCGGCGGCAACGCGGCGCGCTTTAGTCTGAAAGTTCTCATCGAAACATGATTAAACTTCGCCCGAGACGTGCCGGTTCTGCGCCGCGTCCTGCATTGCCCCAATCAAAGGAGAATCGAAGATGCACAAGAAATCACTGTTCGCACTCGCACTGCTCTCTGCTCTGCCCTTCGTCGCTTCGGCGCAGGATGAAGAAGGCGGCGAGAGCACCGGACCCTTTACGTTTGCGGCATCGGCCACGCTGGCCAGCGACTATGTCTGGCGCGGCGTATCGCAGTCGCAGGAAGACTTCGCGCTGCAGGGTGACCTCACGTTCGAACACGAGTCGGGCATCTATGGTGGCGTCTGGGGTTCCAGCGTCGACTTCACGCCGGAAGACATCGACTTCCTCGACGAGGACGACGCCAAGCTCGAAGTAGACGCTTACATCGGCTACGCCTGGGATTTCAACGACTCGCTGGCCGGTGATGTGCAGATCGTTCGCTACATGTATCCGGGCACCAATGACGGCTACGACTATGACTATGCCGAGCTCATCGGTTCATTGACCTTCAGCGAGATGATCACGGCCACCATCGGTTATTCGAACGACGTGTTCGCCACCGAAGAGGACGGCATCTACTTCGGTCTGTCCGGCAGCTACGGCCTGCCGTGGTGGGACCTGAGCCTCGACGGCGAAGTCGGCCACTACACGCTCGACAACTTCACCGATGACGGCGATCTCAAGTACATGCACTACTCGCTCGGTCTGTCGAAGGAATTCGGCCCCGCCAGCGCCAGCCTCGCCTGGGCCAGCAGCGACGACGATGGCGTCGATTTCTACGGTGAAATCGCCGATCCGCGCGTGTTCGCCACGGTCACGATCGCCACCGATCTGTAAATCGGTTCTGCAGCACTCAAAAAATCGCCGCGGCTTGCCGCGGCTTTTTTTTTGGTGCGAATTGGCGGGAACGTGGTGCGAATGGTGTTTTGGATACTGAATGTCATTTCAGGAGCCAAGCATGTACCGCATCGTTCGTACCCTGGTCGCGATTCTGTGCATCGTCGCCGTCAACGCACCGCTGCGCGCACAGGGCATGGTCACATTGCGCGCGGACTTCAATACCGGGCCGAACCAGCAAGCGTTCGGCGGCGTAGACCGCTTCAAGAACGCGACCTTCTTCGACGGGCGCACGTTCTTCACGATGCGCTCGCGCACGCATGGCGTCGAGTTGTGGGTCACCGACGGCACCGCGTTGAACACCCGTCTGTTCGCCGACATCTGCCCGGGACAGTGCAGTGCCTTCGACACGTTTCCGGTGCCGTCGTTTTACGTTGAGGGCAGCAATCTCTATTTTGCCGCCAATGACGGTAAGCATGGCCGTGAACTGTGGCGTTTGCAGGTCGGCGCGAACACGCCGACCATGGTCGCCGATCTCAATCCTGGTGCCGAAAGCTCGAGCCCCGAGGGATTCAAGCGGACCAATCTCAGCATCAACAGCAGCGTCGTCACTCGTACCTTCTTCGCGGCGACACGGGCCGACATCGGCAGCGAGCTCTGGCGACTGAACAATTCGACGACTCCGACGGCCACGCTGGAACTCGATGTGCTGCCGGGCGCGGCGTCCGCTTCGCCTGCTGACATCCAGCTGTGCTCGACGAGCCAGGTCTGCTTCATTGCGCGCCATGCCAGCGGTTCCCGCGAAGTGCGACTGCTCAACTACACGTCGACTTCCGCGCCACCGACCGGCAGCAGCGGCGTCGGTGATCTCAACATCGGCGCCAACCGCTCGGTGTCCGACCTGCAATCGCTCGGCCCCAACACCTTTGTGATGCTCAGGGACTTCAGCACGCTCGACGAAGTTCGCGTGTTCACCAACAGCGCGGCCAGCAGCGTCCTGCTCGACACCTTCAGTAGCGCCTCGGCCCTGCTCACGCCGAACGTGCCCTTGTTCCGCGTGTTCTACGCCGCCGATTCGCAGTTGGTGGTGAGCGACGGTACGCCGGCTGGCACACAGTCCATCTCGTCAGCGAGTCCGGCGAACCTGGTCAGTCTGTCCAATCGCTTGCTGATGACCGCGAATACCGCCAGCAACGGGCGCGAGTTGTTCAGCAGCGACGGCACGGCCGCGGGGACCGGCTTGCTCAAGGAGTTGGTTGCCGGCGCTCAGGGACTGCCGACGTTTTCCGGTCTCAACATGCTGCCCAGCGCAAATGGCGGGCGCTTGTTCATCAGCTTCAACAATCCGGCGGTCAGCAACGACATGCAGGTGTGGATCAGCGATGGCAGCGCCGCCGGCACGGTGGAAATCTCGGGTAGCGCAATCAACGACTCCGGCGCACTCAGCATCTTGCCGACCACTGGCACCAGCGCCGTCATCGGCTACAACCCCGGGTCGGGCGACAGCGGCGAACCGTTCTTCACCCAGGGCACGGTCGGCTCGACGGTGGCCCTCGGCAATTTCATCGCCGATGCCGGGGACAGCTTCGCCAGCCCGATCGTCGCGTTCAACCAGCGCGTGTTCGTGGTCGCTCAAGATCAACCGACCGCGAACGGCCATTACACTTTGCCGTCGCAGAGCAATGCGGCGCCATCGCCCTTCATGCTGATCAACGGTGCGATGGGGGTGTTCTTCCAGCGACTGTGGTTTGAGGGCTCCGGTTTGTACGTCAGCGACGGCACCATCGCTGGAAGCACACTGTTGCCGGATGTTGATATCCGTTCCGACGATCCGGCGTGTTACGTCATGCACAACGGCCTGGTGCACTTCTTCGTCAGCGATACCGCCTTCAATGATGTCGAGATCTCTCGCAGCGACGGCACGGCCGCCGGGACCGAAGTGGTGACTAATCTGTCGACCACCGATGAGGCGAGGATGGATCGGTTCTGCTTCGGGATCGAACGCGTCACGTTGGCGTCTTTGCCCGGCAAACTGCTGTTTGCCGGCGACAATGGCAACAGCGGACTGGAGTTGTACGGGTTGGACGACAACGACAATGCCGCTCTGGTCATGGACATTCGCGTCGGCAGCGCGACAAGCGAAATCGGCGCCATGCTGACCTTGACCAATCGACCGGGGCTGCCGGACGTCGTCGTCTTCAACGCGGATGACGGCATCTTCGGCAGGGAGATCTGGGCCAGCGGCGGCACCGGGCAATCGACGGTGCGTCTGAGCGATTTCAATCCCGGAATCGGTAGCAGCGACCCGACCAACGTCGTGCATGCGGGAAACCGTATCTTCTTCACCGCTTTCAGTCCCGCGACCGGCCGCGAACTGTATGTCTCGGACGGCACCGTCGCCGGGACGCGTCAGGTCGCCGACCTGTTCGTCGGCAGCGGCAGCGGCATTTCTTCGGCGTCGTTCCATCGCATCCTCGCGAGCGCCAACGGCAAGGTGTACTTCAGTGGCATCAGCAGTAGCGAGCCGGATTGCGCCTTGTTCGAATCCGATGGCAGCGGTCCCGGCACGCACTGCGCGTATGACGACGCCAGCTTCGCGCTGCGCTCGGTCGGCAACTCGGCCGTGGTCAATCGCAGTGGCGCGCTGATTTTCAGCGCGCACCAGAGCGTGCCGGTCGATGAGGGCGAAGAAGTCCGGGTGCTGTTCAACGGGCAGATGCTCAATGTCGCCGGGTCGGATATGGCGCTCGGTGGCGCCGGCAGCGCGCCAAGTGACTTCCTCGCAGACGGCGACAGCGTCTATTTCCGCGCCGATGACGGCATCGTCGGGTTCGAACTGTTCAAGCTCAGCCTGCCCGATCTGGGTGCACTGTTCGCGAACGGGTTCGACTGACGCTGCGGGCCGGACACGCCGCCCAAAATCGAGTGCCACGGCGCTTGCGACCAAATTGCGGGCAGGCGCATCCTGTAACCCGTGAGCAGCCATTTCGCCATCGATGTCCCGAAGTCCCTGATCGAGCGCGGCGCGCGTGGCGACATGCGCGCTTTCGAGCAGATCTACCGGTTGTTCGAGCGACCGGTGTACACGCTGGCGCTGCGCATGCTTGGCGACGCCGACGAGGCCCAGGAAATTCTGCACGACGCGATGCTGCAGCTGTTTCGCAAGTTCGACCAGTTCCGCGGCGACGCGCCGTTCTGGGGCTGGTTGCGTCAGATAGCGGTCAACGAAGCACTGATGCGCCTGCGTCGCCGCGGCGTCGTCGAGACGGTCGATGAGATGCCGGAACCGGAAGACACACACAGCGCACCGCCCGAGCATCAGCGCGATCTTGAGCGCGCATTGAACGGCTTGCCGGAAGTCACGCGCAGTGTTGTCTGGCTATATCACGTCGAGGGCTACTCGCATGAAGAGATCGCGACCAGCTTCGGCAAGTCCGTAAGTTTTTCGAAATCCCAATTGGCACGCGGTACACAGAAACTGCGCGCACTCTACGAAGCGCCCATGGCGCAGGTGGCTTATGCCTGATGACCGTTTTGACCCGATCACACCGGACGATGACCGCGCGCTGCGCGCCGCATTGCGGGCCATGCCCGTGCTGTCGCCACGCGACAACGCCTGGTCGGCGCTTGCTGCAGAACTGATGGAAACGCCGCGCCCGCTGCATGCGCCACGCCGACGCTGGCCAACCTGGATCGGCCTCGCGGCGACGTTGCTGGCGGCCGTGATTGGCGTGCGATTGTTGACGCCGCACGATGCACGGGTCGAAAGTTCGGCCAACCAGCCGTCGCCCGAAACCCTGGCCTTGATCGAGCAATCGCAGCAACTCGACGAAACCCTGGCCATGCTCGATGCGCGCAGCGTGCCGATCGACGGCACCAGCGCGATGGCGAGCGCCGAGCTCGAGAACCTGATCGGCCTCACCGACCTGCAATTGAATGCCGTGTCCCGCGACGACGAAGCCCAAGTGCTTTGGACCCGGCGCGTGGACCTGATGACCCGACTCGCCAATGCGCGCACGACGACGCGCTTCGACGCCCTCACCGACAACGGTAACGCGTATCTGCAGAACGCGACTTACCGGATCGACTGACTACTACCTGTTAGGAGAACACCATGAAGCCAACCCGCAAGAAGCTGACCCCGACCCTGTTCGCCCTCGCCATGAGCGTTGGGATGGCGCAGGCGTTTGCCGCGGACACGCCGAAACCCGACGTGGCCAATGTCCGCAAGGAACTGGATGCCGCGCGCGGCGAATTGCAGCAACTGACCAAACGCATTGCCGAATTGTCGATGCAGCTCGGCGATCATGGCCCGCGTGCATTCGCATTCGAATTCGCCGGTGAACCGCGTCGCGCCTTGATCGGCGTGGTGTTGGCCCCGGACGAACAGGGCGCGAAAATCACCGCGGTCACGCCCGGTGGGCCGGCTGCCAAGGCGGGTTTGAAATCTGGCGACCTGATTCTGTCGATCAATGGCCGTGCCGTCGGCAAGCAGAATGATGCGGTCGATGGCGTACGCGACATGATCGGCAAACTCGAAGCCGGTGCCGAGGTCAGTCTGCGTTATCAGCGCGCCGGCAAGACCTCAGACGCGAAGCTCGTGGCCGAACGCCGCGAACCGGGTGACTGGATCGGCATGCTTGATCTGCCGCCGATGCCGCCGATGGAAGGTCTGCCACAGATTGAACGCGACGTTCAAGTGATCGTCGGTGACGGTGGCAAGGACGCCCGCGTCATTCGCGAGTTCAGGCACGGCCCGATGGGCGAACATCTGCGCTTCATCGGCGCCGGCGGTCTGGATCTGAATCTGACCACGCTGAATCCGGCGCTCGGCCAATACTTCGGCAGCGACCAGGGTGTGCTCGTGCTCGAAAACGAGGGCGGCAAGATCAAGCAGATCAAGGCCGGCGACGTGATCCAGGTGATTGACGGCAAGCCGGTGGACAGCGTGCCCGGTGTGATGCGTTCGCTGACGTCGAAGGAGCCGGGTCAGATGTTGAACGTCGTAGTGCTGCGTGAGCGCAAGCGCGTCGTGCTCGCGATCGAAGCGCCGCAGCGCGACGAGTTGTTCTTCCGCGTTCCGGCTGCGCCCGCTCCGCCGGCACCTGCCGCGGCTCCCGCACCGCCCCCGCCACCGGCACCGGCACCACCGGCAATGATGCGCACTCTACTGCGCCTGCGCACCGCCGATACGGCCTTCGAAGTCTGATCAGCCGTGACTGATTCAGACGCCGCTGAAACACTGCTCGATGCGCGCTTTCAGGTGCGCATCGAGTTTTTCGCTGAGCGCAATCGCCTTCAAATTTTCGGCCAATTGCGCCGGTTTTGACGCGCCGAGCATCACTGTCGACACGTCCGGATTCGCCAAACACCAGGCGATCGCCAAGGTTGCCGACGTCGTTCCGAGTTCATCGGCGATCTTTGCAAACCCACTCAGTGCTGCGCGCGATTCATCGCGCCGCGCCAGCACCGAATCGCGCAGCCATTCGTAGCCCGGCGTGTTCAGGCGCGAATCTTCCGGTACGCCGTCACGATATTTCCCGGTCAACAAACCGGACGCGAGCGGCGACCAGATTGTTGTCCCGAGCCCGTGATCGCGATACAGCGGGGCGTACTCGCGTTCGACCCGGTCGCGATTGAGCAGGTTGTATTGCGGCTGTTCCATCTGCGGCGCAAACATGCCGTGTACACGCGCGAAGTCGATTGCTTCCAGAATCAATTTCGCCGGCCATTCACTGGTGCCCCAGTAAAGCACTTTGCCCTGACGGATCAGCAGGTCCATGCTGCTGACGATCTCGCTGATCGGCACCTCTTGGTCGGGGCGATGACAGAAATACAGGTCCAAATAGTCGACGCGCAGACGTGTCAGGGCCTGATCGCAGGCATCGCGAATGTGCTTGCGCGACAGTCCGCGCTGCGTCGGTGCGGGTTGGTCGACGGCACCGAAGAACACCTTGCTCGACACGCAGAAGGCATCGCGCGGGATGCGCAGATCGACCAGTACGTCGCCCATGATGCGTTCCGCCTCGCCGGCCGCATAGGTCTCGGCGTTGTCGAAGAAGTTGATGCCGTGGTCGTAACAGTAGGCGATCAGCTCGCGCGCTTCGCCGCGCCCAAGCTGATTCGCAAACGTTACCCAGGCGCCATAGGACAGGCAAGACAGCTGCAAGCCGGATGATCCCAATCGTCGGTATTGCATGCACAGGCCCTCACGTGGAAAGGTGGGCATTCAAGCACAGCCGATGAATGCCGGACATGAAGACGCGAACATGAAGAAGCGAGACCTGTTGATCCCCCTGGTGATGCTCGCCATCGGTGCCGGTGTCGGATTTCTGGCGCGCGATCGGTCGCAACCGCAGCCTCAGCCGCCGCCATCGCTGTCAACACACGCCGGTGCCGCTTCGGATGCATCGGATCAGGCAATGGCTCCGACGCAGAAAGTGGACGCCGAACCGAAAGCGCCGCCGAACACCGCGGAGCGCTATCCAACATTTGCCGAAATGAATACGCAGGCGGCACCCGGATACGCCAGCGTGCTGCCGCCGCTTGATACGAAGGTCGTCGATGTTTATGCGCAATTGCACGAGCGCGCGGCGCAGGGCGATGGTCGTGCGGCGTGCCGGCTCGCGATCGAATTGCAGCAGTGCGCTGATCGCGACTTCATGCTGCAGGGTGCCGATCGCGCGGCGCAGATGTTGCAGCAAAGCGGGCAACAGCCGCGCGACGCAGGCGGTGCTGCGGGTTGGGGGCAACGTCGGCTTGAGGTCGCACAACAGCAGATCGACTACGCACTGGCGCTGGATGAACGCTGCGATGGCGTCACTGAAACGCAGTTGGTCGAACATGCCGATCTGTGGCGGCGAGCAGCGTTGACCGGACACGTGCCGTCGATGGTGCACTACGCGCGCGGCGATGGTTTCCGGATGCGCGCGACTCTGGATAGCCTTGATCGTCTGGCCCAGTACAAAGGCGAAGCCGAGCGCATCATGCGCTCGGCGGCTGCGGCCGGGTCGGTCGAGGCCGCGCAGCAGTTGGCGCATGCCTATCAGGAGACGCGCGGCCCATGGGCGAGCTTGTTGCAGCAAGCGGTCAAGCCGAATCCATTCGAAGCGTTGACGCTGCACGAACTGGCCGAGTTGCGGGACTACCCACCCATTGCAGACCCGCGCGAAGCAGAGCGCTGGAATCGCAATTCCGCTTTTGTCGACGGTGAGGGATTCCGCTTCGACCACAGTCAGCTGGCACAGGCCAAGGCGCGCGCTCAGGAAATTGACAAACTCTGGGCGCATGCTGACGACTCCGCCGGGAACCGGCGTTCGCCGTGGGAGCGCGCGGACCACGCGCGCGAAGCCTGCGATCGTGATCGATTCATCACTCCGCCCTGATTTGACCGCCAGCGCTGCACCGGTTGCCTGCCATCCACCCGCCCGCTAGCCTGCAAGCCTTGTTGCATCTGGGGAGAGGCTTGTGGTGTTCAGCATTCTGTTTGGGTTGTTCGGGTTGGCCTGTTTGGTGGCCATCGCCTGGCTGTTTTCGAACAACAAGGGGCGCGTGAACTGGACACTGGTCGCCACCGGCATCACCTTGCAGATCGCGTTTGCGACGCTGGTGTTGAAAGTGCCCGGCGGCAAGGACGCGTTCCAGTGGTTGAGCGATGTCTTCGTCAAAGTGCTGAGCTTTGTTTCTGCGGGCTCCGGCTTTCTGTTCGGTGGGCTCGTCGATATTCCGAAGAACGGTTTCATCTTCGCGTTTCAGGTGTTGCCGACGATCATCTTCTTCGCGGCGTTGATGGGCGTGCTCTATCACCTGAACGTGATGCAGGCGATCGTGAAGGGCATGGCCTGGGCCATCACCAAGGTGATGAAGGTGTCCGGCGCCGAGACCACCAGTGTCTGCGCGAGCGTATTCATCGGCCAGACCGAAGCGCCGCTGACGGTGCGTCCGTACATTTCGAAGATGACCGAGTCGGAACTGATCACGATGATGATCGGTGGCATGGCGCATATCGCCGGCGGCGTGCTCGCGGCTTATGTGCTGATGCTCGGCGGGCCAGACCCGGAATTGCAGGGCTTCTATGCGAAGCACCTGCTCGCGGCGTCGATCATGGCGGCACCGGCGACGCTCGTGATCGCCAAGATTCTGGTGCCGGAAGTCGGTGAACCGCTGACGCGCGGCACCGTGCAAATGGAAGTCGAGAAGACCACCAGCAATGTCATCGATGCCGCCGCTGCGGGCGCGGCCGACGGTTTGAAATTGGCACTCAACATCGGCGCGATGCTGCTCGCCTTCATCGCGCTGATTGCGATGCTCAATGCGCCGCTGACCTGGCTCGGTGAAATCACCGGCCTCGCTGAAATGCTCGGCAAGCCGACTGACATGGCCAATCTGCTCGGCTATCTGCTGGCACCGATCGCGTGGTTGATCGGTGTGCCCTGGGTCGATGCGGTCACCGTGGGCGGACTGATCGGGCAGAAGATCGTACTCAATGAATTCGTCGCCTACAGCGCACTCGCGGACATCGTGAACCTGAAGGAAGGGATGCCGACGCTGACGCCGCAGGGCACCCTCGTCGCAACTTACGCACTCTGCGGTTTCGCGAACTTCTCCTCGATCGCGATCCAGATCGGCGGCATCGGTGGTCTCGCACCGGAGCGCCGTCAGGATCTGGCGCGGCTCGGCATGCGCGCGGTGCTCGGCGGGTCCATCGCCACCTTCATGACCGCGACCATCGCGGGCGTGTTGACGCAGTTGGGTTGACCCGACATGTCCGAAGTGATCGTGGTCGGCTCGTACAATCAGGATCACGTCTGGGTTAGCGATGAATTGCCGGTGCCCGGTGCGACGCGCAGCGGCCGCTACCTCAGCGGTCCCGGCGGCAAGGGTTTCAATCAGGCCGTGGCCAGTGCACGCAGTGGTGTAGTGACCGGATTTCTGGTCGCGTTGGGCGATGATCTGGCGGCGCAAAATGCACGCACGCTCGCGACCGGTTTCGGGATCGATCTGGTCGACGAAGTCCACCGCGATGTCGCCACGGGTTCCGCCGGCATTTTCGTCGACGGTCGCGGGCGCAATGTCATCGTCGTTGCGCCGGGTGCGAATGCGGCGCTGTCGACCGCTTTCATCGATCGCGAAGCTGCGCGCATTCGCCGTGCCCGCGTGACGCTTGCCCAACTGGAAGTCGATCGCGATGCGATCCATCGCGCACTCGCCATCGCGCGCGAGGCTGGCCGTCGCAGCATCCTGAATCCGGCACCGGCCGATGCCCCGGTCGACGACGCGCTGTTGCAACTCGCCGACCTGATCACCCCAAATGAAACCGAATTCGCCGAGCTGTGCCTGCGCATACTGGGCGAGAAAATCGGCGCCGATGATGTGTCGGCAACCCTGAGCAGCGACCTGCATGCACTGTGCCGCCGCCTGCATCCGCAGGGCAGCATCGTCATCACCCTCGGTGCCGCGGGTTGTTTCGTCTCGCATGCGGACGCAGCGGATTTCAACGACAGCGCCGCCACCTATCGCATCGCCGCGATCAAGGCGAACGCAATCGATACTACTGGCGCGGGCGATGCCTTCAACGGTGCGCTCGCCGCCGAACTCGCACGCGAACCCGAGCAATCACTTGCCCTCGCGATCCGTTACGCCAGTGCCTACGCCGGCCTGTCCACCGAACGCCGTGGTGCCGCTCTGGCCATGCCAACGCGCGACGACGTGCTGGCGCGAAACGCAAACTGAATTCGTTTCTCGATGGCCATTGCCACCGCCAGGTCGGTCTACTGCAAATGTCCTTCGAGCAACTTCGACCAGCTGCGGTCGAGCTGGCTGTATTCACTCTCACAACGTTCGGCACGGGCTTCGGGCAAGTTGCCGTCGCTGACCATGTCCGCATAGCCATCCGGATCACTGCCGTAGACCCAGCACACCATGTTGTAGAAGCGCTGCTGGTTGAGTGCGTGTTCGTCGGCGAAGTCGCCTTCGTCGATCGTGGATTCAGACGCGTCGCCGGAATAGAAACTGATCGCGGCATCGAGCACCGCCTTGTCGCCATCTTCGCCGTCGACCAGCATCCAGACCGAGAGTTGATCGGCGGCGTCTTCCTCGCGCCCGGTGATCGGTACATCGAGCAGGTCGACGAGGGCGTGGCCGATCTCATGGAAGAACACGAACAGGAAAGCGCCGGCGACAGCGTCATCGAGTTCGTCCTCGGTGTCGTAGGTGTCGGCCATCGACTCGTAATAGTCCTCGATCAATTCGAAGCACACCGACACTTCACGTGCTTCCGGGTCGTAGTAGGCATTGGGTTCGCCGCATTCGGTGAAGCGCAGACCGAGGGTATGGCGCAGTACGAAGATTTCATTCAAGCCGTCGGCCAGTTCCCTGAGCAGGCCGGAAGTATCCAGTTCCCTGGCCAATTCCCGGTACTTGGCACTCTTGACCGAACTCGTGCGCACCACGACGCCTGCGCCGCGCGGCGTATTGGCCGGCGTGCTCGATTGCGGCGTCTGGTTCGGGCTTCTGCGTTCCACGATGCCTGCCGCAGCCAGCGCAGACGAAGTCATCACAATCAACATCACGGCGACCAGCAAGCGTTTCATCGAGCTCTCCCAATAGATGCGCAATCGTCCATCAACTCGCACCACGACTACAATGGCGACATGCAGATTGGTCCGTACCACATTGTTCCGAACCTGATCCTCGCGCCGATGGCCGGCGTGACCGACAAGCCGTTCCGGCAGTTGTGCAAGCGCATGGGGGCCGGGCTCGCCGTCTCGGAAATGACCATTGCTGATCCGAAACTGTGGCAGACGCGCAAGTCGCGGCTGCGCATGGACCACCTCGACGAGCCGGCACCGATCAGCGTACAGATCGCCGGGTATGACCCGCAGATGCTCGCCGACGCTGCGCGTTACAACGTCGATCACGGCGCCCAGATCATCGACATCAACATGGGTTGCCCCGCCAAAAAAGTCTGCAATGTGTGGTCGGGTTCAGCGCTGTTGCAGGATGAGGGATTGGTCGCGCGAATCTGCAGCGCGGTGGTGTCGGCGGTCGATGTGCCGGTGACGCTGAAGATTCGCACCGGCTGGAATCGCGCCAACCGCAATGGCGTGCAGATCGCAAAGATCGCCGAAGACAGCGGCATTGCCGCGCTCGCCGTGCATGGCCGCACGCGCGAAGACCTGTATCAGGGCGAAGCCGAATACCAGACCATCCGCGCGATCAAACAGGCGGTGCGCATACCGGTGTCGGCGAACGGCGATATCGATTCGCCCGAACGTGCGCAACAGGTGCTCGATTTCACCGGTTGCGATGCCCTGCTGATCGGTCGTGCGGCGCAAGGACGGCCCTGGATCTTCCGCGAGATATCACACTATCTCGCGACCGGGCTGACGATGGCACCGCCGGGCATCGTCGAGGTGCGCGACATCCTGCTCGGCCATCTCGACAATCTTTATGTCTTCTACGGCGAACAACAGGGCCTGCGTATCGCGCGCAAGCACCTCGGCTGGTATGCCAAGGACCGGCCCGAAAACGAAGCCTTCCGGCAGGTCGCGGTGCGTGCCGAAAGCGCAGCCGACCAACGGCGCCTGACTGCCGAATATTTCGACCGGCTGATCGAATCCGAAATTCGCCGCGCGGCTTGAACGAGCGGCTACGGCGCGTCCGTTTTCAGGGCTGCGCTGGCGTCCGCTACTTCATTGTGCGGCTCGAACGCCTGCAGGATCGAATCACGCACGCGCCGCAGCTCGGCGCGACCGATATGCGGCGTGGGCAGGCGTTCCACTGGATGCACGGTGGTCCAGCGTTCGGCAATGTTGCGCCCGACGATGAAGCTGAAAATGTAGTCGGGTTCAGCCCCCATGCGCAGGTCGGTAAGTACGGCGGCGGTCACGCGCTGCTCGACGATCTGGAATCCATGGGTAAACCACTGCATGCGCTGCACGCTCGGCAAATGCGCGAAGCGCTTCGCGAACACGACATCATGTCGATGAAAACTCAGGGTGATCGGGCGATCGGGAAACAGGGCGCTGGCGTGGCCCTCCCAATAACCGTCGTCCTGCATCACCACGACGCGCCAGCCCAATGAATTGAATGGCGTCGGCACGGTCAGCAGCGGCGCATGATCAAGGCCAACGCGTTCGAGCATCGGCAGCAGTCCGGTTTCGACGCGATGTTTGGCGATCCAGCCCCAGCCGAGATAAGCGCTGGACAGCGCCAGGCCGAACAGCAGCGCACGCTGCGCAACCAGTTTTTCGCGCTGTCGCCACGCGATTACGCATCCGACCAGCAAGGGCAGCGTGTAAAGCGGGTCGATGATGAACACCGTGCTCCACATGACCGGCGGCGTTGTCATTGGCCAGAACAATTGCGTGCCGTAGACCGTGTGCGCGTCGAGCAGCGGATGTGTGATCAGCGCGAGTTGCATGCCCACGAACCAGCGTCCGCGATTGGCCGCCAACCACGACCAGCGCCGCTGACCCAGCCACCACAACAACAGCCCGAGCAGCGGTAACACAAACAGCGAATGACTGAAGCTGCGATGCCAGGTGACGAACTTCAGCGGGTCGGTCACGGCGAGCAGCGGCAACACGTCAAGATCAGGCAAGGTGCCAAGCACCGCGCCCATCACCAGCGCCTTGCGCCGATGAACGGCCGGCACCACGCTCGCGACGCAGGCGGCACCGAGCACGAATTGCGAGACGGAATCCATCGCGCTATTCGCCCTTGACGCCGGCCAGATCCAGCACGTGTTGCGGCACGGCGGGTTCGCCTTCGTAGATCGATCTGGGTTTGTTTTCGGCCATGGCCCAGCGATGCAACCAGGAGATGCCGGCGCGGCCGCGGTAGCCGTCTTCGTGTTGGTAGGCGGGGTCGTTCATTGCGGTGTCGAGATCGATGAAGGCATAGCCACGTCGGCGCAGTCGATCGAGCAAGTCGGGCAGGGCATCGGCGTTCAGGGCATTGGCGTGGAGCAACAGGATTTGTGCGATCTCGCGCCCGAACAGGCGCTTGCTGGCCTGTTCGAAGAACTGGAATTTGGCTTCGATGTAGTCGATGTATTCGCCGATCAGCGCGGCCGCTTCGCTTGTCTTGCCGGCATTGCCAAGCGACAGGTAGGCACGGGCGTAGATCCATTCGCCGTTGTCGACGGTGACGGGGGCGATGCGATAGCCATGATCGTCGAGAAAGGCGGCGAGGCGAGCGCGCACGTGATCGTCTTGTCCGGCTTGCAGGTAGGGATGGCGGAACCAACGAAGCTCAAGACCTCTGCGCTTCAGCATCGGGCGCAGGACGCGTTCGCCGTCGCGGATCGACTGTTCGTAGTCACCGATGGCGGTGGCATGCAGGCTGTTGTGGTTGAAGGTGTGATTGCCGAGTTCGAGTCCGGCGTCGAGCCATGCTTCGAGTAGTGCCACACGGATCGGTTCGACGCGTCCGTCGATCTGCAGCTTGCCTTCGTTGACGAAGCCGATGGCCTGCGTGCCGCGCAGCGCGGCGACGATGCGCGCGTTGCGGGTCTGCAGGTCGGCGGCCGTGGACAGATCGATCTCGGGCGAGGGCAAGTCATCCACGGTGATCGCGACCTGGCGCGGTGCGGCTGCTGAAACCACTACGGCGAACGCGAGCATCAGCGAGGCAGCGACCATTTGCCTCGATGACATGATTTGTTTGGATGACATGCAACGGCGTCCAGAACAGGGCGCCGCGAGGATGCCATGCGTTTCGTCTGAATGGCGATTCAGCTTCGGTCACGCAGCCCTTTACAGTGCGCCGATGACTGGCCAGACTCCGCCCCGAATTCTTCTGTTGCCTGAATTCCCAGTGCTCGCTTCGCTCAACCGTTTCGCGGTTGAAGTTCGAGAGCCATCAAGCAACAGGGCCATAGCGCGCAAGCGCCCTGTTTCTCGTAGCGCGGTTTTTGGGAACGCTCCGGGTTTTTCATCTGGAGTTATCCATGTCTTTTACTTCTCTCGGGCTCACGCCCGCAGTGCTGCGCGCGCTCGTCACGCTCGGCCACGAAATCCCCACACCGGTTCAGGTCCAGGCAATTCCGCTGGTCATGGCTGGCCATGATCTGCTCGCCGCCGCGCAAACTGGCACCGGCAAGACCGGTGGCTTCGCGTTGCCGATCCTGTCGAAACTGTTTCCGGAAGGCGCCGCGCGCCATGTCAGCCGTAATCCGCGCGTGCTGGTGCTGACCCCGACCCGCGAACTCGCGGCGCAGGTGCATGACAGCTTCAAGCAGTACGGCGCGCACGTGCCGCTGCGTTCGGCGACGATCTTCGGCGGTGTCGGCATGCAGCCGCAGGTCGATGCCTTGCGTCGTGGCATGGACGTGTTGATCGCGACCCCGGGTCGCCTGCTCGACCATATGGGTCAGCGCACCGTTGATCTGCGCGAGATCGACATCCTCGTGCTCGACGAAGCTGACCGCATGCTCGACATGGGCTTCCTGCCGGCGTTGAAGCGTGTCGTGCAGTCGCTGTCGCGCGAGCGCCAGACGCTGATGTTCTCGGCCACGTTCTCGGACGAGATCAAGCAGCTCGCCGGCCAGTTCCAGCGCAGCCCGCGCGAAGTGTCGGTGGCGCCGCGCAATACCATCGCCGAGACCATCCAGCACATCGTGCATCCGGTCGACGCCAGCCGCAAACGCAGCCTGCTGATCGATTTCATGGCAAAAGACTCGCGTCGTCAGACGCTCGTCTTCGCGCGCACCAAGCACGGCGCGAACAAGCTCGCTGAATCGCTGGAAGCCGCCGGTTTCAAATCGGCCGCTATCCATGGCAACAAGAGTCAGGCGGCGCGCACCAAAGCCCTGTCCGATTTCAAATCGGGCCGTGTCACCGTGCTGGTGGCCACCGATATCGCCGCACGCGGTCTCGATATTCCGCAGTTGCCCGTGGTGATCAACTTCGATCTGCCGATGGTCGCCGAAGACTACGTGCATCGCATCGGCCGTACTGGCCGTGCCGGTGAAACCGGCCAAGCCGTGTCGTTGGTGTCGCATGACGAATCCGGCTTGCTGCATGACATCCAGCGTGCGATCAAGCAGGAAATCGTGATCACCCACTTCGAAGGCTATGCACCCTCGGGTCCGTTGCGCATCGATGCCGGCGGTCCGCGTCCGATCATGGGCAACCGTGGCGGCCAGCGTCCGTCGCGCGACGGTCAGCGTCCGAGCAGCAGCAAGCCCGGCGCGCATCGTCCGCATCACGCCAAGCCGGCGAGCACCGGTGCCAAGCCGGGTCAGCGTCGCAACTACGGCGCTTCCAGCCGTGGCGACAGTGGCGGCGGCAGCCGTTCCGGCTTTTCGTCGAGGGCCTGATTCGCGCCACGCCTCTTGATGTAGGAGCGCCATTCATGGCGCGATTCAATTCGCCACGGTGCAGATCGCGGCGTCACCGGTCGCGCCATGAATGGCGCTCCTACAAAATAGGCGCCGTTGCAGCAATCGTTGTTATCCTGCCCGCATGTCCCTGACGAAATTCTCATCGCGCATCAGCGAACGCTTTCGCGGCTTCATGCCGGTGGTGGTGGATGTCGAAACCGGCGGCTTCGACGCGACCCGCGATGCGCTGCTCGAAATCGCGGCAGTGCCGATCCTGATGAATGCCGCCGGCGAAGTCATTCGCGGTGAAACCGTGTCGACGCATGTCGTGCCCTTCCCGGGCAGTCATATCGACCCGCGTGCACTCGAGATCACCGGCATCGACCCGACGCATCCGTTTCGGGCCGCGCTCGACGAAAAACTCGCGCTCGACCACATCTTCGCGCCACTGCGCAAGGCGATGAAAGACGCTGACTGCAATCGCGCCGTACTGGTCGGTCACAACGCCCATTTCGATCTCGGTTTTCTGAACGCCGCGATCAAGCGCACGGGCCACAAGCGAAGTCCGTTTCACCCGTTTTCGTGTTTCGACACGGTCTCGCTCGCGGGGCTCGCCCTCGGTCAGACCGTGCTCAGTCGCGCCGTGCAAGCGGCAGGCCTGACCTGGAATGCCGACGAAGCGCATTCGGCGGTCTATGACACCGAACGCACCGCCGATTTGTTCTGCCTGATCATCAACCGCTGGAAGCACTTCGTCGATCTGGCACCGGATGCCGCACCGATGCCCGTATTGGACGATGCCATCGATGCCGAAACCGAGATCGCGACCGCGGCCCTCGAAGAACCTTGATCCAGGCGTCCTCCGCACCCAGTTAGTGCGAGTGACGCGACAGGAGCGACGCATGCCCACCTACGAATACGCCCCGGTCACTCTCGGTTGCTCCGATTGCGCGCCGAGCTTTGAAATCATCCAGAAGCTCGCCGAAGACGCGTTGACGCATTGCCCAACCTGCAAGCAGCCGATCCGTCGCGTGCTCTCGGTGAGCGCCGTCATCAGCGGCGCCAGCCATGTGCTGAAAGAAGGCCACTTCTCGAAGCACGGCTTCACCCAGTACAGGAAAACCGAAAAAGGCAAATACGAAAAAACCGCTGGTTCAGGGCCGGACACGATTTCGGGAGATTGATTTCGTCGTATCAGGCCAATCCAGCGTAAACCGTCTGCACTTCGTCGTCGTCGTCCATCGCCTGCAGGAAGGCTTCTACTTCTTCGCGTTCGACGCCGCTCAGGCTTACCGGATTCTTGGCGCGATAGCCGATGTAGGCCTTTTGCACGGTGTAGCCGAAATTCGGCAACGCGCGTTGCACTGCATCGAGATCGGTTGGCGCGGTGTAAAACGTTACGCCGTCATCGACGGAGACATCCTGGGCGCCGGCTTCGATCGCGGCGGTTTCGGCATCGGCATTCGCATCGTGGGCTTCGGCTTCAATGATGCCGAGGTGATCGAAATCCCAGCTGACCGAGCCCGAAGCGCCGAGTTGGCCCTTGCGGAACAACATGCGGATCGCCGAAACGGCGCGATTCTGGTTGTCGGTCAGGCACTCGACGATCACCGGCACACGATGTGGCGCGAAGCCTTCGTAGGTCAGTTTCTCGTATTGCGCGCCACCATCGAGCAGCCCCGCGCCCTTCTTGATCGCGCGCTCGACCGTTTCGCGCGGCATCGACGTCTTCTTCGCCTGCTCGACCGCGAGCCGCAGCCGCGAATTCAGCGCCGGATCGGCACCCGATCGGGCCGCCACCGAGATTTCACGCGCCAGCTTGGTGAACACCAGACCCTTGGCATTCGCCGTCTCCGCTTTGCCTTTCGTCTTCCAACCTGCGCCCATAGACCCACTCCTGAATGTTCTGTTCGCGGAGTCTAATGTCTCGCGGTGCCAGTTCGTCGCGGACCTGGATCAAGAAGTCGCCATTGTCGGCGCGAATGATCTCCCGCCCCGACCACGAAAGCCGTCGCCCCGTCCCAGCCGCACTGGCACTACTCCGCGTTTCCCCTAAGCTCCGCGGCTTCCTCGTGCGGAGTCTTCCATGTTCAAGCATTCCCCAATTTTCGTGGCACTTGCGATCGCGCTGGCTGCGACGCTCGTCGCCTGCGGCGGCAGCCCCGAAGCCGAAGTGGTCGCACCGCCGGCCGCGCCCATTGCAGCGGCCAAGCTCGTCTATCCGACCGCGCGCACGGTCGAGCAGGTCGACGACTACCACGGCACCTCGGTCGCCGACCCTTATCGCTGGATGGAAAACCTCGACGACGCCGAATTGCAGCCGTGGATCGCGGCGCAGAATGCATTGGTCGATGGCTACATTCAGGATGTGCCGAACCGCGACAAGCTCAAGGCGCGCATGACCGTGTTGTGGGACTACGAGCGTTATGGCGTGCCGGAGATCCATGGCGGAAAGTACTTCTTCACGCGCAACGACGGCCTGCAGAACCAGTCGCCGGTATACGTGCAGGACAAGCTCGACGGCGAGCCGCGCCTGTTGATCGATCCGAACACCTTGTCGGGCGACGGCACGATTTCGCTGAGCGAATCGGCGGTCAGTCCGGACGGCAAGTTCTACGCCTATTCGATGTCCGACGGTGGTTCCGACTGGCGCACCATCCGCATCCGCAATGTCGAAACCGGTGCTGATCTGAGTGATGAAATCCGCTGGGCGAAATTCACCAATATTGCCTGGACGAAGGATTCAAGCGGCATCTTCTACAGCCGCTTCGACGCGCCCGAAGGCGAAGATCCGCTCAAGGCCGTGAACAAGAACCAGAAGCTGTTCCTGCACACGCTCGGCAAGGCTCAAGTCGACGACGTGCTTGTGTACGAGCGGCCGGACCAGCCGGATTGGGGCTTCAGCGCGCTGGTCAGCGACGACGGTGAATTCCTGATCGTCAACGGTTCGCAGGGCACCGATGTGCGCAATCGCGTGTTCTACAAGGACCTCGCCAAGGCCGATGCGAAAGTCGTCGGGTTGATCGAAGAACTCGTCGGCGCCTATGAATTCGTCGGCAACGACGGTGACGTGCTGTATTTCCTCAGCGACGATGGTGCCGAGCGCAACCGCTTGATCGCCATCGACACCAGCAATCCCGGCAAGGACAAGTGGCGCACCGTCATTCCCGAGAGCGATGCGTTGCTGCTGCAGGTCTCGCACGTCAACGGCCAGTTCGTCGCGAATTACCTGCGCGATGCCCGCTCGGAAGTGAAGCAGTTTGACGCCAACGGCAAGGAGCTGCGTGCGATCGAGTTGCCGGGACTTGGCACCGCGACCGGCTTCGATGGCGCGGTCGGCGACAGCGAGACCTTCTTCAGTTTCGCGAGCTATGCGGTCGCCGACAGCGTCTATCGCGTTGATCTGACGACCGGTGCGGCGAGTGTGTTCAAGGCGCCGACCGTGGCCTTCGATGCGTCCGCGTTCGAGACCACGCAGGTGTTCTACCCGAGCAAGGACGGCACCAAGGTACCGATGTTCATCAGCGCGAAAAAAGGCTATGTGCGGGACGGCAACAATCCGACGATTCTGCACGGCTACGGCGGCTTCAACATTCCAAGCCAGCCGAAGTTCAGTCCGGCAGTGATTGCGTGGATGGAGCTGGGTGGCGTCTATGCCGTCGCGAACCTGCGTGGCGGCAGCGAATACGGTCGCAGCTGGCACGAAGGCGGCATGAAGTTGCACAAGCAGAACGTGTTCGACGACTTCGCGGCCGGTGCCGAATACCTGATTGCCGAAAAGATCACGCAGCCGTCCAAACTGGCGATCTCCGGTCGGTCCAATGGCGGCTTGCTGGTCGGCGCGACCTTGTTGCAGCGCCCGGAATTGTTCGGCGCGGCGCTGCCCGCGGTCGGCGTGCTGGACATGCTGCGCTTTCGCGAATTCACCATCGGATGGGCCTGGGAATCGGACTACGGCTCGGTCAAGAACGCCGATGAATTTGCCGCCATTCACGCCTATTCGCCGCTGCACAACATCAAGCCCGGCACCAAGTATCCGCCGACGCTGATCACCACGGCAGAACGCGACGACCGCGTGTTCCCGGCGCACAGCTTCAAGTTCGCTGCGGCCATGCAGGCCGCGAATCCGGAAGGCAATCCAGCCTTGATCCGCATCGAAACCCGCGCCGGACACGGTGCCGGCAAGCCGACCGACAAGACCATCGCCGAATATGCCGACATCTATGCGTTCCTCGCGAAGGCCTTGAACATCGAGATCAAATGATGCGCGTGTAGGAGCGGCGGGAGCCGCGATGCTTTTGCGTTGGGGTCAAAGCATCGCGGCTTCCGCCGCTCCTACATCGCAGGATCCAAGTTCGGCGCAATTTCCGGTCAGCGCTTCGGCGCGTAGCGATCGCGCAGCAGGGTTTGTCGGGACTGCATCGACTGTGCTTCGCCGCCGATCCACATCGCATCGGGCAGGCTGCTGACTTCGAGTGGATCGCCATCCCAGAGCACGAGATCGGCACGCAGGCCGACAGCGATGCGACCGCGATCGGTGGCGCCGAAAATCGCCGCCGGGTTTGCGGTGATCGCTGCGAGCCCGGCTTCCCAGGGCAAGCCGTTGGCGACGGCATTGCCGGCGGCGAAGCGCAGCTTGCGGGCGGTGTGCGAAGCGTCACCGGATTGCGAGAACGCGACGGTGACGCCGGCCTTGTGCAGGCGCGCGGCGTTGTCGAGCGTCGCGCCGATCTGGTCGAAGTTGCCGGGCAGGTTGACGAGCGGATCGATCAACACCGGCACCTTGTCGCGGGCGAGCAGGTCAGCGACTTTCCACGCTTCGACACCGCCTGCGATTACCGGCTTCATGCCCTGCTTGCGCACGAAGGCGACGGCGCGACGGATATCGATGGCGCGATCAACATAGAGCACGACGCGACCACCAGCGATGTAGCGGGCCAGGGTTTCGCGACCAGCGAGGCTGAGCAGACGTTCGCCTTCGAATAACGCGCCACGCGTTTCGCGCACGGCCTGCTCAAGCAGCATGTACTGCGCCGCGCGCGAGTTGCCGGTGAGCGGTGAGGCGCCGCTGCCAAAGGACAGGAACAGCGTGCGCGTCGACGGCACAAAATCGATGCTGCCATCCAGCGTGATCATGCCGCCCTGGCCATTGATCACCGTGCCCCCCGGGCCTGTGCTGGGTGCCAGAACCGAGTAACTGATGCCCTCCGCGGTCTGCACCGGAATCACTTGCGAGTCCGGATTGTAGGCATAGCCGACATCGAATTCCGGACGCATGGTGATGTCGTTCGCCGGTACGGTCGCACCGGGGGTGTAGCTGTTGTCGACGGTCGAGACCTCGGCCGAAACTTCCTCCAGTCCAAGCGCGGTCATGCCGGCAAACAGGCCCGGCGTCAGCGGCCGGCCATTGCCCTCGACGACGCGTGCGTCGGTGGCGACCAGCGCCTTGCCGATCGCCGCAATCTTGCCGTCGCGTACCAGCACATCGCTGGCCTCAAGCGTGCCGGCGGTGTCGACGGTGTGCACACGGGCATTACGGATCAGCAAAGTCTCGGCAGCGGCGTTGAAGCAGCAGGCCAGCGAAATGGAAACGGCGAGCAAGCGGCGGATCATGGTGTTGCTCCGGTGTCCGTGCCGAGCATGAAGTCGGCCTGATGTTGATGGCTGCGGTCGTTGCGATCGAAGGTCAAGGCGCCGTCGATGTACACCTGTTCGGCATGCGCGTAGACACTGAACGGGTTGCCGTTCCAGAGCACGACATCGGCCTGCTTGCCGGCTTCGAGCGTGCCAACTTTGTCGGCGATGCCAAGCGCCTTCGCGGCATTGGCGGTGAGCCAGCGGATGGCATGTTCAGGCGTGATCGCGAGCCCGGCACGATTGCCCCGTGCCATGGCTTTGGCCGCCTCCTGATTCAGGCGCTGAATGCCTTCGGCCGAATCGGAATGGACGATGGCGCAGCCGTTCTTGGCCGCATCGACGAAGGCGATGTTTTCCTGGATGCCGTCCCAGGCTTCCATCTTGAAGCCCCACCAGTCGGCCCAGAGCGCGCCGCAGGTACCTTTCTCGGCCAGCAGGTCGGCGATCTTGTATGCCTCGACGGCGTGATGGAACGCGGCGATCCTGAATCCGAACTCGTCGGCGAGATCGAGCATCGTCGCCATTTCATCGGCGCGATAGCAGTGGTTATGCACGAGGATTTCGCCGCGCAGCACACCGGCGAGCGATTCGAGCGCGAGATCGGATTTGGGTGTTGGTGGTTTTTCCCCACGATCATCCTCGTCGCCCTTTTCCCAGGCGGCGAGCTTGCCGGCGTATTCGTCCTCGGTGCGCATGTAGTCCTGCGCGTCCATGAAGGCTTTGCGATAGCCGGCGACATTGCCCATGTTGGTCATTGGTGCCACGCCTTTGCTGCCGTAGACGCGCTTCGGGTTTTCGCCGCAGGCGATCTTCAGGCCGTAGGGTGCGCCGGGAAATTTCATCGCCTGATAGGTGACGGCTGGCACGTTCTTGATGGTCACGCCGCGGCCGCCGATCAGGTTCGCCGAACCCGGCAGCAACTGCATCACGGTGACGCCACCGGCACGCGCGGTGTCGAAACCCGGATCATTCGGATTCAATGCGTGTTCGGCCCACACGTTCGGTGTGGTCGGCGCGGTCATCTCGTTGCCGTCCTGATGCGAGGTGGTGCCCGGGCTTGCATAGACACCGAGGTGCGAATGCACGTCGATGATGCCCGGCGTCACGAACTTGTTCTTGCCGTCGATCACGCGTGCGTCGGCGGGGGCTTCGAGACTGGTGCCGACCGCTTCGATCTTGCCGTCACGCAGCAGTACGTCGCCATGGTCAATCTTTTCGCCGGTGCCGAGCAGCACGGTGGCATCGCGGATGAATACCGGCGTCGACGCAGGTACCTGATAAGTGCTCGGATACGGCGTCTCGGCCGCAAGAACAGGGAGCGATAGCGCGAACGCGATCAAAAGGCGCAGCAAGGTCACGTCGGACTCTCCATTCGGGGAAGCGGGCACTATGCCAGAGCGCGTTCGGCTGCCCGCTGCCATCAGTCACGGGTGGCGTAGGCGCCGACCCGCTTCGTCACGCGTCCACCAAAAATGATCGAGTACTGCGACTGCGCCAAGACCCGGTCGATAGCCGTGGTGCAAGGCGCCGTGCACATATTCGGCGGCATCGGCGCAGGCGTCGTGCAAGGTTCGCCCCAGACAGAATTGCGCGGTGATCGCCGAGGCCAGTGTGCAGCCGGTGCCGTGGCCCTCGACCGCAAGCCGTACGTGCACGAATTCGGCGCGCGTGTCGCCCGCTCCAAGCCGGTCGACCAGTTGTACTCCGCTGAGATGCCCGCCCTTGAGCAACACCGCTGGTGCGCCGAGTGCGAGTAGTTCGGTCACGGCCACTGCGGCATCGGCATCATTGACAATCGCGTGGCCGAGCAGCAACTCGGCCTCGGGAATGTTCGGCGTCAGCAAAGTCGCCATCGGCAGCAGGCGCGTCCGCAATGCAGCGAGTGCCGAATCTTCGAGCAGCTTCGCGCCTGAAGTCGCGACCATGACCGGATCGATCACGATCTGCGGCGGCCGCCAGTACGCCATGGCCTCGGCAACGGTGTCGATGATCTCGGCCGTAGCGAGCATGCCGAGCTTGACCGCGCCGATGCGAAAGTCGGAAAAACAGGCATCGATCTGCGCGCGCAGGAATGTGACGGGCGGGGCATGTACCGCCGTGACGCCGCGCGTGTGTTGCGCGGTCAATGCGGCAATCGCCGACAGGCCGTGCACGCCATGTGCGGCAAAGGTCTTGAGGTCGGCCTGAATGCCCGCGCCACCGCCGGAATCGGAGCCGGCGATGGTCAGTGCGCACAGCGGACGCTGGTCGGTCATTCGATTTCCGTCACGATGAGGGTTTTGGCGAGTGTCCGTCGACGGCCGACGGAAAGCCAGCCCGGCGCTCGCATACAATGGTGCAGATCAAAGGAGAGAGAGATGAAAGAAAAACACGAGATCGTCGCGAACTGGTTGCCGCGCTACACCGGTGTGCCGCTGGACGAATTCGGCAGCCATATCCTGTTGACCAACTTCGGCGGTTACCTGGAAGTGTTCAAGCGCGTCATTGGCGGCGGCGAGATCCGTGGTCTGGACCGGCCGATGCCGAGCGTCACTTTCGACGGCATCACCCTGATCAACTTCGGTATGGGCAGTGCGAATGCCGCGACGGTGATGGACTTGCTGTCGGCGATCGGTCCGCAGGCGGCGCTGTTTCTCGGCAAATGTGGCGGGCTCAAACGCAAGAACGAAATCGGTGACCTGATATTGCCGATCGCAGCGATCCGCGGCGAAGGCACCTCGAACGATTACCTGTTGCCGGAAGTGCCGGCGCTACCTGCGTTCTCGTTGCAGCGTGCGGTGTCGACGATGATCCGCGATCTCGATTACGACTATTGGACCGGCACCGTGTTCACCACCAACCGCCGCGTTTGGGAACACGACGAGCAATTCAAGGAATACCTGCGCAAGACGCGCGCGATGGCGATCGACATGGAAACCGCGACGATTTTTGCCACCGGCTTCCACAACAGCATTCCCACCGGCGCGCTTTTGCTGGTGTCGGATCAGCCGATGATTCCGGAGGGTGTGAAGACCGAAGCCTCGGACAAAAAAGTCACCGAGGGCTTCGTTGATGCCCACGTCAAGATCGGCATCGAGGCGCTGCGACTGATCCGCCGTCATGGCAAGTCGGTGAAACACTTGCGCTTCGACGAATAAGCCGGCGCGGCGCGGTCAGTCCGCGCGCAGGCTCAGAACAGGAACTGGAACAGGATGACGGTCGGTTCAGTGCCGGGTTTGGCGGCATCGAACTGCACGCGGCACGTGAACCGCTGTTCCGACTGGTTCGCCTGCGCGGCATCGATGGTCGCTTGCGACTCGAGCTCGAGCATGTCTTCGCCTTCCGGTTTCGCAGTTGCGGCAATGGCCGGGATATCCGCGGTGTATGGGCGATCGCCCAGTCGTTCGCCCATCGCCTTGATGCAGGCTTGTGCGGCCAGCGTTTCCCGGGACTGGCTGCACCCGGTCATGGACAAGGTGCAGAACACGACCAAGCCGACGGCGGCTCCTTTCAACAGTGACAATGCGCGCATTTCGATCCCTCCGGAACTGACTGGAATCTAGCGTACGCCGTTCCGGCCTACAAACGGTGCAAGGGATGTCGATTTTCGTGACAGCGCCGGCATCGTCGTCGGTCAGTAGCGCGGAACACGCGGGTCGATCTGCTGCGACCAGGCGTCGATGCCGCCCTCGACATTGAACAACTGGGTGAAGCCGGCCGATCGAAAGCGCTCGGCGGCGACACGACTGGACTGGCCGTGGTGGCACAGGAATGCGAGCGGTGAGTCTTTGGCCAGCGCCAGCAGTGCGGGTTCGTCGGTCTCGAACGCGCTTGCCCCGGCGAATGGGGCGATTGCGCGTGCGGCTGCTGGGCGAACGTCAATGACGCGCACCTTGCCGGCCGCGATCGCCGTGCGCAGGGCCTGCACGTCCATGGCACCGACTTCCGGCGGTGCATTCGGATTGCGCAGCGACAGCCCGGCGCCCTGCATGGTTTCCACCCAGTCGATTTCCAGTCCACGTGCGCGCTGCGCTGTCGGCAAGTCCATGTGCAGCACGATGCCGGCACTGTCGACACGGATCTCTTGGCCACCCGCAGCCTTCAGGAAGAACTGCGCACGAAAGTGTTCGTCAATCGCGAGATGCAGAACCTCGTTGCCGGCATCGGACAATGCACTGCCGATCGCCTCCGCCGCCTTGGCGGTCATGTGAATCGTGGGCGGGGTGCGATCCGGCGCCGGCACGCCGATCAGTTCGTGCAGCGCACCGCTGTTCGCCATCTCGCTGAGAATGTCGGCGCCGCCAACGAGTTCGCCGCGCACATACAACTGCGGAATCGTCGGCCATTGCCCGTAGACCTTGATGCCTTCGCGCAACTCGGGGTCGGCGAGGACGTCGACATCGAAAAACCCGGGCGCGACCGTGCCAAGAATGCGCACCGAATTCGCCGAAAAGCCGCAACGCGGCGCATCGCGTGTGCCCTTCATGAACAGCACCACTGGGTGTTGCTGCAACAGCGCATCGATCTGCGCACGTGTGGTGGCGGACAAACTCATGGCGTACTCCTCATCAAGGGCGCGCATGCTAGCGGATGTGTCGTAGCGCACCGACATGAATGCCAACCAACGTTGAAATGTCGTTAACCTTCGCAACATTCCCAACAACGAGAGTCCGCGTCATGCGCCCAACCCTGCTTGCTGCCGCCATTGGCTGCGCTCTGACTGCCTCTGCGGTCGCCCAAACCGCCCCACCCGCAGAAAACGCGAGCATTCCGCTGACTTATGTCGGCACCAATGTCAGCGGCGGCGTGTCGGTCAATGACGATGGCGATTTCGGTGGTGAAGTGCGCGCCTTCTGGGGCATCAAGCCGCGTGCGCTGTGGTTTGGCGAGGTTTGGGGGCAGGACTACGGCGCCTTCGGCGTCAAGCTCGGTTACCACTGGCTGCTCGGCGACGGTACGCGCGAAGCCGAAGCCGAAAAGCCGGGTTCGGTGACCGTCGCGAAAGTGTTCCTCGCCGCCGACCGCAACCGCTTTGAGGACGAAAAAGTGACGCTCGGCTTTGGCCTTGAGCGTGAACGCTGGTTCGGCAGTCTTGCGATGAGTGCGGCGACCAGCGACGAGCGCCTGATCGGCAGTGACCTCGATATCAATACCAATCTGCTCACCGGCACGGATGCGGGTCGCCCGTTCGAGCAGACGCAGACGATCGAAACCCTGATCGAAACCTTTGAGCATCCCTATGACCATGGGCTGGGCGCGCGCTTCGGCCGCTTCTTCGACGCACAGTCGCTGCGCCTGCAAGGCGGTCTCGATTACGAGCGCGGCGACTTCGACAGTCGCCAGTTCACGGCTTCGGTCGGTGCACAGAAATACTTCAGCGGCACCGGCCACAGTCTGGCGCTGGATGTGGAAGCAATCGACAAGGACGGCCAATTCGAGATCGACAACAGCGACACCCGCGGTTGGCTGACCTATCGCTACGAATTCGGCGGCGACTCGTTCCAGCCGCGTCAGCGCATGGAAAGCGTTGAAAGCAAGCGCGAAGTCGTGCGCGAATTCACGCCCGACGTGCACGCCGATTCGGTGGTGATGCGCAATGAAATCCAGATGAGTGCCGACGCTTTCTTTGAGCTCGATTCCTCGACGCTGACCAGTGCCGGCACCAATGCCCTGCAGTCGGTCGTCGACACGCTCAAGTCGGACCAACGTGTCAGTCGCGTCAGCGTCATCGGTCACACCTGCGATCTCGCATCGGACGCGTACAACCAGGCGCTGTCCGAACGCCGTGCGCAATCCGTGCGCGTGTGGCTGGAGGGTGCGGGCGTTGATGCCGGCGAACTCGATGTCAGCGGCAAGGGCGAGTCGGCCCCGAAATATCCGAATACCGCGACAGAACGCCACAAGAATCGTCGCGTTGACGTGAGTTTCCTGACCGTCGAAAAAAAGACCGAGGCGCCGCCGCCGACCACAAAGACGGAGACCATCGTGGAGTGGGTCAAGACCCCGGTCGATCTGCCGAGTGCCTGGATCGATCGCGCGATGCGCAATCCGGCTGCACACAAGCGCACGGTCGACGTCTATCGCTTCGACGAGACCACGGTCACCGAGACGCTGGGCGCACGCGTCTATCTGAATCGCGCACCGGCGGCGGCGAACGATGCCGCCACCATCCAGCGCGGCACGACGGCGAACGTCGCCGTGTTGGCCAATGACACCGATCCGGATGGCAATACGCTCGTGGTGACCTCGGTAACGCAGCCGGCGCATGGCAGCGCGACATTCACCGCCACCGGCGTCAGCTACACGCCGGCCGCGGGATATGTGGGCACCGACAGCTTCAACTACAGCATCAGCGACGGCGCCAACGGCACCGCGACTGCGACCGTGACCATCATCGTGCGTGACAACGCGCCGGTCGCGAATCCCGATGTCGCGACCACGCCGCAAGCGACGCCGGTCACGATCAACCCGCTCGCCAACGACACCGATCCGAACGGCGATGCGCTGAGTCTCACCAGCGTCGGCACACCGGCACACGGCACCGCCAGCATCAGCGGCGGCACGGTGTTGTACACGCCGACGGCAGGTTATGTCGGCAGCGACAGCTTCAGCTACAGCATCAGAGACGCGAACGGTTCCACCGCCAGCAGCACGATCAGCGTGACGGTGACCCAAGGCATCGTGGTGCCCAACAATCGACCACCGAACGCGGTCGATGACGCGGTCGAAACCATCAATCTCACCTGGGTGCTGATTAATGTGGTGGCCAACGACAGCGATCCGGACGGCGACACGTTCTCGGTCGTGGCCTTCACGCAACCGGCCAATGGCCAGGTCGTCCAAGTCGCGCCCGGCCAGTTCCACTACAAGGCCAACCCGGCCTTCTGCGGCATCGACACCTTCACCTACACGATCCGCGATTCCGCCGGCAACGAAGACACCGCCACCGTCTCCGTGAACGTGCTCGACTGATTGCGGTCAGCACCAAACTCGTGGCTGGGTGGAGCGAAAGCGCTACCCAGCACTGCGTTTTAGACGAGATGTGTCGCACCCAAGTCGAATGCCACTGCGATCTCTCGAAGTCGGCGGTCGCGAGTCCAGAGGCGACTGCCGGGCGTCAGTCGTGCGGCCGCCAGCAAATGCGCGTCCAGGAAGCCGATGCCGCGCCCCCAGAGCGGGGCGGCTTCGATCCAACGCAGGACTTCGGCATCGGTCGCCAGCGTCAATCGAGGCAGATTTGCGAGAGCGCCCAGCACCTGCTCGCGTTGCCGCAGGCTGCCCAGTGCAATCTCGCCGATCACGGCAGGATGGATCAGCACCTGTCCGCGTTCCAGCAGCGCCGCCAGTTGCGGCTCACCGGATCGCAGATGATCCACCCAGACCGAGGTATCGACCAGGATCATGCCGCTTCGGGGCGACGACGCGCGGGCGCCGCGAGCCCGGGCTCGCTACCACCGAGTCGCGCCAGTCGCCGGGCGCTTTCTCGTTCGATCAAGGCTTTGAGCGCCTCACGGACGAGGCTGGATTTTTCGGTGATGCGGGTCAGTGACTGCGCTTCGGTCACCAAATCGTCGTCGAGCGCGAGCGTGGTGCGCATGGGTCAACCTCGTTGGAAGGCACTCAGATAGGCATTAAATGATGCCACAAATTATGCCTAAGGTCGGAAATTCCGCGCGCACTTTCGGACGCGCCAGTTTCCAGGCGGTGTAGGCGAAGGCCAGGGCGAACGCTAGGGCGAAGGCGGCGCCGCTGAGTTGGGTGGACCAGTACATCGAGTCGAGTCCGTCGCGGGCGAACCAGGGGAGTTCGGTGCGCAGTTGCTTGAACCAGGCATCGACTTCCAGCCATTGCCAGGGCAAGGCGACGAAGTGCATCGCGGCGAGCAGTACGCAGGTCCAGACACTGGCGACGCGTGCCCAGGCGCGACGGCGCAGCAACGCCACGCCAAGCGGAATCGCGGCGACACTGGTCACCAGCAACACCAGACACATCGTGCCGATATGGCGCATCAACCATTGCCCGCTCGGCGGCAGCAGCGCGAACATCGGTGAGGTCGCAAGCACGTCGCGTTGGTCGATCGTGAGCAGCATCAGCCAAGCGAGGCCGATGAAGGCGGCGCACAACACGCCGATCACCCCGACCGCGACCAAGCTCCACGCAGTGACGGTGATGAAAGTCGAACGCGGTGTTGGCACCGACATGTTCAGTCCTCGCGCGTAACGCGCAGCACTTCGTCGGTCGAGGTGATACCGGCGACGCACTTGACCCAGCCATCGGCGGTCATCGACGGTGTGCGCTTGCGCGCTTCGAATTCGAGCACGGCTTCGGCCGCGCCTTCGTGCACGAGTTTGCGCATCAGTTCGTCGACCAGCACCAGTTCGTAGACGCCGGTTCGGCCCTTGTAGCCGGCGAGTTTGCCGGGCAGTCCGGCGCGTGGCCGGTACAAGGTGACTTTCTCATCGGCTTGGCGATGGAACGCAGCGAGTTCGCTGGCGCTCGCCGGATACGCTTCGCGCGTGGCCGGATCAAGCACGCGCACCAGACGCTGCGCGATCACGCCGATCATCGAGCTCGACAGCAGGAACGGTTCGACGCCCATATCGCGCAGACGCGCCACGGCACCGACGGCGGAATTCGTGTGCAAGGTGGACAACACCAAATGTCCGGTTAATGAGGCCTGCACCGCGATCTGCGCAGTTTCCAGATCGCGGATTTCGCCGACCATCACCACGTCCGGATCCTGGCGCAGGATCGCGCGCAGGCCGCGCGCGAAGCTCATGTCGACCTTGGTATTGACCTGGGTCTGGCCGATGCCATCGAGGTAGTACTCGATCGGGTCCTCGACGGTCAGGATATTGCGCGTCGCCTCGTTCAATTTCGACAGCGCCGCGTACAGCGTCGTGGTCTTGCCGGAACCGGTCGGGCCGGTGACCAGCAGAATGCCGTGCGGACGCGAGATCAGGTCATGCACCTGCGTGAGCATTTGCGGCTGCATACCGAGCTTCTCGAGATCGAGGCGTCCGGCCTGCTTGTCGAGCAGACGCAGCACGACGCGTTCGCCATAACCGGCGGGAATCGTCGACACACGCACATCGACCGGGCGACCAGCGACGCGCAACGCGATGCGACCATCCTGCGGCAGGCGTTTTTCGGCGATATCGAGCTTGGCCATCACCTTGATGCGCGACACGATCGGTGCCGCCGCTGCGCGCTGCGGCGCCAGCACTTCGCGCAACTGCCCGTCGACGCGGAAGCGCACCACCAGACGATTCTCGAACGGTTCGATATGGATATCCGATGCGTTCTCCTTGACCGCCTGCGTGAGCAGCGCATTGATCAAACGGATGACGATGGCCTCGTCATCACTCTCCATCAGGTCTTCCGGTTCCGGCAGTTCTTCGGCGAGTGCGCCGAGATCGACGCGACCATCCATGTCCGCGACCATTTGCCGCGCGTCATCGCCGCCTTGCTCGTACATGTCGCGCAGCAGACGCTCGAACGCGGTCGCATCCATTTCCTGCAAGCGGATCGGCGCATCGCAGTAGCGGCGCATTTCGGCGATCGCCTCGATGCGCACGTCCGGCCGATGCGCGACCAGCGCCGCATCCGCCTGCCATTCGAGCACCGTCAGACCGTGGCGTTTGGCGAAGGTGTAGGGCGGGCGCGGTTGCTGAATCACAGCCTGTCGCCGCCGTTACCCAGCGGATTGGCTTGCAGCAGCGGTTGATCGCGTTCCGGCGTGGTGTTGCCCGGCAGGTCGTTGACGCGCATCTGTTCGGCGCGCAGGTAGTTGTATTTTTCCTGCGACAGCACCGACTCCTGATTGGCGTCGCGCAGGATGCGTGGGCGCAGGAAGATCATCAGGTTGCGTTTGATCATGTTCGCCTTGCGGTACTTGAACAGGTTGCCGAGCAGCGGAATGTCGCCAAGCGCCGGCACCTTGGAAATGCTTTCGGTCATTTCGTGGGTGGTGAGGCCGCCGAGCACGAGCATGCCGCCGTCCTTCACCATCACACTGGTGCTGATCTCGCGGTTGTTGGTGATCAGGTCGGAAGCGCCATCGACCGACGGCGCCAGCGAGGACACGATCTGGCTGATATCGAGCGCGACCTCGTCGCCTTCATTGATATGCGGCGTCACCTTGAGGGTGAGACCCACGTCCTTGCGCTCGATGGTCTGGAACGGATTTTGCGGCTGGTTCGCACCGCCACCGCCGGTGCCGGTGTTCGTGTACTGCCCGGTCAGGAATGGCACTTCCTGTCCGACCTTGATCGTCGCTTCCTTGTTATCGAGGGTGACGATGCTCGGCTCGCTGAGGATATTGGTGCGGCTGTCGCCGCGCAGCAATTTCGCGAGCGCGCCGATCTCGTAGATGGTGGTCTCGTCGCCATTGGCGCCAGTGATTGTCGTCGTGCCGGTGATGTAACCGAGATTCAGCCCAGCGCCAAGCGCGCCCAACGGGTTGCTGAGTGCACCAATGATTCCGGCATTGCCCTGGCTCGGAAAGTTGGTGCCACCGACCAGGCCTTCGCCGTTCAGTCCATCCGTCGCCTGCCACTGGATGCCGATTTCGCGCGCGGTCTCGTCACTGACTTCGGCAATCATCGCCTCGATCAGCACCTGGGCGCGACGCACGTCCAGATCTCGAATCACCGACTGCAACGCGCGGAACACGGCGGGTGCCGCGGTGATGATCAGCGCATTGGTGTCCTTGTGCGATTGAATCGTTGCCGAGCGCGCCGTGTCTTTCGCGGTCGTGCCGCCGGTCAGCGTCGCTGCGACGCTGTCGAGTATGGCCACCAATTGCTCGGCATCGGCGTAGCGCAAGTAAACGACCTGGGTCGCTTCGCCGGCATCAAGCGGGGTATCCAGATGCGTGATCATGGCGCGCAGTTTCAAACGGCCGCTGCTCTCGCCGGACAACAGGATCGAATTGGTACGCGCGTCGGCCACCACCATCGGCGGCTTCACGCCATTGGTCGCGTCGGCGAGCTTGTTCAGGGTCGAAGCGACTTCCTGGGCATTCGCGTGGGTCAGCGGAATCGCTTCGATCGTGCTGTCGGTCACGGTGTCGATGCGCGCGATGATGGACTCCAAGCGCGCGACATTGCCGGCGCGGTCGGTGACGATGATGGCGTTGCCGGACGGGCTCGCGACGATCTGGCCGCTTTGCGGAATCAACGGCCGCAGCACCGTCATCAGCGCGGCTGGCGACACGTACTTGAGCGGAATGACGCGTGTCGTCAGCGAGTCCGGGCCGATCAGACCCTGGTTCGCGCCGCCGTCCTGCACGGCGATCGCTTCCGGCACCACTTTCACCATGTCGCCGGCGGTCACCAGGGCAAAGCCGTGCACGCGCAACACCGATTCGAAGACGCGATAGACCTCATCGCGATCCATGGGTTTGGTCGAGACGATGTTGACCTTGCCTTCGACGCGTGGGTCGACGATGAAGTTCTTGCCGGTGATTTCGCTCACCGTGCTGATGAAGGTACGCACGTCGGCGTCCTTCAGGTTCAGCGTGTGTTTGCCGTTCAAGGCTGGTGCCGGTGGCGCTTGTTGTGCTGCGAGTGGGGCGGTGAGCGCGAGCGCGATCAACAAGGCTTGGGTACGTGTGCGCATGAGTACTCCGAAACAGGGGTGGCCGCGTGCGGCGGTCAACGGGGAATGTCCACGACGAGATTCTGCATCTTGCCGTCGCGCCGCACACTTACTTCGATGCGCGATGCCTGCGACAGCGCGGCAACGGCGGGGCCGATGCGCGAAGGATCGGTGACCGGCACGCCATTGATTGCGGTGACGATGTCTTCTGGCTGCAGCCCGAGTTTGGTCAGTACCGCCGCGTGCTGACCGCCATTCAGGCGCACGCCGACGAACTTGCCGTTTTCCATCACCGGCATCGGCGTGATCTGGTTCGCAAGCGTGACCGGGTCGACGCCCAAGGTCTGCTTGACCTGTTCCATATCGACACCGGTCATCGGCATGTTCTGAGCCGTCACCGACCCGAACTTGGTCAGATCAATCGGGGCGTTGTTGGTCGCGGCAGCGGGTTTCGCGGCATTGCCGGCAAAGGGCGACATCGCAATCGCTGATCCGGTATTGGTGACTGCAGCCGGCGGCGCATTCTCGCCGCCACGCAATTTCAGAACTTCGATCGCGCCGCCGCGCGACAGCGCGATGCGGTCCGGATAAACCGCGTCGAGCAGAACGCCGGGCGCGACTTCGTCACCGACACGAAAACTGCGCTCGCCGCCGGCATCATTGATGAAGGCGCGACCGAGTTTCGGATCTTCACCGGCAAGCACGCCGCGCAGGTCGATCGGTAGCGAGGTTTCCGGTGCATTGGCGAGCGCGCGCGGATCGAGCGGCATGGCCGCATTGCCGAACAGGTGCCAGCGCGAAAGTGAGGGTGGCGGCGCGCTCGCCGGTGCCGTGATTTCCGCGTTACCACCGCTTGGCAGCGGTGCGTTCCAGTCGAGCGCCAGCCACAGGAAGCGGCTCAGCAAGAAAACCAGTACAGCCACGAGCGCCAGATTGACGAAGGCAGCCGATGGTTTTGCGAGCGGATGACGAGCAAACGTTTGGAGAGCTGCGGACATAAGCGATCACTGGCGACACCGGAATGCTAACAGTGACGCGCGCCCGCCGGAAAAGTTCGCGACTTACTTCTTCACCGCACGCGCACGCAGCATCGCGTCGGCGTATTCGAAGGCTTTCGCGGCCATCTGATCGGGATTCATCGGCAATACGCCGGGTTCCTTGCCTTTCGGCAGCATGCCGACAAGCGCCTGGCCAGCAAAAATGTCGCGCAGATCGATCGTTGGTGCGGGTGTTGTGGTCATGGTCGACTCCTTGGTTTATCCGAGCGGGGTTAATCGAGCGAGATCAGCCGAGGTTATCAGCGCTGTCGAACAATCCGGGTTGAACGATTGCGTCATGGCGGTCGACGAAGCCACCGAGGCCGACGCCGACGAGGCGGAAGCGCGTACTCGCCGGCAGTTCGACGCGCTCGCGCAGTGCCAGCGCGATCCGGGTCAATGTTGCCGCGTCGCGCGGTGGCGTCGACGGCGTCAGGCTGCGACTGAGGATGCGGAACTCGCGCGTTTTCAACTTCAGCACCACGGTGCGCGCGACGCGCTCAGCTTCACGTTCAGCCGCGCGCCACACCTTTGCTGCGAGGGTTTCGATCATCGGTCCGGTGGCGACGAGTGGCACGTCCTCGGCAAACGTGTCCTCGGCGGAAATCTGCTGCGTCGGACGTTCGCTGTGCACGTTGTGTTCGTCGATGCCGAGCGACAGTTCATGCAGGCGCTGGCCATAGCGACCGAAACGCGCTTCGAGCGCAGGCTGCGAATACGCGCGCAGATCGGCAATGGTGCCGATACCGAATTCGCCGAGTTTGCCTTCCATCACCTTGCCGACGCCGGGAATGCGCCCGACCTTGAGTGGCGCGAGAAAATCCAGCACGTGTTCCGGCCGCACCACGAACAGACCGTCCGGCTTGTTCCAGTCCGAGGCGATCTTGGCGATGAACTTGTTGGGTGCGATCCCGGCCGACGCGGTCAATCCGGTTTCATTGCGGATGTCGGCGCGAATGCTCTGCGCAATCGCGGTCGCGCTCGTGAATCCCTGCTTGTTGCTGGTGACATCGAGGTAAGCCTCGTCCAGCGACAGCGGCTCCATCAAGTCGGTGTGGCGCAGGAAAATTTCGCGGATTTTCTGCGAGGCTTCGCGATAGCGGGTGAAGTCCGGTGGCACGAAGACGGCATGCGGGCAAAGTTTTTCGGCACGCAAGGCCGGCATCGCCGAACGCACCCCGAACTCGCGCGCTTCATAGCTCGCGGCGCAGACGACGGATCGCGCACCTTTCCACGCGACCACGACTGGCCGCCCACGCAAGTCAGGGTTGTCGCGTTGTTCGACCGAGGCGTAGAAGGCGTCCATGTCGATGTGGATGATCTTGCGCATGGGCGACGGACAGAATCCTGGACGATGGATGCGGGCGCTCGATAAAGTCCGCGCGCCATGCGCAGTTTCTCATCATCGTTGGCGTCTGACCCACCCAGCACCTTGCCCGCCCGCGTGCATGCGCGCAAGCTCGTGCGTCGAACCTCGGAAGGACGCCCCACAGATGCCCGCCACCAGCTGGTACACCGGATTCGCCAAGTCGGCGTCGCATTTCTGTGGCCGGCCCAAGACCTTTGCGCTCGCCGCCACAGTCATCGTCGTCTGGGTCGTCACCGGACCGCTTTTTGGATTCAGCGACACTTGGCAGCTCGTCATCAATACCGGAACCACGATCATCACCTTCCTGATGGTGTTCCTGATCCAGAACACCCAGAACCGCGACACCGAGGCGATCCAGATCAAGCTTGACGAGCTGATTCGCGCCACCCAGGGCGCGCATAATGCCTTGCTCGATCTGGAGGAACTGGAGGAAGAGGCGCTCGATGCGTTCCGCCGCCGCTACCAGCACCTCGCCGCAAAAGCGCGTGCGGAAGTCGACCGCGGTAGTGCAGATACTGGAACGCCGGAGGCGTGATGACGCATCGCGGTCGGAAATGCGGGGATGCGGGGCAAGATGCATGACCGGCTATTGCAAGGTCGCGCCCGGGCATCCTTGGCATCAGCCCTACCACGATCACGAATACGGGTTTGCGGTGCCGGATGACGACGCCCTGTTCGAGCGACTGATCCTTGAGATCAATCAGGCTGGCTTGTCGTGGCTGACGATCCTGAAAAAGCGTGAGGGATTTCGTGCCGCCTACGCTGGATTCCGCATCGCCGAAGTGGCCGCCTTTGACGACGCAGACCGGGCGCGGCTATTGGCCGATGCCGGCATTGTGCGCAACCGCTTGAAGGTGGATGCGGCCATCGCCAATGCGCGCGCCGTGCGCGAGTTGCAGGATCGCCATGGCAGTTTTCGCGCCTGGCTCGACGGCCACGGATCAGCCGAGTTGCCGGCCTGGCTGAAGGTGTTCCGCAAGACGTTCCGCTTCACCGGCGGCGAGATCGTCAACGAGTTTCTGATGAGCACGGGTTACCTGCCGGGCGCGCATGCCGAGGACTGCCCGGTGCACAGGCTGGCTGTTGCGTCGCATCCACCCTGGCGGCGCCAACTCGAATCGCGTTGAATGCCGCGCGAACGCGAGCCTCGTCCGCGGTTCGCTGTTGACAGGTCCGTCCAATCTGCTCAATGCAGCGACAGACGCATGATGCGCGGCGCTTCCAGTTGGTCGGCCGGCGGCAAACCGCCGTTCGCGTCGAATCGATCCCACTGGCTGTTCGCGATGTAATACAGGAACCCGTCGTGGATCGTCGCCAAGCTCGGCTCGCCCCAGCCGAACAGGTTTTGCGCCAGCACGTCGACCTGCTCGATGGCATTTTTCGTGGCGTTCAAGCGGATACGCAGGATCCGCTTCGGCGTGGTGCCGTTCTGGATTGCGATCAATTCACCTTCATGTTGGTACAGGCCATCGAGTCCGGTCAGTGCCGCCGGTTGCGATGCGCGCAAGCGTTGCAGCGCGCCGCTGGGCGCATCGAGCAGCCACAGTCCGGTCGGATAGTCGGCGATGACCAGTCGCCGTTCATCGAGCGCGACCATGCCCTGCGGCGACAGCAGCAGACCTCCGGCGACGATCGGTTCAAGCCTTTCGCGCTGGGCGGACAAGCGATAGACGCCGCCGGCCAAACTGTCGCTGCAGTAGATGTCGCTGCCAACGATCAACACGTCGCCGAGGGCGTGCACTTGTCCGTCGTCCGGCAACCACCAGGACTTGCGCACCGTGCCGCGGTTCGCGTCGATCTCGAACAAGCCGGCGCGGCCGATCTGCGCTTTCGCGATCGCGCCGCTTTCGTTGAAGCCGCTCGATGCGACCCAGAGCGTGTCGCCGATCAGGCGCATGCCGAGCGCACTGAGCAGGCCACCGGCATCAGCGGACACGAAATCGTACGCGGCGCCTTGGTCGTCCACGGCATCGATGCGGCGTTGACGCACGCTGCCCATCAGCCAGCGATCATGGGCAATATCACGCACGATCGATTCGGGGATGAAGTCGGTCGGCACATCCGGCGACCAGGTGTAGGCAGCTTCGGCGTCGCGCAGCAGGGCTTTGACGTCATCACCACGCGACGCGGCCTTCACGGCGGCATAGCGCACCCGGAACTCGCGCAGCCAGTCGCGCTCGTCAATAACCGCTGCAGCGGTCGAAATCGATGCAGATGCGGCGATATCTGGCACATCGGAACTCTCGGGTCGACTTGCGCAACTGACCAGAGCAGCCAACATCAAAAACGTTCCCAGCCTGCGCATCGCCGATCTCCTTGAAGCCAAGTACCGAGCAAAGCGTGTTCGCGCGGTTCCGGCATCGTGCAAAGGTCATGGGGCAGGCCTCGAACTACGTGCAGGATGCGCGGGCACGCGCTGCCGGGATCGCCGGCGAGCCGTCTGCTCGGATGTCTACCGTCCTCCGGAGACGTCGAGCAGTGCACCGGTTGTAAACGATGCACCAGACGACATCAGCCACAGAATGGCTTGCGCGATTTCGTCCGCTTCTCCGCCACGTCCCAGCGGGATCGTGCTTCGGATGCGTTCCAGCCGATCCGGATCGCCGCCGCTGGCGTGGATGTCCGTGTGGATGAAGCCAGGCCGAACCGCGTTCACTCGGATTCCTTGTGGGCCGACCTCTTTGGCCAGGCCAATCGTGAACGTGTCGATCGCGCCTTTGGATGCCGCATAGTCGACGTACTCGCCGGGTGCCCCGAGTCTGGACGCTGCTGACGACACGTTGACAATGACGCCACCTGCGCCGCCCTGCGCGGTCGACATTCGACGCACTGCTTCGCGTGCACACAGCATCGTGCCAAACACGTTGGTCGCGAACACGCGTTGTAGCCGCGGCAGGTCCATCACCGCCAGCGGCATCTGTCTTTCCAGAACGCCAGCGTTGTTGACCAGTGCGGCCAATGGCCCAAGTTCATCGACGCAGGTGTCAAACAATTGGACGACCTCGGATTCCACCGACACATCGGCTTGCACCGCGATGGCGCGCCCACCGATTGCAGCAATGCGCATCACCACAGCTTCAGCCGCGTCGCTGTCCTTCAGGTAATTGATACACACGGCATAGCCACGTTCGGCCGCCAACCTCGCCGTCGCTGCGCCGATGCCACGGCCAGCGCCAGTGACCAACACCACGGGTTGAGTTGTCGCGCTCATCGCTGGCCTCCGGATCGTCGCGAAGCGCGACCGCCCGTCCCATTGGGCACGGAAACCACGGACTGGCCGCGCAACCCGCCGGGCGTTGTGCCTGCCGCTTTTCGCACCAGTCGCCGCAGGGCCGTGGCATCGCGATAGCCGACCGCAGCCGCGATGTGCTCGACACTCATTCGGCTGCTCTGCAACAGGTTGCGCGCACGATGCAGTCGAATGCTCTGAATCAGTTCCGTCGTGCCCATGCCGGTGGCGCGCAGTACATGCCGGCTCAGCGTCCGCTCCGAGATGCACAACTCGACCGCGAGTCGCGACACTGCAGGAACGTCCGGGAGCGTAGCCTCGACACGCTCGGTGAGCCGAGTCACAAGGGCATCCCCCGCCGCCAACATCGACGGCATGACGAACTGCGCCTGTTCACCGCGTTCGTGCAACAGCAACACGCGCGACACGCCCTCAACGACCTTGGCGCCGAAGCGCTGTCGCAGCAGGTACAACATCACATCGGACTGGGCGAAGGCGGCGCCGGCCGTAATCACCGGTCCATCGACGCAGATGATCCGGCTCGCATCCACCTTCGTGTTGCCGGCAATGCGTGACAGTTCCGGTGCAAGCCACCATGCAGTTGTGGCCTGCCGCCCATCCAGCACGCCAGCGGCTTGCAGCAGGAAGGCAGACGAACAAGACGCCGCCACCTGTCCGCCGTGCGCGACATGGGCAGCAATCTGGCGCACTGCACGGCGACAGTCGTCAGCCTTGAGACGTTCCCGCAGTTCAAGCACGTCGGCGACCCAGATGCCGGGCACCAGGAGAATCGAACGAGGAGACGTCCGTCGACCCGGCAGACGTTTGGTCTCCGCCGTAATCCCGCCCTGAAGTTCGACACGCCCACCGAGCGGCGAGTACAAGCCCCAAGTCGGAATCGCGTCGCCCTGACGCGCTGCAAACAGCGCCGCCGCCGCGAGAATGTCGCGGGTCATCGACACGCCGCTCGGGTTTGTACCGCGCAGCAACAGCAACTCGAAATCCTTCATCTTGCCCCTCCCGTCAACCGTTCTCTCGCCCGCTGATTCTGCGGGTATTTGCCCGCGTGATGCAAATTGAAGTCATGGCGGAAAACGCACGAATAGTGTCGTATCAGACACTCGTCGGGAGACAGCGATGACGATGAAATGCGTCGCATCTCCGCATGGCGAGCCACGCAATGAACGACGTCACGTCTGCCACCCCGGAAGTTCTGTCGTCATCGGGCGACGATCTGCTTTCCGACTTCGACGCGAGAGTGATCAACGTCCAAGAAGGGACCAAGCGGGTGTACGTGTCGGGGCAAGGTCCGGCGGTGATCGTGATGACCGAGATGCCCGGCATCAGCCCCCACGTCGCACGCTTTGCGCGCTGGGTCCGCGACGCCGGATTCACCGTTTACCTGCCCTCGCTGTTCGGTCGCGACGGTGCGGTGCCTCACGCCGAAGAAGGACTGGCGGTCCTGCGGCGCGCCTGCGTGAGTGCTGAGTTTCGGGCACTGGCGGCGAATGCATCCAGTCCGGTCACGCTATGGCTGCGGCAGCTGGCACGACTGGCGCATGGGGAATGTGGTGGGCGCGGTGTCGGCGCTGTCGGCATGTGCTTCACCGGCAATTTCGCGCTGACCATGATGCTGGAGCCAGCTGTGCTTGCTCCGGTGCTGTCGCAACCGTCTCTGCCACTCGACGACGCTGCCGGCATCGAGTCCAGCCCGAGCGAACTCGCTGCTGTCCGCGAGCGACTGGAACGCGAGGATCTGACCGTGTTGGCGTATCGCTTTCAGGGAGACAAGTACTGCCGGGCCGAGCGCTTCGCCGCGTATGAAGTCGCGTTGGGTCCACGCTTCATGGGTCGGGTGTTGCCCGACAGCGCGGCGAATACGAACCCACCGCCGTTTTTCCGCGACGTCATCTCGAGCCCGCACAGCGTACTGACCGCGCACCTGATCGACGCGGCGGGCGAACCCACGCTGCAGGCGCGTGACGAAGTTCTTGCGTTTCTGCGTCATCGACTCTTGGCCGAAGCGCAGGACGCGTGGCAGGCATCATCATGACCATTGGCTTCATTGGGCTTGGCAAGATGGGCTTGCCCATGGCGCGCAATCTCGGCCGCGCAGGCGTTGCACTGTGCGTCTGGAACCGCACGCCGGAACGCGGCTTCGAGTTGCTGGACTTGGGCGCGCGCCAGGCCATCGACGTCGACGATCTCTGCAGTCATGCCGCTGTCATCCTGGTGATGCTGCTCGACGAGTCCGCCGTGGACGCCGTGCTCGGTCGCGGTACACCCGCTTTTCGTCGGCGCGCTGCGGGCCGGACCTGGGTACAACTGGGCACGACGTCCCCTCGGTACTCGCAGGCGCTAGAACGCGATATCGTGGACTGTGGCGGTTGCTACGTCGAGGCACCGGTATCAGGGTCCTGCGGGCCGGCTGGGGAGGGGCAGCTCATCGGCATGCTGGCTGGCCGCCAGGACGTGATCGGTGTCATCGCGCCGTTGTTGAAGCCGTTGTGCCGGGAGATATTCACCTGCGGTCCCGTGCCGAATGCGTTGCGGATGAAACTGGCCGTCAACCACTACCTGATCACGACGGTCGTGGCGCTGGCCGAAACCGTGCTCGCTGCGCGCGCCACCGGCCTTGATCTCGACTTGCTGCGCAATATCCTTGATGCCGGCCCGATGGCCAGCGACGTGTCGCGCAGCAAACTCGCGAAGTTGATGGCACGGGATTTCAGCGCACAGGCAGCGATCCGCGACGTGCGCACGATTTCGCAACTGGTTGCCGAGCAGGCGCAAAACGCAGGTCTCGATGCGTCGCTGATTGCACACTGCGCAGCGATGTACCGGCAAGCACTGGATCGCGGCGGCGCGGATCTGGATATGGTCACCGTCCTCGATGTGGTGGCAGGCAATGTCTGACCACGCCCGGATTTCGAATGCCGCGGCCGCACTGCTCGCGACCGACGCACCCGTACGCACGAAACGGTCGACCTATCCCGAGCCGTTTGCCGCGCGCGTGGTCGGGCGCGACAAACGCGCGCTCGGCGACCTGTTCGGTCTGGAGAATTTCGGCGTCAACCTGACTCGCCTCGCGCCGGGGGCGATGTCGGCGCTGAAGCACGCGCATGCGTTGCAAGACGAATTCGTCTACGTGCTCGAAGGCCATCCGACGCTGCACCTCGGCGACGAAGCCATCGCGCTGGCACCCGGCATGTGCGCCGGCTTCCGGCATGGCGCGGGCATTGGGCACCATCTGGTGAATCGGTCCGATCACGACGTCGTCTATCTGGAGATTGGTGATCGCACGCCGGGAGATTCGGCGATCTATCCCGATGACGACTTGCAGCTCGTCTCCGCAGGCGGCGCATCTCGCTTTCTGCGCAAGGACGGCTCGCCGTACTGATGCCATGAAATCCGCTGCCGAATTCGACACTCTTGGTCGGATCATGACAGCCATCGGCATGCGCACAGTGTCAAAGCAAACAGCCCGGACAGGCCGGGCTGTTTGTCGCACATCGAACTGATTGGACTTACATCAGGTCAAGCTTGCTGCCGTTGGCGAGTTGCACTTCGAAATCGGCATTGATCTTGGCCAGCGCCTGCACTCGCGGGCACAGTTGCTCGGCGCGTGCTTCGAGGCGCTTGGCGGCACCTTCCACCTTGTCTTCAATGGTGCGCTCCAGACGCTTGGCCTTGGCTTCGATCTCCTTGGCGCGCGATTCGTCACCGCTCAGGGCCATGGCGATCGCTTCGCCGGCCACGTTTGCGGCGATCGACGCCACCATTTCCTTGACCAGCGGTTCGACCACGGCATCGACGACGCGATCGATTTCCTCGTCGGTCGGACGACCGTGCGACAGGTCATTGCGCACCGCTTTCACCATGCTCACGCGCAGCTTCCCGATGCGTTCGTTGAACTCGGCGATCTTGTCGGCGTCTTCCTCGAAGGCGGCGTGAATCTCGGTCACTGCGGTCATGCCGATGTCGATGCCTTCAATGGCGATGCCGATGGCTTCTTCACGGATGCCGAGCACTTCGTCCTCAAAACGCGCCAGGCGTTCGCGATCGGCGGCGGTTACCGTCACTTCGCGGCCATCGAGGAACAGCCGGCCGGCGTCGAGGCGGATCTTCGTCGTGCCGCCTTTGTCGGCGCTGAAGCTGAGGCCGTCGGTTTCGATGCGCAGGTCATAGTCGCTGCGCAGGTTGACGTCGCAGCTGGAATGGAAGTGCTTGGCACTCACGGCGCCGAACGGCAGCAAACTGGCGAGTGCGAGACTGATCAGGCGGGTACGGTGCGTCACGGTGTTCTCCTTGGGGCGGCCCGGAATGGGCGCTGGCTTGGCTGGGACGTACTGTATTGGTTTAGTCGGTGTGTTGCAACACCACAACACCATTACTGATGGGAGGGAGACGTTTGATCGCTTTGCCAGGCCGAGCTGTTCGACTGCCCGCTCGATGCAATAACGTAGGCCTACACCTTGGGGGAAATCCATGACTGTCTGGTACTACGCCGATGCGCAAAACAACCGCCACGGGCCGCTGACGGCCGCGGAATTCTCGACCTTGCATACGGCGGGCACGCTGACAGCGCAGACTCTGGTCTGGCGTGAAGGCCTCGATGCCTGGGTGCCTTGGCAACAGCGCATGCACGAAGTCATCAAGACTTCGCTGCCGCCGCCCGCGCCGGTCGAAGTCGACAGTGGCCAAGTTTCACCCTATGCGCCGCCAAAAGCACCGGTGCACGACGACAGCGAACACGTCGCTGGCGGACATGTCGTCTACGCCGGATTCTGGAAGCGTGTGGCCGCGAGCATCATCGACTCCTTCGTCACCACCTCGCTCGTCTATGCAGTCCTGATTCCGCTGGTGATGATTTCCGGCGCAGGATTCGGTGCGTTCGCGGGCGAGCCGGACGCGATGGCGGCCGGTGGCGGCATCGTCATGGTGGTCTTCTATCTGATCAGCCTGCTGATACCGCTTTTTTATCTGACCTGGATGCATTCCTCCAGCAACCAGGCCACGCTCGGCAAGATGGCGGTCGGCATCAAGGTCACCAGCGGTGAGGGTCATCGCATCAGTTTCTGGCTCGCGTTTGGTCGCTACTTCGCCTACATCCTCAGCTCGATGCTGCTGATGATCGGACTGATCATGGCTGCGTTCACCGAGCGCAAGCAGGCCCTGCACGATCTGATGTGCAACACCCTGGTGGTCGACAAATACGCCTTCACCAACACCCCCGAACGCCAGAGTGAGGATCTCGGTGTCGTCGCGATCAGCGTGCTGGTGATCGCCGGTTTGCTGGTGGTCGGCATGTTCGCGCTGGTCGCGCTCGCCATTGCTGCGATCTCTGCGGGGGGCTGGCGTTGAGTCGCGGCCCTGGCCGCGACCTCTAACCTGCCGTGGTAAAACATCGACCCCAAAATCTGTTGGTAGATCATGTCCGAGCCCATCCGCATTCAGCACTACATCCATGGCCAGCGTGTAACTGGCGTTGGCGAGCGCTCGTCGCCGGTGTTCAATCCCGCCACCGGCACGCAGACCGGTGTGCTCGGCTTGGCCGCGTTGCAGGATGTTGATGCTGCGGTAGCCAGCGCGAAGTCGGCATTTCCGGCCTGGTCGGCCTTGTCGCCATCGCGACGCGCGCGGGTGATGTTCAAGTTCCGCGATCTGGTCGATGCGAATGCCGACCAGCTCGCCGACCAGATCACCGCCGAGCACGGCAAGACGCATTCCGATGCACTCGGTGAAGTCGCGCGCGGCCTGGAGGTGATCGAGTTCACTTGCGGCATTCCGCAATTGCTGAAGGGAGAATTCACCGAAAATGTCGGTGGTGGCATCGACGCGCATACCTTCCGGCAACCGCTCGGCATCGTCGCTGGCGTCACGCCGTTCAATTTTCCGGCGATGGTGCCGTTGTGGATGGCGCCGGTCGCGATCGCCTGCGGAAATTGCTTCATCCTCAAGCCGTCCGAGCGTGATCCGTCCGCGTCGCTGCTACTCGCTGACTGGTTGAAGCAATCCGGTCTGCCCGATGGCGTGTTCAATGTCGTGCATGGCGACAAGGTGGCGGTGGACGCGATCCTTGCGCACCCGGACATCAAGGCGGTCAGCTTCGTCGGCTCGACGCCGATCGCGAAATACATCTACGAGACCGGTGCGCACTACGGCAAACGCGTGCAGGCGTTGGGCGGTGCGAAGAATCACATGCTGGTGATGCCCGATGCCGATATGGAACAGGTGGCCGATGCGTTGATGGGCGCCGGTTATGGCTCCGCCGGTGAGCGCTGCATGGCGATCTCGGTTGCGGTTGCCGTCGGTGATGGCACCGCTGACGCGTTGGTGGCGAAGCTCGCGCCGCGCGTGCGCGCGCTGAAAATCGGCAATGGCCAGGCGCCAGGCATGGACATGGGCCCGCTGATCACGCGCGAGCATCGTTCGCGCGTCAAAGGCTACGTCGATCTCGGTGTGCGGGAAGGCGCCGAGCTCGTGGTGGATGGTCGCGAACTCAACATCGAGGGTGCCGGTGACGGCTACTTCCTCGGCGGTTGCCTGTTCGACCGCGTCACCGCCACGATGCGCATCTACCAGGAAGAAATCTTCGGGCCGGTGTTGTGCATCGTGCGCGCCGATGACTACGAACATGCGTTGAAGCTGATCAACGAACACGAGTACGGCAATGGCACCGCGATCTTCACCCGCGACGGCGATGCCGCACATGATTTCGTATCGCGCGTCCAGGTCGGCATGGTCGGCGTCAACGTGCCGATCCCGGTGCCGGCGGCCTTCCATTCCTTCGGCGGCTGGAAGAATTCGCTGTTCGGCGACCAGCACGTCTACGGACCCGAAGGCGTGCGCTTCTACACCAAACTCAAAGCCGTCGCATCGCGCTGGCCGACGCGCATCCGCGGCGGCGCGCAGTTCGTGATGCCGACGAATTCCTGAGCATTTGTCCTGGTCATACCATAGTGATACCTTGCCGCCATGAAAGTTGCGATTTCCATACCTGACGATGTCTTCAATGAAGCCGAGCAATTGGCAAGCCGGTCCGGAAAATCGCGCAGCGGGCTCTACGCCGAAGCACTCGCCGAGTATTTGGCGGCTCGCCGCGATCAATGGATCACCGAGCAGTTGAACGCCGTATACACAGTTCATGACAGTGCTCTGGATCCGGCCGTGCGACGTGCTCAAGCCAAGGCGATAGGCCGTGAAGCGTGGTGAACTCTGGTGGGCGCAGCTTGATGAGCCAATCGGCTCCGGGCCTGGATACCGTAGACCCGTCGTGGTCGTGCAGTCGGATGCCTACAACCGCAGCGCCCTGCGCACCGTCATCGTCATCACGGTGACGTCAAATTTGGCGCTGGCTTTGGCCCCGGGCAATGTCCGGGTGACGAAGTCCGATTCCGGATTGAGCAAAGTGTCTGTTGTGAACGTCACCCAGATCATTGCACTGGATCGCGAACAGATGCTGGGGAAGATCAAGACGCTGCCGGCGGCAGTCATGAGTCGCATCGACGAATGCATGCGCGGCGTTTTACATCTGTGAGTTCTACTGGCCAGGAGGAACACCATGAACGCCCAACTCAAACCCGATCTGTCTGCGGACTTGCGCATCAACGGTCAGCGGCTGTGGGACTCGCTGATGGAGATGGCGAAGATTGGCGCGACGCCCAAGGGTGGTGTGTGTCGGCTGGCCTTGACCGATCTCGACAAGGACGGACGTGACCTGTTTGTGCGCTGGGCGAAAGAAGCCGGCTGCACGATTTCGGTCGACCGGATGGGCAATGTCTTCGCACGCCGCGCCGGGCGCGACAACACGTTGACGCCGGTCGTCACCGGATCACATGCCGATTCACAACCCACCGGCGGCAAGTTCGACGGCATTTATGGTGTGCTCGGCGGGCTGGAAGTGATCCGTTCGCTCAACGACCACGGTATTCAGACCGACCGACCAATTGAGGTCGTCATCTGGACCAATGAAGAAGGTTCGCGCTTCGCACCGGCAATGGTCGCGTCCGGCGTGTTCGCGGGTGTATTCACGCTCGACTACGGCCTGTCGCGCGCCGACGTGAATGGGCTGACCATGGGCCAGGAACTGACTCGCATCGGTTACGCCGGCGATCAGCCGATGGGCAAACCGATCCACGCCGCGTTCGAACTGCACATTGAACAGGGACCCATTCTCGAAGCCGAAGGCAAGACAATTGGCGTGGTCACGCATGCCCAGGGTCAGCGCTGGTACGAAGCCGAGTTCATCGGCCAGGAATCGCACGCCGGTCCAACGCCGATGCCGCGTCGCAAGGACGCACTGCTCGGTGCCGCGCGTGTGATCGATCTCGTCAACCAGATCGGCCTCGCACACGCACCGTTCGCCTGCGCCACCGTCGGCATGATCCAGAACTATCCGAACTCGCGCAACGTGATTCCCGGTCGCGTGTTCTTCACCATCGACATCCGTCATCCGGAAGACGTAGTACTCGCCGAAATGGATGCCGAACTGCGTGCTGGCATTGCCCGCATCGCCGCGGAGACGCGCGTCGAAGTGCAGCGTCTGGAGCAGATTTTCTACTACAAGCCAGTCACCTTCGATGCCGACTGCGTCGCCTCGGTTCGCGCCGGCGCAGTGCGCTTCGGTTACTCGCATCGCGACATGGTTTCCGGTGCCGGCCACGACGCCTGCTATCTGGCGCAAGTCGCGCCAACCTCGATGATCTTCGTGCCCTGCGTCGACGGCATCAGCCACAACGAAGTCGAAGACGCGACGCCGGAATGGATCGAGGCCGGCGGCAATATCCTCCTGCACGCGATGTTGGGGCGCGCGGCGCGTTGAGCAGCGCACAAACCTTGGCGCCGGTTCGCTACTCGAAGCTGTCCGCGAACAGCGCAGGTTCAAGCGTGATGGCGATGTTCAATGCGAACTCGCTGGTTTGCTCGAAGACATCCGCGGTGATGATGCGTGATGCCGTGGCAGTGATGAACTCGTGGGCCGGATTGGCGGGCACGACAATGGTGAAATCGGCAAGGCCGTCGCCGTCGCTGGTGACAATGGTCTGTGCATCAAGCACCTCGTCGCATCCGCCGTGCGCGCTGGCATGGCCAGCAGCCAAGCCGCAGATCACAATCCGATAGTCCGCATTCGGCAACGTTGAAAGCAGTCCGCTGACAGTCAGCGTGTTGCCGCCACGGAATGCGGAAACGAGTTCCGGAAAGTTCTGCAGGCCATTCGGACCGATGTCGACATCGGGGCCGTTGGTCGGGTGGAAGTCATTTGGCGTGACACCCGCTGCGTCTTCGAGCCCACCATCGAGGTTGATGCCGATGCCGGCGGTGCCGGAGATCGTCGAGCGCACCATGAGGTCGCTGCCGAAGGAGTGATGCACGCCGCGTCCCTGTCCGCCAAGGATTGGCTGGTCGAGCACGATTTGTCCCGAAAGATTGCTGCTGTCGACCACGACCGCATCGTTCAGTGCATTGCGGATGCGCTTCGTGGTCGAGCGAATTACCGTATTGATGCTGGGCCGGACCGCCGTGCCGAGACTGAACGTGGTTGCGCCGTCCCAGCTCTCACCAAAGCTGTTGTCGATGATCTGGGCATTGCGCGCGACGATCGCGGGTACGTTGATGGGTGTCGAGAACACATTGTTGTCGATCAGGGTGTTGTTGGTGGGGCTGATGGCGAGCAACGCCGCGCCACTGCCGAACGCGGTCTGGAATGTCGAAACCGTTGCTGCGCTGCGTCCATCCGGCAACACGCCGAACAGGTTGTTGGTCACGCGACCGCGAGTGAGGATGAGGGCGCGTTGATTGACCCAGACATTGCGTTGCGCGGGGTTGTCGCCGCCGAACACACCACCGATGCTGTCCATCAATACGACGATGTTGCCAAGCACCTCGCTGCCGTCCGGACGCACGCCGAACCAGCATCCTTCGACACGCGCATTGGCAAAGCCGAATCCCAGTCCGCCGGGACCCGGCGGCGGCAGGAAGCCGGTGACGGATAGGCCGCGCAGAGTGATACCGCTGGCACTATTGACGAAGTCGAAGAAATGAAAGGCACCGCCGGCGACTTCGATTTTCAGCGCCGCGTTGCTGCCGACACCCGTTGCATCGGTATTGGGCGTTGCACCGGCTTGCGTGTAACCGTCGATGAGCAACGGCTCGTCGATGACCAGCAGGGAACTCGCCAGCGTGATCGTGTGCGCTTGGCCAGCGGTTCCCGGGATGGCGAAACTGATGACGTCGATCGACAATTGATTGCTGTTGTCGTTGGCTGTCGTGATGGCCTCGCGCAGCGTGCACTCGGTTGCATCACAGATGCCGTTGCCGGGGTCAGCGGTGGAATTCACCACCAGTGCCGCAGGCGGCACCACCGTCTGCACCTGGAAAAATTGCGAGTACTCGCTGGTCGCGGAGGGCAAGCCGGACAGCGTGTCGATCAGGGTCGCGGTAGCGTGGATGGCGACGACCTGCTCATTCGGGAACACGACTTGCAGTGGGCCAAAGCTGGCATCGCCATTGCCATCGGTGGTGACCTCGGTGGTGGTGTCGCCGACGCTGGTGTCATGGAAAACAATCCGGAAACTGCGGTTGGCCAGGGAATTGAGGGTGCCGCTGATCGTGATCGGTTCATTCGCGGCATCCGCAAATCGCCGCGCGGAAGTGATCAGCGGTGTGTTCTGCAGTCCGTTCGGACCGGTGTCGGCATCATCGGTGTCATTGTTGTCGGGGCCATTCACGCCAAGTAGGTCGAGCGGTCTTTGTCCCGCGTTGGGAATTGCAGTATTCAGTGCAAAGTCGACGTTGATGCCGTTCGCCGAATGCTCTATGCCGTCGGCGAGGTTGCGCGCGATCACATTCACGAGCGCGCCGGTACCTCCGATGTTTCCTTGTCCGACGGCACTGCCCGAAATCTGGATGCCGATACCGTTGCCGAGGGTGCCCGGGAAAATGTCGCCTTGAATGGCGCCAATCGTGTTGCCGGTGACATCAAAGCCCGCGGCTTGCAGTCGCACGCCAACATCGTTGCCTTTCAGTACATTGCCGCGGATGATTGCGCCGGGACGGATGATGTTGATACCGCTGGCCTGGACGCCGAGATGGGTCGTGCCCGCTGCATTCGTTCCGATCAGGTTGTTCAAGACACTGACCGCGCTGACGCCCGAATCCGCAAACACGCCGCTGAAGGCGTTTCCGGAAATCAGGTTGCGATTGGCGCGGATGACCGTGTCGCTGCCATTGCTGCCAATGCTCACCGCACCGGTCTGACCGCTCGCGACATTTACGCCGATATGGTTGCCAACGAGCGAGAAATTTGGCGCAAGACCGATGGCGCAACCACGAACGTTGACCGCAGCCGCATTGCCGGCCTCGATGGCACGACCGGCACTGCCGCCTGCGTTGCCGGCAAAGCCAGTGATGGACAGACCGCTGATCGAGACAGAGCCGACGATCGCGAGGGAGCGCAGACCGAACGAGGTCGGGATGCTGGTGCCACTGAGTTGAATCTTGAGCACTGCATTGAAGCCAGTTGCCAAAGTATTGGCGACCGCACCGGGTTGGCTGTAGCCATCAACGACGGTGCTGCGGGTCATGCTCGGCAGCGCGGTTGCCGGCGTGATCGTGTGCGGCCCGGCGCCAGGGATATTGAACGCGATGGTGTCGGCGGTGAAGTCGGCATTCGCCGACCCAATTGCCTGACGCAGCGTGCAGTTGCCTGGGGTGGCTGTGCAATTGCCCCCAGTGTCTGCCGTGCTGGTCACAGTGAACGTTGCGGCATTGCATGCGGCAGCGATCGCAAACAAGCTCAGTGCGAGCCATGCGCGCCCCTGTAACCGCGGCGACGTGGTGGCGACGTTTGTCTGGACGATCATGCGCGAAACTCCGATGTGGGTGACACATTGATAGCGACAGAGATCCGAAACCGACACTGACGAATGGGGGGGCGATCGAGAATGCGAAGGCTTAGCCGAATGAACCATCCGGCGTCATCGATACGGCATCGATCGACAAGTCTGTCGCCGCGATCAAAGTGCTCAACATGTGCGCCGCAAAATCACGCCGGCGACATCAGCAAGATCTTCCGGTATGACGCCGCTGCCGAGTTGCAATTCACCGACGTGGCGCACGCTGATGGCGCGATCGCGACCCTCACGCTTGGCCATCAGCATGGCGCGGTCGGCGATCTGCAGCAGCGTCGGAATATCCGCGCCGGTCCACGGACCGGTGACGGCACCGATCGACACGGCCATGCTCAAGTCGGGGTGACTCGCGAGGCGCATGCGGCGTGTGGCAGCCAGACCGCGCGCCACGAGCGCATCCGCCGCGTGGTCATCGCATCCGCTGACGACCAGAAATTCTTCGCCGCCCCAACGCAGCAGTGTGTCGTCCGTGCCGAGAACATCGCGCCAGGCGTGTGCAATCGCAATCAAGGCCTGATCGCCGACGTCGTGACCATAGGTGTCGTTGATCGCCTTGAAGTGATCGGCATCGATCAGCATCAACGTGAACGGTTCGCCGTTGGCCGCACGTGCTTGCAGCATCGGCAACACAGACAAATGGAAATAGCGGCGATTGCGCGCTTTGGTCAGCACATCGGTGTCGGCAGCTTCGGCCAGTTCGCGATTGACTTGCTCGATCGCCATGTTCTGGGCGCGCAGCTTGCGCTCACTGTTGCGCTTGGTCAGCGCACGACTGATCAGCGCGACCATGAGCAATACCGAGGTCACCAGCGCGATGGCGAGCAGGTAGCGCATCGAACGCTGTTGTTCGGCCTGTTTTTCCAGCAAGGCAATGCGTTGCGTCTGCGCCCCGATGGCGGCCTCGCGCTGGTGAGCCTCATAGGCATTTTCGATACGCGCCACTTCGCGTTGCACTTCGCGGTCGCGGATCAGTCCGGTGACTTCGCCGGTTTCCTGTTGCAGCTTGTAGGCCTCCTGAAACTCGCCGCTGTTGGCAAGATCCTCGGCGAGGCTGGTCAAGGCTTCGCGCAGGTCGTATAGCCGTCCTTGTTCGCGGGCGAAAATCAACGCTTGCCGACCAAAGTTGATCGCCTCCTGCGGTCGCTTCTGCGCGCGCCGGATTTCTGCAAGCGTGCCGTAGGCGGCAGCACTCGGACTGCGCGCCGGCAATGTCTCTGCAAGCGCGACTGCGGCAAGCGCTTCGCGCTCGGCTTCCGCGAACTGCCCACGTGCCAGCGCCAGACCAGCCAGATGACCGCGTGCGAGCACTTCCGCGGTCGGGTCATCGCTCGCGAGCGCCATCGCCAACGCGTCGCGCAACGGCTGCTCTGCTTCGTCCAGACGATTGAGCTTGATCAAGGCACTGCCGACATTGCTGAGTGCCGGCCCTTCTCCACCGCGTTCGCCGACCTCGTGATAGGCCGCTGCGGCACGTCGGAAATAGTTGAGCGAAGTGTGCATTTCGTCCTGATGCGCCAACAGTAAGCCGATCGAGTTGGCACTGACGGCGATCCCGCGCAGATCGCCGAGGCGCTCGGAGCTCGCCAACACGTCCTCATTCAAGCGTTGTGCCAGATCGAGGTCGCCGCGGTCGCGCGCGATCAGCGCCAGGTAGGAGCGGTTCTTGTTGGCGTCGCCTTCGCGACCTAGTTTCAGATTGATCTTCAGCGCCTGGTCGAGCATGACCACGGCGCGTTCGACCTGGCCGTGTCGCCACAGCATCGCCGAGTGGCTGTTCAGGACATTGGCCAGTACCTGTTCGTCGTCGGCCTTGTTCGCCAGCTCGGCGGCGCGAACAAATACCGCTTCGGCTTCGTCGATGCGATTGTTGTCGCGCAACCAGCGCGCTTCGAGCACAGTCAAGCGCGCGTCGGTGCGGGCGTCGGCGCCATAGCTGACACCCTTGCGGATGCGCTTCAGCAGTACGTCGGCTGCGTCCAGCTTGCGTGCCTTCAGCAAGGCATCGGCCCAGGTCAGTTGCGCATAGGTCGCGAGCGCGGCATCCCCCAGGGCTTCGGCCTGTTCGCTGGCTTGCTTCGCGAGTGCTTCCGACTTTGCCAGATCGCGCGAACCTTCGGCCTCGGCGGCAACGATCAGTTGCTGGATCGCGGCCTTTGGATCCGTCGCCACGTCGGATCTTGCCCACCCAAGCACGCTGACCACGCACAAAATCAAGCCGAGCAGGGCGGGTGGGCGACGCAGTGGCATGAAGAACTCGACTCCGTAACGCGAGCGCAAGTCTGGAGCGATCGCGTGGCAAAGTCGATATGGCGGCGCAGGCAGCCGTTACTCGAACGAATCCAGAAACATCAATCCAATCGGCACGGCGACACACGGCGTGATTTCAGAGGTATTGCCGTTGGCGTCGGTCAGCATCGCCGAGTAGAACGCCGGCGTTTGATCGGCGTCGGTGAATGGGATCGACGCGCTCACTGCACCGGCGCCGTTAGAACTTTGTGGGCTGCTGGTGAACACGCTGCGTCGTGCCTGACCCAGACCGCCAACGTTGTCGCAGTTGGGCGAGCGATAGAACTCGATTGACAGTCCGGATTGATTCGCCGCGGTAATGAAGTTGATGTTTGCGGTGATCTGGTTACCAACTCGCGTCGCGGTGCTGATGCTCGGATGGTTCAGGCGGGTGTTGCCGCCGCTGTCGACATCAGACCCGTCATTGACATTCGCGCCGTCAGCGATCGTGCCATTGCCGAGGTCAACTTCCAATCCGAGGTTGTCATGGATGCTGTTGCCGGTGATGCGATTGCCCGTGCCCGAAATGACGGCGATGCCATTCGTGCCGTTCGCGGCAATTTCGTTGCCGGCGCCCGGTGCCGCCGCCCCGATCAACACGCCGCTGGCGTTGTTGATGATGCGAATGCCGGAACCGGCATTACCGGCTGCTTGCCCGAGCGCATTCAGCCCGATCGTATTGCCGAGAATCTGAATGGGCGTGCCGACGGCCGCGTCGATCAGGATGCCATCAGTGAGACTGTTCGCGATCAGATTGCCATCGCTGTCGGCGCTGCCACCAACCATGGTGCCGATCGCACCGCTGCCGAGCCGGATGCCAGTGCCGACCGGGCGCGCCGTCACGCCGTCGGCGGCGAGGCCAATCCAGTTGCCCAGAATCTGAATGCCGGGCGCGCCCGTGGTGCCAACGACAATGCCGCTGACTGCCGCCGAACTGTTCGCGATCACATTGTTGCGGATGATGTGCGATGCGCCACTGGTGATCGTGATTCGATCGCGGCCGACCCTACCCATCGCCGTGAGGCCATCCGCCCCAAGCCCGAAATAGTTGCCCTCGACGACGACGCCAGTACCGCTTTCCGCACCCAGTTCGACGCCCGTCAACACAATATTGCGCTCGGCTGCCGTGGGCCCACCAATACGCACCCCGGCGCGTAGAGCGATCACGCCGGTCGGGGAGCCGCTCAGATCCTCCGTGCCATTCTTGTTGACATCGAAGTAGTTGTTGACGATGACGGCGTTATTCGACACGACGTCGATCGCCGGAACGGGCAGCGCCGCGATTAAACCTCCAACCAGCACATTGCGCTGCTGCGGCGTGGGTCCGCCGATGCGCAGTCCGCTGGTGTTCACGGCACCCTGTGAACCGATCGATGAAAGGTTGGGTACGCCCGTCAGGCCATCGGCACTCAAGCCGATCCAGACGCCTTCAATGGTGTTGTTGATGTTCCCTGGCGTGTCGGTCACGGCGACGCCAGTCCCGAGCAATGCAATCGAAACACCCCGCAGCGTGCTGTTGCCGCCGGAAATCGTGAATGCCGACGCAAAATTGGACGCTGTGACCCTGATCAGAATGCTGGCATTGCTGCCGACTGCGAGGGTGTTCGCGCTACTGCCGGGCTGGGTATAGCCGTCAATCAGTGTCGGCCCGAGTAGTGCTGGCAAACCGGAAGCAACAGCAATGACCTGAACGCCGGACCCGGCAATATTGAAGTGGATGTTGTCGGCGCCGGGATTGTTGTTGGCGGCGTTGATCGCTTCGCGCAGCGAGCAAGTCGCGGCGCAGCTCGGGCCGTTGGTGTTGGCGGTGCTGGTGACGACGAAGGTCGCGGCCTGGGCCGTGCTGGTCGCGGCAAGTGCCAGCATGGCCAGCGTTGCCAAGAGAGACGAACCGCCCGGCTTGGGACGGCTATCAACAAATGCACAGTAAGTCATCATTTCCGTTTCCCCAGTCCCAAGTGAGTACCGATACCGCGCGCCGGGGCCGCGGGCTACTGACTTTCGACAGGGTGCGCCCAATATTCGGGCACCGCAACGCCAATCCCGAAAGCCTGCCGCCTGCAGCCATGCCGATGCGAAGCCGTGCCGCGCATGCGTTCTTGCACGCAGCCCGCATTGCGCTTACAAAGCATGTTGCCAAAGCCTTGGAGGGATCATGGCCAGAAAGGACATCGGGGATATCGCGACGGCGCGCTTGTCGTCGCATCAGCTCGCACAGAATTTTTCGGACGTGGCGCCGCCGCTGGATCGGCAGCGCGCCTTGATCGAAGCCAGTCGTTGCCATTTTTGCTACGACGCGCCGTGCATTACCGCGTGCCCAACCGGCATTGATATACCGGGCTTCATCCGCGGCATCAGCACGGATAATTTGAAAGGTGCTGCGACCAAGATACTGGAAGCGAACATCATGGGCGGGCAGTGCGCGCGCGTCTGTCCGACCGAAATCCTGTGCGAGGGCGCCTGTGTGCGCAACTCCCCCGAGGAAAAACCGGTCGAGATCGGTGCGCTGCAGCGCTATGCGACGGACTGGGTGTTTGAACAGAACGCGGTGTTGTTCAAGCGTGCCGAGCCGACCAGTCGGCGCATCGCCGTCGTCGGCGCCGGGCCGGCCGGGCTCGCTTGTGCGCACGCGCTGGCACTGCTTGGGCACAGCGTCGACGTGTTTGAAGCGCGTGCAAAATCGGGTGGCTTGAATGAATACGGCATTGCCGCGTACAAGGCGCCGGAATTTTCGCAACGCGAAGTGGATTGGTTGCTGTCGATCGGCGGCATCACGGTGCATCACAGCAAGGCGCTCGGGCGTGACCTGCAGCTGTCGCAGTTGCGACGCGAGTTCGATGCCGTGTTCCTCGGCATCGGCCTCGCTGGTGTCAATGCGCTCGGCCTCAGCTTTGATGCGATGCCGGGTGTGCGTGATGCGGTCGAGTTCATCGCCGAGCTGCGTCAAGCCGCAGACAAGTCCGCGCTCGCAGTGGGTCGCCGTGTCGTGGTGATCGGTGGCGGCAATACCGCGATCGATGCCGCCATCCAGAGCAAGCGGCTTGGGGCTGAGCGCGTCACCCTGGTCTATCGCCGCGGTGCCGAGGCAATGAGCGCGACCGATCACGAACAGGCCTTCGCGCAGTCTGAAGGCGTGCACGTGATCCATTACGCGCAGCCGGCGGAATTGGTGAGCACGCGCGGTGCGCTGAGCGGTATCCGCTTCGAACACACGGCGCTCGATGCGAACGGCCGACTGGTCGGCAGCGGCGAATTCTTCACGCTCGAAGCCGATGTCGTGCTCAAGGCAATCGGGCAGGTGATGCTGACCGATGGCTTGTCCGAAGCCGGGGTCGACCTGCTGCGCTTGCACAAGGGCCGCATCGAGGTCGATGCACATTCGGCGACCAGTCTCGCTGGCGTCTGGGCCGGCGGCGACTGCGTCGGTGGGCATACTGATCTGACCGTGCAATCGGTCGCCGACGGCAAGCATGCCGCGAGCGCGATCCATGCATTCCTGTTGAAGGCCTGAGGAGACCACCATGGCCGATCTGTTCACGAATTTCGTTGGCATCAAATCGCCGAATCCGTTCTGGCTCGCGTCCGCACCACCGACCGACAAAGCCTACAACGTCATCCGCGCGTTCGAGGCGGGTTGGGGCGGCGTCGTCTGGAAGACGCTTGGTCTTGATCCGCACGTGGTCAATGTCAGTTCGCGCTACGGCGCGGTCAAACTGAACGGCCAGCGCATCGCCGGACTCAACAACATCGAGTTGATCACCGACCGCCCGCTCGCGATCAATCTCGCCGAGATCACCCAGGTCAAACGTGAATGGCCGGACCGCGCGATGGTCGTGTCGCTGATGGTGCCGTGCGACGAGGCGAGCTGGAAATACATCCTGCCGATGGTCGAGGACACCGGTGCCGACGCCGTCGAATTGAACTTCGGTTGCCCGCACGGCATGAGCGAACGCGGCATGGGTGCGGCGGTGGGCCAGGTGCCGGAATACGTCGAGATGGTCGCGCGCTGGGTCAAGCAGCATTCGAAACTGCCCTGCATCGTCAAGTTGACGCCGAACATCACCGATATCCGTGCGACGGCTCGAGCGGCACATCGCGGCGGTGCGGATGCGGTGAGCCTGATCAACACCATCAACTCGATCACTTCGGTCGATCTCGATCTGATGGCGCCGACGCCGACCGTCGACGGCAAGGGCACGCATGGCGGCTATTGCGGACCGGCGGTCAAACCCATCGCGTTGAACATGGTCGCCGAGATCGCGCGCGATCCGCAGACCCGCGGCTTGCCGATCAGCGGCATCGGCGGCATCGGCACCTGGCGCGACGCGGCCGAGTTCATCGCACTCGGTTCCGGTTCGGTGCAGGTGTGCACGGCAGCGATGCACTACGGTTTCCGCATCGTCGACGACATGATTTCCGGTCTGTCGAACTGGATGGACAGCAAGGGCTACAAGACGATCGACGATTTCTGCGGCAAGGCGGTACCGAACGTCACCGACTGGCAGTTCCTGAACCTGAAATACGATATCAAGGCGCTGATCAACCAGGACCTGTGCATCCAGTGCGGGCTCTGCCACATCGCCTGCGAAGACACCGCGCATCAGGCCATCCTCGCAACGAAGAACGGCAAGCGTCATTTCGAAGTGGTCAATGCCGAATGTGTCGGTTGCAACCTGTGCATGCATGTCTGTCCGGTCGACGACTGCATCACCATGCAGCGCGTCGATGACGGCGGCTTCGCAAACTGGACGACGCATCCGAACAATCCGCTGCGGGTGAGCGTTTGATGCGCGCCAAGGCGATGGACTACGACAAGGCGGCGCCGGTCAGTCTCGATCTGATCAATGCCGACCTGATGCCGACGGCCAAGAACGATCGCACCTGGGACTGGAAGGCGATCGCGGCGTTGTGGGTGGGCATGGTGGTGTGTGTGCCGGCGTACATGATCGCCGCCGGCCTGGTCAGCGAAGGCATGTCATGGAAGGAGGCAGTTGGCACCATCCTGCTCGCCAACTTGATCGTGCTGATTCCGATGATCGCGATCGGCCACGCCGGAACCAAGCACGGCATTCCGTTTCCGGTGCTGCTGCGTGCCTCCTTCGGAACGCGCGGCGCGAAGATTCCGGCGCTGCTGCGCGGGCTGGTTGCTTGCGGCTGGTTCGGCATCCAGACCTGGGTCGGTGGTGCGGCGATCTATGCCATTGCCAATATCCTGACGTTCAACGCGCTCGATGGCGATCCGCTGCCGATCCTCGGCATCGACGCGGGCCAGACCGGCTGCTTCCTCGCATTCTGGTTGTTGCATGTCTGGTTCATCCGCAACGGTACCGAGTCGATCCGCTGGCTGGAGTTGTGGGCCGCGCCGGTGTTGATCGCGATGTGCGCGGGGTTGCTTTACTGGGCCTGGGATCGCGCCGACGGCTTCGGGCCGATGTTGTCGACGCCCTCGAAGTTTGCCGTTGGAGGCGAACGCGAAGGTCAGTTCTACAGCGTGTTCTGGCCGTCACTGACGGCGATGGTCGGCTTCTGGGCGACGCTGGCATTGAACATCCCGGATTTCACACGTTATGCGCGCAGCCAGCGCGACCAGGTCATCGGTCAGGCGCTCGGCTTGCCGATTCCGATGGCGGCGCTCGCCTTCGTCGGTGTCGCAGTGACCTCGGCGACCGTGGTCATTTATGGCGAAGCGATCTGGGATCCGGTCAAGCTGACGGAACGCATGGGCGGACTCGGTGTGATCCTCGCGCTGTTCGCACTGATCCTCGCCACCATCACGACCAATCTCGCTGCGAACGTGGTTGCGCCAGCGAATGGATTTTCCAACCTCAGTCCACGCCACATCTCGTTCAAGATGGGCGGCTACATCACCGCCGGCATCGGTATCGCGATGTTTCCATGGAAGCTGCTGGAGACGACCGGCGCCTACATTTTTACCTGGCTGATCGGCTACTCGGCCCTGCTCGGTCCGATCGCGGGCATCATGCTCGTCGACTACTTTTTGATCCGCCGCACCGAACTCGACAGCGAGGAACTGTTCAAGGAAGGCGGTCGCTACAGCTATCGCGGCGGCTACAACCCGGTCGCCTTCATCGCCCTGATTCTCGGCGTGCTGCCCAACATTCCCGGGTTTGCAAAGGCCGCAGGCTTCGTCAGCAGCGTGCCGCCGATCTTCGACACGATTTATGCCTACGCCTGGTTCGTCGGCTTGTTTGTTGCCGGCGCGGTGTATCTGCTGTTCTCGAAGCGGGAATGACCAGGCTCAGATCGAACAGCTGACCCCCGTGCCGCCAAGTCCGCAATAGCCGCGCGGATTTTTCGAGAGGTATTGCTGGTGTTCGTCCTCGGCGTAGAAGAACGGCACGGCTTCGCGAATCTCAGTGGTGATCGCTGCAAAACCGGCGGCACGCAGTGACTCCGAATAGGCATCGCGGGCGCGCAGTGCGGCGGCGAGATCGTCAGTGTTGTCGGTGTAGATCGCCGATCGATATTGGGTGCCGCGATCGTTGCCCTGGCGCATGCCCTGGGTCGGGTCGTGGCTTTCGAAGAACACCCGCAACAGGGCATCGACACTGACGCGGGCGCGATCGAAGACCACGAGCACGACTTCGGTGTGGCCGGTCTGTCCCGAACACACTTCGCGATAGCTCGGATTCGGCGTGACGCCGCCGGCATAGCCCACGGCCGTGGTGTGGACGCCGGCGATCGTCCAGAACTTGCGCTCGGCGCCCCAGAAGCAGCCCATGCCGAACTGGATGCGCGCGAGCCCCGGTAATTCGCCGGAGATTGGGCGGCCATGAACGTGGTGGACGTTGTGAATTTGCATCGGCGTTTCGCGGCCGGGAAGGGCCTGTTCGGCGTTCGGAAGACTGGTCGATTTCATGGCGGGCAACTCCTCGAAGCATCAGGCTTGCGCGCCAGACCGGCGCAGGCGCGTGATTCTCGCAGGGCAGGCCGTGATCAGCGCGTGTCGATGTCGCGATCGTCTGCGTCGCCGTTTGCGTCTGGCGCGTTCTGTGTCGCCAGCAAGCGCTCGATTTTCGACTCCAACACGCTTCGGTGTTCCACGGCCTTGAGCAGCGCCAGTTCGATCGCGGTCAGACGCGCCAGCAAGGCCTCGTTGTGCTCGGCCCGCCTGCCGGCGTCTTCTTCCATGTGCTGCAGCTTCATCCAGATGAGCTTGCGGATGTGTGCGGCCTCGCGGTCCTCTTCTTCCCGGAACAGCGTGACCAGCGACGCCGAGAGCAGCGCGATCATGGATACACCGAGCAGCATCAGCCCGACTGCAAACACCCGCGCGACGCCGGTCTGCGGGACCAGGTCGCCGTAGCCGACGGTGGTGACGGTAACCCAGGCCCACCAGATGCCATCCAGCGGATGGCGGAAGGACGGGTCAAAGTGGCCGATCACGGCACCGCCCAGCGTGGTGACCATGACGATGGCGGCGAGGATCGGGCCGAGGCGATTGCGCGACAGCATCTCCTTGATCATCTCGCCGGACTTCACCAGCAGCGGCAACATCACCAGCAAGCGCGCCGCACGCGCGGCCCCTGCCCAGTCGCCATGCGACCAGATCAGGGGAAAACCCACCACGATCACCAGGAGATTCAGCCAGTTCTGCCGGAAATAGCGCCTCCGGTCATCGACGCAGGCGCCGACGACAAAAGCTTCAAGGACGAATAGCGACCACGCCAACCAGCCGACACCGTGGATAAATGACGACGAGAAGTCACCATTCGCTTCCAGCGACCACTGGATCGGCAGCCACAGCGCGAGTGAGATCAGCATCCATTCGAATCGATGCCCCCAGCGCCGCGCGCGCGCGTTTTCGCTCGGGACGACCCCGGCGAGACCAATCCAATGGGTGACGCGACTACGCATGGATGGCGAGCGTTTCGTACTTGTCGATGCGTTCCGCTTCGGCGGTGGCGGCGTCGCACCATTCGCGCATCGCCGGCAGGTGGCGCAGGTAGTCGGCATAGGCTTGTGCTGAGCCTTCCAGCGCGACCGCGTAGCTGTGGAAACGCATCGCCACCGGTGCAAAGAAGGCGTCGGCGATGCCGAAGCGTCCGAACAGGGCATCACCGCCGCTGCCGAAGCGTGCGCGACAGTCCTGCCACAACGCGATGATGCGGGCGATGTCCTGGGCGACATCGGCGCCGATCGCAGGCAGTGCCTGCGGCGTGCGCCGTATGTTCATCGGCATCGCTGTGCGCAGGGCGGCGAACCCCGAGTGCATCTCGGCGACCACGCTGCGCGCCGTTGCCCGCGCTTCGGGCTCGCGCGGCCAGGCGTCGGCGACCTTGTAATGCTCACGCACGTACTCGCAGATCGCGAGTGAGTCCCAAACCTTGATCGCGCCATCGAGCAGCAGTGGCACTTTCTGCGTCGGTGACAACGCGCCGACGCGCTCGACAAACCGTTCGGTCTGCAGCGGCACCATCTCGGTAACGAAATCGATGCCGCCATGGCGCATGAACAACCAGGGTCGCAGCGACCACGACGAGTAATTGCGATTGCCGATGATCAGGGTGGGACGTGCGGACATGGGCGAACTCCAGAGCGATGAACAAGGTCGGCGCTGATCAGGCACCAGGACGTGCATTCCACGCGAGCTGATCAACTGCTGGCGCGGGCGTTGAGGGCGGTTTTGGGAACCGCAGCGAGTTCACGTCCGAGGCGTTCGAGGAACGGTCCGAGTGCCGAACTGCGGCGCCAGAATAACGCGACCTGCCGATGTGGCGGTTCGCCGCTGAAGCGCACAATCTGAACGTTGTCACTGGTCGCGACCGGCGGTGCCACTGCGAGCGCCGGCAACAAGGTGATACCGACGCCGCCGGCAACCATCTGCCGCAGGGTTTCCAGGCTGGTCGCACGAAAGCTGCGGGTTTCGATGGCACCGGCAAGCTGGCAGACGTCGAGCGCATGGTCACGCAGACAATGGCCGTCTTCGAGCAGCAACAGCTCCTCGTCGACGAGATCGGCCAAGGCGATGCGTTTGCGCTTCGCGAGCGGGTGCGACTTCGGCATCGCCAGCACGAAGTCTTCGGAGAACAGATCGAGATGTGCAAGCTGCGGATCGTCGATCGGTGCCGCCATGATCGCCGCATCGAGTCGGCCGTCGCGCAACTGTCGCAACAGGGTTTCGGTTTTTTCCTCGGTCAACAACAGCGTCAGATTCGGGAACTTGGCGCGTACATTCGGCACCACGTGCGGCAACAGATACGGCCCAAGTGTCGGGAACACGCCGAGACGCACCATGCCCGCTTCCGGGTCGCGCGTGCGCTTGGCCAACGCCTTGATCTCGTCCGCTTCGCGCAGCACCGTGCGTGCGCGTGCGGCGATCTCACGGCCGATGTCGGTCAACATCACCTGGCGCGACGTGCGCTCGATCAGCGCGACATCGAGTTCTTCCTCGAGCTTCTTCAGTTGCGTTGACAGTGTCGGCTGGCTGACGAAACAGGCTTCGGCGGCACGTCCGAAGTGGCGCAGGTCGGCCAGGGCCACGAGATAACGCAAGTCACGCAGATTCATCGGTCATTCGCCATAGCGCATCGCTATCGATTATGCGCCATTCATTCGCGCGACGCGGATAGACGATTTGTCGGGGTCGCGACAGTGCCCGCGTCCGCGCCTGCTCGACGCGCTGCGCGCCACATTTCGCCCGATTGCGGACACCGGCTCGCGATCTTCTAGCCGCCACTACCGCGAGGATTACGCCATGTCCGACTTCCGTCCTGTCTTCCACCGTTCGGCCACGCTCAAATTGCTCGGCGTCGGATTTCTGGCTTTGCTGATGGCGATCCCACTGTCGATGCTGGAAGGGCTGCGACGCGAACGCGAGGGGCGGCGGTCGGAAGCGGAACAGGCACTGGCAGCCAGCTTCGGTGGTGCGCAGCTGGTCGGTGCGCCCTTGTTGCGGGTGCCGGTCGATCGCGTCGAACTGCAGGCGGATCAAAGCTCACTGGTACGTCGTTACTGGGTGTATCAGGTGCCGGATCGCGTAGATGCCAACGCGCAGCTCACGATCGAGCGTCGCCAGCGCGGCATCTTCGAGTTGCCGGTGTATCAGGCTGAAGTCGATCTGGGGACGCAGTTCGCACAGCCGCGTCAGGGCTTCGGTGAAATCAATGGCACGCCGCAGTGGGCGCTGGCCGAACTGGTGTTGATGGTCAGCGATCCACGTGGCTTGCGCCGCATTCGCGGCATGATCGCCGACCACGATTTCGGCCGCATCGAATCACTCGGCATCGGTCCCGGCGGCATGCCGATGTTCCGACTGGCTGCGTTCGAACTCGGTGTCGATGATCGTCCGCTGTCGGGCTTAGTCAAACTGTCGCTCGGTGGTTCCGGTCGTTTCGACTGGTTGCCGCTGGCGCGCGAATATCGTGCAGCGCTTGCGGCACCGTGGGCGGACCCGAGTTACTCCGGCGCATTCTCGCCAACCCGCTCGGCGGTGACCGCGGGCACTGCGGCGGCGTCTTGGCAGGTGCTCGAGTTCAATCGCAATCTGCCGGCAGTGTTTTATGCGGAAGCGCTCGATGGCAGCAATCTGCGCGCGGAGGCCTTCGGTGTCGCGCTCTATCAGCCGGGCGATGTCTACCAACGCAACGAACGCACCCTGAAGTACGGATTACTGGTCATCGCCCTGAGTTTCGGCGTGTTTTTCCTGTTCGAGACGCTGACCGGATTGCGCCTGCATCCGGTTCAATATTTGTTGGTCGGTACCGCGCTCGCCAGCTTCTTTCTGGTTTTGCTCGCGACCTCCGAGCATGTCCGCTTCGCGTATGCCTACACGATAGCGTCGGCGGTGCTGATCCTGATGATCGCCGGCTACGCCACGGCGGTGCTGCGCAAGCCGCGGCATGGCCTGCTGATCGGCGTCTGGCTCGCGATCCTGTACGTCACGCTGTACGTGCTGGTGGGTGCCGAGGACTTCGCCTTGCTTGCGGGCAGTGGCCTTGTGCTTGCGCTGGTTGCAGCGACCATGTATCTCACCCGCCGCATTGACTGGTATGCCTTCGGCGCCCCTGCAATTCCTCCGCTTCCCCATGCTTCGGAGCAGCTGTCATGAGTTCCTGGTTGTTGTCGATTGAGACGTCCACCGAAGCGGTGTCCGTGGCCCTGCTGCGCGCCGCCGAGTGCTACGAACGCTTTGAAATCGCGCCCAAGCGCCAGGCACAACGGGTGCTGCCGATGATCGACGAAGTGCTGGCCGAAGCCGGTATCCGAAAGTCGATGATCGGCGCGATCGCCGTAGGCCGTGGTCCCGGCGCGTTCACCGGTGTACGTCTTGGCATCTCGGTGGCGCAGGGCATCGCGCTCGGCATCGATGTGCCGGTGTTGCCGATCTCTTCGCTCGCGGCTTTGGCCCTTGAGGTGGTCGACATCGATCCAAGCCTGACCGTGCTCGCGACGATCGACGCGCGCATGGGTGAGGTCTACGCCGGTTGCTTCCGCTACGACCCACTGCACGGTGTGCAACTGCTCGGCGACGAAGCCGTCGGTCCCGCAGCCACCGTGCCGCTCGCGCGCGCCGAGCGTTGGGGCGTGATCGGTACCGGCTGGAGTGCCTACCGCGATCGCTTCGCGCCACGCATCGGCGATCCCGAATTCGCTGACGGCGAGCGTTATCCACGCGCCGCGCGCATCGCCGAACTCGCGGTGTCACGCTGGCAACGCGGCCTCGGCGTCGCCCCCGAATTCGCACTACCCGCTTATCTGCGCGACAAGGTGGCGTTGACCGAAGTGGAGCGCGGCGTGCGGTAACAGAGTCTGGGAACCGGGATGCTGTCTTCTCCCCTCTCCCTTGACGGGAGAGGGGTAGGGGAGAGGGTGAGTTCGAAGCGCGGTCGAATCGTGCTTTCTCGTCACTCCGAACGCCCCCTCTCTCCCGGCCTCTCTCCCACAAGGGGAGAGAGGAGAAAAACTAGCGCCGCGCGCCGATCGGCACTACGCCCAGATCGCGTGCGGCGGTGATGTCGATGATCTGGTACTCCGGTTGGTTGCGGTCGCCGAAGCGCGCGCGTGCTTTCTGGTATTGGGCGTGGCCACGTTCGCTGGCGCGCACGAAGCTCGCGAACGAGGCGTCGTCGCCTTCGTCGCCGGCGCTCGGCAGCACGTCGTCGATCAGGGTGGTTTCCAGGTAGCTGCGTTCACCACCGGGTTTCAGTTCGAACGCAACGAACATGTGCCCGGGCACCATCACCAAGGCCGGGTTGAGATCAATCTTGCGCAACAGCGACGCGAACAGCACGGCGCCGTCAACGCAGTTCGCCTCGGCATTGCCAAAGCTCTCGTCGATGAAGCGCACATGCTGCGACAACACGCCGGTCTTGCCATTGCCGGTGCGCGTGATCGAGCTGTAACGAATGCCGCGGTCCTGCAGCGCATGCCACAAGGCGTACACCTGGTTCATCACCTGACGCGTGTCGCGCGTCTGGTAGCCGTCGAATCGATTGACCACCTTGGTCTTCAGCGCGTCGGAAAGGATGCGCCGCACCATCGGATGATCCTCGTCGACATAAGCGGCGAATACCCAGGCTAGATCGGTCGGCTGCTTGGGATCGACGATGAAATATGGTGCCTCGTTGATCGAGCGCAGACGCACGCGTTCGACGCGGCGTTCGGGCGTCGCATCATCCAGCTGCAGCTCGAAACTGACGGTTTCCGGCGCCGCATCGGTATAGGCGCGCAACAAGGCGAATTCCCATTCCATGGTCGGGAACAGCGAATAGCGCTTGCCCGCGATCGGCAGGCGCATGTCAAGCGTCGAAGGGCGCAGCCAGCCGGGCAGGCGCACGGTCAGGCGCGCCCGCTGTCCTGCATATTCGGCGCGTACGCGTGCGCCGACGAGGCCATTCGCATCGCCGAGCACGCGCGCCGGCTTTGTCGCCGGCTGCGGCAGGTTGGCGGTGGCGAGAATCAGTGACGGAAACAATTGCCCCTGCGGGCTGACGATCGGCGCCCATTCCGCCGCGTTCGCCAGGATCGGCGCGGCGGATAGTGAAGTCAGGAACAGAAAGTTGCGGCAGATATTCGCGAAACGATGGGCGGAGATGGGCATGCGATGGATTCTGCGGCAGCGGCGCGCAATCGCCAAGTCACAATTGGCCGTCGCAATCGCCAAGTCGTTGCGCCGCGACGCACGATGTCACGATAATCTCGGTGCACTGCGGGTGTAGCTCAATGGTAGAGCTGTAGCTTCCCAAGCTACTGACGAGGGTTCGATTCCCTTCACCCGCTCCAGTGGGCCAACGAGAGCGCCGTGTCCGAACCTGATCCGAATGCTGGAGCGCGCGTACTCGGTTGGCGTGAATGGCTGGCCCTGCCTGATTTCGGCGTGCGCGCGATCAAGGCGAAAATCGACACCGGGGCGCGTTCGTCCAGTCTGCATGTCGAAGCGATCGAGGAATTCGAGCGTGACGGTGTGACCTGGGTACGCTTCGCGCTCGATCCCTCGACCCGCTCGGGGCGACTGGCGCGCTGGTTCGAGGCGCCGCTGTCCGACCGCCGCCGGGTGACCGATTCCGGCGGCTCTCAAGCCCTGCGTCCGTTCATTCGCACCCATGTGCGCATCGGTGACGAAGAATTGCCGATCGAAACCAATCTGACCAATCGCCGTGGCATGCTGTTCCCGATGCTGCTTGGTCGCACTGCGATGGCCGGGCGCATCATCGTCGATCCGATGCGTTCGTTCGTACTCGGCAGCAAACCCGGAACCCGCAAGCGCAAGCAGGACGCCACCGCATGAAGATCGCCATCCTCTCGCGCAACAGCCGTTTGTATTCGACGCATCGTCTGGTTGAAGCGGCGCGCGAACGCCACCACACGGTGCGCGTGCTCGACCCGCTGCGCTGCTACATGCGCATCGACGCCGGCCGCTTCGGCATGCACTACAAGGGCAAGGACCTGCCCGGTTTCGATGCGGTGATTCCGCGCATCGGCGCGTCGATCACCCGCTACGGCACGGCAGTGCTGCGGCAATTCGAAATGATGGATGTGTTCACGCCGAACAAGTCGGACGCGGTGCTGCGTGCGCGCGACAAGTTGCGCTGCCTGCAATTGCTGGCGCAACAGGATCTCGGCCTGCCGAGCACGGTATTTGGCGACAACCCGGACGACACCACTGACCTGCTGGCGATGCTCGGCAAGCCGCCGCATGTGATCAAGCTCGTCGAGGGCGCGCAGGGGCAAGGCGTCGTGCTGGCGGAGACGATGTCCGGTTCGCGCTCGGTGATCGAGGCCTTCCGTGGCCTGTACGCGAATTTTCTGGTGCAGGAATTCATCGGCGAAGCCAAGGGAGCCGACGTGCGCTGCTTCGTTGTCGGCGGCAAGGTGATCGCGTCGATGCGGCGTCAGGCCAAGGCTGGCGAATTCCGCTCCAACCTGCATCGAGGCGGCTCGGCCGAGGCGACGACACTGACTGCCGCCGAGACCGATGCCGCGATCCGCGCTGCTGCGGTGATGGGGCTCGGCATTGCCGGCGTCGACTTGTTGCGGTCGAAACGCGGCCCGCTGGTGCTCGAGGTCAATTCGTCGCCCGGACTCGAGGGCATCGAGAAGGCGAGCGGTGTTGATGTCGCCGGCGCGATCATTGCCTACTTGGAGCGGCGCGTGCGTCAAGTGGAAACGCGTGCGCAACGTCGCGCCGAAGCACTCGCGGTGCTGCATCCGCGCAAGTCCGTGAAATCCGGCAGCAAGGCGGCAGCAAAGAGAAAGCCGAAGCCGCGCCGCGCTTAACATCGATTTAATCAGCCCGCGACTAGAGTCACCTCACCAAGACCTGCGCACGCTTCCAATCGGATCGCATGCAGATTACGGTAATCGGGGCAGTAGCTTGAGCCCAAGGCGGTTCCTCGGAACTACCTTGGGCTTTTTCTTTGGTGCTGCTTTCATCTGGTGTCGCCTACGGCCTATCCTCCGCCCATGCATATCCTCGTCATTGAAGACAATTCCGATCTCGCCGCCAATCTCGGCGACTATCTGGCCGACAAGGGCCACGTCGTCGATTTCGCCGGAGACGGGGTCAGCGGGCTCAATCTCGCCCTGCGTGAGCCCTTCGACGTGATCGTGCTCGATCTCACGTTGCCGGGCATGGACGGGCTGCAGGTATGCAAGCGGCTGCGCGCCGAGTCGCACCGGCATACGCCGATCCTGATGCTGACCGCGCGCGACGCGCTCGATCAGAAACTCGCAGGATTCGAAAGCGGTGCCGACGACTACATGGTCAAACCCTTTGCGCTTCAGGAAATTGAAGCGCGGCTGAATGTGCTCGGCAAACGCGGCCGTGCGCCGAGTTCGCGCGTGCTCACGGTTGGCGATCTCAACTACAACCTCGACACCCTGCAGATTGCGCGTGCGGGCAAGGCGATCACGTTGAATCCAATCGGCTTGAAGCTGCTGCAGTCGCTGATGGAATCTTCGCCGTCGGTGGTGACGCGGCGCGAGATGGAGCTGCGTGTCTGGGGTGAGGAATTGCCCGACAGCGATTCGCTGCGCGTGCATATCCATGGCTTGCGGGCGGCGATCGACAAGCCTTTCGGCAAGCCGATGATCCACACCCGCCACGGCATCGGTTACAGCTTGAGCGACCCGGATGCGTTATCGACGCCGGCTTAGAAGCCGCATCATCCTGTCGTTTTTCCTGTTCGGCAGCGTGCTGACGGCGGCGTTCGCGCTGGCCGTGGTTTCATTGCGCGGTTACCTCGAAGACCAGTTGATTGGCCGCCAGCTCAGCTTCGAAGCCGAAAGCCACGCGCGTGCACTTGAGCGCGACCCGGACGCCCAGCCGGCTTTCTCGCGCATCACCGGTTTCTCGTTCAGCGAGAACAAACGCGCCAATGTGCCCTTGAAGTGGCGTGATCTGCCCGACGGCGTGCACACGATCACCGACGACACCCAGAGTGGCGGCCCGGTGGCCTACAAACTCGCGGTGCGCAAATCCGGCAGCACCTGGTATTTCCTGCAATACGACATTTCCCATGAATTGCGCCTGCGCAATCGTCTGACGCTGGGCCTGATTCTTGTTGTCGTGCTGTTTGCCGGGCTGTCGGCGTTGATCGCGTTCTGGTCGGCTTCACGGGTGATGGCGCCGGTCGCCGATCTCGCCGATCGACTCGCGAAATTCCGTGGCGGCGGCCTCGAACAACTGGCACCTCATTTCGCGAGCGACGAAGTGGGACAACTGGCCGCGACCCTCGACGAATACGCCGGCAAGCTGACCGCACTGGTCATCCGCGACCGCGAATTCAATGCCGATGTCTCGCACGAATTGCGCACACCGGTGGCGGTGATCCGCGGCGCCACCGAGCTGATGCTGTCGCAGAACGACCTGCCCGAGAAAACCCGGCAGCGGCTGCTGCGCATCGACCGCGCGGCGCGTCAGTCGAACGAGTTGATCGAGGCGCTGTTGCTGCTGTCACGCAACGAACGCCAGTTGCCGGCACACAGCGAGCACACCGACGTGATGGCGGTCGTCGACCAGGTCGTCGAAACGCAGCGCGCACAGGTCGGTACCAAGCCGATCGAGCTGACGGTGGTTCGCGTCGCCACCGGTGCCGTCAATGTCGATGCGCCGGCCGCAGTGCTCGCGGTCGCGCTGTCCAATCTCGTCGGTAACGCCATCCGCTACACCGCCCAGGGCGAAGTACGCGTGGTCGTCGATGCCCATGAAGTACGCGTCGAAGACGAAGGCCCCGGCATCGACGCCAAGGACGCCGAGCACCTGTTCACGCGCGGTGTTCGCGGCGAAGGCGCCACCGGCAAAGGCGCCGGCCTCGGTCTCGCGATCGTGCGCCGCCTCTGCGATCTGTACGGTTGGCATGTCAGCCTCGCACCAGGCGAAACCCGCGGTGCCGTCGCCACGTTGCGCTTTGGTTGACCTGCGGGCTTGATCAAGCCCCGTTAGAATGAACTCGCCGCTTGCAGGCGCGACTTTCGGAAGTGTCATGAACTGGCAAAATCACATTGAGACCGATCCCGAGATACTCGCGGGGAAGCCAGCGATACGCGGTACGCGAATCGCTGTTGAGTTGATTCTGAACTGGCTGGGGCAGGGTTGGACGATCGAACAATTGCTGGAGTCCTATCCGCAATTGGTTGCTGACGACATTCGTGCTGCGCTGGCATTCGCCGCCGAAGTGTTGCGTGAGGAGCGCTACGCCGCCATCGGCAAGGCGGCGGCGTGAGCGTCGCGCTGCTGGCTGACGAAAACATTCCGATGCCGGTGGTGCGCGCACTGCGCGAGTCGGGGTTCGATGTGCTTTCGGCATCCGAGTCAATGCCACGTACTCCAGACCGTGAATTGTTGCGACGCGCTCGATTGGAGCAGCGCTGGCTGTTGAGTTTTGATCATGATTTCGGCGAGCTGATTTTTGCCCGCGGTGAACCTGCGCCGACGTGCGTCGTGTTGTTGCGGTTGAATGCCACTTCGCCGCTTGAACTCGCTGGGCGCGTTGCCGCATTGATGCACGATCAGAAACAGTTTGTCGGCCAGTTCGTTGTCGTCGACAACGACAAGATCCGCTTGCGCCCGCTGCCCAAGTGACCGCTGGCCGGTATGGCAACGCACGTCCTCACGCTTATCAGCGTTTCGTGCTGGATCTTGCCGACGCTTACTGGGGCGATCCTCGCGAATCCGCTCGAATCACGTTGCCAGATGTTCTAATGCGCCGCTCGCCGATGGCGCGGGCATTGACCTAGAGATCCGCGCATGTCCCCGAAATCCACCGTTTACAAGGTCGAATTGCAGGTCTCCGACCTCGATCGCCACTACTACGCCACGCACAATCTGACCCTGGCCTTGCATCCGTCGGAAACCGAGGAGCGGATGCTGGTGCGGATGCTGGCGTTTGCGCTGAATGCGCATGAGGCGCTGAGCTTCGGGCGTGGACTGAGCAGCGAAGACGAACCGGATCTGTGGCAGCGTGATCTGACCGGTGATATCGATCTGTGGATCGAGGTCGGCCAGCCCGAGGAGGCGCGCATCCGGCGTGCCTGCGGGCGCGCGCGGCAAGTCGTCGTTTACACCTACAGCGGTCGCGGTGCGCAGATCTGGTGGGACAAGAACGCCGCCGCGCTAGGGCGTTGCAAGAATCTGAGCGTGGTCGACCTGCCGGCGGAATCCTGCGCCGCGATGCTGTCCTTGCTCGGTCGCAGCATGCGTTTGCAATGCATGATCGAAGACCGCTCGGTGCAACTGATGAACGAGGCCGAGAGCATCACCATCGATCCGCTGCTGCGCATCGACAAATGGCGTGGTCAGGGCTGATCGATTCAGGTCACCAGCGGATTGCGCACCTTGATCCCGGGAAAGCGCGAGAAATCTCGGTCGCAGCTCCACAGTTCACGCACGCCGTGGCTGAGACAAATCGCCGCAATGCGCGCGTCATGCACCATGGGGCCGCTGATCCTGCCATTGAGAATGAGCTCGGATAGCAGTTCGAAATGATTCGGTGACTCGCCAATGACCTGCACCGAGGGCGACGCCAGCAGGGCCGCGATCATGCCCAGTGCCTCGGTGGGTTTCGATGGCACCTTGAAGCGGCTATGCGTGACGACGCCATAGAATTCGTGCACACACGGCCATGGCAGCGCCCACGGTGTGCGGCCTTCCACGACCGGCCGGATCGCCGCCACCGCAGCGTCGCGATGTGGGCTGTCGGTCTGGTGCGCGTAGACCAGCAGATTCGTCTCGATCGCAATCATCTTTCGTTGACTTCGCGCAGCACGGCGCTCAAGCCGCCAGCGCGTTCGGCTTCATCGGTGAGCCAGCCGCGCCCACCGAAAACCGGTTGGAACACATACTTGGACGGCATCGAACGTTTTTCGATGGCGAGCCTCAGGCCTTCCTCAACCATGGCCTTGAGCGTCACGCCATCGCGCTTTTGGATGCGCCGAGAGCGGGCAATCAGGTCGTCGGACAGTTCCAAAGTGGTTTTCATGGCATTCACCAGTATCGACCAATATGGCTGGCCCGTAGAATATCACTTGGACGTAGCTCGACCGGCTTTGACGACGCAAACCAGAGCAGTGGTCCATCAGCCACCTTCAAATCGTCCGTTGCCTGGATGTAGTGTCGCGCTCGTCCGTATCTTTTGGGGAATCATGGTCATGCAGAGTGCAGCAAGAATGCGATGTTTCCTGATCGCGCTGTTGGCGATTGGTGTGGGTGCGGCGAGCGCGGCGGGTACCGGCAGCGGCGGCGGTAGTGCGGCCGGTGTGCCACCGAGCAACAGCTCGGCGCGCTTTGATATCAGTGTCGAATTCAAGAACGGTCAGGAGGCGTTGCTGAAGCAGAAATATGCGGCCGCAAGCCGCGCCTTCGCTCGTGTGTTGCAGGTCATCCCGCGCGACGCCAACACGAACCTGCTTGCCGGCATGGCCAAGGCCGGCCTCGGCAAGACCAAGGACGCGCGGCGTCATTTCGAGAAAGCCGTCAAATACAATCCGGACCTGATCCTGGCGCATCAGGAACTGGCGCTGGCGCAGATCAAGCTCGGCAAGACCAAGGACGCCGAGAAAGTGCTCGCCGAGTTGCGTGACCGTGCCGGGAAGTGCGCGGATTCCTGCGCGCAGGCGGCGGACCTGAAGGCGGCGATTGCGCTCGTCGAAGCTGCCCTGAAGTCGCCGGAAACATCGCAGGTGCCGGCCGCCGTGAACGATTTTCTGATGGCGGATTCGGCACAGGGCGATCGTGCCTATCTTGCGGCTGTGGCCCTGATCAACGAGCGCCGATACGACGAAGCTCTGGATGCGCTGGCGCAGTCGGCGCGCGTGTTCGGGCCGCATCCGGACATCCTCACCTACATCGGTTTCTCGCAACGCAAGCTCGGTCGATTCGATCTCGCCGAACGCTACTATCGGCAAGCGCTGGCGGCGGCACCGGAACATCGCGGTGCACTCGAGTACTACGGTGAGTTGATGGTCGAGCGCGGCGATCTGGTGGCAGCGACGCGCATGCTGGCCAAGCTCGACCAGGTTTGCCAGTTCGGTTGCGCCGAAGCGGATGAACTGCGGCGATGGATCGCGAACGGTCGCGCCGACGCGTCCTGAGCGCTGCGCTTTTGGCGGTCGCGGCATTTGCCGCGGCTGCTGCCGAGCCACCGCTGCGCGCGGCGCGCTGGCTGCCGCCGGATCGCCAGTTGCAGGCGCTGACGTCTGCGCCGACCGAGTGCCTGTTGCCGCAGACTGACGCCGCCTTGATCCAGCGCATCGCGATTGGCCGCGCCGCGTTTCGCACGCCGCTTTTGTTGGGCGGGCAAGCGGCGCGTGCTGGCCTGTCCTGCAACAGCTGTCATCGCAACGGCCGCGGCCATCCCGATTTCCGGTTTCCGGGTTTGTCGGGTGCGCCCGGCACTGCGGATGTCACCAGTTCATTGATGAGTTCGCATCGCGGTGACCGCGTCGACAATCCGGTCGCGATCCCGGACTTGAGTGCGGCGCCGGAGGCGCTGAAAGTGTCCCGAGCGGTCGGCGATACCACGTTGGATCGGTTCATCAGCGGATTGATCGAAGCCGAGTTCGATGGGCCCAAACCGTCGTCGCTGGTGCTGGCGAGTGTCGGCGACTATGTGCGTGCGTTGTCACCGGATGGGTGTCCCGCCACCGCCGTCCGGCCGATTCGTCTCGCTGATGGTCTCGCCGACGCGCGCGCGGCGATGCAGGCGGCATTGTTCGCGCATGTCGCAGAAGACGCCGCCGCGACGCGGTTGATGCTTGCCAGCGCGCGTTCGGCGCTGGGCTTGATCGATGAGCGGTATGGCGCTGCGGACCTGGTCGCAGCGCGATCCGGATTGCGCGCCGCCGATCGCGAGATCGCGGCGATCCAGGCGGCGGTGGATGCCGGTGACCGCAATCTGCCGCTGCGCATCACCGCGTGGGTGGCGAGCATGCCGCGCTGGACACGGGCGCTTGAAGAAAACGAGTCGCGATCACTGTTCAATGCAGCCCTGCTTGCGGGCGCACTGGACTGATCGCAGCGATCAACTGCGTTTGAAGGTGATCATCACGACGCCGGCGAGAATGATCGCCATCGCCACCAGATCGAGGCGATGCAGGGTCTCGCCGCCGAGCATGACGCCGAACAGCACCGCGATCGGCGGATTCACGTAGGCATAACTGGTGGCGATGGCCGGACGCGTCTTGTCGAGCAGATACACGTAGGCGCCGAAACCGAGGATCGAGCCGGCGATCGCGAGATAGATCAGCGAACCGATGGCGAGGGCGTCGATGCCGGGCTTGATCCAGGGATCGCCGTGGATCGTCGCCATGATCGTCAGCACCGGCGCCGCGACCAGCATTTGCGCGGCCGTGCTCATCATCGGACTCGGCAGGTCACGGCCGCGACTCCAGACCGAACCGAACGCCCAGCAGATTGGCGAAATCAGCAACGCGATCGCGCCGGCAGGGTTTGCAGCAAGATCGCCGCCGCTGTTCAACAGGATCACCCCAACGAAGCCGATCGCGAGGCCGATGCCTTCGCGCCGTGTTGGCCAGCGGCCGTACATCGCGCCGAACATCGCCGCCCACAGCGGCATGCTGGCGATCGCAACGGCGGTAAGGCCGGATCCGACATGCTGCTCGGCGTAGCAGACCAGACCGTTGCCGCCGCCGAGCAGGAGCGTGCCCATCACCATCATGTTCTTCCATTGCGCCCAGGTTGGCGCCGCGACACCGCGCAGGCGCAACCAGCCGAAGAACAGCAGGCCGGCGCATGCGAAACGAATCGCCGCCATGCCGAATGGCGAAAAACCGACCAGTGCCCATTTGATCGCGAGGTAGGTCGAGCCCCAGACAATGTATAGCGATGCCAGCGCGAGCCCGATCAGCCAGCGTTCGCGATGCGCATGTTCTGTAGGCAAAGCAATCGACATCAGGACAGAGTCAATTTGGAGCGCAATGCGGTCGGACAATCAGTCGCGATTGCGCTCGATCGGGGTCAACACGCCGCTGCCGGGTTTGCGTACGACTTCGTACTCGGCATCGAAGACGCGCTCGTTGTTGCTGGTCGTGCCGTCGCCGTTGCCGCGCAGCAGGCGCGATAGGGTCACGCCGATGAAGATGGTGATGGCGACGAGTGTCCCGAAAGCCAGTGCACCGAAGGCGATTGCCGCGATCAGCAACATCTTCAGGAGCGTGAAGAGGGGGCGGAACAGGCTCGCAAGCGTCGACATGGCATCATTCCCGGAAAGTGTGCCTAGCATGATGCAAAGGATTCCAAAGGACATGAACGAAAGCCATGCAGATCAGGGCGAAATCGAGGCCATTCGCCGGATCGCGATCGCTGAGATTCCCGAAGGCGGTGCCATCGGTGCGCATCTGCCCTCGGCTACCGGCGGCTTCGACATCATCCTGGTGCGCGTCGGCGATCGCGTGCTCGGCTACCACAACGAATGCCCGCATGCCTTGCGCCGACTGGACTGGGCGCCAGGCAGATTCCTGATTGAGCAAGGCCATCTGGTGTGCGCTGCGCATGGCGCGATGTTCAAGCTAGATAGCGGATTTTGCACGTCAGGCCCGTGTCGCGGCAACGGCCTGGTGCCGATCGCGCTACGCATCGAGGACGACGCTGTCGTGCTCGGGCACGACTGAACATTCGGCTCAATAAATCAGATTCACCATGACGATGCTGACGATGGCGAAGATCACCGTCAGCGGCGCACCGGCCCGCACCAGATCCTGATTGCGATAACTCGCCGGGCTCGCGACCAGCGACAACACCGGATTGGTCGTGCTGGTGAAATTGTTCGATGCCGCCAGCGTGACCAGCAACGCGAATGGCGTCGGATCGGTATTCGCCGCGAGCGCGATATTGATCGCCATCGGCACCATGACCACGGTCGCGCCGACGTTGGACATGACTTGCGCGAACACGCTGGTGAGAATGACGAGCGCGAGTTGCAGCGCCCAGATCGGCACGTCGCCGAGCACGTCGAGGATCTCCTGCGCAATCCAGCTCGCGGCGCCGGTCGAATCCATCGCCCAACCGAGCGGAATCAGCGAAGCCATGATCAGAATGGTTTTCCAGTTGATCGCGCGGTAGGCCTCGTCCATGTTCAGCACGCCGGTCAGCAACATGCCGACGGCGCCCGCGAGCAAGGCCACCGGCAACGGCAGGTCGGACAGCAGGGCCAACACCATGGCAAGCAGGAAAAAGCCGACGGCATGCTTCACCCGATGTGGCCGCTCCTCCTCTTTCGGATAGTCGGTGACGACAACGAAATCGTGTTCTTCCGAGGCATGGGCAAGATCACGCCACGCGCCGTGGAAGACAAGCGTGTCGCCCTGACGCAGGGTGCGCGAACGCAGATCGTCGCGCCAGATCTTTTCACCGCGATTGACGGCCAGAACCGAAATGCCGAAGCGCTTGCGCAGCCGCAGTTCACCCACGCGCTGGCCGACGAAGCGCGAGTTTGGCGGGATCACGCCTTCAGCGATGCCGGCACGTGTCGGGTTCAGCATGGCGCCAAAATTGCGGGTCTCGGCGAGCACGCCGAGGCCGTGCAGCTCGGCCCATTCGACGATGCGAGCCCGCGGCCCGAGCACGCCGATAATGGTGTTGGCCCAAAGCACTTCATCGGCCGGTGGTGCCAATCGCGCGTCATCGCCGGACTGGATCGCCAGAATCAGGGGCGTGCCGGCGCGCGCCTCGACTTCCGCAATCGACAGGCCGATCAGGTCGCTTTCCGCAGTCAGCATCAGCTCGACGACTTCACCTTCGATGCCATAGGTGCTCTCGAAATAGCTGGCGGTCGCACCCGGCGTCACCACCTGGCGTTCGTCATCGCGTGCCGGCATCAGCTTCGGCCACCACCAGTGGAAATAGGCGAGACCGGACAGCAACAGGGCCGCGCCGATGGGCAACACGCTGAACATCGAAAACGGTTCGATGGTGTCGGCACCGGAGGGCAGATTGCGGTTGACCGACAAGATCAGGTCATTGAGCAGGATCTGCGGTGAATTGCCAACCATGGTCAGCGTGCCACCGAGAATGATGCAGCTCGCCATCGGGAACAGTAGTCGCGACAAGGGCAAACCGGTGCGCGAGGAAATGCGTGCGACCACCGGCAAGAACAGGGCGGCCACCGCCGGATTCTGCATGACCGAAGAAACCAGGCCAGTGATGCCGCACAGCACGAGCAGCAGCCGGCGCTCGTCGCCATTGGACAGGCGCAACATGAACGAGGCCGCGGAATTCAGCACGCCGGTGCGATCGAGTCCCGCGCCGAGAATCATCGTCGCCATGATCGCGATGACGGCATTGCCGGCGAAGCCGTCGAACAACTGGTCGGTGGGCACAATGCCGGTGATGCCGAGCGCGACCAGCACCAGCAGGGCAATGATGTCGGCGCGCACCCAGTCGAGCATGAACATGACCAGTGTGAACACGGTCAGTCCGAGCACGAGCAGCATTTCGCCGGAGAGTGTCAGGCCGCTGAGCATTGTTGTTGATTGCGGCTTAGGAAGTGGACGCTGCCTGAGTGTAGCCCCGAGCGGTGCGCTGCCGGAACCCGTCCGCAATCCACGTCAGTGAATCTTCATGCAGTCAGCGCCGCAGATAGAGCAAGTCGAACACCCCGTGCCCGAGGCGCTCGCCGCGCTTCTGGAAGTGCGTCTCGATGCGCCATTCCGGGCGCGGCGCGATCGCGCGCGGTCCGAGCTGGTTGCGGAACTGCGCGCTGGCTTCGAGCACGTCGAACATGTGTTCCGCGTAAGGTGCCCAGTCGGTGGCGAGGTGGAACAGGCCGTCCGGCTTGAGTTTCGCGGCAACCAGTTCGACGAAGGCTGGCTGCACGATGCGGCGCTTGTGATGCTTGAACTTGTGCCAGGGGTCGGGGAAATACAGGCGCAATTCGGCGAGCGCGGCATCGGCGATTTCGTTGCGCAGCACGTCGACGGCATCGACGCGCATCACGCGCAGGTTGGTCAGTTCCGCGGCTGCGGCATCCTTGAGTACGCGACCGACACCGGGTTCATGCACTTCGATGCCAAGATAATTGCGCGCCGGATCCGATGTCGCGGCCGCGAACAGCGCTTCGCCATTGCCGAAACCGATTTCCAGCACCACCGGTGCGGCGTTGCCGAAGGCTGCCTGCAGATCGCGCGGCGTGCCGGTGTAGTCGAGCCCGTAACGCGGCCAAAGGTCATCGATCGCACGCTTCTGGCCCGCAGTCATGCGCCCGATGCGCTTGACGAAGCTCTTGATTTCGCGCCGTGGTGGTTCTTGGTGGGTCATTGGTGTGCTTGCTGCATGCGCGATTCCGAGGGTCATGCTTGTCTCCCTCCCTTCGCGCAGCGAGGGGAGGGCTGGGGTGGGGTCTCTGTTCGTCGTACCGAAGTGCGACCCCCTCCCTGCCTCCCCCTCGCTACGCGAAGTGGAGGGGCCAGAGGACATGCGCGTCTATAAAAAATGCCCATCAATCGGGCTCGATGCCGAGGCGAAGCGTTTGCGCGGAATGCGTCCGGCGAGGAAGGCTTCGCGTCCAGCTTCGATCGCCTTGCGCATTGCGCTCGCCATCAATACCGGATTTTTCGCGCCGGCGATCGCGGTGTTCATCAGCACGCCGTCACAGCCCAGTTCCATCGCGATCGCCGCGTCCGACGCGGTGCCAACACCGGCATCGACCAGGATCGGCACTTTCGCGTTCTCGACGATGGTCAGGATGTTGTAAGGGTTGCGAATGCCGAGCCCCGAGCCGATCGGGGCCGCCAGCGGCATCACCGCGACACAGCCCATCTCCTCCAGACGCTTGGCGATGATCGGATCGTCATTGGTATAAACCATCACCTGGAAACCTTCGCGCACCAGAATCTCGGTCGCCTTGAGGGTTTCGACGATGTCCGGGAACAGGGTCTTCGGGTCGGCCAGCACTTCCAGTTTCACCAGGGTGTGGCCGTCGAGCAATTCGCGCGCCAGTCGGCAGGTGCGCACCGCGTCGTCGCAGGTGTAGCAGCCGGCGGTGTTCGGCAGGATGGTGTAGCGCGAGGGCGGCAGCACATCGAGCAGGTTCGGCTCATTCGGGTTCTGGCCGATGTTGCTGCGCCGAATCGCCACGGTCACGATCTCGGCACCGGCGGCTTCGGTTGCCAGTCGCGTCTCGTCCAGATCCTTGAACTTGCCGGTGCCGGTCAGCAGGCGCGAGCGGTAGGTCTTGCCGGCAATCACCAGCACATCATCTTGCATCGAATTCATCCTCATCCTTCCGCCGCCACAATGTTCAGCCGCCACCAATGGCGTGCACGATTTCCACCCGATCACCCGCGCACAGTGCATGCCCGGCATGCTGCGATTTCGGCACGATCATCAGATTCACCTCGACTGCCACACGCTTGTCGGCGTAACCCGAGACCTGCAACAACTCAGCGACATCGGCCCCGTCACGCAGCGGCTGCGGGTTGCCGTTCAGAAAAATATCCATGGGCGCGATTCTACCGGTTGGGAAGCTAAGCCCGAAACAAGCGTCAGTTCGACCAAATTTGTTGTACCGACGTGGGCGGTGAATTCGACTTTGGGAGTCCCTGTTACAATCCGTCATCCTCGATGGAAACTTCCATGCCAATGCTTACTTTGCGGCATCGCTCGATGCTGCTCGCCTTTCTGGCGATTTCTGCTTTCTCTGCTATTGGCGACACCATCGATGTGCGTCAAGTTTCAGTTGGTATGGCGAGCGATACCGGCAATGGCGAGACCGACAGCTATATCGTCAGCGGCGACGATCGCTGGGTCGCGCTCATCAGCAGTGCGACGAACCTGATCGAGTCGGGCGTCGACAACAATCAGACCCAAGATATCTTTCTTTTCGATCGCGAAAGCGAGCAAACCACGCTGGTTTCGCATGTGCCGGGGCATTCAACGTGGGCGGCGAACGGCGAATCACTCGTAATTGACATGAGCGATGATGGGCGCTGGATATTGTTCGAGAGCGCCGCAACAAATCTTGTACCGGCGCAATCCGACTTGAATGACGCCAAGGATGTCTTCCTGTTTGATCGAATCAGCGGCGAAGTCCGATTGTTGTCACGCACTGCGTCGAGTGCATTCTCGACAGCTGACGGCTATTCAGTTGCGGGAGAGTTGAGTGGCGATGGGCGATTTGCCTTGTTCGAGTCCTCAGCAACAAATGTGATGGCAGGCGTCACCGATACGAATGGCGTGAGTGATGCCTTTCTTTACGACGTGCCGAGCGATGTGACCACGCTGATTTCGCATCGGGCAGGAGCGCCGCTCGTAGCAGCAGCCTCGACTGTCTATTTTGTCGACGCCAAGATCAGCCGAAATGGTGAGTGGATTGGGTATTCGTCATCGGCCGGCGACGTGCTGGATCCAAATGGCCAGTCTGACGGCTCCAGTCGCACTGACGTCTATCTCGTGAATCGCGCCAGCGGTGCGACGACCAAGATCACTCATGCCGCGGGGCAACCCCTGCTTCCCACTGATGGCAGTTCGTACGTAAGTGCGATAAGCAATGATGGTTCGGTCATGCTGCTACATAGCTACGCGACGAATCTGGTCCCGAATCAAATTGATGTTGGCTACGATGCCGACCTGTTTGCGTATGCACGCGCTGACGGGTCAATGCGACTGGTTTCCCATGCGGCGTCTTCACCGGCAGCGACTGCAAACAACGTGACGTATGCCAGTCAATTGTCGGAGGATGGCAACACGATCGCGTTTCATTCCAAGGCGACCGATCTCATTGCCGGCGTGTCCGACACGAATACGACGTGGGACAGCTTTGTCTTCGACCGTGTCACTGGGATAACCAAACTGGTTTCGCGCTCGGCTGCAAGTGCGACCGTGACCGCGGATCGAACGACACGGGTCACTGCGATGTCGGACGATGGCCGGTACCTGTTGCTGAGCAGTACCGCGGGAGACTTGGTCGCTGGCGTTGTCGAGGCGGCCACCTTCGGGAGCTGGGATGTTTTCCTGTTCGATCGACTGACACAGGCGATGTCCTTGGTCTCTCACGTTTCGACCAGCAATCTGACCACGGCTTCTGGCCAGTCTTACGCCGGCGATATCGCGAGTGATGGGTCATTTGCAGTGTTCAGCAGTGATGCACGCGGAATTGATGCGGCCATCAGCGATACGAGCTTGCGCCTGGATACGTTTGTATTCGACAAGGCCAGCAGCAGCTCGCAAGCGATCTCGCGAAAGCGAATGCCGGGTATCGTGGCAGCTGACGGAAACAGCACCTTTGAGCGCACCAGTGCGGATGGCGAATTCAGTTTAATGGAGTCGACGGCCAACGATCTCGCGCCAAATCAGACCCCTGAGAAGGGCGATCGTGAGTTGTTCCTGGTGCAACGATCGACCGGGACGATTACCCAGATTGCAAGCCTTGTGCCGTCTTATTCGAGCGGGTGGCCGTTCAATTTTATTTCCGCCGACGGCCGTTGGATCGCCTTCACCAGCCAGGCCGCCGACGTGATCCCAGGTCTCGTGGGCCAACCTTGGGGCTGGAGCGTATTTCTCTATGATCGGCTGAATGCGACGACGCGTCTGATCTCAAGGCACCACGCGAACGCGAACTGGCGGGATCACGGGGAGGTAGCTTCTATCAGTGCTGATGGGCGTTGGATTGCCTATTCGAGTGGATCCAATGACATCGTCCCGGGAATGACCGCTGACAACGCCATCGATGTGTTTCTCTATGACCGGGGTACTGACACTTCGAGCTATGTCTCTCGCCCAGCATTTCCGTCGGACCCGAATCAGATCCAAGACTCCTACCATGCTCTTGTTAGTGATGATGGCGCGTTTGTCGCGTTCCGCTCTTGGGCCAGCGATCTGATACCCGGCTTGACCGACAACAACAACTGCGAGGATGTGTATCGCTATCACCGAATTAGCAACACGATGCAATTGGTCTCTCATCGTGTCGGCTACACCCAAGCCACCGCCAACGGCTGCTCGGAGCTGCAATCGATCAGCGCAGATGGAAATCTGGTGCTGTTTTCTTCACAGGCAAACAATATTGCTCCCGGCATTTTCGACAATGGCTACATGTTCGACATGTTTGTGTTTGACGGCAATTCAGGCAGCCGAGAGCTGATATCGCGATCAAGCGCGCAATCGAATCAAGTCGCCAACAATAATTCTCAATATGGGGTCATCAGCAAAGGTGGTCGTTGGGTCGCGTACACGTCGACGGCCACCGATATCGTCGCGGGTGTCATTGATGTCGGGTTCGAGACTCCCGATCTCATGTTGTTCGATCGCTTCACTGGCCGCTCGCGAATTCTGTCGGTTGCAACGGATGGCCAGACTGCACAGGGCGCCCATGGCCTGCAAATGACCCCGGATGGACGACACATCGCTTTCCACAGTCGTGGTACTGCGTTTGTCGAACCGGGAAACGACAGCAATGACTATAGCGACGTATTCCTTTTCGATCGCTGCGCGGGTAAGACCAGTCTGGTTTCGCCGCGAGTCGGCTTTCCCGGTCAAACCGCCAACAGCTACTCGTTCATGTATGCGATGAGCGATGACGGACTGGTGCTTGGGATGAACAGTGGGGCGACAGATCTTGTCTCGAATGTACTCGAGTCGGAGGCGACGACGGACGCCTTCACCGTGACACGCGTGACCGACCAGATTTTTGTCGATGGCCTCGATTTCGAGGCATGCCAGTAAGGACGATACTACTAGGGCGCACTGCGCCGCCATCTTTGTGACTGTCATAAAGCCGTCAAATATCGGCAATAGAGTGCGCGGCGTCCCGTCACCAAAAGGTCTCCCCAATGTCACATTCATGCCGTTTCGCGGCGCTGGCGATTGCCTGCGCCTTCGCTCTGCCGGCTCACGCCGAGTTCCAGTTCGACCGTATCGGCAATTACGACGCTTTTGTAGACGGTGTGTTGCAGACCGATTACAGCCGCTTCAATGACGATGTGAAGGATTTCGCCGACGGCTCGGAATTCCGTCGCTCGGAAATCATCATTCGCCTGAAAAATGACAAGAACACCGAGTTCTACATGGGCTATGACCCGAAGTCGAAGCGCTGGCTCGATGTCTACGGCAAATTCATGATGGGCCCCGATGGCCAGATCCGCATTGGCCAGTACAAGCAGAACATGAATCTGGAAGAGTTGATTACGACCCGAAGCATCGACTTTGCCGCACGCGCGCTGCCGAATGCCTTCGCGATCGGCCGTCGTCTGGGTGTCGACTACATGCGCTTCGGTGCCGACTGGACCCTGTCCGGCGGTGTCTACGACCGCGAAATCAACAACAACCAGGGCAAGGGCACCGGCGTCGTTGTGCGCGGCACCTACGCGCCGATCAACGAACTCGAGGAAACCCTGCACTTTGGCATCGCCGTGTCGTCGCAGAAGCAGTATCAGGACATCGGCCGCTTCTCGGCGCGCCCGGAAGCCGATCTCGCGAACTTCCGGCTGGTCGACACCGGTGCGCTGGCGTCTGCCGATCGCAACTCCCAGATCGGGCTGGAAGCGTCGTATTCGAACGGCCCGTGGGCGGTGCAGGGCGAATACATCCGCGCCGATTTGTCGCGCGGTGCCAACTTCGACAACTTCAGCGCCGATGGTTACTACGTCTATGGCACCTGGTTTGTCACCGGCGAGATGAAGACCTACCGGCAGGGCATGTTCAGCTATCCGGTGCCGAATGACCCGGCCAAGGGCGCGCTGGAACTCGGTCTGCGCTACTCCGCCATTGATCTCGACGACGGCGCGGTGCTGGGTGGTGAAGAACAGAACTGGACGGTCGGCGCGAACTGGTATTGGCGCGTCAACTTCAAGTTCGTACTCGATTACACTCAAGTCAGCAGCAAGCGCCGTGGCATTTCGGATGACCCGAGCATTGTCAACGCGCGCTTCCAGTTCATGTTCTGATCGAGACCCTCATGACGCCTTCCCTGAAACACAAACTGCTGGCCGCGTTGTTCGCGTTCAGCGCCTGCTCGATCGCGCACGCCGCCGATGTCGTCGGTGCCGGTTCCACCTTCGTCTATCCGGTGATGGCCAAGTGGTCGGCGGACTATCGCGCTGCAACCAAGACCAAGATCAACTATCAGGCGATCGGGTCCGGCGGCGGTATCGCCCAGATCAAGGCCAAGACCGTCGATTTCGGCGCGTCCGACAAACCGCTGAATGCCGCTGAATTGAGTGCCAGTTCGCTGGTGCAGTTTCCGCTGGTGATTGGCGGCGTGGTCCCGGTGGTGAATGTCGCTGGTGTGACGCCGGGCGGCATCCGCTTCAATGGCGCCGTGCTCGCCGACATCTTCCTCGGCAAGATCAAGCGCTGGAACGCGCCCGCAATCGCGGCCATGAATCCCGGGCTCACGCTGCCGGATCAGGCGATCACCATCGTGCATCGTTCGGATGGCTCCGGCACCACGTTCAATTTCACCAACTATCTGTCCAAGGTCAGTCCGGAATGGAAGACCAAGGCAGGCGAAGGCATCACCGTGCGCTGGCCGGCCGGCATTGGCGGCAAGGGCAATGAAGGTGTCGCGGCCTATGTGAAACAGATCAAAGGCGGCATCGGCTACGTCGAACTGACCTACGCGCTGCAAAGCAAGATGAGCTACGCGATGCTGCAGAACGCGGCCGGCAAATTCGTCGCACCGAACGAAGCGAGCTTCCAGGCCGCCGCCGACAGCGCCGACTGGGACAAGGCCGTCGACTTCAACCTGGTCATCACCAATGCGCCTGGCGATGGCGCCTGGCCAATCGCCGCGACCGTGTTCGTGATGATGGCCAAGCAACCGAAGTCGGCCGAGAACGCCAAGGCCGCGCTTGCTTATTTCGACTGGGTGTTCGCCAATGGCGCGGCGCAAGCCAGCAAATTGCATTACGTCTCGCTGCCGGCCAAGGTGCAGGCGCAGGCGAAGGCACATTGGACCCAGGCGTTGAAGTATTGAGTCTGCGCATCTCCCTCCCTTGCGCGCGAAGCGCGGAGGGGAGGGCTGGGGTGGGGTCGCTTGCGGCATCGCTGTAGAGCGACCCCCTCCCGACCTCCCCCTCGCTGCGCGAAGGGGAGGAGTTGGGAAAAAGGGCCACTGGGACTGAATCGATGCAAGAAAACCTGCTCGCCGCGATCGAACATCGTGCTGCGCGTGACGCGCGGCACGATCGGCGTTTCCGCGGACTGGTCGCGGCCGCCGGATTTTTTGTGCTGCTCGCGCTCGGCGGCGCTGCGCTGTCGATGTTGTGGGGCGGGCGCGAAGCGTTTCAGACCTTCGGCCTGAGCTTCGTCACCAGCAGCGACTGGGACTCGATCGGGCAGCAGTTCGGCGCGCTGGTGCCGATCTACGGCACGCTCGTCACTGCCGCGATTGCAATGATTCTCGCGGTGCCGATCAGTTTCGGCATCGCCTTGTTCCTGACTGAAGTCGCGCCGGGCTGGATGCGTACGCCGGTCGGCACCGCGATCGAACTGCTCGCCGGCATTCCATCAATCATCTATGGCATGTGGGGTCTGTTCGTGTTCGTGCCGATGCTGGCCGAGCATGTCTATCCGTGGATCGATGCCAATCTCGGGCAATGGCCATTGATTGGCCCGCTGTTTGCCGGCCCGCCGCTCGGCATCGGCACGCTGACGGCGGGTTTCGTGCTCGCAATCATGGTGATTCCGTTCATCGCCTCGGTGATGCGCGAAGTGTTTTTGACGGTGCCGACGCGGTTGAAGGAATCCGCGTACGCACTCGGTTCGACGCGCTGGGAAGTGGTCTGGGATGTGGTCTTGCCGTACACGCGCTCGGCGGTGATCGGTGGCATCTTCCTCGGGCTCGGTCGCGCCCTTGGCGAAACCATGGCGGTGACTTTCGTGCTCGGCAATGCGCATGAACTGTCGGCTTCGCTACTGATGCCCGGCAACTCGATCGCCGCGACCATTGCCAACGAATTCACCGAAGCCGATACCGACCTGTATCGCTCGTCGCTGATCGCGCTCGGTTTCCTGTTGTTCGTCGTTACCTTCGTCGTGCTCGCGATCGCGAAGCTGATGCTGCGCCGTCTCGCGCGCCGGGAAGGTGGCTGATGCATTCCAGCGACGTGCTCTTCCTGAAGCGCCGCATCATCAACGGCCTGGCTTTGATGTTGTCGGGCTGTGCCGCAGTGGTTGGATTGACCTTTCTGTTCTGGATCCTGTGGACGACTTTCAGCAATGGTCTGGCGGCAATGAATCTGGCGCTGTTCACTGAAATGACACCGCCGCCGGGTGAAGTCGGCGGTCTCGCCAATGCGCTTTTTGGCAGTGCGGTGATGTGCGGTCTCGCGATCATGGTCGGTACGCCGATCGGCATCGCGGCCGGCACTTTCGTCGCTGAATATGCGGACCGGCACTGGATCGGCGAAACCATCCGCTTCGTCAACGACATTCTGCTTTCGGCGCCGTCGATCGTGCTCGGACTGTTCGTCTATACGTTGGTGGTGCGTCCAATGGGCGGCTTCTCCGGGTTTGCCGGCGCGCTCACGCTGACTTTTCTGGTGCTGCCGGTAGTGGTGCGTACCACCGATGAAATGTTGCGTCTGGTGCCCTCGCAGATGCGCGAGGCCGCACTCTCACTCGGTATTCCGCAGTGGAAGGTGACAATGCAGATCCTCTATCGTGCCGCGGCCCCGGGCATCACCACGGGCGTGCTGCTCGCACTCGCACGCATCAGCGGTGAAACCGCGCCGCTGCTGTTCACGTCCTTGAACAACCAGTACTGGAGCGCTGACCTGAGCGAGCCGATCGCGAGCGCGCCGGTGGTGATCTTCCAGTACGCGATGAGCCCGTTCGACGACTGGCATGCGCTGGCCTGGGCCGGTGCATTCCTGGTCACCACCTTTGTGTTGCTGCTGTCGCTGTTTGCACGCCTCGTGATCCTGAAGAAGAGACCGGCCCATGACTGAACTCCGCACCCAGGTCGCCGCCGCGCGCGGCGACGCACAGGCGACCGCGACCAAGCTGTCCGTGCGTGGTCTCGATTTCCACTACGGCGACTTCCAGGCGATCAAGAACGTTTCGTTGAACGTGCCGGAGAAGCGCGTCACCGCGATGATCGGCCCGAGCGGCTGCGGCAAGAGCACGCTGCTGCGTGTGTTCAACCGCATCTACTCGATCTACCCGGGCCTGAAGGCGAGCGGCCAGGTGCTGCTCGATGGCGAGAACATCCTGGATGCACGCTACTCGGTGAATCGCCTGCGCGCCAAGGTCGGCATGGTGTTCCAGAAGCCGGTGCCGTTTCCGATGTCGATCTACGACAACATCGCTTATGGCATCAAGCACTACGAGAAACTCAGTCGCGCCGACATGGACATCCGCGTCGAGCAGGCCCTGCGCCAGGCGGCGTTGTGGGACGAGGCCAAGGACAAGCTGAAGCAAAGCGGCATGGGTTTGTCCGGTGGCCAGCAGCAGCGCCTGTGCATCGCGCGCGCCATCGCGCTCAAGCCCGATGTGTTGTTGCTCGACGAACCGACCTCGGCGCTGGACCCGATCGCGACCGGCAAGATCGAACAGCTGATCGCCGACCTGCGCAACGACTTCACCATCCTGATCGTCACCCACAACATGCAGCAAGCTGCACGTTGTTCCGACTTCACCGCCTTCATGTACCTCGGCGAGCTGATCGAGCACGGCGTCACCGAAAAGATCTTCACCCAGCCCTCGAAGCAGCAGACCGAGGACTACATCACCGGCCGCTTTGGCTGATCATCCGAAGGCTGAGGACACCGCGATGCCGCAAGACCATATCGTCAAGAGTTACGACAACGAACTGAAGCGCCTGACCAACGAGATCGCGCGCATGGGCGACCTGTCGTGTGCACAGCTGCGTGCCGCCGCGAAAGCGCTCGATGCACGCGATGCCGTTGCCGCACGCGCAGTGATGGCGGCCGATGCCGAAATCGATCAGCTTGAACACGATGTCAGCCAGGACGTGATCCGGCTGCTCGCGCTGCGCCAGCCGATGGCCCGCGACCTGCGCGAAGTGATGGCCGCGCTGCGCATCAGCGCCGACATCGAACGCATCGGTGACTACGCCAAGAATGTTGCGAAACGCACGCTGGCGCTGCAGGGTGCGCCGCAGATCGCGGCGTCACGCGCGCTCGCCTCGCTCGCGCAATTGGCGGGAGAGCTCGTTGCGGAAACCCTGGTCGCGTACCGCGAACGCGATGCCGAGCGCGCAATGAAAGTGCGCGCACGCGACGCCGAACTCGACGCCGAGTACACCCAGCTGTTTCGCAGCCTGCTCACCTACATGATGGAAGACGCGCGCAACATCACCGCTTGCACGCATCTGCTGTTCGCGGCGAAGAACATCGAACGCATCGGCGACCACGCGACGAATATCGCCGAGTACGTCTGGTTCATCGAACACGGCGAACGTGAGATGCCGGAGCGCGAGAAGCGCGACACCACGATCGAAGGGCGTTGAGATTTGGTTAATCGGCCGCACCCCTTTCGTGCGACCGTTGCATTCATGTTCACCTGAACCCATGCTTCGCGGTTGACGCCGTCGATCAGGGGAAAGCTTATGGGTCACTTCAGTTTTTCTCGGGTGCGCAGTGGCGCATCGTTCGCTCTCGTTATGTTGGCGTCCGCGTTCGGCACGGTTGCCCTGCAAGCGGCTGAATTGTCAGCCGACGGCGTCTGGCGCGAGATTCCGGAGGCGGCGATTGCGCGCACGCCGAACGCGCGTCAGATCGTGCCGCTGCGCTATCGCAGCATGGTACTGAATCGTGGTCAGCTGGAGGCGGCATTGGCACGCGCTCCCGCCGAAAGTCCGGGCGCATTGCGCACGAGCACGGCCCAGATTTCGTTGCCGCTGTCCGATGGCCGATTCAGCGCATTCCGGATCGTCGAGTCGCCGATCATGGAACCCGCACTGGCGGCACGATTCCCGCAGATCCGCACCTTCCTCGGGCAAGGCGTCGACGATCCGAGCGCGACGCTGCGTTTCGACATCACGCCGGCCGGCTTTCATGCCCAGATCATTTCCTGGGAGGGCACGAGTTACATCGATCCCTACCAGCCCGGCGACGATCAGCATTACATCGCCTATCGCAAGCGCGATCACCACAGCGACAAGCGGCGGACCTGCTCGGTCACCGGCGCTGATTTGCCGCAGGACCGGAGCAGCCCCGAACTGAACCGCGTGGTCGCCAAAGTATCCTCGGGCGCGACCCTGCGCACCTACCGACTCGCTGTTGCAGCGACCGGCGAATTCACCGCTTTCCACGGCGGGCGCGTGATCGACGGACTGGCGGCTATCGTGACCACGATGAATCGCGTCAATGGCATCTATGAGCGCGAAGTCAGTGTGCGCATGGTCCTCGTCGCGAACAACGATGCGATCGTCTACACCAACGCTGTGAGCGATCCCTACGCCAACACGTCGGGCGATCTGGCTGCAAACCAGACCACGATCAACACCGTCATCGGCGCGGCCAATTACGACATCGGCCATCTCGTCGGTACCGGCGGCGGCGGTGTGGCGGGTCTCGGTGTTGTCTGCACCACGTCCAAGGCGCGCGGCCTCACGGGTTCTTCGGCTCCGGTCGGCGATGGTTTCGACATCGATTATGTCGCGCATGAGATGGGACACCAATTCTCCGGCAACCACACTTTTAATGGTGGCGGCATCCCTGCTTCCGTCGGCAACAACTGCAGCGGCGGCAACCGCAGTGGGACGACCGCTTATGAACCGGGGAGCGGCATCACCATCCAGGCCTACGCCGGCATTTGTGGCAATGATGACCTGCAGCCGAACAGCGAGGACTATTTCCATCGCGTCAGCCTGAACGAGATCCTCGCGTTCACCACGGCCGGTTCCGGCAACGGCTGCGCAGCGCAGACGGCGACCGGCAATGCGGTGCCCGCCGTCAGCACAGCCGCCGTGCTCACCATTCCGCAACAGACGCCGTTCGCGCTGACCGCCAGCGGCAGCGACGGCGATGGTGAGACGCTCACGTATTTGTGGGAACAATTCAATCTCGGCGCGGCGAATGCGGAAGGCGTATTGGCGGATGCCGGCAGCGGCCCGCTGTTCCGCTCCTTCGCGCCGACGCTCGGCGCAACACGCATCTTTCCGAGCTTGCGCTACATCCTGAACAACGCGAATGCGGTACCCCAGCGTGCACCAGTGGAAGGGACGCTGGCACCGGACTGGTTCGCCGGGGAACTGTTGCCAAATACCAATCGCACGCTCAATTTCCGCGTCACGGTGCGCGACAACCGAGCCGGTGGCGGGGGTACGAACGAAGCCCTCACCGCGGTCAGCGTCACCACCGCAGCAGGGCCTTTTGTCGTCACCGCACCGAACACTGCCGTGAACGTCGTGGCAGGCGGCAATACCAATGTCACCTGGAATGTCGCGAACACCACCGCGGCTGGCGTCAACACCGCGAACGTGCGCATCACGCTGTCGCTGGATGGCGGTTACAGCTGGCCGGTCGAGCTCGCGGCGAACACCGCGAACGATGGCAGCGAGTCGGTGACGATTCCCGCGAACACCGGCGCGACCACGCAGGCGCGTGTGCGCGTCGAAGCCGTCGGCAATGTGTTCTTCGACGTCTCCGACCAGAACTTCAACATCACCGGGGCGAACGTGGCACCGTCGATCGTGCTGGCGCAGACCCTCAGCACGCGTCAGGGCAGTCCGACGGCAAGCGCCGTCGTCGCCACGGTCAGCGACAACCAGGATGCCGCTGGCGCCTTGCTCGTCGCGATCAGTGGTGCGCCACCGGAACTCTCGGTGAGCGTCGTCAACAACAATGGCAGCGTCACCTTGAACGCGACGGCTGCCTGCACGCTGGTCGCGCCGACCACGGGCAGCAAGGCCTATCCGCTGCTGCTCACTGTCACCGACAGCGCCGGCGCGACCAGCAGTACCGCGCTCAATGTGCTGGTCGGCAGCAATCTGGTGCCCGAACTCGGCAGCTACGCCAATACCAACATGACGTTCAACGACGTGCGTGTGGTCATGCCCTCGCCGTTGGTGTCCGACGGCAACGCCAATTTGTTGTTGCCGTTGACGGTATCGCCCGCGAGCCTGCCTGGTGGCGGTACCGCCACGATCGCCAGTGATGGCACCGTCACCTTGACGACGACCGGCAGTACCACCGTCGGCAACCATGTCCTGCGCGTCACGGCGAATGACAGTTGCGGCGCACGTGCGCTCGGCGAGTTCACGCTCAATGTCGCGGCACCGCAGGTGCTGTTGACCACCACCGGCAGCGCGGTGATTGCCGGCAACGCGCTGGTCGAGCCGAATGAATGCAATCAGCTCAACGTCAGCGTGCGCAACAACGGCAATGTGCCAGCCACTGCAGTCAGTGCCGTGCTGTCGACGGCGACGCCGAATGTGGCCATCACCCAGGCGAATGCGGTGTTCGCCGATATCCCGCCCGGCGAAACCCGCACCACGCTCACGCCCTTCGAAATCGGCACGGACGGTGCGCTGCAGTGCTTCAGCACGATCAACCTGACGCTGACGGTGAGCTACACCGGCGGTGGGTCGCCCTACATCGCGCCGCTGGCGCTCTCGGTGGGACAGCCCGCCGCGACGAACTACAGCTTCACCGCGTCAAGCGGCGCGACCCTGCCCAATGACGGCGTATTCGTCGTCGGAAGCGATGCCAGTGACGCGGCGTCGGAACCCATCGTCACGCTGACAACGCCCTTCGCATTCAGTATTTACGGGACGAACTATCCGGCCGGCACGATGCTGCGCGCGAGCACGAACGGCAATTTGCAACGCCGGGCGACGCAAGGTGCGCCGGACGCTGCGAACACCGGCTTGCCGACGCCTGGAATCGGCAACGGCCAGGGCGTCTTCCCGGCCGCCGAGCCCACCCTGTTTCTGCAATGGGATGACTGGCGGATGGATGTCGCCGGTGGTGGTGCGGCCGCTGGCGCGGGCATCTACACCAAGGTCGAGGGTGTGGCGCCGAATCGCGACTGGATCATCGAGTGGCGTGGCCGCATTCGGGGCGACGGCGTGATCGCGACGAACAACCGCGCAGCGATTGTGCTGCACGAAGGTTCGAACAGCTTCGACTACATCTATCTGCTCAACGGTGCCGGCGCGTCCAGCAATGGCGCGGGCGCGACGATTGGCGTTCAGGCGGCGAGCACCGGCACCGTGTTCACGCAATTCGCGTTGAACAATGCAAACCTGGCGCCCGGCACGCGACTCACCGCCACCATGGCGCCAGCGGTATGCAGCAGCGGATCGGGCAGTTGCAACGCGCCGCCGGGCGTGTCCATCGTCGAATCGGCCGGCAGCACCAGCGTGTTCGAGGGTGGAGCGACCGACAGCTACACCGTGGTCCTGAATGCGCTGCCCTCGGGCGACGTCAGCATCGCGCTGAGTCCGGATGCGCAGGTGACCGTATCGCCGAATCCGCTGACCTTCACCACCGGCACCTGGAGCAATCCGCAGACGGTAACGGTCACCGCGGTGGATGACGCCAATGTCGAGGGCGCGCATACCGGCAATATCGGGCACAGCGCCAGCGGCGGCGGTTACGGTGCCGTGGTTGTGGCGGGCATCGTCGCCAACATCACCGACAATGATGTTGCCGCTGACGACGTGTTCAAGGACGGATTCGAGTAACGCGATCCGCGAAGTTCATGATTTCCGCAGGTGCGCCACGGCGCACCTGGTTGTTTTTTCTATGTTCCCTCCCGCCACTTCATCCGCGTATAGGCGATGTGGAAGCCTTGGCGTTCGGCGTTGCGTTGCGAGGCACTTCCGGGTTCGGTGCCCATCATCGCGAGCGGGCAGGCGTGGTCGGCGGCGTAGGCGAGGCGGGCGGCGAGCAGGGCGGTTTGCGCGCCCTGGTTGCGAGCGGTTGGCACCGTGCTTGCGCCTGCCAACAGTGCAACGCCATCGGTGTCGGTGTGATGGTTGAGAAACAACGATGCGCTGGCGACCGGTTGGCCGTCGAGTTCGGCGATGAAGCTGACCATGCCTTTGGCCGGCACGATGGCTTGGCCGAGTTCGAGGATGAAGCGCGCGACCTCGTCGGATTCGCTGCCCCAGCCACTCGCCGCGACCTGCGCCCACATGGCGCTCTCGTGCTGATCGATGACACGCACAGTCAATGATGCGGCCATCGTTGGCGCACGTTGCACGCCGCCAGCGGACGGTCGACAAAGCACCGAGCTCATTTCGACGATGCGGTAATTGCGCGACTGCAGTCGTCCGATCACCTCAAGGCCCGCGAGTGGCGACATCTCGAGCACGGCCTTGCTGCCGTTGCCATGGAAAAACGCTTCGATGGCATCGAGTTCATGGCCTTGCGGATCGTCGAACAGGCCATGACCGAAGGCCTGGGTCATTGGCGAATCGGGGCCGTCGAACATCGCGCAACAGCCGCCGAAGTCATGCCAGCAGGACTTCGATTCCGGTTGTACTTTGGCGCGCGACTGCACGATGGCAGCGCAGGCGAGGCCTTCGCTGCGTTCGAGTCGGCGGGCGAGATCGCGGTCGGCGTGCAGCGGAATTTGGGTCATGGTTTGAATTGGTCTCGATGATGGACGAGGGTGATCGATCAATCGCGCGCTGCGTAGGGATCGGCGATGCCGAGTGTGGCCAGCAGTTTTGTTTCCAGTGCTTCCATCGCGACAGCATCGGCGTCGTCGATATGGTCGTACCCGATCAGATGCAGGGTGCCATGGATGACCATGTGCGCGTAATGATCGCGCAGCGACTTGCCCTGTTCCTGCGCCTCGCGTGCCACCACCGGTGCGCAGACCGCGAGGTCGCCGATCAGCGGCGATTTCACGCCCGGCGGCAACTCGACCTGAAACGACAGCACATTCGTGGCGTAGTCGCGGCCACGATAGTCGCGGTTGAGTTCGGCGCCGGCCGTCGCATCGACGATCAGCAGACTCAGTTCTGTCGCGCCTCGGCGCTGGGCGCCGCGCAGCGCGAGCTCGATCCATGCCCGGAACGAACGCGGTGCCGGTATGCCCTTCCAGCCGACTTCGCTGCGCGCATGCAGGAGCAGTGCCGTCATTCCCGCGCCTTGTTTGCGAGCATGTCGTTTTCGACTCTCTCATAGGCCATCACGATGCGCTGCACGAGCGGATGGCGCACGACATCGCGGGCATCGAACAAGGTGAAACTGATGCCGTCGACCTTGTGCAATACGCCCATCGCGTGCCGCAATCCCGACGTGATGTGCTTGGGCAGATCGACCTGGGTGATGTCGCCAGTGATCACCGCCACCGAGCCGAAGCCGATGCGCGTCAGGAACATCTTCATCTGTTCGACCGTGGTGTTCTGCGCCTCGTCGAGGATCACGAAAGCGTCGTTGAGCGTGCGTCCCCTCATGTAGGCAAGTGGCGCGACCTCGATGACATTGCGCTCGATGAGTTTCGCGACGCGGTCGAAGCCGAGCATTTCGTAGAGCGCGTCGTACAGCGGGCGCAGATACGGATCGACTTTTTGCGACAGGTCGCCGGGCAGGAAGCCGAGCTTCTCGCCGGCTTCCACCGCCGGGCGCGCAAGGATCACGCGCTGCACGCGATTGCTCTCCAGCGCATCGACGGCGCTCGCCACCGCAAGATAGGTCTTGCCGGTGCCGGCCGGGCCGATGCCGAAGCAGATGTCGTGGCGTGCAATGGCGTGCAGATAGCGCTGCTGGTTGTTGCCGCGTCCACGCACCAGGCCGCGCTTGACCTTGATCGTCACGTCTTGTGCTTCCGGCGCGGATCGCTCGGCCTGGACATCGGCGCCGACCTCATTCAAGGCCAAATGCACCTGGTGCGACGAGATCACCTCAACGGCGCTGGCATCGAACAGCGCGTGGATGACGCGTTCGCCCCGCTTGATGGCGGCCATCGAACCGCTGAGACGAAACGTCGCGCCGCGATTGGCGACTTCGATGCCGAGCCGGGACTCGATCTGGCGTAGGTGGGCTTCGACCGGTCCGGCCAGATTGGCGAGGCGTTCGCCGTCATCGGATGCGAGTGCGAACTCGCGGGTGCTGCTGGCTTTTTTCATCGACACAGTTTAGCGCGCCTCCCGACGTTCGAGATGCAGGCGGCACCATCGCCGACGTTGCGACGTGCGCATGATTGGTGAATGATGAAGACGATAAATGCGGGAAATTTCGACGATGTCGGCACGACGACAATTGCATGTGGGTGGAAAAATTCGGGTTCCGGAATGGGAGGTGCTGAATGCCGTGCCGGCGCCCGAAGTCGATCACATCGGCGATGCCCGTGACCTGTCCGCATTTGCCGAGAGCACGTTCACGACGATCTACGCGTCGCATGTGGTCGAGCATCTCGACTACAGGGACGAGCTTGCACAGACCCTGCGCGAATGGCTGCGCGTGCTGGTGCCAGGCGGACGGGTGATGATCAGTGTGCCGGACATGGACATCCTCGGTCGGCTGATCACCGAGAAGAACGCGCATGCTGTCGAGGAACGGTTCCTGCTCATGCGCATGATCTTCGGCGGCCATTTCGATGCCTACGATTACCATCAGGTCGGATTCAACGAGGACTTTCTCACCTGGTTTCTCAAGACCTGCGGCTTCGTCAATGCGCGGCGCGTGCCAACCCTGGACGTCTTCGACGACACCAGCAAAACCCGCTTCAAGGATGTACCGATCAGCCTCAACATGATCGCCGAGAAGGCGCAGGACGCATGGTTCCGGTCCAGTTGGGGCAAGCCGAAGGACTTGGGGGCGACGCCATGCATTTGTGGCAGTACACGCCCATTCGTCGACTGCCATGGGCACCTCCGCGCATCAGGGTGAGTTGTCAGGCAGGCGCGCCCAAAGTGGCCGATGACGATAGTTAACCACTCGCGCGCGCAACCGCGGATTGGCGGTGTCGTTCCGCCCTAAGATCGGGCCATGAACCGGGGACACGCTTGGCGGTGGGGATGGATTGGCCTGTTCGGGTCGGTGTCGCTGTTTGCATCACCGGTGCCGACGTTGACGATGCCTCTCGACGAGCCCGGATTCGTCAGCATCGGCGATGCCGAGTCGATCCCCGATGGTGTGGTCTCATCCCTGATCGAAGATGCGGCCGGGATGATCTGGATCGGTACGCCTGCGGGTCTGGTTCGCTACGACGGTTACCGCTTCCGCTTCCATGTTCACGCCGACACCGATCCGCAATCGATCGGCGGCAACTTCGTGCGCAGCCTGCTGCTTGCGCGCGACGGCCGCATCTGGGTCGGTACCGAGGCCGATGGTCTGTCGGTGTATGACCCGAAGCAGGAGCGCTTCACCACGTTCCGGCACGACCCGGCGCAGCCTTCCGGCATCGCTTCGGGTGCGGTGACGGCGCTCGCCGAAGCAGTTGACGGCAAGCTGTGGGTGGGCCACCGTGGTGGCGGTTTGAGCCGACTCGATCCGGATACGCATACTTTCGCGAATTTTCGCGCCATCGACGGTTCGATGCTGGCGCCGAACGACGATCGGGCGCAGTCGCTGCTGGTCGATCGCGATGGCAGTTTATGGGTGGGTACCTGGAATGGCCTGGCGCGCAAACGTGCCGACAGCGACACCTTCGAACCGATCCACTCCGATCCTGCGGCACCCGGCTCGTTGGCTGGCAAAACCATCTGGTGTCTGTTTCAGGCTCGGGATGGCCGCATCTGGGTGGGCACCCAGCAAGGCGACCTGGTTCTGGTCGACCCGGCAACCGGCGCTGCACGGGAAATTGCGCAAGATCCCGGCCGAATCGATCGCGCAGCCACCGTCTATTCGGCCGTGCAACCGCTGGCGCACGAGGTCTGGATCGGACGTGCGAGCGGTATCGATGTGCGCGACGCGGACGACGGTCGCCTGTTGCGCCGCTTGCGCCATGACCCTGCGCGTACCGCAAGCCTGGCCAGCAATGAAGTGCGCGCCATGCTTCTCGATCGCGCCAATCTGGTCTGGGTCGGCGGCTATGGCGGCGGCATGCAACGCCATGATCCCGGTCACCGCAGCCTGCGCGTACGTCGTCATGACCCCGGCCATGGCGGCGTCTTCAGCGACCCGAATGTACGCAGTCTGCTGGAGTTGGCCGATGGTCGCATTCTGGCCGGCACGCAGGAAAATGGCGTCGCGATTTTCGACCGGCAGATGCGCCTGATCGACGGCTACGCGCCGGACCCCGGCAATCCCGCCGCGCTGCAGGGTGGTCGTGTCGGTGGTCTGGCGCAGACGCCCGATGGCGCGATCTGGATCGGTACCGATTCCGGCCTCTATCGTCGTGACCCGCTTGCGCCGGGCTTTACCGTGTACCGGCCGGGCAAGGGGCGCGCGCGACGGCTGTTCGTCGGTCGTGATGGCGAGTTGTGGATTGGCACCGAAGATGGCCTGTACCGAAAGTCGCCGGCGAGACCGGACATCGAACGACTGAGCGGCGCCGACCGAGCGGTCGTCAGCGGCGACGTCAACGCGATCGCGCAGTCGGCCGATGGTCGCATCTGGGTGGGCACCGAGAAGGGCCTGTTCACGACGTCGTCCAGTACGAGCGAATTGCGCGAGGTGACGGCGATACCCGGTGGCGAACTGGTGCACCTGACCGTGATCGGATTGCTGTTCGATCATCTCGGTCAACTCTGGATCGACACCCCGGCGGGTCTGCATCGCATGTCGCTCGATGCGCAGGGCGCGACGAGTTTTGTTCGGGTCAGCGTGCAGCTCGGGATCGCCGGTCGCCCGTTCGGCGCGAACCTGCTCGAGGACGCGCTCGGGCGCATCTGGACGCACGAGTTCCTCTACGACCCGGCCAGCGGTCAGGTAAATGAGCTGACGCGCGCCGACGGTGTCGACTTCGGCACCGGCTGGTTCCGCGCCTACGCAAAAACGCGCGATGGACGCTTGTTGTTCGGTGGCAGCAAGGGTCTGCTGGTGGTCGACCCGGCCGGATTCACGCCTTGGTCATATGCACCGCCGCTGATCGCGACTGAACTGAGAATCGACGGGCGTTCGCAATCGTTCGGCGCGCTGGCCGAAGGTTTGCAACTGGCACCGGAGCAACGTGGTTTCAGTATCGAATTCTCGGCGCTCGACCTGAGTTCGCCGGAACGCAACCGCTATGCGTATCAGCTGTCGGGATTTGATCCGGGCTGGACCGCAACCGACGCCAGCTATCGCGTGGCCACCTACAGCAACTTGTGGCCCGGCAATTATGTGATGCGCGTGCGCGGCAGCAATCGCAGCGGCGTCTTCAGTCCGCACGAGCTCGCGATTCCGGTGCGCGTGCTGCCGGCGTTCTGGCAGACGTGGTGGTTTGCGCTGTTGGTGGTGTTTGCGTTGCTGGCCCTGGTTTGGTCTGGCATCCGCCTGCGCACCGCACGCATCGGCCGTCAGGCGCAAGAATTGCAGGCGCTCGTTGATGGGCGTACTGCCGAACTGCGCGCGTCCAAAGATCGGGCCGAGGCGGCCTTGAGCGAGCTCAAGGGGACGCAGCGGCAGCTGGTCGAGGCCGAGAAAATGGCTTCGCTCGGGGGATTGGTTGCCGGCATTGCGCACGAGGTGAACACGCCGATCGGCATCGCCGTCACCGCGGCGACGTATCTGCAGGAATCGAGTCGACTACTGGTGGCACGCATCGACGCACAGCAATTGAAGGCGAGTGAATTGCCGCTGTTCCGCGACAACGTCAACGAGTCGATGCGGCTGATCCTCGGCAGCCTCGAGCGTGCGCTGCATTTGATCAACAGCTTCAAGAAGGTGGCGGTCGATCAGTCCAGCGAACAGCGGCGGCGTTTTGAAATTGGCGGTTTTCTCGAAGACGTGCGCACCGCACTGCGGCCGAGCTTCAAGGCGACGCCGCATCAGCTCCAGATCCAATGTTCCGAAGGCATCGAAGTCGACAGCTATCCCGGCGCGCTGTTCCAGATCATCACCAATCTGATCAACAATTCGCTGATTCACGCCTTCATTGAAGGTCATGCCGGGCAGATGACGATCAGTGCCACACGTGACGACGAATCATTGGTGTTGCGCTACCGCGATGATGGTCAAGGCATGCCGGAGACGGTCGCGGCGCGCGCGTTCGAGCCTTTTTTCACGACGCGGCGCGGCAGCGGCGGCTCTGGCCTCGGTCTGCACGTCGTGTTCAATTTGGTGACGCAGATGCTTGCTGGCCGCATCGAATTGAACACGGCACCAGGCCAGGGTTGTGAATTCGTCATGCGCGTGCCGCTGTCGGCGCCGGACCGGCCGCCGCGCGTGTAGCCGTCAGCGTCCGCAACTTCCAACACTGAAACTCGCCGGCTCCTCCTCGAAGCCATCGACAAACACCGTCTCGCCGACGACCGGGCCGAATTCGCTGGTATTGCCCAGCGCGTCGGTGGCGGTAACAGTGAGCGGCAGCACATTGCCGCCGGCATTCAACAGAAACTGCAGCGGTTGCTGGGCGTTGATTTCGTCGATCTCGGCCTCCGCCAGCAGTTCTGCGCTGCCACCACCGCAGGCGGCACGATGGAATTGCACGGTGATCGGGTAGGTGCTGTTGCCGGGCAGGCTGTCGAGCACATAGTCGATGGTCGCGGCGTCGCCACCGCCGGGCAGAAAGCCTGGCGGCAACGTGACCACGGGGAAATTCTGCAGGCGATTGCCGCCGGCGGCGATGACGGGATTGGTCCCGCCCGCGTCGCCGTCGCCCGCGTCATTCGCCGTCGGTCCATCAAATGAGTTGCTGCCAGCAAGGTCGATGGGAATGCCGCGCGTGCCGTGGAAGCGGTTGCCGAGGATCTGCGCGTTCCAGCAGCTGCCGATGGCAATGCCGGCGCCGGCGCTGTGGGCAATGAGGTTGCCTTCCCCCGGGGCACTGCCGCCGACGACGGCGCGGCAATAGCCGCCGAGACCGATCAGGATGGTCGGGTAGCCGACCGAATGCCCATTGCCCATCGGTCGATCATTCAACCCGACGCCGACCCGATTGCCCTGCACGCGCACATGCGCAACGCCGTCGACGCTCTGGAAATTGCTTGATGAAATCGCGACGGCACTGAAGCCATTGCCCGAAATGACGTTGCCTTCGGCGGCCGTGGTGCCGCCGATCAGGGCATCACGCGGATCGAGCAGGTACATGCCGAAGTCCTGGCGGCCGGGCACGGCAGTCAAGTCTGCGCTGGCGCCGATGATGTTGCCCTGGATCGTGACCTTGACCAGTTGGTACTGGTTCGACAGGCCGTAGTCGCGATTGGCCGCGATCACATTGCCCTGCGCAGGATCAATGCCGCCGATACGCACGTCGCCGCCGATGGTCACACCGGTGATGTTCGGCTCGGCGATCTGGCCGCTGATGTCGGTGCCGATGTAGTTGCCCTCGACGATGTTCGGGCCCATATTGAAATGGAAAATTGCGCGTCGCCAGCGGTTCAGCGCCAGCCCGCGCACGGTCAAGGGGGCGTAGGCGGTCAGTCCGTCGGCGCTGCTGGTACCGGGGCCCCGCACTTCGATCTTCAGCGTGTGCGCGATGGCGCTGCCGGGCGCGTTCGCATTCGGCACCGCGCCGGGTTGGGTGTAGCCGTCAATGACGAGCGGTGCCGTGATCGCAGGCAGGTCGGTAGCCGCAGCAATGCGCCAGTGTTGGGTCGCGGCGACAAAGCCGGCATCGGTGTCCGGGATATCGAAACTCAGCGTGTCCGCGCCTGCGCTGGCATTGCTCGTGGCGATCGCGCCGCGTAGCGAGCAGTCGTTGGGCACGGCGTCGACGCAGGCCTGAAGCATGCCGTCGTCGCTGGTGGTATCGACGATGAACTGCGCCGCATGGGCAGCGCCGGCGAACATCAGGAGCATTGACAAGGCAGGCAAGAACTTCGGGTTCATGGGGGTCTCCGGGGATCCATGAGGCATACGCCGCTTGCGGGCCGCGACTGACATCACAGCGGCACTTTCCCGGCGCTGTCACCCTTTGCCCGGTTTTCGCGTATGTCTATTCAACGAACTGGGGATCTGAAGATGCGTATCTTGTTGAACGCCCCGTGGGCGTTGCTGCTGCTTGCCGTGGGCGTCTCGCAGGCGCAGGTCACGACCCCGAACCCGATCCTGTTCGTCACCCAGTTCCCGATTCCCGATGATTTCGCCGCGATCGGTTCGGTCTTCGCGAATCATCGCGGCAATACCGAACTCGTCGGTCGCGGCGGCGACCTGTACATCCGCTATGGCAATGGCACGCTGCGCAATCTGACGCGCGAGGCCGGTTACGGCGAAGCCGGCGTGATGCAGGGCGCGAATGCAATCGCGGTGCGTGATCCGGCGGTGCACTGGTCCGGCACGAAAGCCGTGTTCAGCATGGTCATCGGTGCGCCGATCCAGCAGTACCAGCGGGTCACGACCTATTTCCAACTCTACGAAGTCACCGGCTTCGGTGTCGGTGAGACGGTGCAGATCAGCAAGGTCGCGAACCAGCCGGTCGACACCAACAACGTGATGCCGGTCTACGCCTCAGACGGCCAGATCATTTTCGTTTCCGATCGCACACGCAACGGCGAACGTCACCTGTATCCGCAACACGACGAATACGAATCGACGCCGACGCCGACCGGGCTGTGGAAATTGAATCCGCAGACGGGACAGCTGCAATTGCTGCAGCATTCACCCTCGGGTTCGTTTGATCCAATCATCGACAGCTTCGGCCGCGTGCTGTTCACGCGCTGGGACCATCTGCAGCGCGACCAGCAAAACGACAGCGTGAACAACACCTACGGCACCTTCAACTTCAGCAGCGAAGCGGCGAATTCATTGGTGACCAACAGCCGCAGCGAAGTGTTTCCGGAACCGCGCATCGCCGTCGCCGGCAGCAGCATCGAAGGTTTTTCGTTGAACCATTTTTTCCCATGGCAGGTGCATCAGGACGGCACCGGCGAGGAAACGCTGAACCATCTCGGTCGCCACGAGTTGCACAGCTACTTCAATCTCAGCTTCAACAACGATCCGAACCTGGGTCAGTTCATCAGCGCGAATTCCGGACGCAGCAACACCAACCCGGCGTTCAATTTCCTGCAATTGCATGAAGACGCGAACACGCCCGGACGCTACTACGCGGTCGATTCCCCCGAATTCAATACCCAGAATGCCGGACAGATCATCCGTCTCGATGCGGCGCCGAACGTGAATCCGGCGACGGTGCAGGTGGTCTATGTCACCCATCCCGACACCGAGGGCACGGTGGCCTCCGAAAACCACAGTGGCCACTATCGCAATCCGGTTGTGCTTGCCGACAACGCGCTGATCGCGTCGCACACGTCGGTGCAGACCGGTGCCGGGAATGACGGCACGCGCGCCAGCCCGAATGCGCGCTACAAGTTCAGATTGCGCAACCTGAGCCTTGCCGGCAATGGCTACCAGGCTGCAAACCTGCCGCTCACCAATGGCATGACGCGCTCGGTGGAATATTGGGATCCGGATGTGCTCGTCAGTTTCAACGGCGAGTTCTGGGAACTAGGCGCGGTCGAAGTGATCGCGCGCGCGGTGCCTCCGTCCGCAGGCACCGCGACGGCCGCACCGGAGATCAGCGCATACGCGCAGCGCAACGTTTTGGAATCGTCGTTCAAGCAATATCTGCGGGTGAAGCAACTTGGCGTTGTGGTGATGCGCGACGTCACCGCCCGCGATGAACTTGACAAGCAGCAGCCTTTCAACCTGCGAGTGGTGGGTGGCGGACGACAAACTCCGGCGGCACCGTTCGGCACGGTTTACGACATCGCGCACATGCAGTTTTTCCAGGGCGACCAGATTCGCGGCATTCGCGGTGAGAACAACACCGACGCGATGGACGGCAGGCGCGTGCTCGCGCAATTCATGCGCGATGCCAATGCGATCGCAGCCAACTTGCCGCTGGCCGGCGGCGCCCCCACCGCAAGCGTACCGATCGCGCTTGATGGTTCAGTCGCCGCGTTCGTGCCAGCCAGTCGCGCCCTTGCCTGGCAGATCACTGCCGGCAACGGCACGCCAATCGTGCGCGAGCGCTTCTGGATCACCCTGCAGCCCGGCGAAGTACGCGCCTGCGACGGCTGCCACGGCGTCAATCAGGCCAACCAGCAAGGGCAAGGCGCATCAACACAGACGGCACAGGCTTTCCTCGATTTGCTTGCGCGCTGGAACAACGATATCGGCTGGTTGTTTGCGGACGGGATGGAGTGAGCTGCCTCAAGTTCAATCCGCTTCGACGATCTCGGCTTCGACGATTTCGCCGGTGTCGACGCTGGCCTGCTTGCGTGCGATGCGCTTCGCGCCGAGCACGCGGCTGAATTTGTTGAAGTAGGACGGCAGGGCTTCGGCATCCATGTCCGGGCCGTTCTGCAGATGGAAGTGCAGATGCGGGAAGAATGCACTGCCCGATGCGCCGATCTTGGCGATGCTCTGGCCGCGCTTGACCTTGTCGCCGACTTTCACCGCGACACTGCCCGATTGCGCATGCGCGTAGACGCCGAATTCCTGGTGGCCGTGATCGACGACGACGTAGTTGCCGAACAGCACCATGCGGTTCTCAGCGAGCTTGCTCTGATCGAACTTGCGATCGTCGGCTTGCGCGTTCTCGATCGCGACGACGACGCCATCACCGATCGCGCGAATCGGGTCGCCGAATCCGAACCAGCTGGCGTTGTCGGCGAATTCACCCTTGCTCATCGCACCGCTCGCATCGACCGGCACGAAGTCGTAGCTGTAGCGCATCGCGTTGCGCTTGAAACCCATCGCTGCGATCGGCGCGAAATGCACGTCGAAGCGACGGTGATGGCCGAGTGCATCGTGACCGTCGTAGTTGAGCATGCGGCCGCCGATCGGCAGGATGTAGTCGGCGTGGTTGCGATAGGCCATCGGCTTGATGTCCAGCGACTGCTTGGTGCTGCGGCTGCCATCGGCATTCGACAGCTCGAACTGGAAGCGCAAGGTGCCGAGCTCAAGTTCGCTCGCCAGCGTATGGAACGGGTTGAACAGCATCAGCGTTGCGCCGGCTTCGATGTGGCGTTCTCCAATCGTGGCGATGCTGGGCCGCACCCCATTGCCATCGATAAAACGCTGCAACAGCAGGTTGCCATCGCGATCCAGCACGCTCAGTTCGATGCGGTCGATATCGACGGCGACATCACTGCTGTTCTTGACGAGCAGGTCGAAGTTCAGATGCTGCGCGTCCGGCATGTGCTCGACATAGGCGGTGGCGGGATCAGTCGAGAGCGTGACCGCGAGCGGGGCTTCCGCGGCCAGTGTGGACGAGGCGGCGACGGCGAGGGCGAAGGTGGACAACAGGCGATGCATGGCCGAATCCTGGATCATGGACGAGTGCCGTCTGATGCAGGATATCGCCGAATGGTTTAGTGGCCGGTGTCAACGCTCATTCGCGATAACTGAACTGCCCCTCGCTGATCTGGATCTGGCTGCCATCATTTGCGGTCAGCGTGCCGGAGAAAGTCGCCTCGATCACCGTCGGCGTATGCGATGCCCTGGCCCATCGATGCCATAGAGATTCAGCGTGAACACCTGCTCGTCCCGATCCTTCGGCCCGTGCGAACCGCCGATGATCAGCGCGCGGTCGTAACCGGCGGGATGAAACGCGCCGAACAGATTGTGATCGCCGGTCCAGGGCGTACCGTCGATGCGCATGCTCAGCGCGTTGGTGCGGACCGGCGCCGATGTCGCCACCACTTCGGTTGGGCTGCCCGTCGGCGCAGGCGCGCGGTCGCAGGACAACAGTGTCGCGCTGGCCAGCGCGAGCAGGAGGGTTCGTTGCAGTGGGCACATGGCGGGTTCCTGGTCAGTTCGTCGTTTGTTCGAAGCCGTCCTTGAGCAGGACGATGTCGGCCGGTGCTTCGACCAATTGCCGTTCGATCGCGCCGCTGTCGCAGAGCGCGCTGCCGTTGCCGTCGCCGTCGATCGGTGCGGGTCGATTACGTTGATCGGCATCGCGTTCTGGCGGGCAGGGGACATGGTCGACTGCCGCACTGCCGGCGATCGGCACATGCGCATAGAGGTACGCGCCGTTGTTGGTCAAGGCACCGAGCCCGAGTTCGCCGGCCGAGCTGATCGGGACATCAGTCGGCTGCAGCGGATTGCACCCGCCTGGCATGAAGTTGCCGCCGGCCGAGGTGATCGCCGCGCCACCGGTGACGGCGCACGTATCCACGCCGAAACCGTTCACGAGGCTGTTCTGCAGGGAAACCTGCGCCCCCGTGCCTTTGGCGAACAAGGCACTGCCGCTGCTCGCGACCGCGCCATAGAGCGTGCTGTGCGTGATCTGCATCTGCGTGAATGGCGGATTCGTAGCGTCGGCGAAGACGTCGCCACCGCGACCCCCGGGCTCAAACGTCTTGTTGCCGCTGAAGCTCAGGTTGTCGAGTACGAGGTTGCCGACGTTCCAGGCATAGATGCCGCCGCCGTCGACCACGGCGAGATTGTCGACGAACGACGCGTTGCGCAGCGGCGTACTGAACTGATTCACGAAGATGCCGGCACCAAAGCGCGCGCTGTTGCCGACGAAGTTCACGCTGTCAAAGACCGGCACCGCGCTCTGGATGTGCATGGCGCCGCCATAAAGCGACGCCGTGTTGGACTGGAACGTGACCCGATGCAGGTTTGACATCGCCAGGAGGAATTGCATGCCAAGCTGATAGACGGGCACCAAGGCGATTGCTCCGCCGACGCTTGCCGCATTGCGTTCAAAGCGCACATCTTCGGCGATGAGTTGACCGGCCGAACAGATGGCACCACCCAGCGGCGACAAGTTGGCGTGCAGCGTACTGTTTCTGAGGCCCAGAATTCCGATCTTGCCGCCATGGCCCGGGGGCGGGCCAAACACGTCGACGGCCCCACCCTGCAGGCCCGCTTCATTGGCGTCGAAGATTGCGCGCGTCATGAGCGCACCTGAGCCGAACCCATCCGGCTCGGACCCGGGGCCGGTATCGGTGCCGCCCAGATGCAACGCGCCGCCTTGTTCAGCCGAGTTGCGCAGGAACCTGGCCTGGTCGCTTTGCAGCTGGGCACCCTCGTACATGGCGATCGCGCCACCACGTTCGATGGCGCTGTTGTCATCGAACACCGAGGCCGTGATCGTGCTCTGGCCACCCCGCAACAACAGCGCACCGCCATTGCGAGCGCTGTTGCCGAGGAACTGGCTGCCGCTCGCCGTCACACCACCGAACCAGGCTTGCACGGCACCGCCTTCGTTGCCGGTCGCGGCATTGCCGGAAAGCGTGCAGTCGATCAGCACGACCGGTCCATTCGACGCAATTGCCCCGCCGTTGGCTGCCGTGTTGTCGAGCAGTTGTGTCCGTTCGATGCGAACACCCGCACCGGGTTCGACATGGATGGCGCCGCCGGAAAGACTCGCGAACGAGGCGCGCAGTTTCGAATCGGCGATCAACAGTGAGGTGCCGGCGCCGACATTGATCGCGCCACCGAAACTGTTGAACGCACGCCCACGGAACAGGTCCATGCCGCGGATCTCGACACGGCTCTCAGTGCCGTCGATGGCGAAGATCGCGCTGCCGTTCTGGCCGTCGAGGATGATGCGGCCGCCGCCATCGACAATCGTCGCACCAGTCAGCGACTTGCGGGTGCTGATCGGAATTACGACCGGATTCGGCCCGCAGTTGAAACTGAGCACGCCGCCGGGAAAGTTGGCGCCCGGATACAACTGCCCGAGGGCCGTGTCGAGTGCGAGCTCGGTGCAGGAAGGCGGGGAACCGCTGCCGACGACGGCATCGTCCGCGAACACCGGATGGGCGATGCTGGCAGCGAGCAGCGCAAGCCATTTGCGGGAAGGAATTTTGCAGGTCACGACGATGCGCTCTCGATGGGGGTCATCGGCACATACGCGCAATCGGGATAAACCTGACACGGATTGAAGAACTCATTCGAAGCCGTTGGAGAACACGCCCTCACCGCGGTTGAACAGGCGCGCAGTGAGGAACTCGGCCGCACCAGGCGACGTACTGCGCGAGCGGCTGCCGACCACGATCAAGCTGCCATCTTCGTCGAGCGTCATCGCGGTGCCGGTTTCGCTGCGGGCATCGCGGTCGATCAGCTGACCGAAGCGATAGTGCGCCGTGCCATGAGGGTTGCCGTCGCGGTCGAAGCTGCCAAAACTTGTGTCGGGCTGGCCATTGGCGTGCAGCCGCGCCACGGCCAGGTCGGTTCTGCCCTGCGCGGGCACCGATTCGCGCCGCACCAGATAGGTGCCCAAGCCGACAATCGTGCCGTCGTTGAACGTCTGCAACGCCACCGGTGGTCCCATTCCGGCACCCAGCCCGGTATTGGTGTCCCAGGATTCCATGCGCATCGGCGCATGGCCATTGAGGCCGAAGCTGGTGTCGACGGAGCCATCCGCATGCAGGCGCAACACGCCGGACAACGGCCCCCCGTCAGGCGGACCGCAGCCGACGAGGATTCCGCTGGCGTCGAACGTCAGCGCGCCGGTACCGCTGCACTGCGGCAGCTCCAGGCGGCCATCGTCGCTGAATGTCGGATCGAGGCTGCCGTTGGGCAGCAGCCGCAGTAGCAAGCCGTGATGTGGGACGCCAGCCACGTCGGTCGGATCGAGCGCGTAGCCCAGCAAATGCACGCGGAGTTGCGCGTCTTCCTTCACGGCGGTGAGGGCCAGGCTGGGCAGAGTGGTGTCGCCAATCTCCAGCGCCTCGCCCGCGTTGAACGCCGGGTCGACCGCGAAGCCGTTCAATCCCAGCACGAAGGCGCGGCTGTAAAGGCCGCTGTCGCGCAGGATGTTGCCGGCGACAACGACCCGTGGGCTGCCGGTGCTGGCGGAAATGTGCTCGAACGTGATCGCCGCACCGACTTCGCTCAGCCCGAGGTCGCTCGACGTGTCGAACATGCCGTCGCCGTAAAACGTCGGATCGAGGCTGCCGTTGGCGAGCAGCTTGATCAGGGTGCCGGCACGCTCGCCCGCGGCCAGAATGCCGCTGCCGCCAGCGATCAACACCTCGTTGAAGGCCAGCTTGAGCATGGCGTGGCAGACATCGTCGTTGTTGCCGCCAAGGTTGAAACTGAGTGGACCATAGCCGTTCGGCGGCATGAACGTGGTGTCGTAACCGCCGGCATTGGGCAGGGTGCGCACGATGCCGCAGTCGAAGTCGTCCGTGCCCGGTTTCTGGAAGTGACCGACGACCGTGACGAAGCCGCCTTCATGCACGATCACTGCGGTGGCAGTTTCACCGGCGCTGCCACCCGGCAGGTAGTCGAACCACGCACCGAAATGCCCGTTTCCGGCGAAACCGAAACCCGGGTCAGGCGTGCCGTCGCTGGCGAGCGCAGTGCTGGCGAGCGTGGTGAGCAGGGCCCACGCGGTCAACGCAAACAAACGTGCAGAACTTTTCGAGAACATGTCAGCGCCTTGCTCAGGCGACGGTGCCTGCGTCATCGGACATACGCGGTTTCCGCGTCGACCTGACATCGGCTGGCGAGTAGCTAAACTGCGTGCTCGCAACGGTCATGGATCCGATGAGCACAAGCGAGGTCACCGAACTGGTTCAACGCTGGGCGCAGGGTGATGCACTGGCGCTGGAAACGTTGCTGCCGCTGGTCTATGTCGACTTGCGCAAGCTCGCGGCCCAGCAGTTGCGCTCGAATATCGGCCACGACACGCTGCAGCCGACGGCGCTCGTCAACGACCTGTTCGTGCGCCTGCTCGGTGCGGAAAAGCTCGACATCACCAACCGCAAGCATTTCTTCACCACTGCGGCGAAGCTGATGCGGCAGGTGTTGGTTGATCGTGCCCGCGCCAAGTCGCGCGACAAGCGCGGTGGTGACTGGCAGCGCGTTGACATGCTTGACGCGGCTGCCTTGGCGATGGAAGTGAATACCGACCTCCCGGCGCTCGACGACGCCCTGCGCAAGCTCGCCGTGCTCGATGCGCGCGTCGCCGAGATGGTCGAACTGCGCTATTTCGGGGGCTTGGAAGTGAGCGAAGTCGCGAACTTGCTCGGACTCGACGAGCGCACCGTGTATCGCGATTGGGCGATGGCACGCGCCTGGTTGCGCCAGCAGTTGGGCGGCTGATCGCGATGTCAGTTGGCGACGCCGTTGCGCGTACGGATAACGACATGAGACCCGAGCCCGACAGCGACGCGTCCGGATTCGCCGCCGTTCGCAGCGAGTTCCACCGATTGGCTGACCTTGATGCCGATGCCCGCACTCGCGAATTGGCGGCCTTGGCTGCGCGTGATCCCGGCCTCGCGAGCAGCGTTGCGGCGCTGTTCGAGCGCTTCGATATCCGCGATCTGGAAGCGCCACAAGCGTTGCACAAGCCGGTGCAACTGGGTCCGTTTCGCGTCCTGCGTCAGATCGGCCGTGGCGGTATGGGCGAAGTCTTCCAAGGCGAGCGCAATGACGGCGCGTTCGAGCAGCAGGTCGCACTGAAGTTGATCCGCACCGATTACGCCGGACTCGGGCTAGATGAGCGCTTCCGGCGCGAACGCCAGATTCTCGCGCGTCTGCAGCATCCGCATATCGCACGATTGATCGACGGCGGCGTCGCTACAAGCGGGCAGGCGTGGCTGGCGATGGAATTCGTCGATGGCGTCGATCTCGCCACCTGGGTCGCGAGCAGTCGACCGGATTTGCGTCGACGCATCGCGTTGTTCGCCAAGATTTGCGATGCCGTGGCCTTCGCGCATCGGGCGCTGATCGTGCACCGCGATCTGAAACCGGCGAATGTGCTGGTCGGCGGCGACAACGAACCGAAGCTGCTTGATTTTGGGATCGCCAAGCTCGTCGACGACGAGTCTGATGCGCAGACGCGCACCGTAATGCCGGCGATGACCTTGCGCTATGCGGCGCCGGAACAGGTGCTCGGTGATCGCACCACGACCGCCACTGACGTCTATGCGCTCGGCGTGATGCTGTTCGAGCTGATTGCCGGCGAGTCGCCCTATGTCGCTGCGCAGGATGCGCAAACTTCCTGGCACGAGGCGATCGTACGCGGTCAAGTGCGTCCGCTCGCGGTCGCCATGGGCGAACGCTCGCACTTGGCGAATGCTGAACAACGTCATGCGGCACGTGATCTGGCCCGCGTCATCAAGCGCGCGATGGCGCTCGCGCCGAGCGATCGTTATTCCAGCGCCGCCGCATTGGGCGAAGATCTGCGCGACTGGCTCGACGGCCGGCCGCTGCGCAGTGGTGTCGGCACCCTGCGCGAGCGCATGCGCTTGCAGTTGCATCGTTATCGCTGGCCGTTGCTGAGCGCGACCGCAGTCTTCGCGGCACTGGCGATCGGCATCGTGCTCGTGTTGCGCGAGGCGCGCGCAAAGGCGCATGAGGCTGACGTCTCGCAACAGACGACGCAGTTCCTGATCGGCTTGTTCGAGGGTGCCGATCCCACCGTGGCCCGCGGTGCCAGCTTGAGCGCACAGGATCTGCTCGACCAGGGCAGTGCGCGCCTGCACGGGGCGACGCGCCTGCAACCCTTGGTTCGGGCGCGTCTGTTGCGCACCGTGGCCGACAGTTATGTCGCGCTCGGCCTCTACGACCGCGCGTTGTCGCCGGCCGAGGAGGCGTTGACGGTGCGCCAGTCCGAAGGGGCTGCCGTCGACCGCGCCGACAGTCTCGACCAGGTCGGCAACATCCTGCGCCTGCGCGCCGACTACGCGCGCGCCGAGCCGATGCTGCGCGAGGCATTGGAACTGCGCCGATCGCTGTTGTCGGGCGACGATCCGGCCACCATCGACAGCATCGCGCATCTGGCCGCCCTGCGCAGCGCCAAAGGCGATTTCAAGGCGGCCGACGTGCTGTTTTCCGAGGCCACGCGAGCCGCACAGAGCCGCTTCGGCGAAGACTCGGTCGAGACGGCGCGACATCTGGACAACTACGCGGGCAATCTCGACGACATGGGTCAGCGCAGCGAGGCGCTCGCGCTGTTGCGACGCGTGCTCGCCATCCGCAGCCGCGTGCTCGGCCCCGACCACGCCGATGTGGCGACGACGCTGGCGAGCCTCGGCGTGCATCTGTCCGGCTCGGGCCACAACGACGAAGCGATTGCGCTGCTTGAGCGCGCCCTCGCCATCCGCCGCACGATCTACGGCGCGGTGCATCCGCTGGTCGCCTTCGCCGCGATCGACCTGGCCGGCACCTATGCCGACCAGGGCCGTCTCGACAAGGCGGAACTGCTCGCGCAGGAAGCGCTGGCGACGGCCCGGGCCGGCTTGTCAGCGGATCACCCAAAGGTCAGCGAGGCGCTCAATATGCTGGGCTTGATCCGCATCATGCGTCGCGACTACGCGGGCGCGATCGGGTTGCAGCAGGAGGTGGTGCAGCGCTTGGCGGCGAGCGAGGGCGAAGATCACCCGAATACGCTGACCGCGATGAACAACCTCGCCTATGGCCTCGTGCGCGCGGGGCGCGCCGCAGAAGCCGAGACCTTGCTGCGCGACGTGATCGCACGCAAGCGCGGCGACAACGGTCAGGGCGCACACGGCCACCAGAACCTCGCCACGGCGCTGTCGCTACAAGGCAAACATGCCGAAGCCGTGGAATGGCAACGCCGGGCAATGGCGATGCAGGAGGCGCGCGAGGGCAAGACATCGGCGGCCGTCGCAGTGGCGCTGCGGGAGCTCGCGATCACCAGGGAATGGGCCGGCGCGGACGCCGAGCGCGATTACCGCGCCGCGCTCGCGATGGCCGAGGCCGTCGACAAACGTCAGGACATCGCGTTGCATGGCTGGAAGTTTCCGCTCGCCGCCTTTCTCGTCGGTTCCGATCTCGTCGGTGCCGACCGCTGCGGCGAAGCGGTAGCGCTGCTGCAAGACGCGTTGGCGGAACTCGGCGACGACACCGCCGGAGCCGAATCCATCAAGCTGCCGCAGGCTCGTCTGCTGCTCGGTGCTTGCGCGGCCGCTGCGGACCGCACGGCGGCGGAGGCATCAATGGCGCAGGCGTGCCAGTCGTTGCTGACGTTGCCGGGCGTGGAGGTCGATGTCTTTCCGACGACGCGCAAGCTGCTGACGACACGTTGCGTCGTGGTGCGCCATATCCGTGGCGATTGATACGCCGCACTCAGCGTGATTTCGCGGCTGGCGCGGCGTCCGTAGCCATCATGTCCACAAGCGCGATGAAGGCACGTACACCGTGCAGCAGGCCTGACTCGTCGACGAAGAAATCCGGCGAATGATTGGTCGGCGCAGTGGCCGGATCTCGGTCTGCGGGAGTGACGCCCAGGCGGAAATAGAACCCGGGAATCCTCTCGGCGAACAGCGCGAAATCTTCCGACGAAGTCATATACGGGGACGGCACGATGCGATCTGGAAATGCCGTTTCGAGGCGCGCGATGGCGCTTGCGCTCAGCGCCGGGTCATTGACGAGTACCGGGTAGCCGCCTGAAAACGTGATATCGGCGGTGGCGCCACTCGCGGCCGCGATCGAGGTCGCGGTGAGCTTGAGGCGTGCCGCGATGTCTGCGCGTGCTTCGGGTGTGAAGCTGCGGATGGTGCCGCGCAAGACGACTTCGGCCGGCACGATGTTCTCGCGCAGACCGCCGTGAATGGCGCCAAAGGAAAGCACCGCCGGTGCCGTCGCGAGATCGGTCTGGCGCGCGATGATGTTGTTGGCACCGAGCACGATCTGGCTCGCCACCGTGATCGGATCAATGCCCATCCACGGTCGGCCGCCATGCGTCTGCTTGCCGTGCACGGTGATCAGAAAGTTGTCCATGGCCGCCATCATCGGACCGCTGCGCACGCCGATCTCGCCAACATGCAGGCTGCTCGCAACATGCAGTCCGAAGATGGCTTCAGGCTTGTGGTCGGCGAATACGCCTTCATCAAGCATGCGCCCGGACCCGCCGGTTTCGCCATCGGGCGCGCCTTCCTCCGCCGGTTGGAACACGAACAACACGGTGCCGGCGAGGGTGTCGCGATGTGCGGCCAGCAATTTCGCGGTCGCAAGCAGGATGGCGACATGCGCATCGTGGCCGCAGGCGTGCATGACGCCACTCGGTACGTCACGGAACACGGTTGTTGCTGTCGAGGCAAAGGGCAGGCCGGCGGGTTCGGTGACCGGCAATGCGTCCATGTCGGCGCGTAGCGCGATGGTCGCGCCGGGCATGGTGCCGCGCAGCACGCCGAGTACGCCGGTCACGGCGATACCTTCGCGGACCTCGATACCGAAGCTGCGCAGTTCGCGTGCGACCAGTGCAGCCGTGCGTGTTTCGCGATTGCCGAGTTCCGGGTGTTGATGGAGGTCGCGACGCCAGCCGATCATTTCTGCCTCGACGCCACGAACATCAGCTTCCGGAATTTCCGCAGCGGCGGTGGCCGTGGCCGATAGCAGCATGGCGAGCAGCGCAAGTCGTGGCAGCGGAAGGTTCAAAACGGTTCGTCCCGGGCGCGCAGAGCGATCATGAAATCGAGATTGAGCATGAGCCCGGGCAGCGCAGCGATGTCGAGACGACCTTCGGCGCGACGGATGTCCGCAGGCGCAAATCGAGCGCCGTCCTGGCGGTAGACGGTAACGACGCCAGATGGAATGTCGATCAACCAGAGTTCGCGCACACCGGCCACGTCGTAGCGCTGGCGCTTCTCGATCTGGTCGAAGCTGGCGGTGCTGGGCGACAACACTTCCACAATGAAATCGGGCGCGCCGCGCACGCCGCGTGCATCGATCTTGGTCGGATCGCAGACGACCACGATGTCGGGCTCGAACACCGTACGGATAAGATCATCGGCCAAGCCGCGTTCCGGAAGTCGAACGCCCACCGGCGCAATCGCCGCCTCGCATGGTTTTCCTCGCAGTTGTTCGTGTAGCTGCGAAAACAGCTCACCAACGACCCGCTGATGATTGAAGCTGGGTGGTGCCATGGCATGAGCGTGCCCATCGAGCAATTGCCAACGTTCGCCTTCTGGCCAACGCAGGTAGTCGGAATAGGTGAACTCACCCGTTTTCGTCAGCGTTTGTGCCATGGCACCTATCTCGGCGAGAGCGATGGACTGATCTTACCCTGCGCTCAGCGCAAGACGCCGAGCGCGCGGCCCACTTTCGTGAATGCTTCAATCGCATGATCGAGATGTGCGCGCGTATGCGCCGCGCTCATCTGGGTGCGGATGCGCGCCTGGCCTTTCGGCACCACCGGGAAGAAGAACCCGGTGACATAGATGCCTTCATCGAGCAGTTGTGCGGCCATCTGTTGTGCGAGTGGCGCATCGAAAATCATCACCGGCACGATCGGATGCACGCCGGGTTTCAGGTCGAAGCCGGCTTTGCTCATCTGTTCGCGGAAGTAGTGCGTGTTCACGGCGAGTTGTTCGCGCAGATCGCCGGCGTGCTCGAGCATGTCGAAGGCCTTGATGCCGGCAGCGACGACATGTGGCGGCAGCGAGTTCGAAAACAGATAAGGCCGCGAACGCTGGCGCAGCAGTTCGATCACTTCGCGGCGGCCGCTGGTGAAGCCGCCGAGTGCGCCGCCCATGGCTTTGCCGAGGGTGCCGGTGAATATGTCGATCTTGTCCATCACGCCGTTCACTTCGGCGGAACCACGGCCCGTTGCGCCGAGAAAGCCGGTGGCATGGCATTCGTCGATATGCACGAGGGCACCGTATTGCTGCGCCAGCGCGGTGAGCTTGTCCAGTGGCGCGATGAATCCGTCCATCGAGAACACGCCGTCACTGGTGATCATGATGGTGCGCGCGCCGTCGGCCTTGGCCTGCTTCAGTTGCATTTCCAGATCGGCCATGTCGCTGTTGGCGTAGCGGTAGCGTTTGGCCTTGCACAGGCGCACGCCGTCGATGATCGAGGCGTGATTCAGCGCATCGGAAATGACCGCGTCTTCTTCACCAAGCAGCGGCTCGAACAGACCGCCGTTGGCATCGAAGCAGGCGGCGTAGAGGATGCTGTCTTCGCAACCGAAGAACGCCGCGATCTTCGCTTCGAGCTGTTTATGCAGGTCTTGCGTACCGCAGATGAAGCGCACCGACGCCATGCCGAAACCATGCGTGTCGAGTGCGCCCTTCGCGGCCTGGATAATGTCCGGATGATCGGCGAGGCCGAGATAGTTGTTGGCGCAGAAATTCAGCACGCGGCGACCGTCGGCGAGCGTGATCTCGGCCGACTGCGGTGAGGTGATGATGCGTTCGCGCTTGAACAGGCCTTGCTGTTCGATGGCCGCAAGTTCGTCTAGGAAGCGTTGCTGGGCGGGATAACTCATTGCGGCGGTTCCTTGGGTTTGGTCTCGCGTTCGTCGAGCAGGAACACGGTGTTGTCTTCGACGGCAGGCGCGGCGGTTGGTTCGGGCGCGACCACCACGGGTGGCGCGTTGCGCATGCTGCGGGCGTAAAGGAAGGCGAGCAACAAGAGTGTGCCAAGCACGGCGATCACGGCCGCGCGGCGCACGTTCCCGGCAGTACGGTCCGGGGTATTGCCGGGTGCTTCCCAGCGCGGGATTGGCGGCTCGGCGTCGGGGCGGGTGCTGGTCATCAAACCCGCCGCGCGCAGCAATTCGCGCGCCTTCGGCAGGTCCTCTGCGGACACGATCTGCACCCCCGGCCATTCCTTGCTGTTGGTCGGCTCGCGATAGCTGAAGCGCTGGAAGCGGTCGCGGTTGAGCTTGTCGCGATTGACCACGCGCGTGGCGATGCCGGCGCCGTTCAACAGCGCTTCGACACGCTCGACATTTTCATTGCGAGGTGAGGCATAGACCTGACGCATCAGGATTTCTCGCCGTCGACTTTCTCGCGATCGACAATGCGGATCAGGCCTTCCTGCGTGGTCGACGCGACGAGCACGCCGTCGCGCGTGTAGAAGCTGCCGCGGGCCAGGCCGCGCGCACCTTGGGCGCTGGGGCTGTCGCAGGAGTACAGCAGCCATTCGTCGACGCGGAACGGGCGGTGGAACCACATCGCGTGATCGAGGCTCGCCATCATCACGTTCGGCTGCAGGTAGGAAATGCCGTGCGGAAACGTGGTGGTGCCGATCAGGTGGTAGTCGGAGGCATAGGCCAGCATTGCGCGATGCAGGTCCTGATCGTCGCCGATGCGATCGACCAGCTTCATCCACACATGCTGATGCGGCGGCCGCTTCGGCGGTTTGATCTCGTCGCGCGGGTAAACATGACGGAACTCGAACGGTCCGTGCCGCGTCAGCCAGCGCTGCAATTTCGCCGACACCTTCAGCATCGCCTCGGCCGAGATTTCCTCGGGCGGATCGAGGTCTTCTGGCTTGGGCACGTCCGGCATCGACAACTGATGTTCGACGCCGGGCTCGGGTTCCTGAAATGAGGCGGCAAGTCCGAAGATCAGTTGCCCGTGCTGGATCGCGGACACGCGTCGTGTCGAAAAACTTTTGCCGTCTCGCGAGATTTCGACCTGATAGACAATCGGCGCGGCGATGTCACCGGCACGCAGGAAATAGCCGTGCAGCGAATGCACCAGACGCTCGCGTGGCACCGTTTGCTGCGCCGCCGACAGGGCCTGTCCCAGCACCTGTCCGCCGAACACATACTTGGTCCCGATATCGCGGCTCTGGCCACGAAACAGGTTCACTTCAAGCGGCTCAAGTTTGAGCAGTTCGATCAATTCCGAAACGATGGGTAGGGTCATAGCCGGCGAGTTTAGCGGGCTGTCGCCGCCCTGCGGTCAAGCGTCGCGGTCCAGTGTTTCCCAGAGGGCCGGATCGATGCGCGGCAATGCGCCCAGTGCCGGCCGTGCGAACAGGTAGCCCTGGAACAGGGTGATGCCCATGTCCCGCAGCACCCGGTACTCGGCCATCGTCTCGATGCCCTCGCCGAGCACCTCGCAGCCGAGTGATCGACAGGTGGCGACAATGCCGCTGGTGATCGAGCGGCGTACCTTGTCCTGATCGAGTCCGCGGATTCGCGCATCCCGAGTTGCGCCGCCGTGGCAATGGCCTTGACGCGACAGGTCTGGTCGAAACGATACAGCTGCTCCGGGCGCAGTTTTGCGATCACTGAAGCGGCGTCTTCCCCGCTCGCGCCACGGACCAGGGCCTCGTAGGCATAGACGGTTCGCGTGGTGACATCAACGATCGGCTGAAACGCCATCTGGACATCGAAATCGAGCAACGCATCGCCCGCGCAATGGCCGCACGGGTGCGGATTTCCGACCTCGCCGAAAAATGATTTCAAGTACATACGCGAACCCTGCTTGCCACAGCGCGCTGTTTACCACAGTCGCCGACGCCGTCCGGTCAACGATGTGTCCTCGTCGAGGCGTCCTTTGGACAGGCGGTGCATTTCCGATCAAGCGGCATCTTCGAGTTCAATTTTCACGCGATAGCCGAGTGCCTGCGCCGCTCGGCTCAATGTATCCAAGGTCAATCCGGCGTCGTTCTTGTCGAGAAGGCGATCGAGATGCGAGCGGCTGGTGTGCATACGCTCCGCCATGGCTTTCTTGCTGAGTCCGCGACTTTTCATCGCCTGTGCCAGTTGCCAGGAAATCACGCGCTTCATTGCCAACGCGGTGGCGTCTTCCAACAAATCTTCGGATGCGAGGAAGTCGTCAAACGACGAGCCGACACGAGCATTCTGCTTAGCCATTCCGAAGCTCCTTCATTCTGCGTAGGGCCAGATCCAGATCGTCTTTCGGTGTTCTGGCAGACTTTTTTACGAAACCATGAAGCAACACAATCTGATCGCCAACCAAAGAAAAAACAGGCGTGCGATTCCGGCCGGCGTGTTGCTACGAATTTCCCAGAGTCCAGGCACCATCTTGCGAACCAGCGGCATGCCGAGAGGCCAGCCGAACTGAACCGTCTTGATGTCCTCGCCGATCGCTTTCCTGGCTTCATGACTCAATGTTCGTAGCCAATCACGGACAGGTTCGGTGCCTTGTACCGACGCAAAAAAAACGAACCGTCAGAGTCGTGTTCATCGGTGACCAATGTACCTAGTTAGGTACATTCGGGCAAGAGGTCACGACCATTGTCACGACCATTGCGGCGCGCGAGGGCTTTCCAGCCTGAGCGCAATGACTAGACTGCTGCACTTTCGCTATTTGCGTGGCACAGGACTGGGCATGAAACGAATTCTCATTGCGACGATATTCCTGGCGTTCTGCGCTGGATTGCTGTGCGCAGCGCCGGTGGACGATCAACATCGGCCGAAGGCCAGCGTGATCCGCTCTGCTGAAGCGCTGTCGACGTATCTCGCCACCACGGCCAAACAGGGCTCACCATTGGACGCCATGCCGGTAGGTGCACGCCGCAGGTTTTTGGGGCAGCTGCAATTCGGATCAAATGGTATCGACGGATTTTCTCCTCATGAGCTGTACGACACGCTGACGCAGCCACAAATTCTGGAGGTGCTCGCGCTGTTTGGCCTGGAGGAATACGGTGCGGGTATGTCGGGACTCGCGATCATTCGAGCGCCGCGAGCCTTCGAAAGCGATTTTGAGCTGCGCTTTGACGCGTTTGCAGCCGTGCTCTATTCACTGCCTCAGGCTGGCGCCAACCGGCGCCTTGCGGCTTTTCGGAACCTGCTGAACGATAACGATCCGGTCAAATTGGCGGAAACACTGGATCGCTACGACCAGGCATTGCTTTATCGCGCCATGCTTTTGACGCTTGAGGACGATGCCGTCCCGTCCTTGGCCGGGCAGACGTGGCAAGTGCTGTCCGTTCTGCGCGATCACGGCGAGGCTTCGCCGCGGCATGTGCTCGACCTGTTCGATGGCCTGGTCGAGATCCGTCGATTCGAGTTGGCCGAGCGCCTGTTACGCGACTATCCGAAAAGCGGCATTCCGCCGCTGCCGGCGCGTGACTTCGCTGATCGGTCGGAAGTGCCCCGCAACATGATGCTGCAGGTCAGTGCCGACGGTCGCAAGTTGTCGCGCACTGCATTGGATCTTGATGAAGGTCTGCACATCGTGGTGGTGGCGGGTTGCCATTTCGCGAAAGATGCGGCCACCGCCATCAGTGCCGACCCGGCGCTCGATCGACTGTTCCGTGAACACGCGACCTGGCTGGCGCCGGACAGTGAATCGATCGCGCAGGTGGCCGAATGGAATCGCGCGCTGCCGACGCAACCGATCCAGATCGCTTGGCGTGAACGCGACTGGCCGCAGATTTCATCGTGGGCCATGCCGACCTTTTACGTGTTTCGCGATGGCCGGTTGTTGACGACGTGGAGCGGCTGGCGGGCTGACAGCGGCCGCGCAACGCTGATTACGCGACTGCAAGAGGCCGGCGTGAAGTACTAAGCGGCTACACCAATCCCGGCTATTCGAAGCCGTTGCGCAGCAGCGGCATCATTTCGAAGGCGCCGATGTCATGCGTCGAACCGGCGCCGAGTCGGTTCGGCACAGACGGATCGTCGAAGTAGCCGTAGAGGCTGAAGTCCGGGGCGTTGACGAGCATGGTGTCGGCGGGAATCGCGCTGCCATCGCAGCCGTCGATCGCCGGATCGCCGTCGGCGGGGCGATAGTCGAGCGTGGCCCGCGCGACAAACGTATACGGCGGCGTCCGCTGCAATGAACGGGTGCCGTTCGGGAACGGGCCTGGACCCATCACGCAGTCGGTGCTGAAGATGCTCGGGTCGTTGGCGCTGAACATGTGGTCGCCGGTCATCGGCTCGATCACCGAGGAACGGATCTGCACGTCGGCGTCACCGGCGGCAGATGGATGGATGCTGATTTCCGGGCTTGAGATCGCGATGTTCGGGGAGCGGTTTTCGGCCATGGTGACGTGGCGCATGCGCAAGTAGTTCGTGGTGCCGAACATGCTGATGGTGTTGCAGACGCCGGCGTTTTCGCGACATTCATTGCCGGCGATGACCGACGCTTCGATCGTCAGGCGATTGCTGCGGCCCATCATCGGGTTGGTGATGGACGCGGAAATCGCCGATCCGGCATTGAGGTTGCTGACATTGCCCGAGATCAGGGCCTGGCCGACGTAGGCGTTCACGCCATTCGACATCGAAAGGCCGCCACCGTTGAATTCGGCGTAGTTGTTGAGGATCTTGTTGCAGCCGAACTGGCCGTCACAGACCGTCGTTGCGCCGGAATAGTTGTAACGGCGATACATCTGCAGCGTTGCACCGTCGCCGAGATACATGCCGCCGCCATAGCGACTCGCCGAGTTCTGCGAAATCGTGGCTTCGGCCAGAGTGACCGCGGTGATGCCGGTCGCATAGAGACCGCCGCCATCATGGGCGACATTCAAGCTCAAACGAAAGCCCTGCGATGGCGGGTGCGGTTCGCCGAATTCATAGGTCAGCGAGAACGCCGACACCTCTGCCGGATTGCTGGCCGTACCGGTGGCATAGATGCCGCCACCAAATCGCTCGCCTTGCGCACCGAGCAAGGTCGAGTTGAGGCGGATCGCGGTATCGAAGTTGTCGATGCGCAGCGCTGCTTCGTCAACGTAGATGCCGCCACCACGCTTCGCCTGATTCGATTCCACCCGGCTACCGGCGTAGAGCAGTGCCATCGCACTGGCCCCGGACACGGCAATGCCGCCGCCGAGTTGTGCCGTATTGCCATAGACGACGGTGTTGTAAAGCGTCAGATAGCCGGCGCCGTTTTTCCAGATGCCGCCGCCCGCGAGCAGTGCGGCATTGCCGCCATTGGTGATCTCGACATCGCGCAAGGTCAGGTTGTCGCCGGCATCCACGAACAGCACATTGTTCGTGGCATCGCCGATCAGTGTGGTGCGCAGGCCAGGTGTCGTTGCCGCGGCACCGCAGCCCTCGAACCCGCCCCAGATCTCCAGTCCGTCGGTGATGCTCGCGGCTACCCCGGCCTGATCGAAGCCGAGGATGATGTAGTCGAGTCCCGGATTGGCATTGGCGGCCGCGACCGCACCGGCAAAGTTGTGCGTGCAGTCCTGGTCATCGGGGTGGCCGACCCAGTAGGTGTTGGCGTGGACGGTCGGTAGCAACAGAGTCAGGGTGAAGGCGCAAAGCAAGTGACGTGCAGGCGACATGGCGGTTCCCGGTTTCGTGATGCATCTATGTACGCAATTGCTGGTCGCGGTTTGTCATTCAAAGCCAACGTCGGCTGCAATCCGTTCAGCGAAGGCGCGATTGACTTCGGTCTCAAGCGTGGCTGCGCGCAGCACTGGCAGGTATTGCGTCAGCAGCTTGCGGGCCCTCACGCGATCACCACGCGCGGCAGCGACTGCTGCCTGTTCGGCAGCGACAATGGCGCGATCGAATGCCAGTGCATCGTCGCCGATCAGTAGCGCGGCCAGGTCGAACTCGCGCGCGGCGTCGTCCAGGCGTTGCTGGGCAAGCGCAATCTGTCCGCGGATGCGATGCGGCTGCGCAAGCGCCGGATGCTTCGCGGGCAAACCGGCCAGGAAGCCCGGTTCGGCGACGTCCAGCAAGGCAAGTGCCTCGGCATGCCGGCCGGCACGACGCTCCAATTGCGCCAGTCGAATGCCTTCAAATGACCAGGCCCAGTCGCGACTACCGTCACCTTCCTGGTGGCGTGCGCGCACCGATTCGAAGCGTGCGCGCGCTTCGTCGTAGCGGCCACGCAACCCGATCACCCGCGCCAGGTTGCCCTCGGCGCGCAGACGTTCCTTGCCAAGGCGCGGCGCGTTCGCCCGAAACAACGCCACGCTCTCGTCCGCGAGTGTTTCGGCGCGCGCGTAGTCGCCGGCGTTTTCGAAGGTCGAAGCGATGTTCAACAGGACCAGTGCGCGATCCAGCGGCGAATTGCGGCTCTGGTCGGTCAGGGCTAGCGAGCGCTCAGCATGTGGCAGCGCGGCGCGCGGATCGCCACTGTCATTCAGACTGACCGAGAGATCATTCTCCAGATCGGCAAGTCTGGCGCCGGTCGTTCCGATCACCGCCTCGTGCATCGTGATCGCGTCCAGAAGCATGCTCTGCGCGTCGCGATAGCGGCCGAGCTGGTTCAGCACCGAAGCGCGTTGGCGCAATGCCGAGATGCGATCCGGATGTTGCGCCGGGGTGCGCGCCTCGACGCGGCTCAGATGTTCCTGCGCGTGCCGGTCGGCGAGCTCGAGATCGCCGGCGCGCATCTCGATGTCGGATAACGCCGCAAGCGTGTCCTCGATGCGTTCGTCGCGCAGCTCCGGGTGTGCTTCCGCCAACTGCAGCGCCGCTTCGAGATCCGTGCGAGCCTGTTCATTCAAACCACGGCGATAAGCGATCCAGCCGCGATTGCGCAACGTCCGCAGCTGCGCCGCGGCATCATCGGGGAGCCACTTCGCGCGGATCGCCGCGGAGGCTGCGTTCTGCAAGGCGGCGCCGTCCACGTCGCTGGTCCCGAGCAGGGCAGAGGCCAATTCGTCATGCAGTTCGGCACGTCGCAACGCGGTGTTGCGCGACGCATCGCGCGGCAGGCTGGCGAGCGCCGAGCGCAGCAAGTTCGCGGCGCGCGCCGGTTCACCGAGTTGCTGATAAACCCCTGCCACCGTCGCATACACCGACACGCTGGCTGCTGTTGCATCCAACGGTCGTCGTGCGAGCTGTGCGTCGGATGCGGCGAGGAACTCGCGGGCACCCACTGGTCGACCCAATGCCACACCGGGTGCAACCGTGTCGAAGATGCCCTGCAGCAACGCCAGCGACTGCTTCGCGCTGTCGCGTTCCTGCGCTGCGACACGTTCTGCGTCCAGCGCGCGCGCGCGCTCGACCTGCAACCGCCAGACGAATCCGCTGACAAACAGCAGGGCGAGCACGCCAGCGGCCGTACTGATGCGATGGCGGCCAATGAACTTGCGGCTGCGGTACCACGAGGTGTCGGGCGCAGCGCTGACCGGCAGGCCGCGGCGATACCGTGACAGGTCGTCGCAGAACGCGGCCATCGTGCCGTAGCGATCGCCCGGACGCTCGGCGACTGCCTTCGCAATGATGCCGGACAAATCGGCGTCGACGTGCAACGCGCGGTTGGCGAGTGCACCGTGCAACAATTCATGCAACATGCGCCCGAGGCTGTAGACGTCGCTGGCGACGCCGACGGCCTCACCCTTGACCTGCTCGGGGCTGGCATAGCCTGGGGTGAACACACGCGTCGAGCCTTGCGAGTCGGCGCCCAGATCGAGCAGCTTGGCGACACCGAAATCGAGCAACTTGATCGCACCCTCCGGCGTGATCATCACATTGCCGGGCTTGAGGTCGCGGTGGATCACCAGATGCTGGTGGGCGTGTTGCACGGCCGCGCCGATGCGCTCGATCAATTGTATGCGGGTATCGCGATCAGGGGCACGAGCCTGGACGAAAACATCGAGGGTATCGCCGCGCACGTACTCGACGACCAGATAGGGCTGGCCGTCATTGGTTTCGCCGCCGTCAATCAGACGCGCGATATCGGGGTGATCGAGCGTCGCGAGGATCTGGCGTTCATGGCGTAACCGGCGCATGCCATCTTGCGACGGAAAGCCGCGGATCAATTTCATTGCCGCTTGTTGCGTGAATCCGGCCTGCTCGCGTTCAACCAGCAGCACCGTGCCCATGCCGCCGGCGCCGAGCTCGTGCAACACACGCCAGGCGCCGACGCGTTGGCCGCTCAGGTCGGGCGCGATGTTGACGGTCGCGTCGCGCGCGAGTGCGGCGGCGATGTCGGCATCGGTGTTTCGGTCAGCGGCAAGCAGTGCGCGCAGACGCGTGGCCAGTGCTTCCGGCAGTGCTGCGAGGCGCGCGGTGCGGGCCGGTTCGTCGACTGCGACGAGTTCGTCAAACCAGTCCGACAGTGATCGCACAACCTCATTGTTCATTGCGCAAGGCATCCTTGAGCCAGGCACGGCCGAAGCGCAGCGCACGATCAATGGTGCTCGCCGAAACGTCCATCAAGCGCGCAATTTCCTCGCGTTCCAGGCCGGTGAAGTAGGTCAGCGCGATCACCTCGGCGGCGCGTGCATCGACGGCGGCGAGCGCGTGCAGGGCCTCGTCGACATCGAGCGTGTCGGCGTCAGCGGCCAGTTCGATGCGTGAATCCAGTTCGGTGATCTCGCCGCCATCGCGTTTCTGCGCATGTCGGCGTCGCGCCGAGTCGACCAGAATTTGCCGCACGGCGAGCGCGATCACGTTCATCAGGTGGCGACGACTCTGCCATTCGCCGTTTTGCTGCAGGACCCGGATCAGCGCTTCGTGTGCGAGTTCGGTCGGTGCCAGTGTGGCTTCGCGATGCGCCGCGAGCTGCTTGCGCGCGATCGCACGCACTTCCTGATAGACCAGATTGACCATCGCATCGCGCGCGGCCAGTTCTCCGTCGCGCCAGGCGGAAAGCAGGGTTGTGAAGTTGGGGGTGTCGCTCATGGATCAGGACGATAGCCGAGCCGTGCCGGGATTTCCGTGATGCAATGGCCCCTGCTCGGGGCGAATCGCGTATGGGGACACGATTACCCAAACAGGACGCAGGCGCATATGAAAGGGCATGGGTTGATGTGGTCGTTGTCGATGGTCGCTGCCGTGGCGACCGCGAGCAGCGGGTCCGCTTGGTTGCAATATGGTCCGGATCGCGCCGGTGGCCTGTTCTTCAACATCACCCGCGACTACACCATCGACACCCGCGGCGCCGGTCTGGCCGTCGATGGCGAGGGCCGCTTGCTGGTGCTGAACGATTGGCGGTCAAGTGACCTCAATCGCGACTGCGCGTTGACCCGGCACCTGCCCTTGGCGCGCCACCTCGACATGGGCTTCACCGGGCCGGATGGCCTGGAGGGCACGCGGCGCATCGCGATCGATGCCGGCGGTATCGGGATGGACCGCTGTCGCGGCGTGTTGGCCGATGCGTTCGATCGGCCGCTGGTGTTCGGGTATTCGTCGACCGATTTTTCCGGAACGACGAGCGGATTCGTGCAGCGCCTGCGCGAAGACGGCGCCGTTGACACCAGCTATGCCAGCAATGGTCGATTCCTGCTCGCCAGCCAGTCCGGTTATCTGGGCGTCAACAGCGAATTCCGGCACGCGCTGGTCTTGCCGGACCGGCGCGTGCTGGCCTGCGGCTGGGTGGACCGCCCGGGCGACCGGGAAATGCTGCTGGTGCGTTTGACGGCGACCGGCCAGTTCGACAACAGTTTCAGCGGCAACGGCCACCTTGAGGTGGACTTTGAGGGTGGTGCCGACGCTTGCGAACGGCTCGTATTGCTGCCGGATGGCGATGTGGTGATGGCCGGTACCGCGACCGATGCCAGCGCCGCGCTGGGCTACGGCTTCGTGCGCGTTGACGCCGATGGCAGTCTCGATAGCGGCTTCAGCACCGACGGCATGCGCATCGTCACGCACGGTTCGCAGATCGCGGCAGAGCCGGCGCTGAATGATGCCGCTTGGGATGCCAGTCGCAATCGGTTCGTCGTTGGTGCGACATTGACATTCACGGCTACCCAGACGCAGAGCGGCCAATTGATCGCGGTGACTGGCGCCGGTGCGCTCGATAGCGGTTTCGACGGCGATGGCCGTCGCGGATTTCGCTACCCGGATTTGACCGCGTCCACCGAACGCACCGGCGGCAACACGCGCCTGTCGCGCATCTTGCTCCGCGAGGACGGCGCGATCTATGCCATCGGCACGCACATCAACAGCGTCGACGACGCCGCGAACTGGGGTGACAGCGATGTCGCCACGGCCCGGTTCGAGCCGAACGGGAGCATCGTGACCAGCGGTTCCGGCGCGTTCAGCGGTGATGGCGTGACGCTTTTCAGTTTCGCGCGGCTGCGTTCCCGGGATGTTTCCGAAAACTACAATCGGCTGGTCGAAGATGTCGCGGTGGATGCGTTGATGCATCGTGGTCGGCTGCTGATGCTGCTCGATCGGCAGCGATTCCCAGGGGGGCCGATGGTGCCGGTGGTCGCTGCAATCAACGACGACCGCATCGGCGAGGACGGATTCGAAGCGGTGGGCCTGGAGCGGCCGGTGCTCGTACTTTTGCCGATCATCCCGGTGCCCTCGGGCTTTGGCCGTTATTGCAGTGTCCGCACGCCGGGCAATGGTGTCTCCGGATTGCTTGCCGGTGGCACCGATCCCTGCGCGAGCCTGACCAGCAGTGCACCCAATGCCGTGATCGAGCGCGCCGGCCTGTACTCGCAATCGGGCATCAACTGGGTGATCAGCAGCTGTTCGGGTGGTTTCGTGACCTTGCGCAGCGGTAACGGCACCGCGCCTTTCAACCAGGCGGTTGCCGACGCCTCGGGGCGATCCAACTGCATCTTCACGGCCGCGCCCGAGCGCATGCCCGTCTTCGCGCGGCCCTACTCGGGTTTGCATCCAGAGGTAAACACCCAGTCGTTCAACCATGATCCCTACGGCATTCCGATCGACGTCACCGACTTCGGGCAGCCGGGTTCCACCGATCTGGCCTGCGCCGTCGACTTCAAGGGACGACACCAGAGCACCGGCGATCCGGCCGTGCCGGACGCCTGTACGCCGGACAATGGCATCGACGAAGCCGCCGCCGACATCGCGGTCGATCGAACGCGCCTCGCCGTCGCGGTCGCGACCGGTGTCGTCGACATGGCGGTGCCGCGCCACATACCAAATTTCACGCCGAAGTCGATGGATCCGTACCAGCGCGAAGTGTTCGTGCGTCATGCCGTCGGTGCCGGCCAATACGCCGAGGAGTTCACGTTGTTCTACGCGCACATGTTCGATACCCGGGTGCGCCATGGCGATGTCGTTCAGGCCGGCGACGTGATCGGGCAGGTCGGCACCACCGGCGCGTCGTCGGGCGACCATCTGCACATCTCCGTGCATCGCCACAAGAACCTGAGTTGGCGACGCGACTTCGAGTTCAACTTCGCCCGGTGGGACCGCGACGCATCGGTGTCGTCGTTCGATCCCTGGGGATGGCGCGCGCCAATGGGCGCGGACCCGTGGGCATGGCGATTCCGCACCCACGTCAACGATCCGTTGCGCAACAACGCCGGAAGCTTGAGTACGAACTTGTGGCTGAGCGGCGAAGCACCGACGCTCGAATGATGTTCGCCGCGGTGCGCGCTGCGCCTATTCGGTGGCGCGACCGCGCCGTGACAAGTCGCTGCCGGACAGCACGTCCGGCCACGGAAACATCACTCCGGGATCGCGTTTGCGGAACACCTGCTTCGTGGCGTCGTCGCTGGCGTTGACTGCGGTCGTGTCCAGATCCTCGTGCGCGGCGACGTCGACGAGACTTGGCAAGTCGAACTTGAGCCGGGCGAGCAACGCGCGCAGCGATGCGATCTGGTCCACGCTGTAGGGTTCGGTCATCTGTTGATGGCGCGAGTCCAGCCAGTGGGGATAGCGCCCGCGATTCACCAGTTCGATGCCGACGGACTGCAGATTGAATCCGCGGGTGTGGTTGGCGACGCGCGTGACCGGCACAAATTCGTGCACGCCGCCGTCGCGGTCGATGTAGAAGTGGCCGGAATTTCCGGTGCCGGTGTCGGCATACAGAATGCGTTCGCCGAATTCGCGCGCCGTTGCCAGGTCCGGCAGTTCGGTGCAGTGGACAACGACCAGAGTAATCGCCGCGACCTCGCGCGCCGCGAGTTGTTCGACATACGGTAGCGACCATGCATTGATCGCCAGCGCATCCATCATTTCGCTCGCACCGCTTTGATGCTGCGCGTCTTGCTGCGCGTGATCACGTAGACCGAAGCCGGCGGCACATTCCACATGGTGAAGCCGGTGCGGCGTGCGCTCAGGTGCAATTCGCGCATCACTTCGCGCTTGACCGGGCACACCGGGCCGTAGGTGAACTGGATGAAGCGGCCCTGCGCCGGCATCACAGAAAACGCAGCTTCGAGAATGCCATGTTGCAATTCGCGACTCATCGACAACAGGCCGAGTCCGCTGATCACTGCGTCCACTTCGCCGGGTTTTGCAAATTTCTCGCGTTCGACGACGCGTGCTGTCGACAGCGCGTCGGCACAGACGATGTGCGCGCCCGGAAAACGCTGCTTGAGATGCAGATGCAACGACTCGTTCAGTTCGAACACCAGCAGGTTTTCGGGAGCGACGCCGCGTTCAAGCAGGGCTTCGGTGAAGACGCCGGTGCCGCCGCCGAGTTCGATCACCTTTCCCACCGGATTCGGAAGCTGCTTCAGCATCTCGGTCGCCAGTTCCTTGCTGCTGGGCGAAACGGCTGCTGTCGTCAACGGCGCTTTCAGCCATTGCCGGAAAAATGTCCAGGCGATAGCCGCATCTTCGCGGCGCTGGCGCAGTACGCGCCCGATCTTGGTTCCGCGAAGTGGCATGCGTGAAATCCGAGTCAACATCGGCGCATGATACGGCGCGGGCGATCGATCGCAAGATTGGCGGCGGCTGCGTCGCCAAAGAAAAACCCGGCCGGAGCCGGGTTTCTTGTTGTCACGGTGTGGAATTACCAGCGACGACCGTAGTAGATGCTGGTGTCGTAGCTCATTTCGTCGATGCGGTCGTAGTAATCGGAACTGCCGTAGTCGGAACTTTGGTAACGATCGTCGCCATAGCTGCTGCGGTAATCATCGCCGTAGCTATTGTTGTAGCCATGGTGATCGTGGCGATGGTAGGCGCGGTGCGAATTGCACCACGGCGCGCGACGGTCGTAACTGCGGTAGTTGTGGCGGGCGTAGCGATCGTTCCGGTCGTAAGCCGGACGGTATGGCACGTAGTAAACCGGTGCCGGTCGATAAACGTGGCCGTGGTTGTAGCCATAGCCGTAGCTGGAGCCATGACGGCGGTCACGATCACGGTAGTCCACCGACCAGCCGTTGTTCCAGCCGCCGCCGTGAACCGAGACGCCCCAATCACCAGCTTGCGCCGGAACCGCGGACGCCATCGTCGCCGCCACACCGAAACCGAACATCAAAGCCAAGCGTTTCAAAACATTCATCGTGGGTACCTCCTCAGGTGTGCGCACTCTGCAGCCTGACGGATGAATCAATTATGAAATTTCGCCGCTGCAGCCGTTCAGGTAAGACAACGTTGCCGGCCATTCATCGGTGACGAATTTCGAAGCAATGGTGAATTTTCTGGTCGCGCGCGAAATCGATCGCAATCGTCGCCGGCGTAATGTCGCGGATATCGAGTGCAGCGAGCGCTTCGCGGTCGATTTTGAAGCGGCGGTTGTTGTTGGAAAACAGGATCAATCCGCGCGGTGCCAGCCTTGCGGTGCAAGCCTGAAGCAGGCGCACATGATCGCTCTGGACGTCGAAGTCTTCGGCGCGCTTCGAATTTGAAAACGTCGGTGGATCGACGTAGATCAGGTCGTATTCGCTGCGATCGTTTTCGATCCAGCTGAGCGCGTCGCCCTGCACCAGGCGGTCGTTCGACGTACCCAGGCCGTTCAGCGCAAGATTGCGCTCGGCCCAGTCCAGATAGGTGTTCGACAGGTCGACGCTGACCGTACTGGCCGCACCGCCGGCGCAGGCGTAGACGGTGACCGCGCCGGTGTAGCAAAACAAGTTCACAAAGCGCTGGCCTCGCGCCAAATCACGAACGCGGGCGCGCAACGGCCGGTGGTCGAGAAACAGGCCGGTGTCGAGGTAGTCGAACAGATTGACCTCGAACTTCAGTCCGCCTTCGGTCACCGTCATCGCATGGCCGCGCTCGTCCTGGCGGCCGTATTGCTCCAGTCGACCGTGTTTCATGCGCGTCTTCAGCGCAATCTTGCCCGGCACGACTGCAAACACATCGGCGGCAACGCGCACCAGTTCGCGCAGACGCTTTTGTGCAATGTCTTCGGGGATGGTTTTCGGTGCACGATATTCCTGGATATGCAGATGGTCGGCGTAGACGTCGATCGCTGCGGAATAGTCCGGCAGGTCGGCATCATAGGCGCGAAAGCATTCGACGCCCTCGCGTTTCATTTTCGGCCGCAGATGCTTGAGGTTTTTCTCAAGGCGATTGCGCAAACCAGACGCAGCTTCCGACAGTGGTGCTTGTGGCCGCGGTTCCGGTCGCTCGGCAAAAACCTCGAAACGATACAGGGTGCACTCGAGCGCGCCATTGAACAGCGAGTAACGCTTGTCGGCGCGCAGTCCGATGGCATGCGCGAGCGACTCGTCCGAAGTGATCAAAGCTGCGCGCCAGCCGCCGAACTCGCGTTTCAACAGATCGCCGATCGCGATATAGGTCGGCGCCAAAGCGCGGTTGTCTTCCATGCGTTCGCCGTAAGGCGGATTGCTGATGACCAGACCATGCTCGAATCCGTTGGGCTTGGCGGTCTTGTCGAGTTCGTGGTGACGCAGGGTGAAGAAGCCGGCAACTCCGGCCTGCTGCGCGTTTTGTTTGGCGGCGGCGAGCATTGCGCCGTCGCGGTCCGAACCGAAATAGCGGGCGCTGTCGGCTTTACGGCCGGCCGCTGCGCGCGTTTCCGCTTCAGCGAGCAGGGTCGCCCAAACCTGCGGCTGATGTCGAAGCCAGCGCAGAAAGCCGAAATGCGTGCGCAACAAGCCCGGTGCAACGTCGGCGGCCATCAGCGCACCTTCGATCAGCAAGGTGCCGGAACCGCACATTGGATCGAGCAGCGCACCGCCATTCGCGGCGATTTCCGGCCAGCCGGCGCGCAACAGCATCGCCACCGCGAGATTTTCCTTGAGCGGCGCGACGCCAGTATTGCGCCGATAGCCACGCTGATGCAGCGGCGATCCGGCGAGGTCGAGCGAAATCTGCGCGGTGTCGCCGCGCACGAAGACGTGAATGCGCAGATCCGGCGCGTAGGTGTCGATGTTCGGGCGTTCGCCACTGACTTCGCGCAATCGATCGACGATTGCGTCCTTCACGCGCTGCTGGGTAAATTGGGTATTGCGCAGGCTGTCGTTGATGCCGTGGGCATCGACCGCGATCGTGCCATTCGCGGCCACGTGTGCTTCCCAAGGCAGCGCAAGCACGCAGGCATAGAGCCGGTCCGCCGTAATCTCCTCGATCTTGAGCAGCGGCAACAGAATTCGCGATGCCAGGCGTGACCACAGGCAGGCGCGATAGGCGGTCTCGATTTCACCTTCGAAATGCACGCCGGCAATCGTCAGCTTGACCGAAGTCGCTCCGAGCGCGGTCAACTCGTTCGCGAGCAATTCTTCGAGGCTCTTTGGACAGGCGGCGAAAAATTGCATCAGTGTGCCGCCCGTGCGTGCGCGCGCTGTTCGAGGAAATGCCCGAACCACACGGCGGTCTCGCTGACGTGATCGGCCAGACGATGGCTGTCATTGACCAGATGCAGGGTCGCACGCCGCGATTCGGCGAAATCGATCACCGCGCGCGCCGGAATCAGTTCGTCGTCCCAGCCATGGACGATCGCAAGCGGCACGCGTGCGGCGTCGAAGGCGGTGTCATGGCCGCGCAGCAGCAGCGGCAACGCAAGCAGAAACAGGCCTTCGGTCTTCACGTCGAGCGACGCGCAGCCGCTGATGAAGGCACCAAAGCTCGACCCCGCCAGCACCAGCGGTCCCTCGACCTTGCTCGCAATCGCCACCAGCCGCGCCAGCCGCAGATGCGCACCGCCCAGCCCATGCGCGGCATCGAGATCGCGGTAGTCCGGTCGCAACGTCGCCCAGCCCAATCGTTCGGCGACTTCGGCCATGGCCGTCACCTTGGTGGCGTCCGGCCCCGATTCGAGGCCGTGCGAGAGAATGGTCGTTCCGATCATGCGAAGAGCTCCGACGTGGGGCGCGATCTTAGCTTGGGCGGCCGCCTAGCCGACTCAGTGCGCCCGCGTGGATGGTCGATCGCATCTTGCGACTTGCTACGCTTTGGGTCGAACTAGGTTTACCGGGAAGCGCCGCATGCGTCACGTCAACGCCGGATTGTTGCTTGCCTTTGTCGCGGGACTGCCGCTGTCGATGCCGGCTCGGGCCCCGGCGGCTTGGGCCGAAGCGGCCTGCGGCAAGTTGGCGGATCTTCCCCAGATCGATGATTATGAGAAACGTACCGGCTGTCTGTTGGGACAGCGCCTGCTGCAAGAACCCACACTCCAAATCTTGATCGATCTGGCCGAACTGCGCGGTAACGGAAAAGATGCAGGCCCTATCGTGCAGTCGCTGCTGGATCATGACGATCGCGATCTACGACTCGCGGCTGCGCGCACGTTGGGTTTCATCGAATTCGAGCCTTCCGTTGACGCACTCGTAGCGTTGCTGGACCACCCGAACGATAACCAGATGAGCTGGGTCGCCGCGCAGTCGCTTGGCCGCATGCGCGCTGGCTCGAGCTCCGGAGCGCTACGGCGCGTTGCTGGCAATCATCGATCCGAATCAGTCCGGCAAGCGGCGCGCGAAGCCTTGCAGCACATCGAACAGAACAGTATTTACATCGAGCGCGCGAGATTCGCGTCAGAATTCCAAGCCTATTGGTTCGTGCCGATGGGCGCGATGAGTTGCGTTGTTGTCGCACCCGAATCGGCACGTCGATCGACCAGGTTCAAGCGTCATTCGGACGATATGCCCGGCGAAGTATTGGCGGTCGGCGAACCTTGGAGTGCAGGACACGGAGAAATGACCGCGCTTCGCGTCGGCGACGGTTGGCTGGCTGGGATTGATCATGGCGAGTGGGGCGGCCAACTCGTTTACATCAAGAAGGGAAAAGAACCGGTCACGCTCGTCGAAAGGAATATTGCGGACATCCATCGGCTCGGTGATCGCATCGTCGCTGTCACGGGACTGGCGCATATGGACATCGACGAAGGCATGATTTACGAGGCGCGACGCCGCGCGAATGGTGAATGGGTCGCTGTGGCATGGCAAGACCTGCCGAGTGCGCCCAGGTCTTCGTGGGTCACCGACTCCGGCGACCTGTTGGTCAACGTTGCGCAAGGACGCGTCCTGGTATCCCGAACCGGAACGAAGACCTTTGTTCCGTGTCCATCGAAGTGAGCGACGCAGTGCCGACGAACCAAGCCACCGGCCAACGCCCGCTCGCGATCTTCCTGATGGGCCCGACGGCGTCCGGGAAAACCGCGCTCGCGCTTGATCTCGCAGCCAGCGGCCGCTTCGGCTTGATCAGTGTCGATTCGGCCCTGGTCTATCGTGGGCTCGATATCGGCAGCGCCAAACCCGATGCCGCGACGCTGGCGCGATTTCCGCATGCGCTCGTCGATATCCGTGATCCAGAACAAGCGTATTCGGCCGCGGAGTTCTGCACTGACGCGCGCGCGGCCATGGTCGGCATCGCGGCTTCCGGGCGGATTCCGTTGCTGGTCGGCGGCACCGGTCTGTATTTCCGCGCGCTCGGCCGTGGCTTGTCGGCGCTGCCGCAGGCCGATCCGGTGGTGCGTGCGCAGATCGAACAGGAAGCCATCGAGCGCGGTTGGGTGGCCTTGCATGCTGAACTCGCGCTGCTTGACCCGATCGCGGCCGCGCGCATCCACCCGAACGATCCGCAACGTATCGGCCGTGCGCTGGAAGTGATCCGCATCAGCGGCGAGGCGATTTCTGCATTGCAAGGCAAGGCGGCGGCGAATCTGCCGTTTCGACTGCTGAAACTGGCCTTGCTGCCGGATCGTGCCGTGTTGCATCAGCGCATCGCCGAGCGGTTCGAGGCCATGCTTGCGGCCGGATTCCTCGACGAGGTTCGCGGTTTGATCCTGCGGCCGGGTCTGCACCCGGATCTACCGGCGATGCGCAGCGTCGGCTACCGTCAGGCTTGGCAACACCTGCGCGGCGAAATCGATGCCGCCACCCTGCTGCGCACCGGCATCGAGGCGACCCGACAATTGGCCAAGCGGCAGATCACCTGGATCCGTTCCGAGCACGACGTGTTTGTTCGCGACCCGCTTGATCACGTTGCGTTGACATCGGTCAAGTCATTGATCGAACAGGCGATCGGGTGACAGCCCTGTCATCGGTCACGGCCTTGGGAGGCACTTGAAACGCACGTTTGCGGGCGCATAACCGGTACACTGTTCGCACTTTTCAGGCCGATGCTTCTTGCAACAGGCCGGCGTACGCCATCGTGGCGTCCGCGCGTTCATTGGTCGTATTCAATTGGTTGTATCCGGGAGAACAACATGTCCAAAGCCCAGTCCTTGCAAGATCCCTTTTTGAATGCCCTGCGCCGCGAACGCATCCCGGTGTCGATCTACCTCGTCAACGGCATCAAGCTGCAGGGCACGGTCGAGTCCTTCGATCAGTTCGTCGTGCTGTTGCGAAATACCGTCAGCCAGATGGTCTACAAACACGCGATCTCGACCGTGGTGCCGGCGCGCAATGTCAAGGTCGGTGATGGTCCGCACAGCGGTGCCAACGATCACATCGAACCTGCCGTCGAAGCATGATGCTGTCGACGCGAACAGACTGAACGACATTGGACTTCTTTGGTCGTAACAAGGGCGGTGAACGGGCAGTGCTCGTTCAGCCGCATGCCGTCGGTAAAATCGATCCCGATGCGTTGGCGGAATTCACCGAATTGGCGCGTTCAGCCGGTGCCGAAGTTTTAGAGACGCTCGCGGCACGCATCGAATCGCCGAATCCGCGTTTCTATCTCGGCACCGGCAAAGTCGAAGAACTGCGCGTTTTGAAGGAAGCGCATCAGGCCGATCTGATCCTCGTGAACTGCCTGTTGTCGCCGGTGCAGGAGCGCAATCTCGAGAAAGCCCTGAGCGCGCGTGTGGTTGACCGCACCGGCCTGATTCTCGACATCTTCGCGCGTCGCGCCCGCACCCACGAAGGCAAGTTGCAGGTCGAACTGGCCCAGCTCAAACATTTGTCGACGCGCCTGGTGCGCGGCTGGACCCATCTCGAACGCCAACGCGGCGGTTCGATCGGTCTGCGCGGACCCGGTGAAACCCAGCTTGAACTCGATCGGCGCATGATCGCCAATCGCGTCAAGGCGCTCGAGTCGCGGCTCGACAAGGTGGAAGTGCAGCGCAAGCAGTCGCGGCGCAAACGCGAACGCGGCGAACTGCCGGTGATCACCTTGGTCGGCTACACCAATGCCGGCAAGTCGACGCTGTTCAATGCGTTGACCGGTAGCGAGGTGTTTGCGGCCGATCAACTGTTCGCGACGCTCGATCCGACCTTGCGCAAGCTCGAAGGTCTGGCATCGGGGCCCGCGATCATCGCCGACACCGTCGGATTCGTGCGCGATCTGCCGCATGATCTGGTCGCGGCGTTTCGTTCAACGTTGTCGGAAGTGCGTACTGCCGATTTGCTGCTGCATGTCGTTGATGCCGCCGATCCGCTGCGCTCCGAACGCATTGCCCAGGTCGATCAAGTACTGCACGAGATCGGTGCCGGCGATGTGCCACAGCTGCTCGTATTCAACAAGATCGACCTCGTGCCCGAGCTTGCGCCACGGCGCGAACAAATGGATGCAGCCGGTCGCGAACGCGTGTTTGTCAGCGCGATGGGCGGTCTTGGCCTGGAGTTTCTGCGCGAAGCCATCGCTGCATGTTTCATCGCCAGTCGCGTCCAGCAGCGGATCGTGTTGCCACACGCGCAGGCGCGGTTGCGGGCAAAACTGTTCGCGGCCGGGGTCGTAGGCCACGAATCGGACGGCGAGTCAGGCTGGCAGCTGGATATCGACGCGCCGCGCGGGGCGATCGAACCCCTGTTTGGACTGCCGGACGGCGACGGCCTGTTGCTGCGCGAGCACTTGAAGCTGGAACCGCTCGCCACAATCTGATGTCGCGGTGCCGGAAAGCACCCTTTTTCCTCTGTCCTTGGCGGTGGCATCCCCTACAATGCCGCCCGCCAATGACGGCGAGACCCAACAACAGCGCCGGTGGCGTGTGGCGCGGAGCAGGACATGGCCTGGAACGAACCTGGCAACAACAAGCGCAAAGATCCGTGGGCCGATGGTGAAAACCGCGACCTCGACGAAGCGCTGAAACAGATGAAAGACCGTTTCGGGCGATTCTTTGGCGGTGGCGGCAAGGGCGGCGGCAGCGGCATGTCCGGATTCCCGGGACCGCTATTGATCGTGCTCGGCGTCATGGCGGTCTGGTTCGCTGCGGATTCCTGGCAGACGATCGACGAAAGCGAGCGCGGCGTCGTGCTGCGTTTCGGCAAGTTCGATCGGGTCATGTCCTCGGGTTTGAATTTCAAATGGCCGCGTCCGATTGAAACCGTCGAGGTCGTCGAGACCACGCGCGTGCGTTCGGATTCAGCCGAAGTGCGCATGCTGACCCGTGATGAAGCCCTGCTGATGGTCGACTTCAACGTGCAGTTCACCGCGACCGACCCGAAATTGTTCCTGTACGGCGGACGTAGCCCCGAAGACACCCTGCGGCAAACCGCCGAGAGCGCCGTGCGCCAGGTCATCGGTGGTGCGACGCTGGATGACGCGTTTTCGGAAAAGCGCACGCAAATGGCGAACGCCGCCAAGGAAGAGCTGCAGAAGACCCTGGATCGCTACGAGACCGGCATCTTTGTGACCGAGCTCAATTTCCAGAACCTGCGGCCGCCGGCCGAAGTGAAGGAAGCTTTCGACGATGCAATTTCCGCGCGTGAAGACAATCAGCGCATCAAGAACGAAGCCGAAGCCTACGCCCAGAAGATCGTGCCGGAAGCGCGTGGTATGGCCGAGCGCAACAAGGCACTGGCCGAAGGTGAACGCCAGAGCGCGATCGCCCGCGCCACAGGTGAAGCCGCGCGCTTCAATCTGCTGGTCGAGCAGTATCAGAAGGCGCCGCAGGTGACGCGCAAGCGCTTGTTCCTCGAAACCATGCAGGAAGTGCTGTCCAAAAATCCAAAGGTGATGGTTGATGCCGGCGGCAACAACAATGTGATGGTGCTGCCGCTCGACAAACTGATGCAGAACGTCGTGGTGCCGACCTTGCCGGTGGTGCGTGACGACGGCACGCCAGTCCCGACGAATCGCGCGACGACCACGCGCGAAGCCTTCGATCCGCTGCGTGCCAGCAGGGAGCCGCGCCAATGAAACACCTGATCCTGATCGTGTTGCTGGCCGTGGCCATCGTCGGCACCAATGCCGCCTTCGTGGTGCGCGAAGGCGAACGTGCCGTGTTGCTGCAATTCGGACGCGTCGTGCGTTCCGACTTCAAGCCCGGTCTGCATCTGAAGGCGCCGTTCCTGCAGAATGTACGCAAGTTTGAAAGCCGTATCGTCACGCTCGACAAGGAACCGCAGCGTTACCTCACGTCCGAGAAGAAAGACGTGCTCGTCGACTTCTTCGTCAAATGGAAGATCAAGGACGTGTCGCGTTTCTACACGGCATCGGCGGGCGATGAGCGTCTGGCGGAAAGCCGTCTCGACTCCACGTCGCGCAACGCGCTCGGCAAGGAAATCGTCAAGCGCACCTTGCAGGAAGTGGTCGGCGACCAGCGTTCGACGCTGATGCTCGACTTGCGCAAATCGATCGACGAAGCGGTCAGTGAACTCGGCATCGAAGTCGTCGATGTGCGCGTGATGCGCATCGACCTGCCGGATGAGGTCAGCCAGAAGGTGTTTGACCGTATGACGTCCGAGCGCAAATCCGTCGCCAACCGCCTGCGTTCGCAGGGTACGGAAGCGGCGGAAAAAATCCGCGCGACCGCCGAGAAGGACGCGCAGATCGCGCTCGCCGAAGCACAGCGCGACGCCCAGTTGCTGCGCGGTGGCGGTGATGCCGAGGGCGCGAAGATCTACGCCGACGCCTACAACCGTGACCCCGAGTTCTACGCGTTCTGGCGCAGTCTCGAAGCCTATCGGGCGGCGTTCGCGGAACCGGGTTCGGTGCTGGTACTCGATCCGAAATCCGAGTTCTTCCAGTATTTCGGTGAGGGCGGCAAAAAATGACCGAGGGCAGTCTCGGCGACATCCTGTGGGTCGCCGGCTGTCTCGTGTTCGTCTTTGAAGGCTTGATGCTGGCGGCGATGCCCGCTGGCTGGCAGAAAATGATGACTCAGCTCGCCACCGTCGACCCCAAGCGCTTGCGCTGGATCGGTGTGGTGGCGATGCTTGTCGGGCTGCTCGGCATCAAGCTGCTCACACATTGAACCACTCTCTTATTGAAGCGCTCACGCACTGAACATTTTGGGGAAAGCCATGGGCAAGTCGGTTGTTGTACTCGGTGCGCAATGGGGTGACGAAGGCAAGGGCAAAATTGTCGACTTGCTCACCGAGCAGGTGAGCGCCGTGGTGCGATTTCAGGGCGGCCACAATGCCGGCCATACACTCGTCATCGGCGGCAAGAAAACCGTCCTGCATCTGATTCCGTCCGGCATCCTGCGCGACGACGCGCTGTGCCTGATCGGCAATGGCGTGGTGCTGTCGCCGGCGGCCCTGCAAACCGAAATTGCGGAGTTGGAAGCGCAGGGCGTGGAAGTGCGTTCGCGCCTGAAGATTTCCCCGGCGACGCCGCTGATCATGCCGTATCACATCGCCATCGATCAGGCGCGCGAGAAGGCCTCCGGCGCGAAGGCGATCGGCACCACCGGGCGCGGCATCGGTCCGGCCTATGAAGACAAGGTCGCGCGCCGCGGCATTCGTATAGCCGACCTGTTCTATCCCGACCAACTCGCCGAGAAGCTGCGTGCCGCCTGCGAATATCACAACTTCGTGCTCGAACATTGGCTGAAGGCCGCAACCGTCGATGTCGAGAAAGTGCTGGCCGACGCGCTCGCTTTCGGTGACTACGTGAAACCGATGGTTGACGATGTTTCGACCCTGCTCGTCGATCTGCGCAAGGCCGGCAAGCGCGTGCTGTTCGAAGGTGCGCAGGGCTCGCTGCTGGATATCGACCACGGCACCTATCCCTACGTGACCTCGAGCAACACGACGGTCGGCGGCGCACTCGCCGGCTGCGGTGTCGGCGCCGACGCCATCGATTACGTGCTCGGCATCTGCAAGGCCTACGCGACACGCGTCGGCGGCGGACCTTTCCCGACCGAGTTGAACGATGAAGTCGGCGAAGGCCTGCGCGCCCGCGGTCACGAGTTCGGCGCCACCACCGGCCGTCCGCGCCGTTGCGGCTGGATCGATCTGGTCGCGCTCAAGCGTGCGGTGCAGATCAGCGGCATCAATGGTCTCGCCATCACCAAGCTCGACGTGCTCGACGGCATGCCGTCGATCAAGGTCTGCATTGCCTACGAATATCGCGGCAAACAACGCACCCTGGCGCCGCTCGATGCCGCCGGCTGGGATGAATGCAAACCGGTCTACCTGGAATTCCCGGGCTGGCAGGAACCGACCAAGGGCGTGCGCGAATTCAGCAAACTGCCACCTGCGGCACGCGCCTATCTGCGCGCCGTCGAAGAACTGGCCGAATGCCAAATCGCCCTCGTCGCCACCGGCGCCGACCGCGACGACACGATCATCTTGCGCGATCCGTTTGCTTAATGAGCGTCAGGCAGTCTCGGCGCAAGTCGCGAGATCTAGGCAAGCGGATTAATTGGGTGGACGCTCTATCTTCTTAAGAGCTAGCGTCATCAAATCCCGGGGGCAGACGATATTCCGCTTGATTAGCCCGCATCAGCAGTGCTATCAACGTGTTGCTACTCAAGAAAACGATCCGGGGGTCGGTCGCTGAAATGTCGCCTTGTGGGGCGCTTCGGTCACCTCTTGGGAGTACGGGAATCTTGAGGAGAGTTGCTGTGAAAAACATCCTGATCGCATTGTTTCTATTTTTGCTGGCGAGCCCGTTAAAAGCCGTTCTGCCTGAGTCGGGCTGGTATTGGAATCCCAATGCAGGAGGGAGCGGGTTCAACATCGAGGTTCAGGACGACAAGATGTTTGTCGCCGCCTTTACTTATGATGTTCAAGGCCGTTCCATTTTCTACACAATTGGCGGCGTGTTGAACGTCAATACTGGGACGCTGACGAGCACTCTGTTCGTCACATCCGGCGGCCAATGTGTCGGGTGCCCCTATGTCGCGCCGACCACAACTGCTGTTGCACCAGCGGAAATCTATTTCCCAACATCACGCACCGCCCGAGTTCGTGTTTTTCTCGCAGGAGGAACTGCAGAAATTTCACTGGTCCGATTTGTTTTCGGCTATGCGGGCGCAAGAGCGCAGGAGCATCTTGGTGTTTGGTCGATTATCGAAGAGAGCCTCGGTGTCTTTTTCGGCGAAGCACTGCAAATGAATGCCCTTTGTACGCTTTCGGGACTGACTGATAGCTTTTGCGGATCGCGACTTGGAAGTAGCAGCCGAGTGGCTGTTGGCGCAAGCGTGCCTGGTTCTACTGCCTTCATCGTGCTCTTGGATTCGTCGACGAGTTATTACAACCGGTTCATCTACACCAATGACACAAATCGTTGGGCTGGTCTTAGCGCAACCTATCTCAAGACAGGCACGGTTCCTGCGACGTCAAGTGGTCTTAGTTTCATTGCGACGAGACTGGCTGGTCCGAGTACCGCCTCGCAGATCGGACTTGCCGCCCCCGTTCCGATCGTTGATTTGACTTCGCTTGAACTGCGCGACAAAGCACTGGCGACTGGCATCGCGAAGCAGAGTTCAAATGCCATCGACGAGTTGCCCGAGGACGTAAGAAAGGCATTGCTCGCAATTCCCGATGGGGAAATTGATCGAATTACGAGGGAACTGCAGCTTCACTTATCTGGGAAGTAACACGTCAATGGGTGGTGTCGCGGGTTCAATCTTGAGCCCGCGTCGCTTCGGTCGTTAGGATTAGGAAGCGCCCTTCGCCAGATGTTTAAGCGCCTCACCATCAACGCGGCAGATGCGCCAGTCGGCCATGACGCGGGCGCCGAGGGATTCGTAGAAGCCGATGGCGCTGGTGTTCCAGTCGAGTACCGACCATTCGAAGCGGGCGCAGTCGCGCGCGATGGCGAGTTTCGCGAGGTGCTGGAGCAGGGCGCGGCCGATGCCGGCGCCGCGGAATTCCGGGCGCACGAACAGGTCTTCGAGATAGAGGCCGCGACGGCCGCGAAAGGTCGAGAAGTTGTGGAAGTAAAGCGCGAAGCCGGCGGCTTTTCCGCTGTGTTCGGCGATCACCACCTCGGCTTGTGCGGGTGTGGCGAACAACGCGCGTTCGAGCACGGCCTCATCGGCGACGACTTCATCGAGCAAGCGCTCGTACGCCGCCAGATCACGGATGAAGGCGAGGATCAATGGCAGGTCGGCGCGCGTCGCAGCGCGTAGTGTGGTGGTCATGATGTGCTCCGGATCGACGGCGGAGTATCCCGCTACACTCGAAACACCGCCATCGGAGCACGACCATGACTGTCTGTCCTATCGCCATCGCCGTTGGCTGCAAACGCTGTGCGATTTTTTCCGTGTGCCCGGTGAAATCGGTGATCGGTGACTATCATCCGACCAAGTCGGAAGCACCGGCACCGCCGAGGGCTGCGGTTGCGACCCGAAAAGCCAGAACGAAATCCAAATCCAAAACGAAGCGCTGAGGATCGGGCTGAAAATCAGGGCGCGTCGTCGTCGCTCGGGGTGACCGTGGCGCGGGCGATGCGGTCGTGGATCGCCAGCCATTCCGGCGTGTCTGGCGGCAGTTCGATCAGCAATCGCTCCGCACCCGCTTCGTCGAGATCGCGTAGCGCCGCGTAAAGATGACGCGCATACAGTTCCGGCGTATTCGGCATCACCAGGCCATGCACGCCGTTCGGCAGTTGCCGCAACGCCAGCACGCGAACGGTTTCGCCGCGACCCAGCGTGCCGCGAATCACCGTATCCAGTCGATCGTGCGTCACGCGTTCGGCCGGCGTGTCCGGGGCGTAGTGGCTGGCGAGTGAGCCGGATACGCGTGGGCTCGCCGTCTGCGTACCGATCGCGACCGGTACACCGAGTGCCTGCGCGATCGCTTCGGCGCTGATCTGTCCCGGTCGCAACACGCGCGGCTTGTCGCCTGACAAATCGACAATGGTTGACTCGATGCCGATGCGGCACGGGCCACCGTCGAGCACGATCGGTACACTGTCGCCAAATTCGTCGCGCACATGCGCGGCGGTGGTCGGGCTGACATGGCCGAAGCGATTGGCCGATGGTGCCGCCAACGCACCGCCAAATTTCCGCAGCAATGCGAGTGCGACCGGATGATTCGGCACGCGGATGCCGACGGTGTCCTGGGCACCGGTGACGAGATCGGAGACGGTGCGCGCACGTTTCAGGATCAAGGTGAGCGGCCCGGGCCAGAACGCGATGGCGAGCGTGCGTGCATGTTCGGGAATGTCGCGCGCCCAGTCGCTCAACTGCGCGGCCGAGGCGAGATGCACGATCAGCGGATGATCGGCGGGCCGCTCCTTGGTCGCGAAGATGCAGCGCAGTGCGTCTTCGTTGCGGGCATCACCGGCAAGGCCATAGACGGTTTCTGTGGGTAGTCCAACCACTTCACCACGTTGCAATGCTGCAACGGCAGCGTCCATCTCGGACTCGGAAACCAGGATCAATTCATTCATGCCTGAAGACTAGCGGGCAACGCGCCCGGGAACACGCCCGCCCATCAGAAACTGCGACGCAACTCGATACGCCATTGCGATCCGGCGGTCTCAAGTGGGATGTCCGGGTTTGCAAACAGCGCAGCCGCGGCATGGATCGTGTCGCTGTGCGTCCATTCTGCGCCGACGCGCCAATGCGACGCGAAGTTTCGGAACGCCGCGAGCGTGTAGGAATCACCGTCATCGTCATTGTTTTCGGCCCCGCCATCGCGGTCGACGATTTCGAAGCGCTCGGCGCGGGCCGTGAAACGCCACGAATCGTCCGGTGTGTAGCTCGCCAACACGTAGGCGGTATCGAAGTCGATATCAACGCGCGGCCCGGTGGCCAAGCCCATGCCGGTTGCTCCAGAAATGATTTCACCGACGAAGGACCAGCGCGCATTGACATGGAATTCGCCGCCGAGGTTCGTGAATTTCGTACGCCAAGCGTATTCGCCGCGATGCAGTCCACGGTCGCCACGGGTGTCGACATGGGTGGCGAGCAGGCGAAAACGATCCGGCGCACCGACGCGGGCGCGCAGCGCGTAACCGACGCGACCGTCGAGATCGCGACCGAAGGGCTTGCTGCCGTCGTCGCGCTGGTCACCGAACGCGGCACCATTGGCGAGCGTGGGCAAAGCTGGCAGTTGCAGCACTTCGCCGAATACGCTGATGCGGTCGTGTTGGGCGAAACCGCGCCAGGCGAGCAGGGCACCGGCGCTGTCGTTGCCGGTGACCGCGGTCGCGGCGAGTTCCCATTCATGCGCCGAATCGGCCGCATTGCGCCAACTGGCATCGAGGCCGATCGGGCGAAATTCTTCCGCGATCCAACTGTTCAAAGCCGACAAGGTGATGGTGTAGCGCGATTGCCACAGCGGATCGATCGCCTCTCGCGAGGTCGGCAGGAAAAACTGGCCAAGGCGCAGCCGCAGGCGACTGTCGTCGCCCAGAAAAAAGTTGCGGTCGACATAGGTCTCGACCAGTCCGAAGTGCTGGCCGCTACCGGCGGCGTCGCCGCGTGCCAGTGCCTGGACGAAGAATCGCCAATCGGTGTCGGGTTCCCAGACCATCGCGATGTGCGCATCGAGATCGATCTGCGCATCGTCGTCGTCGGCCAGATAGCGCCCGAGTCCGCCCTGATGCCATGCCCTCGTGCTATTGGCGTCGGTATAACCGGTGCGGGCGACGCCGAACCATTCGGGGGCTTCCGCGCGCACTTGGCCCGCACACAGCCAGACGACCGTCATCGCAAGAATTGCTTCGCGTACCAACATGTTCAAGTTTCCCGTGTGTATCCAATGCCCAGACCCGCTGTACGTCGCAAAACTGACAGCGGACAATGGCGAGATGAAACCCGTCGATCGATATGAACTGTTCCGTCGTCTGCGCGAGGTGAACCCGAACCCGCGCACCGAACTCGTCTATGCGTCGCCATTTGAATTGCTGATCGCGGTGATCCTGTCGGCGCAGGCCACCGACGTCTCGGTCAACAAGGCCACGCGCCGGCTGTATGTCGTCGCGAACACGCCTGCGGCGATCATTGCCATGGGCGAGGACGAACTCAAGCGCTACATCAGCGCCATCGGGCTCTACAACGCCAAGGCGAAGAACATCGTCGCCGCGTGTCGCATGCTGGTCGAGCAGCATGGCGGCGATGTACCGCGCCATCGCGAGGCCCTGGAAGCGCTGCCCGGCGTCGGTCGCAAGACCGCCAATGTCGTGCTCAACACCGCATTCGGCGAGCCGACGATGGCCGTGGATACGCACATCTTCCGGGTCGGGAATCGCACCGGGCTCGCGAAGGGCAAGACCCCGCTCGCGGTCGAGAAGGGCTTGCTGCGCAACGTGCCGACCGAGTTCTTGCACGATGCGCACCACTGGTTGATCCTGCACGGCCGCTACGTGTGCAAGGCGCGCAAACCGGCCTGCCCGACCTGTTTGATTCGCGACTTGTGCAGCTTCCGCACCAAGACCGTCGAGTAGTCGTCGCGGGGTCGGCGAGGCGGTTTTTTGCAACCTTGAAATGAAAACCCGAAGATCTCGGTCTCATGCCCGAAGCCGATGACTTCGTGCAGTTGCCGCACGACGTTTTCGGGCGTAGTTTCAGCCAGGACGGCATCGTGCATCATGAATTCGGTGACGCACGATCCGGCACCCGGTGCCGCGGCAGCGGCGGCGATGGCGGGCGCATTCCCGTCTTGATCACCCAGTGGAGAGTTTCATGTCCAAGAACGTCATCAAGTCCCTGTCGATTGCAGTCGGTGCAGCACTGCTCGGAACCGTCGCTGTCGCCAATGCCGGCGATCTCTTTCGCGTGAATGACCTTGGTACCGGTTACCAGATCACCGGCGAAGAAGCCGCCGAAGGCAAGTGTGGCGAGGGCAAATGTGGTGAGAGTATGAAGTCCACGGCGGCCAGCACCGATAAAGCGGCCGAGGGCAAATGTGGTGAAGGCAAGTGCGGTGAGGGTATGAAATCCACGGCGGCCGCTACCGACAAGGCGACCGAAGGCAAGTGCGGTGAAGGCAAGTGCGGTGAGGGCAAGTGCGGCGAAGACAAGAAAACCGAAGAAGCACCAAAGCAGTAATTCGCCGATGACTGCTGGCATCTCGACTGGAATGAATTCCCCGGTTGCCGGTGCTGGTCTCGGCTTGCGTCGCGGTCTGATGGCAGCGCTGGAAAGCCTGCCATCAGACGCCGTTGATTTTCTGGAGGTAGCACCGGAGAACTGGATCGGCGTCGGTGGTCGACTCGGTCGCCGTTTCCGCCAGTTCACCGAGCGCTTTCCGTTTTCGGCCCACGGCTTGTCGCTGTCGATCGGCGGCACCGAGCCGCTCGACGAAACCTTCCTGCAGAAACTGCGGCGCTTCCTCGATGAGCATGGCATCCGCAATTACAGCGAGCATCTCAGCTATTGCAGCGATCACGGCCATCTGTACGACCTGATGCCGATCCCGTTCACCGAGGCCGCCGTGCGTCACTGCGCAGCGCGCATCCGTCAGGTGCAGGACGCGATCGGACGGCGCATGGCGATCGAGAATGTCTCGTTCTACACGCCGCTCGCGGGCGAAATGAGCGAGCGCGAGTTCGTGATCGCGGTGCTCGAAGCGGCTGACTGCGACTTGCTGCTCGACGTCAACAACGTGCACGTCAACAGCGTCAATCATCGCTACGACGGCAAGGCTTTCATTCGGGCGATGCCGGTCGAGCGCGTCAGCTGTTTCCATATCGCCGGCCACTACGTTGAGGCGCCGGATCTGATCGTCGATACGCATGGCGCGGCGGTCATTCCCGAAGTGTTCGATCTGCTCGACGTCGCCTACGCCGCATTCGGTGCCAAGCCGACCTTGTTGGAACGTGATTTCAATTTTCCGCCGATCGCGGAACTGCTCGCCGAGCTCGAACGCATCCGTGCCGCGCAAGCGAGTGTGGCGACCTTGAAGCCGGTCGAGGCACGCGCCGATGTCGCATGATGCAGCGGCCACCCTCGAATTGCAGCGCGAGTTCGCGCGCCATCTGCGCGATCCGGCCCTGTATCCGATGCCGGACGGGCTTGAAGAGCGGCGCGTCAAGATCTATCGCGACCTGTTCTACAACAATATCGAGAGTTTGCTGTCGACAAATTTTCCGGTGCTGCGCAAGCTCCTCGGGTTGACGCGGTGGCATGCGCTGGTGCGCGATTTCTATCGCGAACACGCGTCGCACACGCCGTTGTTCACCGAAATCGGACGCGAGTTGCAGCGTTATCTGGAGACGCGCGCAGCGGCTGCTCGCGGTGATGCGCCGTTCCTCGTCGAACTCGCGCACTACGAATGGGTGGAACTCGCCTTGTCGCTCGACGAACGCGAGATCGATGCGATTGCGCATGATCCAGCGGGCGATGTGCTCGCGGCAGCGCCGGTGTTGTCGCCGCTCGCTTGGGCATTCAGCTACCGCTGGCCGGTGCAACGACTTAGCGCCGAATATCAACCGCTGTCGCCGCCGGAGCAGCCGACCCATCTCGTGATCGTGCGCGATCGCCACGATCACATCTCGTTTCTCGAGCTCAGTCCGCTCGCCAAGGTGTTGCTCGACCTGGTGAAAGAAAATCCAGGGCACACGGGTCTTGATCTCGTGCACGCGCTCGCCGATGCCTTGCCGCAATTACCGCGCGCGACCGTGATTGACGGTGCGAGCGCCAATCTGCAGGAATTCCGGCTGCGCGATATCGTGCTCGGCAGCGAAATCTGAGTAGAGTGTCCGCCATGGCCGAACCCCCATCCAGACTCGCGACTTACGACGATCTTTACGCCCTGCCGGCGAATCGCGTCGGCGAAATCGTGCACGGCGTGCTGCATAGCCATCCGCGGCCGGCACCGAGGCATTCGCGATCGGCTTCGATATTGGGCGGCAATCTTGTGTCGCCGTTCGATATAGGTCGGGATGGCCCTGGCGGATGGTGGATTCTGGACGAGCCCGAGTGCCATCTCGGCGCGCATGTGCTGGTGCCCGACCTGGCCGGCTGGCGGCGCGAGCGCATGCCAGCACTGCCCGAGACCGCATGGTTTGAGCTGACGCCGGACTGGGTCTGCGAAATTCTTTCGCCCGGCACGGCCAGACTGGATCGCGTACAGAAAATGCCGATCTACGCCGTAGCCGGTGTTGAACATTTGTGGCTGGTCGATCCCGACCTGCGTACGCTTGAAGCGTATCGGCGCGAAGGCAATAGCTGGTTGCTCCTTGGCGGTCATGCCGATCAGGACGTCGTGCGCGTCGCGCCTTTCGACGCCATCGAATTGGAACTGCGCCTGCTTTGGGCATAGGAGCTGTTGATGTCTGCGTTTCCCAACGTCGTCGACCTGTGGAGCAATCTGGTCGCGCGTTTGCGCGCCGTCGGCGAAGTGATCCCGCGGCTCGTGCTGCGTCTGATCATGGGCTGGGAGTTCTTCGAGGCCGGGCGCGAAAAATTGAACGGTGAAAATTGGTTCATGGCGATCCAGTCGGATTTTCCGGTGCCGTTCAACATCATTCCCGCCAGCATCAGCTGGAACATCGCGACCTGGTTCGAACTGGTCGGTGCGATCGCACTCTGGGTTGGACTGGGAACGCGCTTTTTCGCATTCAGTTTGCTGGTGCTGACCTTCGTCGCAACCGCAGCCGTGCACTGGCCGGACATGTGGTCGATGTGGAGTGACCTGATCGAGGGTTATGCGATTTCCGACAAGGGCCATGGCAATTTCAAGTTGCCGTTGTTGTTCGTGGTGATGTTGTTGCCGCTGATCTTCAATGGGCCGGGCAAGCTCAGTCTCGATCATCTGGTCGCCAAGTGGTTCGGTGCCGAAACCTGGCCGCAGCCGAACGGCGACGGCTACGCCTGGGCGGTCGCTGCCATGGTTTTCGCGATCCCGTTCCTGTTTCTGATGCCTACACTCGGTTTCGTGCTTGTCGGCGTCGCGTTGCTGCTTGCGTGCTTCCAGCGCTTCGTGCGCGGCTAACAATGATCCGAGTCCGCATTTGGGCCCATGTTGCTGCCGTACTCGCGATGCTGGTGCTGGCAGCATGTGCGGCATCGGTTCGACCTGAACGTGAACCCGCTGCCCTGTCGAAACCAGCTACGCCTCGTGCAAACGACGCCCTCAATGCACTTGCTTGGATTGGTACCTCTGAGGAGTATCGACTGATCGCACTGCAGACCTACCGTTCGGCGACACTGAAGTTGGATCAGGCGTTGATGGACACCGATTGGGATGCCCTGCCTCCGTCGGATCGTGACGGGTCGGCAAAGGGCTTGCCGCCGGCCATCATTCTCGACGTAGACGAGACGGTGCTGGATAACTCGATGCATCAGGCGCGTCTCATTCGTGATGAACGCGGCTTTGACAGCAATCGCTGGGCCGCGTGGGTTCGAGAGGGCCGCGCTGATGCCATCCCGGGCGCCGCTGAATTTATTCTACATGCGAGCGATCGCGGCGTGGCGGTGTACTTCGTGACGAACCGATCGGTCGAGCTCGTCGATGCCACGATGACGAATCTGCGACGCGTCGGCATTCCCGTAGCGGGTGCCGAGTTTGTACTCGGGCGTGGCACGCCGGTATCCGGATGCGACGAAGGTTCGGAAAAGCACTGTCGCCGACGACTCGTTGGCCGCCGGCATCGTGTTCTGCTGCAGATCGGCGACCAACTTTCTGATTTGGTGTCGGTGACCGGGAACACACGTCAAGCGCGGCAGACTTCCGTTGAACCGTTTGCCGCATGGATGGGCGAACGCTGGTTCCTGTTACCGAATCCGATCTACGGCAGTTGGGAATCGGCGCTGTTCGACCACGACTGGACGCTTGACGAACCGACTCGGCGACGACGCAAGCTTGATGCGCTGAATGACTGATCTTTGCGTCTGACTTTTCTAGCCTTGGTTCGCCATCGTCGACGTGAGCGCCGCTTCAATCGCTGCCGGACATCAGCCCCCGCGCGACCGAGAAGTCGCGCAGTTCGGTCTGCGTCATGGTGCGGCCGAGCTTTTGAAACAGGTTGTTGCGGTGGACGTACACCGTCTTAACGCCAATACCGAGATCACCGGCGATGCGCTTCGGCACCTGCCCCTTGGCCAGGCCGACCAACACCGCCAATTCGCGTTCGCTCAGGCCGGCACCATGATGGCTGGCGATCGCAGTACGCCGGTGCGCGGCGAGATCGCTGCTCAGATAGGTGCCGCCATCGAGCGTCACGCGGATCGCGGTGATTAGTTCGTCTGCAGCGGCGTCCTTGCTCACGTACGCATCGGCGCCGCGGCTCAGGGCTTCTGAGATGTAGGGCTCGCGGTTGTGCATGCTGAGCACGATCAGTGCGAGCTCTGGGTAGCGGGTGCGCAAGCGCGGCAACAACGCTAGGCCACCTTCTTCGGGCAAGTTCAAGTCCATGACCACGGCGTCGGGTGCGAACTGCGCGATCGCCGCTTCGGCTTCGCTGGTGGTGCGAACGTCCGCCGCCACACGCAGGTCCGCTTCGCGTTCGATCAGGGCGCGGAATCCTTCGCGCACGATGGCGTGATCTTCGGCGAGTACGAGCTTTTTCATGTCTGAAATGTACCGAAGCGGCCATCGCCCAGACTAGGAGTTTTTCCCACCGCTTGAGCGAAGCAACGCATCGGCAGACCTTGACACGGTGTGGCGCGATGGACGGTGCGAAAAGCAGTTGGAAAAATTCCTACACCCAGCGCCCGCAGCCGGAGTTAGCATGATCGCTCCTTTCACCGACCAACGAGTGTTGCCCATGGAAACCGGTTTCGTCGCCCGCTTCGAACACAAAGTCTTGTTCCGGATCACTCGCTGGGTTGCGCTGTCTGTGTGCATGCTGCTGTTCCTCTCTCTAGTCGCGGGCAGCCTTTACACGATCTCGACCTTGTCGTCCGCTACGGACGAGCCGGATCCGGTGGCCATTGGCGAAAAAACCGCGAACAAGGAATCCGCAGCCGAAACAACCGCTGAACGCTCGAAGGACGCCACTGCGACCGGGAGCTTGTCTGAGGACACGTCCATCCTGACGGGCATGAAGCTCTCACCAGAGTTACAGGAACTGTTTCTGCAAGGCGACAACCGGCGAGTGCTTGAAGGTTGGCTGTCCGACATCGCGTCGGACGGGCGTCAGGACTTCCTCGATAATCTCGCCAGGGCAGCCAGCGCCGCCAAGGCCAAGGACGGCGATGCCTCCGATGCCGTGAATCGCTACCACAGCGCCTACGTCGAATACGTCGATCAGCGCCGGACCGATGACGCCAAGGCGGCCGCGAATCGCATGCAGATGCTCGCTGCCCTCGGTACCACGCTTGCGCTGGTCGCGTTGTTCAGTCTCGTTTTGGTGCTGCTGGCGATCGAGCGGAACACCCGCAATTCCGCCGTGCAGGAATCATGAGCATGCGACGACGACCGGGTCTATCGTTTGCGTTGGGAATGCTCGCGCTAGTTCTCAGTGGCTGTAGCGATCTGCCTGACGCAATGCCGCAGGGGTATGAGCGCGTTGGCGACACGGTCGCCGTGCGCGCCGACGGAGTCGAGTTTGGGCCGATGTTTCACGCGATCCCGGTGGCTGAGTTGTTCGAAGACGGCGACTATGCGATTTACATTCTGTCGGCTGACTGCAAGGGGCGGGCTGCACGAACTGGGGGCACGCGTTTCAGCAGCGACGGCGTGATCGGCGCCGAGATCGAGGCAGTGACCTGGGGCGCGGCGGCGCAACTTTCGACCTTGCAGTTGGCAGTCGATCACCTCTGTGAACTTGCGAAAACCGGTCGCGTCGTGGACAACCCGGACGACCGCAACAAAGTTTTGGCCCTGCTTTACGGTGACCCGGATGGACAGGGTGAGTCGTCGTGGCAAGGTCCTTCGGCCGCAGACGAAGAGAAGATCACGACGCGACGCGTAAAAGTCCTGAAGACGGGACGCTTCGTGGAGGGTGGCCGTCAGCTTGCCTACGTGATCACCGGTGCCTACGACCCGGAATGCACGGCACGCGCCTGTTCCGGCGGCATTCTCGGCGCGGCGCTGTTCGAGCAGGTCGAGGATCGATGGCAATTGCGCAGCCATGACCCCCACGTTGATGTCATCGGCGAACAGGGAAAATTGCCGCTACCCGAATACATCCAGGTGCTGACCGCCGCCGGCCAGCCGCCGCTACTCGCGATCGAATCGAGGTCGATGCACTTCGGCGAAGGTGGCGGCAGCATCGACGTCTTCGGCGTCGTCGCCGATCATCTTAAGAAGGTGTTGTCGACAAGTGGCTGGGCTGACAACACCGGCGCCAACGACTGCACCGATCGCGGCGAATGCGTAGATGTTGAAACAACAATGGCGGTCGGGCGCCCCGGCGGCGCTTGGCCAGAAATCATTGCCCACCAAACCGGCATGACCAAAACGGACGGCGAACAAACGCGCATCGACGAGCGCACGACGTACCGGTTTGACGGCAAGGGTGCCTATGTCGAAGCGTCGAAGATCGCGAACAACACGCCGATCGTCAAGGCGACGTCGGCGCAGGCCGACGAGATCACGAAGATGCGCCCAGTGGTCATCGATGCCGTGCGTGCCGCGTGGACAGCGGATGCCGCGTTCGCCGCTGCTGAGATTACCGAATTGGAGCTCCAGCCCGAATCCGACGCGGTCTATGCTGGGGTCCTCGGAGTGCGGAAGGACGGCAACGATCGCACGTTTCGCATGCGCATCGAAGTCCGACCGGATTCCCAGTACGCGTGGTCCTTCGTCAAGGATTGACGACGCGATGGCCGCTGGGTCGCGGCTTGAGATAGGTTTCGCACTGGTCGCCGACAACGGATGTCCACGCGGATGACAAGCATCGACAGGCTGCGCGATAGGATGGTGGCGTTGTGGACCTCGTGGTCTTACCCGACGCGATTCGCGATCGTGCTGTTCGTATTTTATTTCCTCTACGCGTTCGTCCACCAGTTCGCGCGCTATCACTGGTACCCGCCGGCCGCGTTGTGTCTCGCCGCCTTTGTGCTGCTACCGCCCCGGTATTGGCTGGCCATCGCGATGGGCGAGTGGTTGCATCGCTTGGTGGTGTTCAATTTCTATTGGTACGCCGTCGGTGCGTACGCGATCTTGACGGTAACGACGTTTCTGCAGCCGTTGCCGACGATGCTGGTCGGGGCTTGGTATCGCCCCACGTTTTTACGAGACGGTATCCGAGACGTTGGCGGCGTGGGCCGACTGTTGGTCGTCATATTCATAGCAACACTGGCATGTGTCGCGACGAACAGCCTTCTGCTGTTTGTCGACTTCTTCAACCCGCCGATCAAACCGTTGCGTTTTATGGCCGACATTGCGCTCGGCAACGGCATCGGCTTTTTTGTCGTTTTCGCACCCATTCTTGTTTTGGCCACGCAAAGCACACGAATATTGTGGCTGATCGCCCGCAGTCTGATGATTTGGGTGGTCCCGATACTGGCCATCTTCATATTGCTGTCGATGTCGCAGGACAGCGGAATTCCCGCCCTGTATTCGCGCGTCATCGTTCAACTTCCGGGCATCTTCATAGCGTGGAGACACGGGTGGGCGGGCGCTGTGCTTTCCTTTGCGCTGACGAGCAGCGCCAATCGCTTCTTTCACGAGAACGATCAGCCGCCGCACGCCATCGATCCCACCGCCGAGATGACAACGCAGTTGGTCGTATTCGTCCTTGGGTGCGCTTCCTATTTGCTCGGCGCAGCGGTCTCGGCATTGCGCGACCGTCAAGCGGACCTGGAAGCGAGCGTCATCCATAGCAACGCAATCAGCCAAGCCAATCAAACGCTTGCACGTGAAGTGCGTGATGCCGCTGAACGAAACCTGCAACTTGAAACCGCACAGCGCCGAGAAATTGCAACTGCGCTGCATGACGAGTTCGGACAAAATCTCACCGCAATGACGGTTCGCCTCAAGTTGACCGAGCAATATTTCGCGGATCCTTCAGCGCTGGAACCACTGCGTAGTTTGATCGAGCGCATGCGCCATTCCGTCCGGCGATTGCTCGATAGCCTGAGCCCGGCAGCGCTGGATGAGTTCGGTCTGCGCCGCGCTCTGACCGATGGGCCCGTGCGTTCAATGGTCGAAGATGCCGGTCTGCACTGGCAACTTCGCTTTCACGGCGACACGGGATCGATGGACAAGTTGCCCGAGCATCAGCAGTCGACGATCTACCGCATCGTGCAGGAGGCCGCGACCAACACCGTGCGCCATGCGCGCGCGACGTCGTTCATGGTCGCGATGCGCATGAGCAAGCGTCACCGGAAGAATGTCTTGTTCCTGACGCTGAGCGATGACGGCGGCGGCATCACGAACATCCAGCAGGAACGTCGGCGCTATGGCCTGCAGGGCATCCGCGACCGCGTACTCGCCACCAGCGGCGTGCTGCACGTGCGCAGCAACGAACGCGGCACGCGGCTGCATGTGATGTTGCGGGTCGAGTAGGAATAATTCCTAAAGACGTGATCAGGAGGGATGCCTATTCTCCGGTCGACAAGTTGCTGAGCATGCGTCAGCAGCGGATCGCCAAACCGGAGGCAAATCATGCAGGACAATTGGTACTTTCACGACGGTCATAAACAAGTTGGCCCGTTCAATCTGGATGTTTTCAAGGCCATGCGGGCGCAAGGCACCATCAGTGCGAGTCAGATGGTCTGGTGCCAGGGCATGAGCGAGTGGCAACCTGCAGGGGCCATTCCCGCGCTCGCGGTGGCGACACCGGTTCCGCCACCCATGCAGCAGCACTTTGGGGTAGCGAGTGTTTCTGCTCAAGGACGATTCGGTACCATCGGTACACGTGCGTTGGCGCTCTGGAATCCGGGCGCGGCGGCATCTTGGTCGCTCTTGTTCGGCGCGCCTTTCGGTAGCTTTCTGCATGCCAGGAACTGGACAGCGCTGGGCGATCCGGTGAAGGCCAGAAACGCGATGATCTGGTTCTGGGTGACGGCGCTTGCCTACATCTTTGCCTGCTTTTCGGCAAACCCGGTTGCTCCTGCTGGCGTCGGACTCTGGTCATTGATCTTGTGGTACTTCATTAGCGGAAGACCACAAGTCAAGGTTGTTAACGGTCTTGGGCCGAACAGCTACGAGAAAAAAAGTTGGATTGCTCCGCTGCTCACAGCATTCGCCGTGATGTTCGTCTTGTTCATCGTCTTCATTGTCATCTTTGTCGCCGCCGCGGCGGTGGGAGCTGGCAGACAGGCCTGACTTCTCCGTGGATGGCAGCGATCTTTGATTAGGAGGGAACGTGCAGGCCGAGTGGTACTACCTCGTGGGACAGCAGCGGCTCGGGCCTTTTACGATCGATGCGATGCATGCAATGCGGGCGCACGGGGTGATCCTGGGACATCAATTGGTGTGGGGGCCGGGAATGGCAGATTGGCGCCCCGCAGACGCCGTGGCTGCGATCGGAGGATGTCGCGGAGATCCGCCCACAATTCGAATGGCGACGTTGCCGGTTGCTGATTCGAATGTTTCAAGATCAAGTGCAGAGCCGGTTCGACCGCATCAACCGGTTCACGTGCACCAACATTCCGTCGTCGTCGCTGGCTCAGACGCAGTTAGAGCGGTCTGCAAGTGCAGGGCATTCTCGGAGGAGGATCCGGTAATCGGACTGCGCAAGAAGCCCTTGGCTGATTGGGGTGCAGGCACATGGACTTTCGTAATCCTCTTGGTTCTTGTTACCGGCGGCGGCGCGATTGCGTTTGTATTCGGTTGGGTAATGGGCGGGTATTGGCTCAATCCGGTGTACCGCTGTCAGGTCTGTGCTGCCGATATCGACAAGAAGCAGTTTCGCGGTTAGGCGCGGGTGACTTTGACTGCTCGCGGGCTTCCAGCGTTTCGTGCGCGGTTAGCTGCTCAGTCGCTGGCGCGAACACGTTTCGCCGCGAGTCGTTCGTCCTGTTCGATGGCCTCGCGTGCAAGGCGCAATGCGCGCGACTCGTAGCGACGGCGTGCGTCATCGGCTTCGCGCATCGCATTGCGCTCGGTTGGCGCGGGAATCAGATCGATGCAGTCGACCGGGCAGGGCGGCAGGCACAATTCGCAGCCGGTGCAGTCCTTCGCGATGACCGTGTGCATGCGCTTGGACGCGCCGACGATCGCGTCGACCGGGCAGGCGAGGATGCATTTCATGCAGCCGATACATTCGGCCTCGCGGATGAAGGCGAGACGCATCGGTGCCTCAAGTCCGCAATCCGGATCAAGCGCAAGCATGTCGCGCCCGAGCAGGTTGGCGAGCGTCGCGATGCCCGCCGCGCCGCCGGGCGGACAACGATTGATATCGGCCGAACCTTCGGCGATGGCGTCGGCATAAGGCCGGCAGGCGGGATAACCACAGCGTGTGCACTGCGTTTGCGGCAGCAGCGCATCAATGCGGTCGGCGAGATCGGTCAGTTCGTAAAGGACGGACATGCCTCGATTATCGCGGATCGCTTAAATCATATGTGCTTAAACCATATGCAATCCTCAAGCATCAGATGCGGCATGATGTTCGCTATCAACCCATTGCCAGCACTTGCCGTGAGCCACGCGATTCCCCTGGAGTCTGCCGATAACGCGCTTGTTCGCGCCGCCGCCGAAGGTGATCGCGGCGCGTTCGAACGTCTGTATCGACGCCACGCGTCGCGCGTGTTCGCGGTGATCCTGCGCTTGCAGGGCGGTGATCGTGGACGTGCGGAAGATCTCACCCAGGATGCGTTTGTGCGGGTTTGGCAGAAACTGCCCGAATTCCGCTTCGAGAGCGCATTCACCACCTGGCTGCATCGGCTCGCGGTCAACACCGCGCTGATGGCCCTGCGCGCGGCGCGTGTTGAACCGAGTGCGGACGAGGACGTCAGCGATCCGGATTTCGCGATGGCCGACACGCTGACGCGCAGGCCCGACATCGGCATCGACCTTGAAGTGCTGATTGCCAAGTTGCCGCCACGCGCGCGTGCCGTACTGGTGCTGCATGACGTGGAAGGTTGGAAGCACGAAGAAATTTCAGGTGAGCTCGGCATGGCGGTCGGCTCATCCAAGGCACAGCTGCACCGCGCCCGCGGCTTGATCAAGAAATGGTTGGGAGACGTCCATGGACGAGCTTGAATATCGCCGTTTGCTGAAGACTTTGCCGCACACGATCGAGCCCGATCGCGATCTGTGGCAGGGCATCGATGCGCGTCTCGACGTGCGCTCTGCAATGCAGCCGAGACACACGCGATCCTTGTTTCCCTTTGCCGCCGCAGCCGGGTTCGTGGCGTTGGCGATCAGCACCGGCTGGATGGTGTTGATGCGCGCGCCGGTGCAAACACAGTCCGCCGCGGCGACGCAATCTCTGCCCCTGATCGAGGAGGCGCGTGCACTGCATACCGAGTTCAGCGCCGCGCTGGTGGCCGGGACCGGTAATCAGTTCGCCGCCCTGCGCGAACAGGCCGATCCGCGCTTCGTCGCGGCATGGATCGAACTCGATGCCGCCGAATCCGAATTGAACGCCGCGCTGCAGACGCAGCCCGACGCCCGATTCATCCTGAACCGTCTGAAGCAGGTGCAGCACAAGCGTCTGCAGATCACCCAACAAGCCCTTTCCGCCTGAGTCTTACTGCCTGAACCTATCGCTGGAGTCCGTCATGAACCGCATTGCCCTTTCCGCCCTCACCATCGCGATCGCCGCGATTTCGAATCCTGCACGGGCGGCGACACCGATCGCTGCCACTGCCGCGCCCTTGGCCGCCACCGGCACGCTGGTCGCCTCCAATGTGCGCGGTCGCATCAGCGTGACGCCCTGGGATCGCAATGAAGTGAGCTGGAGTGGCTCGCTCGGCGCGGGCGCGAAACTGGTTGTGAACAAAAGCGATTCGCGGATTACGCTGGAAGTCGAATCCGAGGAAGGCAACAGCTGGCTCGGCTGGAACAAGGGCCCGCGCGAAGACAGCGTTCTGGTGATCAAGGTGCCGGCCAGCGCGTCGCTGGATCTGTCGGCGGTGAGTGCCAATATCGATGTCACCGGTCTGCGTGGTTCGGCGCTGATCGAAGCGGAATCGGTCAGTGGCGAAGTGAGCGTGCGCGCCGCAGCCGAGCGCATCGAATTGTCGAGTGTCTCGGGCGATGTCAGTTTCGAGGGTGAAGCAGGCCGTGCCGACCTGGAAACCGTCAGCGGCGATCTGCGTGCGACCGGCGTCTCGGGTGATGTGTCGGTCGAGACCGTGTCCGGCAGTGCCATCGTGCGCGGCGGTGTCGTCACCGAATTCGAAGCGGCGGCCGTATCCGGCGATATCGATTTCGATGGTGCGCTGGTCACGGGTGGACGCATGGACGTCGAGAGCATGAGCGGCGATGTCAGCATCACGCTGCCGGCCGGTACCGGTGCGCGGGTGACGTCGGAGACCTTCAGCGGCAGCCTGCGCAATGACTTCGGCCTCAAGGTGGAAGACGAGGACGGTCCCGGTTCGACCATGAACGGCAAGTTCGGCAGCGGTGAAGCGACGATCGAGATCGAGTCGTTCAGTGGTGACGTGGAATTACGTCAGCGCTGAGTCGCAAGAGACGCAAACGCTCGGATCGCAAACAAGAAAACCGCCGTGAGGCGGTTTTTTTCGACTGTGCGAACGCTCGAATCAGAGGTCTTGCTTGTAGCGCACGTAAGGCGTGCGAGCGGAAGTCTCGTCGATTGCGCGTGCCGGTTCCGGCGCTTCATCGCCGTCGACCTTGCTCACCAGATTGCGTGCACCGACGGTCAATTCGCCGCGCCACGGGGTGCGCCACGACACACCAATATCGATACCGCTCCACAATGCATTCGGTGAACCCGGTTGCTCGGCCAGTCGGTTGACGCGGCCGGTGACGTTGCCGCTGAACGCGCCGTAATTCACGCCGACGCCGAGCATCGCCTGCTGCAGGTCCAGCGCCGGCGCGGCAATGCCGTTGCGAAGCCGCAACTGATGCAGGGCGGCATTCAATTCGACCGCACTTGCGGGTGTCAGACGCCACTGGCTGCTGATGGCCAATGCCTGCGAATCGCCGCTGATGCCAGGCACCAATGAAGGCAGCGGCTGCAACGGTGACAGACGCAAGTCCTGTGTCGATGCATAAGGCACACGAACGTTTTCGCCAACACTCGGCACCAACCACGAATAACCGTAGGCGACCGAAATGTCGAAGCGATCACCACGCCATTGCGCACCGGAACTGGCGGTGGCGACACGGCCAGGCAATTCCATCTGCACCGTACCCTGCATCAGGCAATCGCGGCCCATCGCGCCAATGCGCAACAGGCCCGAAGCTTCAGCGCACCACGGCAAGGTCGCGAGACCGTCCTGATTCGCGGTGTCGAGGCTCAAACCAGCAACCAGACTGATGTGACCACCGCCATCAACGAAGATGCCGGCATCGTTATGGTTCGACGTGCCGGGTGTCACCGGTGAGATCAAGGTGTTCGCGGCGGGAAGATTTTGGCTCAGCCGCAAGCTCGGGCGAGCACTCCAGATTTGCTGCTGCGTCAAATCGTCGTCCGCAGCATGCGCTGTGCCGAGCGCAGAAAGCGCTAGCAACAGTGCGATGGCGATTGGACGGCGGGCGGCGTTCATCTGAATCCTCAAGGTACACATAAGACCTTGCCAAGCATGATCGGTTCCGTCCGATCCGAAGTCATGCTGAATTGAAGCAAAGTCTACAAGAATTCCGTAAGTGACGGAATGGGCACGAATTCGCAGTTTTCGCTACTGCGCCCGGGGCGGGGGTACGTTCAGGGTGTCGCTGGTGAACACCTGCTCGAGGTCGATGCCGTCGAAGGCGTAGCGTTCGTTGCAGAATTCGCAGGTGACCGAGACCTGGCCTTGCTCGGTGAGCACCGCAAACGCCTCGTCGCGGCCAAGCCCGCGCAGCATCGACGCCACACGTTCACGCGAGCACCGGCACTGGAAGCGGACGGGGTGGGCGTCGAACAGGCGCAAATCGTCTTCGTGATAAAGCCGGCGCAGCAGTTCTGTGGCGTCGAGTCGCAACAATTCTTCGGCCGTGAGGGTGTCGGCAAGGATCTTCGCGTGTTCGAAGGTGATTGCATCGCGTTCGCGCTCGGCGCCACCCTCTGCGGGAATCTGCTGGATCAGCACGCCGGCACAGGTGCGGGCGTCGGAGGCCAGATAAATCGCGGTCGGCAGTTGCTCGGACTGCGCGAAATAGGCTTCAAAGCTGGTTGCCAGCGAATCGCCGGCCAGTGGCACCAGACCTTGGTAGCGCACGCCGGTTTCTGGACGTTCGATGGTGATGGCGAGCACCGCGTCGGTCAATTCACTGGGCCGCAACGCATGTGCGCCGGCCTGTTCGCCCCAGCGCGCCAGCCCGCGCATCTGGCCTTCGCTGGTGCATTCCGCGAAGACCAGCGGCAGCAATGGCGACGCCTTCAACTGCACCGAGACATGGCTGGCGAATTGGATGTCGCCGACGAACAGGGCCGTCGCTGCGGTCAGTTCGCCGAGCACGGCGGCGACAGATTCGGGATACTCGTCGCGGCCGCGGATCTGCCGCCAGCTGTGTTCCAGCCGGACAACGACGCCGCGGACGGATGCGCCTTCAAACAGGAATCGACGAATGCCTTCAGGATCGACAGGAGTAAACAGGGAGTCGTTCATGGCCGAGATTATGCCCGAGATGGTCCGATGGTCGTGACGCGCAAGCCCTGGTGGCGACGCCTGTTGCGCATCGGCGTGATCCTCGGATTGGTATTCGTCGCAACATCCTTGACCGTGGTGATCGCCTATCGCTGGTTGCCGCCACCGACCAGTGCCTTTGTGCTCGCGCGGCGCGTCGATGGCTGGACCGGCGCGGCCGCTTCGGTGCCGATCCGTCGGCAATGGGTGGCGCGCGAACGCGTCGCACCGGAAATGTTCCTGGCCGTGGTCGCTGCCGAAGACCAGCGTTTCCCCGAGCACTACGGTTTCGATCTCGAAGCCATCGAAGATGCGCTCGATGATCGCGAAAACGGCAAGGTGCGCGGCGCCAGCACGATCTCGCAGCAGGTCGCAAAGAACCTGTTCCTTTGGTCGGGCAAGAGCTGGTTGCGCAAGGGCCTGGAAGTCTGGTTCACCGGTCTGATCGAACTGACCTGGCCCAAACGACGCATTCTGGAGGTCTACGTCAATTTCGCCGAATTCGGTGACGGGGTTTACGGCGTGCAGGCGGCATCGAAGCAGTACTTCGGTCGCGACGCCGCGCGTATTGACGCCTCGCAGGCGGCACGACTGGCCGCGGTGTTGCCAAGCCCGAAGCGTTACAGCGCGGCGAAACCCGGTCCGTACGTTCTGCAACGACAGCGCTGGATCGAGCGCCAGATGCGTCAGCTCGGCGGCGGCGACTACCTGGCGCCGCTGCTCGCCAATTGAAACAGTCTCAGGGCGACCAGAACGATCACCAGTCCGACGAGTTGCGCCGCAATGAAGGCCGGCGCGTGGGCGGGCGCGATGCCGGCAAAGCTGTCGCTGAACATGCGCGCCACGGTAACCGCCGGATTCGCGAACGAAGTGCTGGCGGTAAACCAGTAGGCAGCAAGAATGTAGCTGCTGACACGCGCCGCAACACTCTCCAAACTGGCTTTGGCCGCAAGCGAAATGGTTGCGAGCAGTCCGATCGACGCGACCACCTCGCTGATCCACAGCCCGGTCGATGCGCGTAGATTGTCACTGATCTGCAGGATCGGTTGATCGAACATGGCATGTGCCAGGAAGACGCCGAGAATCGCGCCGGCGAACTGTGCGACCAGATAAAGCGGCCATGGCGCGGCAAACGTCGCACCGCGAGCGCTTTGCATCAGCGTGACCAGCGGATTGAAGTGCGCACCGGAGATCGGCCCGATGCTGGTGATCAGGACGAACAAGCCGGCACCGGTTGCCAGCGCATTCGCGAGCAGGGCGATGGCGATGTTTCCGCCCGCCAATCGCTCTCCCATGATGCCCGAGCCGATGACAATTGCGAGCAGCAAGGCGCTACCGCCGAATTCGGCGGCAATCGCGCGTAGTGGCGTCGTCATGTGGAAGCGATCAATGCGAGGACACGCTGCTCGATCTCGTCTCGCACGGCGCGATAGTCGTCCGCTGCCATGTGTTTCGGGTCGGGCAAGGCCCAGTCTTCGCGGCGCTTGGCCGGTACCCACGGACAGTTGTCGCCGCAGCCCATGGTGATGACGGCGTCCCACTCCTCGGGTCCGATTTCGGCGAGCGATTTCGAGGCGTGCGCGGACAAGTCGTAGCCGCGTTCGGCCATGAATTCGATCGCGCGCGGATTGACCACGCCGGACGGCCGCGACCCGGCCGACTCGGCATGCACGGCCGAACCGCCGTGCATGCGCGCGAACGCCTGCGCCATTTGGCTGCGATTGGCATTTTCAACACAGACGAACAACAGGCGCATCCAATTCAACCCCTTTGTGTGCGCCGCGAACTTGTCGCTACAGGCGCGATCAATGGTGTGCACGCCGACCCCGATGCGCCCAGCGATGCGGGGGCACAACCCGCGCCGCTGCAGCAATTCTCAAGCAGGTAGGCCATCAATGCGTTCATCTGCGCGAAGTTCGCGCGGCAACGGATGACGCGGCCTTCGCGTTCGTCTTCGACGAGCCCGGCATGGCGCAGTACGTTCAGATGCGCCGACAGGGTCGCGCCGGGAATATCGAGCTGGTCGCGGATGTCGCCAACCGGCAATCCGCCCGGGCCGGCTTGGACGAGCATGCGGAAGGCGCGCAGACGCGAGTCATGGGCGAGGGCGGCCAAGGCTGCGATGGCGTTCTGTAATTCCATGATTCGAAAGATATGGAACTATAGAATCGATTGCAAGCATGACTTTCGTCATGCCGCGCGGTCGCTCGGCGTAAACTCGCGCAATACCAGGAAGGAGTCGAAACCATGGCCAAGGTACGCGAATTGTTGCTGGCGAAATCGCCGGTGATTTTTGCCATTGATCCGGATCAACCGGTGCTCGCCGCGATCCAGATGATGGCCGACCACGGCATCGGCGCGTTGCTGGTGATGCGCGGCGACGAACTCACCGGCATCGTGTCCGAACGCGACTACGCGCGCAAAGTCATCCTGCTCGGTCGCTCTTCGGCCGAAACGCCGGTCTGGCAGATCATGTCCTCTCCGGTGATGACCGTGTCGCCCGACGACAGCACCCAGACCTGCATGATGCTGATGACCGAACGCAAGTTCCGCCATCTGCCGATCGTCGACGACCGCCGCGTCATCGGCATGCTCTCGGTCGGCGACCTGATCAAACACGCCCTCGACGAAAAACAGAACGAGATCGATCAGCTGCAGCGCTATATCGCGAGCTAATCAACGGGGAGTTTTTCAAAAGTCTCGCTGGTTACTTCAATAGAGGACAAGTATGGCGTTCTGCAGGTTCAGTTCCCTCGTGTTCGTTTGGCTTATGGCCGCTGGCTCTCTACAAGCTCAATTGCTCCCTCCGGGTCAAGCCCCGCTGCCGGCAACATCAAGAGAGTGGACGAGCGCGGACTACGAGATTGTGGCGGCCGCACTTGCGGACGGCAGGCTGGCGCTGCCCCGATTTAATTCGCGAGAGTCGAGCGAACTCCTTCGTCGACTTGTCTCGATCGAGAATTTGAGGTTTCTGGAGAATAAGGCGATTCCCATACAGGCACGAATGCCTGAATTCATCAGACTCCAAGCAAGTCTGGGAGCGATTCTGAAGTTATACGGGGCCGCGGATTTTGGCGGCGCCGATGTGCACTCGGAATTAGCAGCTGTCTTTTCATTTCTGGTACGCGCATCCGCGTCTGGCGGGGGTGTTCTCGCCGAATGGATCCCAGTAATGCCGCGCGATGCGACCTATGAAATTCGGATGAAGGGAGTGGAACAGGTCAAGTCAGGCGTCGCGAATATTTTGCTTGGTGCCGAGGCCTCGTTGGGAGAGGCCATTTACAGCGAGTCTGACAAGTCAATGATTCTGGATGCGATGGCGGATTCAATTGAATCGCTCAAGGAGTTCCTCGCCCGCGACGTCCAGGCAGAACTTCGGCAAAAATTGCAGAATCGAAGGTCAATTGGCACGCATGCAGACATTTTGAACTACGAGCGATTGATTCGAGCACTTGGTCCCTAGCACCAAGTCCATGAAGTCGTCCCTTCAACGGTCGAGGGAGATCTGCTTGCCCACAAAGTACCAATGCCACGGCTCGTAGATGACGCCGAGTGGGTTGTTGCGTGAGTAGGACATGTGGAAGCCGAAGTTGGCGGCGTGTTCGGCGAGCCAGCGGAATGCTGGGGTTTGTTCGAAGGCCTCATTGAGCGCGGCACATCCGGGGGTGCCGATATCGATGGCGCGGCCGCTGTGGTGTTCGCTGTAGCCGGGTGCGGCGTTGACGCTGAGGATCTGCGTGAGGGTGTCGCCGCGTTTGAGTTTGCGCGCGATCAGGCCGCGTTGGTAGGCGACAGAGCGAAAGGTTGAGATTGGCTCGATGTTGATGTCCGTGGCTGCGGCGCGTGCGCGCATCTGTCGCCAAGCGGAAGCAGCGGCTGGCGCGAGATACATCGGTCGACCGTGGGCATCGTCGCCGATGCCATGCAGTTCGTGCGGTTCTTGTTGGCGTTCGAAGCCGCGCGCGACCAGAGCGAGGTGATCGATCGATGGCAGCGCGATCGAACGCCGTCGCCACGTTAGTTTGCCGCGTGGCTTGCGCTGCTGATTGCTGGTGCTAACGAAGTGCAGTGCACGTCGATCGGTAGCGGCGTGCTCGATATAGGCAAGGATGCGCGAATCGGCGTCGAACACGGCGCGGATGCGCGCGGCATGATCGATCGCGACATCGACGCTGGTCAGGAACGGTTCGTCGCCATCGCGGCTGCGCAATTGCACTCGGCAGACATGTTTCAGACGCAGGCGCCGCAGTTTCAGGGCGCACCGACGCTGTTTGCTGATGTTGCGCAATGCGACGCGATCGTTCGCATTGGTCGACTGAACGGCAACGCGCCCCGCGTTCAGTCGTTTCGGAAAAATCGCGATCAGGTGGCAGCGTCCGGTCATGATCCGCCGATGCTAGCGAAGCATCGCCCGCGGCGCATGGCGCGACACGGGCGGGATTCAGTCTTCGCCTGGACGTGGTGCTTCGTCGTCACGTGGCAGACGCCCGGCCTTGCGCAGGGCGTCGCGCAGCACGTATTCGATCTGCGCGTTCAGGCTGCGCAACTCGTCGTCAGCCCAGCGCTGCACGGCGTCGAGCACGACGGTGTTGATGCGTAGCGGATAGGCTTTTTTCTCGCTCATGGCGATGGCGCGTTGCGGCGCCAGTCAGTAGATCGAACCGGCGTTGACGATCGGCTGCGTGCCGCGTTCGCCGCACAACACGACGAGCAGATTGCTGACCATCGCCGCCTTGCGCTCCTCGTCGAGCTTGATCATGCCCTTTTCGTTCAGTTGCTCGAGTGCCATGTGCACCATGCTGACGGCACCTTCGACAATCTTGGTACGCGCCGCGATGATGGCGCTGGCCTGCTGGCGCTGCAGCATCGCGTGGGCGATTTCCGGCGCATAGGCGAGATGGCTGATGCGTGCTTCGAGCACGCGCATGCCGGCGCTGGCCAGGCGTTCCTGGATTTCCTTGCGCAAATGATCGGCAATTTCCTGAGTATGGCTGCGCAACGACACCGTGTGATCGTCATGCAGGTCATACGGATAGCTGGTCGCCGACTGGCGCAGCGCGGCTTCGGATTGCACGTGTACGAAGTTCTCGTAGTCTTCGACCGCAAACGTCGCCTCGGCGGTATCGACCACCTGCCAGACCACGACCGCGCCAATCTCGATCGGCGAACCGCCGAGATCGTTGACCTTGAGCTTGTTCGATTCGAAGTTGCGAATGCGCAACGACAGCGCTTTCTTCGAATAGAACGGATTGGCCCAACGCAGACCTTCCTCGCGCACCGTACCCACATAGCGTCCGAACAACTGCATCACCGCACCCTGATTCGGTTGCACCATGAAGAAGCCGAACCAGCAAAACACCACGACGATGGCGAGAGGGGCGCCGAGAATCGGCAGGCGGATGAACAGTAGTGGCAGAACGACCACGGTGATCAACAACAGCGCCAGCAACATCGGGATGCCGGGGGCGCTGCTGGCACTGCGTTCGCGAATTTCGGCGTTCTGGTTCATGGCGCGCTCTCCGTTGATTTGAGAGAACGATATCAAAAATATATCAAAATGCAATAGGTATTTGGAACGGGGTGGTCGCTGCCGAAGCCGCCCTGAGCGGCGTCAAAGCTTCGCCAATGACCGTCGACATAGGCCTGCGTCCACTCGCAACCGCGGAGGCGACGACATCGAGATCGAAACGTCCGTTGCCAAGGGCATGCCAGGTTTGCTCGACCTTGGGCAGGCCGAGACCGACGTCTTGCCGCGCCAGTTCGATGCGATAACGCAGCTTGCTGCGGCGCCAGCTTGCGTCGTATCGATCAGGTGCAGCAACGAGGGTGTAATCGTAGATCTCGGCACGCCGGGTGGTCGCCATCGCGTCGCGTTCGTTCGCGCGCTCCATGATGAGTTCACGGCCCATGAGCGGCAGTGTCGAACGCACCATGTCGCCATTCGCATTGACGTGCGCACGCGCAAACGGATCACACCCTCGGGCAGCACATCACCCGCCATGCGCATTTCCGACTCGCCGAGTTTCTGCCGATAGGAGAAATGCAGCGGCGTCCCGTCTACCTTTTCGCGATGCACTTCTTCTTCACCGAGGCGCAGCAAGAACCAGTCCTGCGATGCGGATGCGGCAGCAGGTTCGAAAAACAGCATCAGGATTATCAAGATCCGGGGCATGGCAACGTTCTAGCGCATGTACCGCGCCGCAACCGCCCCGAAGGTCATGCATGCGCAACGACTGCGCAGGAACTGCAACCGCTGGCGTTTACACTATCGTTTTCCGCGGAGGCTCTATGCTGCAGTTTGGTACTCCCCTGCAACCCGATGCGATCCGCCTGATGCTGCTCGGCAGCGGCGAACTCGGCAAGGAAGTGGCGATCGCCGCGCAGCGTCTGGGCGTGGAAGTGATCGCCGTCGATCGTTACGCGAACGCGCCGGCGATGCAGGTGGCGCATCGTTCGCATGTGATTTCGATGCTGGACCCGGTGGCCCTGCGCGGCGTCATCGCACTGGAAAAGCCCACCCTGGTGGTGCCCGAAATCGAGGCGATCCATACGCCGACCCTGATCGAACTGGAAGCCGAGGGCCTGCGCGTGGTGCCGACTGCGCTGGCGACGCGATTGACGATGGACCGCGAAGGTATCCGCCGTCTCGCCGCGGAAACGCTGGGTGTACCGACGTCACCGTATCGGTTTGTCGACACCCGTGACGAATACCTCGCAGCGGTGCAGGCGCTCGGCACGCCCTGCGTCGTCAAGCCGGTGATGAGTTCGTCCGGCAAGGGCCAGAGCATCTTGCGCGCCGCCGATGACATCGATCACGCCTGGGACTATGCACAATCCGGTGGTCGTGCCGGTGCCGGGCGCGTCATTGTCGAGGGCTTCGTCGCATTCGACTACGAAATCACCCTGCTGACGGTGCGTCATCGCGATGGCATCAGCTTCTGCGATCCGATCGGCCACTATCAGGAAGACGGCGACTACCGCGAGAGCTGGCAGCCGCAGCCGATGTCGGAAGCCGCGCTGGCACGGGCGCGCGAAATCGCCCGTCAGGTCACGGACGCACTCGGCGGCAGTGGGCTGTTCGGCGTCGAACTGTTTGTGCGTGGCGACGAGGTGCTTTTTTCGGAAGTGTCGCCACGGCCACATGACACCGGTCTCGTCACGCTGATCGGCCAGGACTTGTCGCAGTTCGACTTGCACGTGCGCGCCATTCTCGGTCTGCCGATCCCGGTCATCCGCTCGCGTGGCTATGCGGCATCCATGGCCATTCTCGGCAGCGGCCAGGGCGTCCCGAAATATTTCGGCGTCGCCGATGCGCTGGTCGAGCCAGACACCGATCTGCGTCTGTTCGGCAAGCCTGTGGTCGAAGGCAAACGCAGGCTGGGCGTCGCACTGGCGCGTGGCGACAGCTTGTTCATGGCCCGCGAAAAAGCACGTCGTATCGCCGAGGGCATCCGGATCGAAATCCGCTGAGCAGTGTTTGCTCAGTCGGCATCCACAGCATGCGCGTGTTCGCGCGTGGTCATGAACTGCACGTCCGGCCAGCGTTCCTGCGTCAATTGCAGGTTCACCCGCGTCGGCGCGATGTAGACCAGTTCGCCGGCGGCATCGAGCGCAAGGTTCATCGCCGCTTTTTCGCGGAAGTCGGCGAGTTTCTTGTCGTCCGCGCATTTGATCCAGCGCGCGGTCGACACCTGCACCTGCTCGAAGCTGCAGTCGACGCCGTATTCGTCCTTCAATCGATACGCAACGACTTCGAATTGCAGCGTACCGACTGCGCCCAAGATCAGGTCATTGGACATGAGCGGCTTGAAGAATTGGGTCGCGCCTTCTTCCGACAATTGCGCCAGGCCTTTGGTGAGCTGCTTCAGGCGCAGCGGATCGCGCAGACGCGCGCGGCGGAACAGTTCCGGCGCGAAATTCGGGATGCCGGTGAAGGAAATCGGCTCGCCCTCACTGAAGGTGTCGCCGATCGAAATCGTGCCGTGGTTGTGCAGGCCGATCACATCACCGGGCCAGGCCTTGTCGACAATTTCGCGTTCCGAGGCCATGAACGTCAACGCGTTTGCGAGCTTCAGTTCCTTGCCGGTGCGCACTTGCAGCGCCTTCATGCCCTGCTCGTAGCGACCGGAACAGATGCGCATGAAAGCGACGCGGTCGCGATGGTTCGGATCCATGTTGGCCTGGATCTTGAACACGAAGCCGGTCATTTTTTCTTCGATGGCAGAAACAGTGCGTGTTGTCGTCGCATGCGCTTTCGGTGCCGGCGCCCAGTCGACGAAGGCGTCGAGCAGCAACTGCACGCCGAAATTGTTCACCGCAGAACCGAAGAACACCGGCGTCTGCTTGCCGGCCAGATAGGCCTCGTGATCGAACGCTGGCGACGCGCCTTGCACGAGTTCAAGTTCGCCCATCAACTCCTTGTAGATTTCGGGACCGACGCGTTCGGGCAGGGTCGGGTCGTCGAGTTTGAGGATGGTCGAGTCCTGGCGCGTGAAGTTCTTGCCCGGCTCGAACAGGTGCACTTCATTGGTCAGCAGATGCACCATGCCGCGCAAGCGCGAGCCCATGCCGACCGGCCAGGTGATCGGTGCGCACTGGATCTTCAGCACCGACTCGACTTCATCGATCAGGTCGATGCCGGAACGGCCTTCGCGATCGAGCTTGTTGATGAAGGTCATGATCGGCGTGGCGCGCATGCGGCACACGTCCATCAGCTTGATCGTGCGTTCCTCGACCCCTTTCGCGCAGTCGATCACCATCAACGCCGAATCGACCGCGGTCAGTACGCGATAGGTATCTTCCGAGAAGTCGGCATGGCCTGGCGTGTCGAGCAGGTTGATGATGCGGTTTTCATAGGGAAACTGCATCACCGACGAGGTGACCGAGATGCCGCGCTCTTTCTCGAGCGCCATCCAGTCGGACGTGGCGTGCTTGGCCGCCTTGCGCGACTTCACGCTGCCGGCCATCTGGATCGCGCCGCCGAACAGCAGCAGCTTTTCGGTCAGCGTGGTTTTGCCGGCGTCGGGGTGGGAAATGATGGCGAACGTGCGCCGCCGCGACGTTTCGCTGATTTGGCTGGACATGGGAAATTCGATTCGGCTCGCCGCGCGCGGCGTTGGGGGCGCGGATTATAGGCGAAGCGACGCTCAGCGCAGCAGCATTTCCAGAGTTTCGCCGTCCGGTTCGGTCTGCACGATGCGCGCCGGGATGTAACCCAGCTTCGGCGCGATCCAGGTCGTGGTGGTGCGTCCGGGCTTGTCGCGGATGCGTTCGACGCGGATGGTGTCGAAGCGTCCGCGCTTGGTGTCGATGTTTTCGTTGCCACTGATCTTGTAGCGATGGGTGTCGACGGCATGCTTGTCGGCAACGCGATATTCGAGCGTCGTCGCTTTCGCTTTCAAATCGGTGCCGAGCGCGAGCACGACGAGATTCCGGTCGATCGTGCCGGGGGCGTATTCAAGAGGCTTGGCGCTGTCGTCGATGCTGGCATTGATGCGCTTGGCGTCATGGTCGACATCGATATTGCGGTTCTTTTTCTTCCACGCGGCTTTCTGGAAGAAGTGGTAGTGCATGGTTTCCGGTGCGTCGTCCTGCCAGCGAAAGGTGCTGGTTTCCTCAATCTTGACGCCAGCAAAGCCAGCCAGACCTTCGGTGCCCTCAGACTTGTTCGAGAACTGCCAACCGTCCTTGCCCATGATCAGCGCGATTTCTGCTTTGCCGATCAGTTTGCCGTCGCGCAACAAGTCGTAGTTCGCGGTGAACGGTTGCATGGGTTGAGCGCTGGCAGCAGCGGTGGCGAACAATGCCAGTGCAGCGAACAGAAATTTCATCATCAGATTCTCCAAAGGTGGCGCGAGTCTAGGTGGGACAAGATGAGTCTCAAGCAAACGCACGCTCAATCGACCTGGAGCGGTGCCTGAAGTTGCGCGCCGTCGAATTGCGGCGGGTCCTGGTTCAGGTCGAGGCGGGCTTCGGTCAACCAGCGCACAACTTGCACCAGCAGCCGATGCTCGCGTGGCAGCAGTCGTGCGGCCAGTGTGTCGGCGCTGTCTGTGGGTTCGATGCTGATCTGCGTCTGGGCGACGACTGGTCCCGCATCGAGTGCCGGAATGACGATATGGACACTCGCGCCGTGAGTTTGGTCACCGGCATCGATGGCGCGTTGGTGCGTGTGCAGGCCGGGATATTTTGGCAGCAGCGACGGATGGACATTGATCACGCGCCCGGCGCGCGCGGCGACCACGTCCGGCGACAGGATGCGCATGAAACCGGCGCAGACAATCAAGTCCGGCGCACTTGCATCGATCGCGTTGAACAGCGCGTGATCGAAATTGACGCGCGACGCATGGGCTTTCGGATCGACATGCGTTGCGGCGATACCCGCTGCGCGCGCGATAGCCAAGGCACCGCATGCAGCCTTGTCGCTGAACACACCGACAATCTCCGCCTGCAGCTGTCGGGCGCGAATCGCATCGAGCAATGCCTGCAGATTGCTGCCGCGACCCGAAGCGAGAACGGCCAGCTTGAGCATCAGCCGATGCGCACGCGTTCCGCGCTGTCGGCGCTGACGACTTGTCCGATTTCCCGCGTGCTCAAGCCGTGTCCGGCCAGTATGCGCTTGACGCTGGCGACATCGTCGGGCACCAGTAGCAAGGTGAAACCGACACCGCAGTTGAAGGTGCGCCACATCTCGGGCAAGGCGACGCCGCCGGCGCGACGCAACCAGTCGAACACCGGTGGCAGCACAATGCTGCTCGCTTCAATCGACAGACCAAGCCCGGCCGGTACGACACGGATGATGTTCTCGGTGATGCCGCCGCCGGTGATGTGCGCCATCGCGTGCACATCGATCTGCCCGAGCACGTCCAGCATCGGCTTGACGTAGAGCGTGGTCGGCGCCATCAGTGCGTCGGCCAGGGTGTGTGCGCCGACGGTTTCGTTCAGATCCGCGTTGACGTGCTTGAGGATACGCCGGATCAGCGAGTAGCCATTGGAATGCGGTCCGCTGGCGGCGACACCGAGCACGATGTCGCCAGCGCGTACCTTGGTGCCATCAAGCAGCTTCGAATGTTCAACGGCGCCGACGGTGAAACCGGCGAGATCGTATTCGCCCGGCGCGTACATGTCCGGCATCTCCGCGGTTTCGCCGCCGATCAACGCGCAACCGGCGAGTTCGCAACCGCGGGCGATGCCGCCGACGACAGCGACCGTGGTCGCGACATCGATCTTGCCGGTCGCGAAATAGTCGAGGAAGAACAGCGGTTCGGCACCTTGCACAAGCACGTCGTTGACACACATGCCGACCAGGTCGATGCCGATCGTGTCATGCCGGTTCAACTGCTGCGCCAACTTCAACTTGGTGCCGACGCCGTCGGTGCCGGAGACGAGCACCGGTTCGCGGTATTTTCCGGTGATGTTGAACAGCGCGCCGAATCCGCCGAGACCGCCCATCACTTCCTTGCGGAACGTGCGTGCGACCAAGGGCTTGATGCGTTCGACAACTTCATTGCCGGCGTCGATATCGACACCCGCATCGCGATAGGTGAGTCCCGATGGGGTTGCGGTCATGGCGCGGTCCGGTCAAAAAGGCGCGCGATGATAACAGTGCGTTCGCGGCGCTTTTGCTGATAAGCGCGGCGACGGCTCACTTCTTGCCGAATGGCCACTTCAGACGATCGAGGATGCCATTTTTCTTTTCGTCGATCGTCGGCTGCGCATTCAGCCGCTGGCGCTGGGTCCATTCGATCTTGCCGACGGCGTCATAGGCATTGATGATGTCGAACACCGCTTCCATGCGTACCTTGGCGGTGGCGGAGATCTCGTTCAGCCGCAGCGGATTGTCCATCACCGCCGCGATCATGCCGTGCGAGCGATAGCCCGGCTCGATGAACACCTGTTCTTTCAGTCGATAGGTGCCGCCCGGATCAAGGTGTGTGCCCAGGCGGCCGTTCGACTGCAGCAGGGCGTGCAACCACGTCAGATGCCAGTAAGGCCGCGACGGCGCAGTGGCGCGCACATTGTTCAGGTCCGTGGTCATCAGTTTCTTCCACGCCGATCGCTGCAGCTTGCCGCGGCAATACGGTTCCAGCGCGGACAGGCTGGCGTCGGCATGGAATACCTCATTTTTCGGATCGAGCGTCAGCGCTGGCGAATTGCCGAGCTGGATCTGCGCCGGGCCGCCGAGCACGTCGGCGGCGAAGAAAAACGGAATTTCGCCTTCTTCCTTTTCCGCCGCGCCACCGATCAGCGCGGAATTCATCATCAGCGAGCCATCGCGCGCATTGCTGATGCCAGCGTTGAGGTCGCCGCGATCCACCGCTTTGCTCTCCGCGCGGCGGTTGCTCGCGCCTGGCGTGGCTGCGCCCATACCATCGACCGTCGCCTCGTCGAGCTTGAATTGGCGATAGTCCGGCTGCGCGCGCAATTCTTTTTCGCGCTTGATGACCACTTCGAGTCCATCAACAGCGCCGACACCAAGCATCGCCGCCTTGGCTTGATGCATGCGCTCGGCGAAGATATCGCCGCCCGGCGTCTGCGCGGTGGGCTCGGGCCAGCTTGGCGCCTGCTGCTCGTAAAAATTCTCATCGACATGCGTTATCGCGGCATCGACCTGACGGGTCACGGTGGCAGCTGCCAGCACGTGAGCGAGTTGATCGGCGTCCAGCGGATGGCGCAGCACCAGCTTGTCTTCGGCCTTGGCGTCGGCCTCAAGCAGCACCGCGTATTGCACGCCGGCCGATTCGGCGCGGATACGCGCGCCTTCGCCGACGAGCACGGTCGGATCGATCACGATCAGATCGGCGACGTCTTCGTTGCCCCAGACCCACTTCGTGTCGGATTTCGACGACAGTTTGCGCAGCAGCAGGCGCAGGAACGCCGTTGACTCTTCGGAGACGCCGACTACGGCAATGGTCTTGGTCGCGGACATGCGCGGATGTTGCGGCCTTCACCCGGACAACGCAAGCGCGCGAATGGCTATGCTCGGCCAACCCAGCCTCGTGGTTCCCGTGGATCCAGCGCAACTTCTCGCCGCCCGCCGTGAATTTGACGCCTGGTCGGCGCTGCCTGCACAGGCCCGTTGCCGCGATCGCGACAGCGCCACGATCGCCTACTTCACCCGCATTCCCGGCTGTGCACCGCTATCCGGGCTCAGCAGGTACGGCCCACCGCGCTCATCTGACGCCGCCAGCACCATGCCCTCGCTCATGCCGAATTTCATCTTGCGCGGTGCAAGGTTCGCGACCATCACCGTCAGGCGCCCGACCAGGGTCGCCGGGTCATACGCCGACTTGATGCCGGCAAAGACCTGACGCTGCTCATTGCCGAGATCGAGTTTCAGCCGCAGCAGCTTGTCCGCTTCGGGCAGCGCTTCGGCTTCGACAATGCGCGCGATGCGCAGGTCGATCTTGCTGAAGTCGTCGATCGAGATCGTTGCGGGCGTGTTGGCCTCGGCCGGTATCGGTGCAGGCTTTGCATCCGCAGTTTTCGCCGGCTTGACTTTGGCAGGCGCGGGCTTTGCGGGTTCCGCCATCGTGTCCTTGCTCGCCTCGACCATGGCTTCGATCGCTTTCAGATCGACCCGTGTCATCAGCGGCTGGAACGGCTCGACCTGTGTCGGCGGAATTTGCGCGTCGGCGAAGCGCGGTGTGCCGGAAATCTTGAACAACCGACGCGACGCCGCGAACGTGCCCGGCAGGATCGGCGCGAGATAGATCGACAACACATAGAAGCCGCGAAGCGCATCGGATGCAACCCGATGCAGCTGTGCTTTTGCATTCGGATCCTTTGCGAGCGCCCACGGCTTCTTCTCGTCCCAGCGACGATTGATGCCGTCCGCGATCTGCATCACGGCGCGCGTGATCTCGGCGAAGTTGCGTGCGCCGTACAACGACACCACGTCGTTGTGGATCGAGCGCGCAAGTCCATAAGAGGTCGCTTCGCCGCCCTGGATCAGTGCAGCAGCGTCGTCCACCGTGTCGAGCTTGCCGTCGAATTGATCGGTGATGAAGCGGGCCGCACGACTGGCGATGTTGACGAATTTGCCGACCAGATCGGCATTCACGCGCGCGGCGAAATCTTCGAGGTTGAGGTCGAGATCTTCGACGCCGGCACCGGTCTTGCCGGCGAAGTAATAGCGCAGGTATTCCGGATGCAGGTGGTCGAGATAAGTGCGTGCCTGGATGAAGGTGCCGCGCGACTTCGACATCTTCGCGCCGTTCACCGTCAGATAGCCGTTCACGTGCAGGCGCGTCGGTGTGCGGTTTCCCGAGCCATGCAGCATCGCCGGCCAGAACAGGCCGTGGAAGTTGATGATGTCCTTGCCGATGAAGTGGTGCATCTCGGTCTTGCTGTCCGGCGCGAGGAAGCCCGAATACTCGATGCATTGCTTCTCGCAATAGGCCTTGAAGCTCGCCAGGTAGCCGATCGGCGCGTCCAGCCAGACGTAGAAAAACTTGCCGGGCGCGTCCGGGATCGGGAAACCGAAGTAGGGCGCGTCGCGCGAGATGTCCCATTCGCGCAGGCCGCCGTCCAGCCATTCGCCGAGCTTGGCCTTGACCGAACTGTGCGCGACGTCGCCCGACAGCCAGTCGCGCAGCATCGCCTCAAAATCCTGCAGTTTGAAGAAGTAGTGCTCGGATTCGCGCAATACCGGCGTCGCGCCGGACATCACCGAACGCGGGTTGATCAAGTCGGTCGCGGCGTAGGTCGCGGCGCAGTTTTCGCAGTTGTCGCCGTATTGGTCGGGTGTGCCACATTTCGGGCATTCGCCCTTGACGTAACGATCCGGCAGGAACATGTCCTTCTGCGGATCGTAGAGTTGCTCGATGGTGCGCTTGGCGATGTGGCCACCATCGCGCAGGCGCAGGTACATCGCCGTGGCGATGTCGCGGTTCTCGTCAGAATGCGTCGAATGGTAGTGGTTGAAGTCGACGCCGAATTCGGCGAAGTCGCGTTCGTGTCCGGCCTGGATGTCGCGGATGAACACTTCCGGTGCCAAGCCGGCTTTCTCGGCCGCGAGCATGATCGGCGTGCCGTGGGCATCGTCGGCGCAGACGAAATAAGCGGTGTCGCCGAGCATGCGCCGGGCCCGCACCCAGATGTCGGCCTGGATGTAGCCGACCAGATGGCCGATATGCAGCGGCCCGTTCGCATAGGGCAGGGCTGTGGTGACGAGCAAAGTGCGATGTGCCGACATGGTGTTCTCTGTCTTCCCTGAGGGGAGTTCGTGGCCGCCGATGATGCCACGCCGACACCATGTCACTAAACTGCGCAGCCACGCATCAGGTTGAAACCATGTCCAACGCCAAGTCCCGCGCCGAATCCCTGCTCGCCACGATCATCGATCCGCACACCAACCAGAACCTCGTCGCCTCCGGCATCGTCAAGGCGGTGGGTGCGGACGGCGATCGTGTCGTTGTCGATCTGGTGATCCCCTATCCGGCGCTGAGTTGGCAGGGCGAGCTGGCCGCTGAGGTCAAGCGCACGCTTGAAGCCGACGCGGAAATCGCGCTGGCGACCGTCAGCTGCACTTGTCGCATCCATTCGCACAAGGTGCAGGACGAATTGATGCCGCTGCCGAACATCAAGAACATTATTGCGGTGGCTTCCGGCAAGGGCGGCGTCGGCAAGTCGACGACCGCGGCCAACCTCGCGCTCGCACTGAAAGCCGAAGGCGCCAACGTCGGCATTCTCGACGCCGATATCTACGGGCCGAGCCAGCCGCGCATGATGGGCGTGTCCGGCAAGCCGGACTCGAGCGACGGCAAGACCATCGAGGCGAAGATCGCGCACGGCGTCCAGGTGATGTCGATCGGTTTCCTGATCGAGGAAGAAACGCCGATGATCTGGCGCGGTCCGATGGTTACCCAGGCGCTGACGCAGTTGCTGACCGACACCAACTGGAAGGATCTCGACTATCTGATCATCGATTTGCCGCCCGGCACCGGCGACATCCAGCTGACGCTCTGCCAGAAGGTGCCGGTTTCCGGCGCGATCATCGTCACCACGCCGCAGGACATCGCGTTGCTGGACGCGAAGAAGGGCCTGAAGATGTTCGAGAAGGTGAACGTGCCCGTACTTGGCATCGTCGAGAACATGGCGATCCATGTTTGTTCAAGTTGTGGCCACGCCGAACACATCTTTGGTGAAGGCGGCGGTGCGCGCATGAGCGAACAATACGGCGTGCCCCTGCTCGGTTCATTGCCGCTCGACATCCACATCCGCGAACAAGCCGACGGCGGCACCCCAACCGTCGTCGCCATGCCCGACTCCGAAGCCGCCAACCGCTACCGCGACATCGCCCGCAAAACCGCCGCCCGCCTGTCGCTGCAAGCCCGCAACAAGAAGATCTCGTTTCCGAACATCGTGATTCAGAACACTTGAGGTAGGGCGCGGAAAGGCGTTTGCTGGCGCCACCCGCAGGTTGAACGATCGGCACGACGGAGGTGACACGTGAGCATCAGGTCGGTTGGGCGCGCACGAAGCGCAGGAATTGTCTTGGCGTTGCTGCTGACGACAATCAGTCCAGAGAGTTGGGCGGCGAAGGCCTGCAAATGCCTGCACAAGCACGTGACCACGGGGACCGGGCCGGTACAGATCGAAACTTGTCTGCTTGGCTATCGCGAAAAGGGCACACGCATCAAGCGCGTGACCCATGTTCGGCAAGTCATGCGCAACCTCGGTGATCGCTCACTGACGATGCATTTTTCCGATTACCGCGGCGGCTTCAATCCGATCGTCTCGATCAACGGCACGCAGACAGGTTGCGGGCACCACGAAAACTATATCGGTGGCCGCGCTTGGGCGCGGCCTACCGACGGCGAATGGTCCGAGCCAGCGTGGTCCCGTTCGCGGCCCGAATGGGTCGTGTCGCCACAATTGCTCGAGCCGGGCGCAAGTTTTACGGAACAGTTTCTGATCACGCGTCGCTTCGAGTGCGAGCCTTCCATGGACGATAGCCACTCCGTTTCTGTGCGGATCGATCACGAGTTTGTGTTTGCGGGAGACAAGGTCTGTGCTCCCTTCGAACGCGGCTGCCGAAATGCAGATGCCAGCTCCCGGGGCCGCATCACTGCGAAATTTCCGGACGTTCGGCTTGCGGTCGTCAATTCGGAATCGCCGCAATGCGTGGTCAAGTAGCTGCGTGCCTCTCCCTACAAGCACGCAACAAGAAATCTCGTTTCCGAATATCGTGATCCAGAACACTTGAGCAAGGCGGAATCCCTTGGCTTGAGCTTTGTTGGTCGTATATATTCGGTATATCCATCGGAGCGCCTATGGCCAGCGACGCGTTACTGCTCAAGTTCAAGGAAGAAAACACCGCGCACACGGTGACACGCAAGACCGTGCGCGAGATGTCGCGGACGCTTGGTTTCAACGAAACACAGTTGGTGCAGTACGCACTCGCGAAGTTGCGTGCCGAAGTGTTGCCGGCGTACGCGCCGGATGACGGCGCGGTGCCGCAGACCGTGATTCGGCATATCCGCAAGGCGGTGGACCAGACCGGTTATCGCCCAACCCGATCGTTGTTGCCCGGACTCTGAGAAGGTGACGCCAGCCTTCCCGGCACCCAGTCCAGGCGACATCGTCTGGTGCCGGTTTCCGCAAATCGAAAGCATCCAGCCGGGACCGAAACCCCGTCCGGCCTTGGTCTTGTCGGTCATGGACGACAGCCAGCCGATACGAGTGCGCGTGGTGTACGGGACGTCGCAGAAACCCTTGCCGATCCGCCGCGGCGAATTGCTGATCCGGCGCGAGAACGAAGCGGCCTTCAAATTGTCCGGGTTGTCGTATCCAACCAAGTTCAATTTCAGCAAAATCGTGGTCTTGCCGTACACAAACGTCTGGTTCCAGTCCGCGCCGCTCGCGTCTGGATTGGTTGCTCCCACCCCGCGCATCGGCATGCTGCACGCGATGTTGATGGGCGACTTGCAACGCGCGGCACGCGAAGCGGGACTGATCGGCTGAACCGGAAATCGCTACAAGCCCGCAAACAACCGAATTCGTTGCCAAACATCTTGATCCAGAACACTTGACGGTTGGGCCGTTCTTGGCTGTGGTAGCTGGGTGGACTAAGCTTGGTTCAACGCTGGTTTGGCAGGAGAACGAGTGATGCCATCGATCAATATCCACGAAGCCAAGACGCACCTTTCGCGTTTGATTGAAGAAGTTGCTGCGGGTGGCGAAGTCATCATTGCCAAGGCCGGGAAGCCGATGGCGCGTTTGGTGCCGATCGAGGCCAGGAAGCCGCTGCCTTGGGGCTTGCTCAAAGGAAAGATCACCGTGGCGGACGATTTCGACGCACCCTTGCCGCCGGAAATTCTGGCCGAATTTGAACGTGAACTGTGAAAATATTGCTCGATACGCACGTCCTGATCTGGATGCTGGCGGGCAGTGGGCGGCTGACGCCTGAAGTGCGCGCCGAGATCGATTCGGCTGAAGAAATATACGTTTCGGCGGTATCGGTCTAGGAAATTGCTATCAAGCGGCGGCTCGGAAACATCGATGTCGATCCGGACGAGATCGTCTCGATACTGTCTGCCAGTCGCATGCGTGCGCTCCCGGTTTCGTATGCGCACGCTGCGATGGTTGCCAAGCTGCCCAAAACACCACGGCGATCCGTTTGATCGTCTGCTCGTTGCTCAGGCGATGCTTGAGCCACTGCGGTTGCTGACGGCCGACGCCCAGCTTGCACGCTATTCCGAGAACGTCCAGGTCATTTGAATTGCGAATACTTGAAACCTGCGAGGTGATCGCCATGTGCGTTTGTGCAGGCTTCGTGAAAGACTGTCCTTTGGCGGTCATACGGACGGATGGGGATCAATGAGTTTCCTGTTGGCTGCACCGAACATCGTATTCACGGTGGCATTGGGGTTGTTGGGTTTGATGTTGCTGCTGGAGTTCGCCGGTAGCGGGTTTTCCGACTTGCTGGAGTCGATGTTTCCCGATGTCGACGGCGGCATTCCCGATAGTGATGTGCCCGACGGTGGCGATATTTCGATGCCGAGCCAGTTTTTGTCCTGGCTGCGCGCCGGGCGCGTGCCGATGCTGATGGTGTTTGCGGTGTTTCTCGGCATCTATGGTGCGGGTGGGTTGTTCCTGCAACACGTTGCGACGACCTTGTTCGGTCAACCGGTGCCGATGTTGTTGGCCAGCATTGTGATGTTGCCCTTGTCGTTGCCATTCGTGCGCATGGGTTCGTCCTTGCTCGGACGCTTCATGCCGCGCGACGAGACGGCGGCGCTGTCGCAGGACGATCTCATCGGACGCATCGCGATCATCGTCACCGGTCATGCGCGCAAGGGCTTTCCGGCGCAGGCGAAACTCCGCGACGAATTCCGCACCACGCATTACGTGATGATCGAGCCGGATGCTGATGGCATCGAGCTGCGCCAGGGCGACGAAGTGGCGCTGATGTCGCGACGCGGCGCTGTCTATGTCGCCAAGGCTGTCGCGCCGCGCGCGTTGACGCACGAAGCTTGAATCTGCAATGCCATGATGCAATCGAGTCAATTACTGGGGAATACACATGTTTGAGCAAATGGTGGGTCCGGCAATCACCTTCGGTCTGGCGCTCGTCGCCTTCGTGGTGCTGCTCTACGTGCTGAAGGTCTTCGCGCGCATGTACACGCGCGCATCGAAGGAGCTGAGCTTCGTCCGCACCGGCCTTGGCGGGCAGAAGGTGATTTTGAACGGCGGCGCGCTGGTGCTGCCGGTGATCCATGAAGTGATCCCGGTGAACATGAACACGCTCAAGCTGGACGTGCATCGTGCCGCCGAGCAGGCGCTGATCACGCGCGATCGCATGCGCGTCGATGTGACTGCCGAGTTCTTCGTGCGTGTGCAGCCGACCGAGGAATCGATCGCGAATGCGGCGCAGACCTTGGGCCGCAAGACGATCGAACCGGAATTGCTGAAGGAACTCGTCGAAGGCAAGTTCGTTGACGCACTGCGCTCGGTCGCGGCCGAGATGGGCATGGAAGAACTGCATGAGCAACGCACGCTGTTCGTGCAGAAGGTGCAGCAGGCGGTGTCCGAGGACTTGCTCAAGAACGGTTTGGAACTGGAAGCAGTGTCGCTGACCGGACTCGACCAGACCAGCAAGGAATACTTCAATCCGGACAACACCTTCGACGCCGAGGGTTTGACCAAGCTGACCGAATCGATCGAGTTGCGCCGCAAGAAGCGCAACGAAATCCAGGTCGATACCGAAATGGAAATCCAGAAAAAAAATCTGATCGGCGCGCAGCAGAAGTTGATGCTGGTGCGCGAAGAGGAATACGCGAAGATCGAGCAGGAACGCGAGATCGGCATCCGTCGCGCGAGCCAGCAAGCCGAGATCGCGACCCAACAAGCCGAGAAAACACGCGAAGCCGAACAGGGCAAGATCGCCGCGCAGCTGCAGATCGACCAGTCGCGGCTCAATGCCGATCGCGCGATGCAGGATCAGCGCATCGCGATGGACCAGCAACTGAAGGAACGCGAGATCGTCAAGGCGCGCTCGGTGCAGACTGCCGAAATCGAACAGCTCAAAGCGGTGCAAATGGCCGAGCAGGATCGCGCGATTGCGATTGCCGAGAAGTCGCGCGCGCAGTCGGAAGCGCAGGCGCTAGCCGATGAGGCACGCGCGAACGCGGTGCGTGCCGCGGAGCAAGTCGACACCGTGCGCGAAGTCGAACGCGCCGAGCGCCAGAAGAAGATTGAATTGGTCGAAGCGTCGCGTCAGGCCGAACGTGAAATGATCGGCGTCACTATTGCCGCCGAAGCCGAAAAAAAGGCCGCGAACGACAAGGCCGATGCGATACGTACGCTGGCCACCGCCGAAGCGGATCAGAAGCGCATCGCGGCGCAAGCTGCGGCCGATGCCGAGAAGATGGGTGCCGAAGCAGCCGAAAAACGCTACGCGGTCGATGCCGATGGTCAACGTCGTCTGAACGAAGCCGCGAACATGTTGTCGGCGGAGCAGATCGCGTTGCAGATCAAGCTCGCGGTGCTGCGTCATCTGCCCGACATCATCCGCGAAAGCGTCAAGCCCATTGCCGCGATCGACGGCATCAAGATCGTCCAGGTCGAGGGCCTCAACAGTGGCGGCGGTGCGCACACGCATGGTGAAAACGGCCAGGTTAATGCGACGGCGGGCAGCGGCAATCTCGCCGACCAGGTGGTCTCGAGCGCGCTGCGTTATCGCGCGCAGGCACCGCTGATCGAATCGTTGATGAAGGAAGTCGGCATCACTGGCGGCGACTTGAACGGCATGACCGCGTCCCTGCATGCCGAGGACAATCATGCCGCCCAGGTGCGCGAGTTGATCGCGAAGCGCGATGCCCTGTTGCGCAAAGACGCCAGTTGATATGAGTGGGCGCGTCCTGTGGGCGTCGGCGTGGTTTGCTTTGGCGGTTGCGGTGTCCACCGCGCGCGCCGACGCAGACACCGGTGCCCGTATTGCGCAGGCCGCGCTGACGCAAGTTGGCGTGACCACGGCCTATGATCCCGCGTATCGCCGGCTGGCCTATCCCGACGGCGATGTGCCGATCGAAACTGGCGTTTGTGCCGATGTGCTGATCCGTGCGCTGCGCAAGGTCGGCATCGACCTGCAGCACGAGGTGCATTTGGATATCAAGGCGAATTTCCGATCCTACCCGGCGCTGTGGGGGCTATCGCGCCCGGATCGCAATATCGATCACCGGCGCGTGCCCAATCTGCGGCGCTGGTTCGAGCGCCACGGCTGGTCGCAGAAGGTTTCCGATCGTGCGGGTGATTATCGTGCCGGTGATGTCGTCAGTTGGCGTCTCGACAACGGCCGCCCGCATATCGGCGTCGTGTCCTCGCGCATGGTTCCGGGTAGCGATCGGCGGCTGGTGGTGCACAACATCGCGCTCGGTGCGCTTGAAGAGGACGTGCTGTTCGCCTGGACGGTCAGTGGCCATTACCGCATGCCGGATGCGGCAAACCTCACGACGGGTCGCTAAACTCGGCGCCCTTTGCGCAAGGACTTCCCGTGAGCATCAAATCCGACCATTGGATCCGCCGCATGGCGGCACAGCAAGGCATGATCGAACCGTTCGAGGCGGGCCAGGTTCGCACCAATGCCAGCGGCGGTCGGCTGATCTCCTACGGCACCTCAAGCTACGGCTACGACGTGCGCTGTGCCAACGAGTTCAAGATTTTCACCAACATCAACTCCACGATCGTCGATCCGAAAGCGTTCGATCCGAACAGCTTCGTCGATGTCGTTTCCGACGTCTGCATCATTCCGCCGAATTCGTTCGCGCTGGCGCGTACCGTCGAATATTTCCGCATCCCGCGTTCGGTGTTGACGGTCTGCCTCGGCAAAAGCACGTACGCGCGTTGCGGCATCATCGTCAACGTCACGCCACTCGAACCGGAATGGGAAGGGCACGTCACCCTCGAGTTCTCGAACACCACGACGCTGCCGGCGAAAATCTATGCCAATGAAGGCGTCGCGCAGATGTTGTTCTTCGAATCGGATGAAATTTGCGACGTCAGCTACCGCGATCGCGGCGGCAAATATCAGGGGCAGAAAGGCGTGACCTTGCCGAAGGCTTGAGGGCGGCAGCCGCGATGCTTTTGGGTGTCGTCCCGATTCACATCGACAACGCCGCCCGCAACGTCTTGATCAACATCTTCGCCGCACCTTCCGAATAAGCCGTGCGCTCGCCGCGGCCCCAGACCGGGTCCGGCCACGCGGCGTCATTCTCGAAGCGCGCGATGACGTGCACATGCAGTTGCGCGACGCGGTTGCCGAGTGCCGCGACATTCAATTTCAGCGGCTCGCAGATCGACTGCAGCGCGCTGCTGGCTTGCGCGATTTCGTCGCTGAGTTGATGTTGCTGTGCCCGCGACAAATCGATGATTTCGCGTTTGTCCTTCAGTCGCGGCACCAGGATCAGCCACGGATAACGCGCGTCGTTCATCAGCAGGACCCGACATAACGGTAGATCGATCACCTCGATGCAGTCGCCGGCCAGAGTCGGATGCAACAGGAAACGCGGCGCTTCGGCGATGTGCTGGCGCAGGAAAGAAAACGTTCGGCGCCAGGCCATGGCCGCGCTTTCGGCGTGGAAATCGGCGCGTTCGTTGCAGTTGAAGCCGTGTCCGGCCTGATAGAAATGCACCGGCACTTGCGGATGTTTCTCTTTCAACGCGTCGTAAAATTCCTGCGGGATCAATGCGTCGCGCACGCCAAAGTGCATCAGCAGCGGCGCTTTCGGGGTCTCGTCCAGGAACGGTTGTGTGCGAGCACCGTAGTAGCTGACCGAAGGCAGGCCGAGGCGTGTGGCACTGAGCCAGGCCAGGGTGCCGCCCCAGCAAAAACCGATCGTGCCGACCGCGCCATGGGCTTCGGCGACCGCAGCGGTCGCGGCGACATCCAGCAGGGCTTGATCGAAGCCGAGTGCCATGATGCGTTCGCGTCCTGCGGCGACACCGGCGTCGTCATAACCGAGTTCGACATGGCCGCCGACTCGATCGAACACGACCGGCGCATACGCGGCATAGCCATGCGCGGAAATCTGCTCGGCGACCCAGCGGATATGTCGATTCACCCCGAATATTTCCTGCAGCACGATGACCGCACCCAGCGGCTCTTCCGGCGGCAGCGATCGATACGCCTGGAATCGGTGGCCATCGGCGGCCGTCAACTCGACCCAGTCGTTGATCATGCGGGCTTCCTGCGATCCGAAGCGACGCGCGCGATTTCAACCCGATTGCGGCCGAGATCCTTGGCGCGATACAGCGCATCGTCGGCAGCGGCGATCAAGGCGCTGAGTGATACCGCCTTGGTTTCACTCATTTCGGCGAGACCGATACTGGCCGTCAATTCCAGCGCCTGGCCCTCGAGCACCGACAATTTTCGCGCCACGGCAAGACGCAGTCTTTCGGCGGTGACCATGGCTTCGTCGGCGCTGGTTCCGGGCAGTGCGGCGATGAATTCTTCGCCGCCGTAGCGGCCGAGTGGATCACCGTCGCGCATTTCATCGCGCAGCGCGTGCGCTGCTGCAATCAACACGCGATCGCCGAACTGGTGACCCATGTTGTCGTTGATCGGCTTGAAGCGATCGAGGTCGATCAGGATCAGCGAGAGTTTGCCGTTCTCGCGCTTTTTCTGGTCGAACAATTCGATCATCTGCTGCATCACCCGGCCGCGATTGGACAGGCTGGTGAGTTGGTCGGTGGTCGCGGCGCGGAATAGCTCGTTGGTTTGTTCGGTCAGACGCACATTCGCCGAGCGCAGGGCCTGGTCCTGGGCCGAGATCGCGGTGTTCTTCTCGGTCAGCAGGCGCGCCGTTTGCCGCGCCACGCGCCAACGCCAGATGACGACGGCGAGCATCACCACCAGCATGCTGATGAAGCCAATGCCGATGCGCCGGCGCAGGGCTTCTGTGCGCAGACTCAATTCCTTGAGCGAGTTGTCGAGACGCAGCATTTCGACCTGGCGTTCGCCGCGCTCGCGCTCCTGCTTGAGTTCGAGGACAGCGAGGCGTCGTGCCGCGGTGAGACCCAAAAGTTCTTCACGCAGGACTGCGCGCTGGCGCGCGTACAACAGGGCTTCGCGCACTGCGCCGCGAGTTTCCAGCAGGGTCTCGATCGCTTTGTAGGCGGCGTGGATCTGGGGTTTCAGTTTGGCGCGGGTGAGGTATTCGAGCGAGCGGCCGTAAGCGCTTTCCGCTTCGCCGAGCAACTGTTGTGCGGCGAGCAGGTCACCGCGATAGAGCAGTGCGCGACCGAGCACGTCGGATTGCCGCATCGCTTCGCCGAGCGCGAATGCGGCGTCCACGGCCTCGCCGGCATCCGCCCAGCGTTTCAGGCCGATCAATGCTCGCGCCGACTCAAGATGTTCGAGGGCAACGCCCTGGCGATTGTCGAGCTGCCGGTCAATGGCCATTGCCTGGCGCGCGGCATCGAGGGCTGCCTCGAAGTCGCCGACGTCGTTCAACAGGGTCGCATAGCTGCCGAGCGCGGAGGGCAGGGCCACGGGATCGAATTCGGACCGTGCCGCCTGCAATGCTTTCTCCAGATTCTCGCGCGCCGACTGCGTGTCCTCGATTTCGCGATAGAGCAGGCCGATGTTGCGATAGGGCACATCGAGTCGGAACCCGGCGCCGAGTTGTTTGCGGATCTCGAGCGCCTGCATTTGCCGGTCAAGCGCGTCCGAATACCGGCCCATATCGCGCAACACGGTGCCTTCATTGACCAGGCCCTGCGCGACTTCCGCCGGCAGGTTCGCCTCACGGCCGATACGCACGGCCGACTGCTGATGTGCGAGGGCCTCGTCCAGTTGTCCGCGGCGGCGCGCGAGGATACCGAGGTAACCTGCCGCCTGTGCGCGATATCCGGCGTGACCCTGAGCTTCGGCAAGTACCTCGAGTTGATTCGCGAAGTCGATGGCGGCGTCATAGTGACCCGTGGTCAGGCGATTCTCGGCCAACATCAGCAAGGCGTACATGCGGCGATCGGCATCGCCCTCCTGATCAGCTGTCGTCAATGCCGCCTGCCAATGTTCGAACGCCCGGTTCTGGTCCTGGGTCGCGGCCAGTGCGATGGCGGTGCCGACTTGCAGCCGATAGCGGCCACTGTCGCCCAAGGTCAGAAGATGCAATTCGATGCCGCGGTCAAGCAGGCTGCGCCAGATGCCGTTGCTCGTCGCTGCCGTCACGCCGATCGGCAAGACCGACATGATCAGCATCCACAGCAGGCGGTGACGGTTGCGAGGCGGCATCTTCAGTGGGTTCTCGACAAAGGGCGCTCGATCATAACGGTGCGGACCAGCGGTGATGAGTGCCGGATATACTCCGCTGCCTTTACTTTGGCCCCGTCCATGTCGCTTGCCAGCCCTAAAATCGGATTTGTCAGTCTCGGTTGCCCGAAGGCACTGGTGGATTCCGAGCGCATCCTCACGCAGTTGCGCGTCGAGGGCTATCAGATCGTGCCGAGTTACGACGCTGCCGACGTCGTCGTTGTGAACACTTGTGGCTTCATCGACGCCGCCGTCGAGGAATCGCTCGATGCGATTGGCGAGGCGATGGCGGCAAACGGCAAAGTGGTCGTGACCGGCTGCCTCGGCAAGCGCGCGGAACTGATCCGCGAGAAATATCCGGACGTGCTCTCGATTTCCGGGCCGCAGGACTATGCGAGTGTGATGAGCGCCGTGCATGCCCAGTTGCCGCCGAAACACGATCCGTATCTGGATCTGGTGCCGCCGCAGGGCATCAAGCTGACGCCGAAGCATTATGCCTACCTGAAGATTTCCGAAGGCTGCAATCACCGCTGCACGTTCTGCATCATTCCGTCGATGCGCGGCGATCTGGTGTCGCGGCCGATCGACGAGGTGCTGCTCGAAGCGCAGAAGCTCGTGAAGGGTGGCGTCAAGGAATTGCTGGTGATCTCGCAGGACACCAGCGCTTATGGTGTCGACATGAAGTATGCGACGCGGCGTGTCGGCGAGCGCGACATCGAGACGCGCATGCAAAGTCTGTGCGAAGGTCTCGGCGAACTCGGCGTATGGACGCGATTGCACTACGTTTACCCGTATCCGCATGTCGATCACGTGATTCCGTTGATGGCGCAGGGCAAGGTGTTGCCGTATCTGGACATCCCGTTCCAGCATTCGAGCCAGCGCATCCTGAAGTTGATGAAGCGACCAGCCAGCGGCGAGAAGAATCTGGACCGCATTCGCGCATGGCGCGCGGCTTGCCCGGAGTTGACGATTCGCAGCACATTCATCGTCGGCTTTCCCGGCGAAACCGAGGCCGAGTTCGAGGCATTGTTGTCGTTCCTCGATGAAGCCCAACTTGATCGCGTCGGTGCCTTTGCCTATTCGCCGGTTGCTGGTGCCAAGGCCAATGAACTACCGGATGCAGTTGATGAAGCAGTGAAGCAGGATCGGCTCGAGCGCTTCATGACGCGCCAGGCGCAAATCAGTCGCGCGCGCCTCAAGGCCAAGGTCGGTACGACCCAGCAGGTGCTGATCGACGAGATCGGGCCGACCGTGGCAATCGGCCGCTCGCGTGCGGATGCGCCCGAAATCGATGGTGTCGTGCATGTCGCGGTCGGCGAAGCGAAACTGCGTGCCGGTGAATTTGTCGACGTGCGCATCGAACGCGCCGACGATCACGACCTGCATGGCGCATTGATCCGGTCGTGAAACGTCGCTATGTCGCACCGACGCGTGCCGACATCGACGCGGCTGTATTCGATCATCCGCTATTCGCCGGCTTCGCGCCGTGGTTGCACTGGTGCCGCGGCAAGGTATGGCCAGACATCGACACACTCAACGCCGGTCTGTCCGGTGTGTGCCATGCGCATACCGGCAACGTGTTGCGCTTTGTCGCGCAGACACCGGCCTTGCTGCGTGATGGACTGCACTACGAATCGCGCATCCACGAACGCGGCGAGATCGCGACACGCACCGAGAACTGGCACGACCTGTTGAATGCGATGGTGTGGTGTCGCGACCCGGCGATCAAGTCGGCGCTCAATCATCGCCAGCAACACGATGTGCAGCACGTCGGCGGCAAGCAGCGCACGCCGGCGCAGTATGCGCAAACCCTGTTCGACGAGGGCGGCGCGATTGTCGTCGTGCATGATCCGGCGTTGATCGAATCTTGGGACAGGCACGACTGGTCAACCCTGTTCGCCGCAGAACACTGGAATACCGGACGGATCAGCATCGACCTGTTCGGTCATGCCCTGCTCGAACATGCGTTGACACCGTCGAAACTGATCACCGCGAAGTGTCTGGTCTGGGCCGGCGAAAACGCGCCATCGAGATTTGCGAACACCGCTGAAGCCATCACCAGCGCGCGTTGCCTGACCGATCCGCAGGAACTGCGGCCATTGCCGATTTCCGGAATTCCGGGCTGGCATACGCCGCAAGACGCCGCGTTCTACGCAAGCGCCGACTGTTTCCGTCCGGTGCGCGAAGGGCGGCGCTATCCGCCGCCGCTGCGGTAACTGCTTGCCGCGCGAACTACTCGGCTTTCCAGTCGCTGAGATTGTAAGAATCTAGAATCGTCGCCAGTTCGCCAGACGCGCGCAGTTTGGCGATGCCGGCCGAAAACATCTCGGCATAACGCTTGCCGCGTGGATCGGCCGGCGTGCACGCGATATAGAGTTCTTCCGGCTCGGTCGCGACATCGGCCATCACCACGCGATCCAGCAGGTTCAACTTGCCGATCGTCTGCTTGGCGACGTTGATGTCTTCGATCAGGATGTCTGCCTTCTTCGAGACGAGGCGCGAGACCGCATTCATCTGCGCGCGACCGGCGCTGGAAATGACCACGATGCGCTTCGGATCGGCCTTGAATTTTTCGACGTAGGCGTCGATTTCTTCGCTGTAACTGTAGCCCTCGATCACGCCCAGACGCATGTTCGCGAGACTGTCGATGCCGTCATAGCGCCACTTGGTGTCGTTGAGCGCGTAAAACGCACTTTGCGACATGCCCCAGGCTTCGTTCGGAAATGCGAAGCCCTCGGCATCGGCTTTCAGCGCGCCGACGACGCAGTCATGCGCGCCGCGACGTACGGCAGCCACGGCGTCATCCCAAGGCATCGTGGCGTACTTGATGGTGTGGCCGTTGGCGACCGCAATTTTCTCGGCCGCCTCGATCATGTAACCGGCCGGCTTCTTGCTCTGCGGTCCGTTGTAGGGCAGCCATTCGTCGGCGCGAATCGAAATGGTGTCCGCGAGCGCTGCGGTCGAGAAGAAGAGCGCAATTGAGACCGATGCAAAACGTCGGATTGGGCGGCTGGCGACCATCGAGAACTCCCTGTAGGTGTTGCAAGTGGAGGGAAACGGATCAGGCAGGCTGTGCTCCCGATGCTACCCCAACCGTGTGACTTGTCTACCGTCGGTCTTCACTCCGTCAATCCTCACGACGCGAGCACGTAACGAATCGCAACGATTGCGAAGGACGCTGGGCCGCTTGGAAGTTCGACAGAGAATTCGTCATCGACGCGTTTCTTCAGGGCCGCACGCGCCACTGGCGAGTCGATGCTGATGTGGCCGAGATCGGCATCGGTCTCGTCCGGGCCTACGATCCGGTAGTGCAGGCGCTCGCCGGTGGAGAGATTTTCCAGATCAAACCACGCCCCGAAAAAAATGCAGCCGGCATCGCTGGGTGGCTCGCTGATGACCCGCACCGACTCCAGTCGCTTGCTGATGTAGCGCACGCGGCGGTCGATTTCACCGAGCTGTTTTTTTCGATAGGTGTACTCGGCATTTTCGGAGCGGTCGCCTTCGGCCGCAGCTGCCGCGAGCGCGCGCACCACTTCTGGTCGACGCACGCGCCACAGATCATCAAGCTCGTCCTTGAGACGACGATGCCCCTCTGGCGTGATGATCGCCGTGCTGCCCGGTTGCGGTGCACGCCAACGCGACACTTCAGCGCCGCCGGCGGCTGCCACCGGAAACGCCACCCAGCACACCACGCAGGATCTGGTTGGTGACGCGCGTGCCCGCTGTGCGCATCGCCGACTTCGCGACCGACTCGATCGCGCCCTGACGCCGCTTGGTGCCGAACAGGAATTCCTTGAAACGCTCGCCCCAAGTCGGGCCTTCGTCGGCGTCCGGCTTTGGCGCCGGCGCGCGGCCATGCGTGGCGGGCGCTGTGGGCGTCGCTTCTTCCGGTGCCGCGTTCAATCGCTCGAAGGCCGATTCGCGATTCACATCGGTGTCGTACTTGCCACCGACGGGCGAACGAGAGCGCACCACGGTGCGTTCCTCAGGCGTGATGCTGCCGATACGGCAATGCGGCGGCACGATCAGCGTCCGCTCCACCGGTAGGGGAATGCCGCCTTCCTGCAAGGTAGTGACCAGCGCTTCGCCGACGGCGAGCTGGGTGATCGCTTCGACGACATTGACGCGCGGGTTGGGCGGGAAGGTTTCGGCCGCCGTCCTCACTGCTTTCTGGTCGCGTGGGGTAAATGCACGCAAGGCGTGCTGGATGCGGTTGCCAAGCTGACCGAGGATCACCGCGGGCACGTCGTCCGGCAATTGCGAGATGAAGTAGATGCCGACGCCCTTGGAGCGGATCAGGCGAACGACCTGTTCGATGCGCTGCTGCAATTGCGCCGGCGCATCGTTGAACAGCAAGTGCGCCTCGTCGAAGAAGAACACGAGCTTTGGCCGGTCCAGATCGCCGACCTCGGGCAAATTCTCGAACAGTTCCGAGAGCATCCACAGCAGGAAACTCGAATACACGCGTGGCTTGAGGATCAGCTGTTCGGCGCAGAGCACATTGATGATGCCGCGACCGCTCATGTCCTGGCGCATGAAGTCGGCGAGATCGAGCGCTGGCTCACCGAAAAATTCGGTGCCACCTTCGTTCTCAAGTTGCAACAGGGCGCGCTGGATCGCCGCAATCGATTGCGGCGAAACCAGTCCGTATTTCGCCGAGATCCCTTTCGCATTTTCGCTGACGAATGTGAGCATCGCGCGCAAGTCGTCGAGGTCGAGCAACAACAGACCCTCGTCATCGGCGACGCGAAAAGCGACTTGCAACACGCCTTCCTGGACGTCGTTCAATTCCAGCAGCCGCGTGAGCAGGTTCGGACCCATCTCGGAAATCGTCGTGCGCACCGGGTGACCGTTCTTGCCGTAGATGTCCCAGAGCACGACCGGATTTGCTCCGGGTTTCCAGTCAGTCAGGCCGAGCTTGGTGATGCGCGCCTGCAATTTTTCGCCAGGCGCGGCTGCGGCTTGGGTCAGGCCGGCCAAGTCGCCCTTCACGTCGGCAAGAAACACGGGTACGCCGAGGCGCGAGAAGCCTTCCGCCAGAACCATCAGCGACACCGACTTGCCGGTGCCGGTCGCGCCCGCGATCAGACCGTGGCGATTGCCGTACCTGGCCAACAGATGGACGTCCGCTTCGCCTTTGCCGATATGAATGCTGGTCACTGCGGACTCCTGAATATTGACGGACACGTCGATGAACGCCGATCTTAGCGGTGCAGGTGCCCGCGCGCAGGTTCACGACAGCTCATACACGACACAGCTCATACACGGCGGTTGCCTCGACTGCCTGCTGTAGCTACCGTGCGTTCAGTTTTTTTGCAGGATGTCCGCCATGCGCTACCCCGTTCTGATCCTGATGCTCGCGCTTGGCGCCTGCGCGTCCAAGGCACCACGCACTGCGTCGACGCCGATTGCAGCGGACGAAGTTACGGTTGCATTGGCGGCGTTCGAAGCCGCGCTCGAGACTTGGCATCGCAGCGATGCCAATCATGCCGGTACCGAATTGACGCGTGCGCGATTGGCACTCGATGAAGTGGTCGCCAAGTGCGTCGAAGCCCAGACCTGTGAAGCGGTCGCCGCGGTGCGCGCTCAAGCCACCGCCAATGCCAGCATGGCGCATGCCCTGCTCGGCGAACGCGAGTCGGATCCGCCGCAGCCGGTGGATGGGTTGACGACCACGGATGCCGTCGCACGCCCGGTCGGAAACGCGGTGCAGATGCCGGAACTCGAACGCTCGACCGCCATGCTCAAGGGCAAACGGCTGGACGAAGTGATTCGTCTGAATGGCGCGGTCAAGGCGGGCATCGAGGAGTGGTTGACCTGGATGCGCCCGAATCTGCTCGACGCTTACGAGAACTACCAGTACCTGCGTCATCGCATGTGGCCGGTTTACGAGGAAGCCGGTCTGCCGGAAGCCCTGTTGTTCGGCATTCTCGCCAAGGAATCTGGCGGCAAGGTGCATGCGGTGTCACGCGCCGGTGCGGCGGGGTTACTGCAATTCATGCCGGCGACCGCGCGTGGTTATGGCCTCGGTTACACCAATGGGCTGGACGATCGTTACGACGCGAAGCTTGTCACCAAGGCGAATGTGGATTTCCTGAATGATCGTTTTCGCGAACTGAACAACGATCTGGAGTTGGCGCTCGGTGCGTACAACGGCGGCGAAGGTCGCATGCGTCGACTTGCCGGCGGTGGTTCGCGCAGTTTCTGGGACGCGCCGGTGTACAACGCGATTCCGCCGGAGACGCGCGACTACGTGCCGATGGTGCTGGCCGCAGCGTGGTTGTTCCTGCACCCGGAAGACTATGGCCTCGAGTTGCAGAAATTTGATGCGCGCCCGGCCAGCATTACGCTTGAGCGCATGATGTCGATCAACGAACTCGCCGTGTGCATGGGCCAGTTCGGCAATGCGCGCGGCTGGTTCCGCACCCTGCGCAACCTCAATCCACGCTACGAAGCGGACGCCCGCATCGGTCTGGGAACCCAGCTTGAAGTCCCTGAGGCCGCAGCCAAGGCCTATGCGGCGCGCTGTCGCAGCGGCGTGCTGGCACAAACCGCGGCCGAATTGAATGCGGCACGTCCACCGTTGGCGACGCGCTCGACCTGGGTGGCTTCCACGAACACAGGCAGCAGCGGCAAGACCCATATCGTGCGCAAGGGTGAAACCCTGCATGCGATCGCGCGTCGATTCGGTTGTGGCGTACCGCCGATGGCGGCCGCAAATGGCTTGCGTGCGCCGGGTTACATGATCCGCGTCGGCCAGCGCCTGCGCGTGCCGAGTTGCGGTAGGGCGTAAGCCCACAAAAAAGAAAACCGACCGGCATGACACCGGTCGGTTGGGTCCCGTCAGGGTGGCGGGATCAGGCGTATTGCAGATCAGGCGAATTGGCGTTGTGCGCGCATTTCCTTGGCCGACGGAATGCTTTCGCCGTGCATCTGGCGCAGGGCGCGCAGCACCAGGCGGTGCAGGCTTTGTACTTCGCCGTAGGGTGAATTGAACGTGGCGCGGTAAGCGCACACGAGCCAACGACGCAGACCCGTGGCACGCAGCGCGCTGTGCTGTGAACGGACGCGGGCGAAGGCCACCGAGGCTTCGACTGACCAGGTCTTTTCGCTGCTGGCTTCGGGACTTTCGGCACCGGTCTCGCTGCGCGTGAGTTCGGTCAGTGCGGTCAGCGCGATCTGGCGGCGCTGATCCGGCGTCATCGTGCCGATGGCATCGTTGATGGCGTTGAATTGGCGCAGCAGGCCGAGATATCGAGCAAATGCAGTCGTGCGTTGAACCCAGCGACTACTGTTGACAGCTTCCATGGCGTGCTCCTGATCTGCGGTGTGCAGCGGATCATCCGCGCACGCGAACCGTGTAGCGCGCACCGCGTCACATTTCGTGAGATTGGCGGTTTCGATCTTCGGAAACGTGCAGCACCGCGCGCCAACAGCGTGACCCGCGTCGCGCATTGTGTGCATTTTGAGAGCACATGTAGACTTCGCCCATGACCGAAAACGTCGAAAGCCATACGCTCGAACTGCTACGCGCTTTGCGCAACGACGTGCAGGCCATGCGCGGCGAAATTCGCGATGGCTTCGCGGAAGTCCGCACGCGCTTGGGCCACGTGGAAACCGAACTCGGCCACGTTCACAGCGTGATCGCCGAACAATCGGTTCGCATTGACCGCCTCACCAGTCGCGTCGAGCGCATCGAGATGCGCCTCGACTTGGTGACGCCCTGAGTGCGCGTCGCTTAGCGCGACTGGAAATCCGCGAGCAACTGGCCGAGTTGAACCGGCACTTCGGCCGTCAATGACGGTGCCAGCACCGCCGCGCCCGGTGGCAACAGCACGATCACGGTCGAGCCGTAGTTGAAACGCGCCATTTCGGCGTTGCGTTCGAGTGTGATCGGCGGCGACTTTTCGCGGTAATCGCGCACGATCACGCGGTCGGCATAGGCTGGAATTTCGACGCCGTTCCAGACCGTTTCGACGCCCGATACCAGCAAGGCGCCGACCATGACCACGGCCATCGGCCCGAAACTGGTGTCGAAGATGCAAACCAGGCGTTCGTTGCGCGCAAACACGCGCGGCACTTCGGCTACCGTGCTGGTGCCGACACTGAACAGTCGACCCGGAACATGCCGCGTTTCCAGCAACTGACCGGCGAATGGCATGTGCACGCGGTGATAGTCACGCGGCGACAGGTAGATGGTCGCGAAGACGCCACCGTCGAAGCTTTGGGCGAGTGCCGCATCGGCGAGCAATTCTTCGGCGCTGAAGTCGAAGCCCTTGGCCTGAAACAGTCGTCCGTAGCGGATCGGCCCGCATTGGCTGATGCGGCCATCGGCGGGCATCAAGATGGCAGCGGCATCGTCCGGCACGGGTCGTGCGCCGGGCTTGAGTGCGCGCGTGAAGAAAGCATTGAAATGCCGGTAGTCATTGAGGTCGGCGGAGGCAGCTTCGCCCCAGTCGACAACAAAGCGCTTGGCGATGAAACCGATCATCGCGTTCTTGAACCAGGGGGTCTCAATGCGCGCGATGCGCAGCGCCAGCGACGACAGTAGACGGTGAGGCAGCAAATACTGCAATGCTACGAAGGGCGACATCACGCGCCCGCCAGCAGTTTCAGGTCGGCGACGATCTTGGCGACATCCAGTGGCGGCGAGAACCGACCAATCAAGCGGCCTTCCGGATCGAGAACGAAAAGCGCAGCGCTGTGATCGACGTTGTAGTCAGGTGAATCGGTCGTTTCGCGCACGTAAAGCACGCCGAGTTCGCGCGTGAACGCGCCGAGGCGGGCGTGATCGGCCGTCGCGGCGACAATGTTATTGCTGAAGAATGTGGCGTAGTTGCCGAGGGTCTTCAGATCGTCGCGCTCGGGATCGACCGAGATGAAGACGAAGCCGACGCGCTGTTCGAGTTTGGCCGCAGGCAGTTGTTTTTCGATGTCGCGCATCACCGCAAGGGCCGTCGGGCAAACGTCCGGGCAGTGGGTGAATCCGAAAAACACCAGCTGGAAACGCCCGCGCAGGCGCTCTGCATCGACTTTTGCACCGTCGGCACCATCCAGCGAAAAGGCCGACAACGTCCGCGGCTGCGGATAATTGCCAAAGCTTGCGTAACTTGTCGCGGCTGGGGGCTGGGCAGTTTGCGAGCCGAGCCAAAGGCCGAGGCTGGTGGCGGCCGCCATCAACACGATGATCCAGGGAAGTTGCCGCATGAGGTCAGCGTTTTGGCAGAAGGACTGCGGAGTATATCCACTGGCGTGTCTATAATCGGGCGATGACAACCGAACTCCGAACCATCATCGATTTCATCCGTTACGGCGCCTCGCGCTTTGCCGCCGCTGGCCTGACTTTCGGCCATGGCTACGACAACGCGCTTGATGAGGCGACGCAACTCACCCTGCATGCATTGCATCTGCCGCATGATCTGCAGCCTGCTTACGGCCAGGCACGACTGGTCGCGGACGAAAAGAAGGTTGTTCTCGATTTGTTCGAGCGCCGCATCCGCGAACGCAAGCCAGCTTGTTACCTGACCGGAGAAGCCTGGTTCGCCGATCTCTCGTTCAAGGCCGACGAGCGCGCCTTGGTGCCGCGCTCGCCGATCGCCGAATTGATCGAACACGGCTACGAGCCGTGGCGCAATGGCCGCGCGATCAACCGTGTGCTTGATCTGTGTACCGGCGGCGGTTGCATCGCGATTGCGACCGCGCATTACCTGCCGGAAGCCAGTGTCGACGCAGTCGATATCAGCGAATCGGCCTTGTCGCTGGCGCGCGAAAATGCCGACCGTCTGCTGGTCGCTGACCGCGTGCGCCTGCTGCACTCCGATCTGTTCAGCGCGGTGTCGGGTGAGACCTATGACTTGATCGTGACCAATCCGCCCTACGTCACCCACGCTGAAGTGGACGCGCTGCCCGACGAATACCGGCACGAACCCGAGAACGGCCTGCGCGCCGGCAATGACGGGCTCGACATCGCCCTGCAGATCCTCGCCGATGCGCCGCAGTATCTGAACGAAGAAGGTTTCCTGATCTGCGAAGTCGGCGAGGCCGAACGCGCCTTGGTCGAATTGCTGCCGCAGGTGCCGTTCAACTGGATCGAGTTCAAAGTCGGGCAGATGGGCATTTTCCAGATCGAACGTGACGACCTGCTGACCTGGCATCGCGAAATCGCGGCGCTTGCCGCCGAGCGTCGCGGGGCATGAGCCACAACCGTTTCGGGAAAATTTTTTCGGTCACCACCTTCGGTGAAAGCCATGGTCCGGCGATCGGTTGCGTGATCGACGGCTGTCCGCCCGGCATCGCGATCGCCGAAGAAGACTTCGTTGCCGACTTGACCCGTCGCGCCACCGGCCGCTCGCGGCATACGTCGCAGCGCCACGAAGAAGATCGCATCGAAATCGTTTCCGGCGTCTATCAGGGCCGCACGACCGGCACCGCATTGGCGCTGCTGATTCGCAACACCGATGCGCGCAGCAAGGACTACGCGAACATCAGCGAACAGTTCCGTCCGGGCCACGCGGACTACAGCTACTGGCAGAAGTACGGCATCCGCGATCCGCGTGGTGGTGGGCGTTCCAGCGCGCGCGAGACGACGATGCGGGTCGCGGCAGGGGTGATCGCCAAGAAGTGGTTGCAGGAACGTCACGGCATCAGCGTGCGCGGGTTTCTTGCGCAACTCGGTGCCATCGCGCCGCGTCAGTTCGACTGGGACGCGGTCGAGGGCAATCCATTCTTCTGGCCGGATGCCGCGATGGTGCCCGAGCTCGAGACCTACATGGACGCGTTGCGCAAGTCCGGCGATTCGATTGGTGCGCGTGTCAATGCGGTTGCCACCAACGTGCCCGCCGGTTGGGGCGAGCCGATCTACGGCAAGCTCGATGGCGATCTCGCCGCGGCGATGATGAGCATCAATGCCGTCAAGGGTGTCGAGATCGGTGACGGATTCGCGGCGGTCGCCCAACACGGCAGCGAGCACCGTGATCTGATGACGCCGGAAGGATTCCTGAGCAATCACGCGGGTGGCATCCTCGGCGGCATTTCGACCGGACAGGACATCATCGTCAGCGTCGCGATCAAACCCACATCCAGCCTGCGCCTGCCCGGTCAAAGCGTGGATGTGAATGGTGCCGCGGTCGAGGTGGTGACCACGGGTCGTCACGATCCCTGCGTCGGTATTCGCGCCACCCCGATTGTCGAGGCGATGCTCGCGCTGACTCTGATCGACCATGCCCTTCGCCATCGCGCCCAATGTGGCGATGTTGGCGAAGTACCCCCGAACATTCCTGCGACAGTGAATCAATCATGAGTTCAACGAGAGCGTTCAATATCGCCGTCGTCGGTGCCACCGGCGCCGTTGGCGAGACCATCCTCAGCATCCTCCAGGAACGCGATTTCCCAGTTGGCGAACTGGTGCCGCTGGCGAGCGAACGCTCGGCCGGGAAGCGCATCCGTTTCGGTGAACGCAGCTTCGTCACCCAGGACCTCGACAAATACGACTTCGACGGCATCGATATCGCGCTGTTTTCCGCGGGTGGCAAGGTATCGGCAGCGCATGCACCGCGCGCTGCCGCGGCCGGTGCCGTGGTGATCGACAACACCTCGCACTTCCGCAACGACGACGATATTCCGCTGGTCATCGCCGAGGTCAATCCGCATGCGATCGCCCGCTACACCACGCGCGGCATCATCGCCAACCCGAATTGCTCGACGATGCAGATGCTGGTCGCGCTGGCACCGATCCATCGTGCTGTCGGTATCACCCGCATCAATGTCGCGACTTACCAGTCGGTCTCCGGGGCGGGTCGTTCCGGGCTTGAGGAGCTCGGCAAGCAGACCTCGCAACTGCTGAATTTTCATGAAGTGGAAAAACAGAAGTTTCCGGTGCAGATCGCGTTCAATGTCATCCCGCACATCGACGACTTCATGGACAACGGCTACACCCGCGAAGAAATGAAGATGGTCTGGGAGACGCAGAAAATCTTCGAGGACAGCTCGATCGTGGTGAACCCGACAGCGGTACGTGTGCCGGTGTTCTACGGCCATTCGGAAGCGGTGCATATCGAGACGCGCGACAAGATCACCGCGGTCGAGGCGCGCCGATTGCTGCAATCGGCACCGGGCGTTGAAGTCGTGGACGAGCGTGTGGCCGGCGGTTATCCGACGCCGGTGTCGCACGCTGCCGGGCACGATCCGGTGTACGTTGGCCGCATCCGCGAGGACATTTCCCATGCGAACGGGCTCAATCTCTGGATCGTCAGCGACAACATTCGCAAGGGCGCGGCCCTGAACGCGGTGCAGATTGCGGAGTTGCTGATCGCCAGCCACCTTTGAAATGGATGAGATCACCTTTGGAATAGATGAGAAACCCAATCTTCCCCTGTACTTAGGGGCGTGTTATAAGCTGGATTCTAAGATTGATGACCGTCATTGATGGTCGTGGCCCAACATCGACGCGCTGGGGAAACACCGATGAACCGACCTTTGCCGCTCACCCTTGCCGTGGCCCTCGCTTTGGGCAGTTCCGCTGCTCACGCACTCGGGCTCGGCGGGATCAATGTGAAGTCGGAGTTGAACGAACCGCTGCGCGCCGAAATTCCGGTGTATGTCAGCACGCCCGCTGAAGCCGAATCGCTCCGCGTAGAACTTGCTGCCGCCGCGGAATTCGCGCGGGTCGGCCTCGACATCGGTGATCTCGGCGTACCGCTGGAATTCGAAGTGGGCAAGAACGCCCGCGGCGAACCGGTGATTCTGGTGATGTCGAACCAGGCGATCCGCGAGCCAACGTTGACCTTCCTGGTCGAAGTGAATTGGTCCAACGGTCGCTTCCTCCGCGAATATTCGGTGTTGCTGGAACCGCCAGTGACAGTGCCAATCAGTGCACCTGCGGCACCGGCGAGCACGATTGCGCCGGTCGCCTCGGTTGAGCCAATTGCCGATCCGGTCGCGGCCGAGCCGACACCGATTTCCGAGCCAGAACCGCTTCCAGAAGCGCCGCTCCCAACACCAGAACCGGTGGAAGCGCCAGCCGCAAGCATCGAGCCGACACCGACCGAGCCCGTCGCCGCGGAACCCGAACCGACGACCGTTCCAAGCGAGACGCCGGCGCCCGAAGCCCCGACCGAGCCGGTTGCGGAAGCGCCGCCAGCGGTCGAGCCCGAACCGATCACGACGCCGACTGCGCCGTCCGCAAGCGAGTACGGCCCGGTGGCCTCCGGTGAAACGCTTTGGGAAATCTCGAATACCACGCGTCCCGCCGCGATCACGCCGAACCAGATGATGCTGGCCTTGCTGCGGGCGAACCCGGATGCGTTTTACAAAGACAACGTCAATGCCTTGAAGCGTGGCGCCATCCTGCGTATTCCTGGCGAGACTGATCTGCGCGCGCTTGCGGCTGCGGAAGCGGCTGCTGAAATCCTGAGCCAGAACCAGAGCTGGATCGAGGCTACGCGGCCGACGACGGTGGCCGATGCCAGTGTCGAGTCGTCGACCACGCGTCCGTCCACGACGACCTCGACGACGCGCCCCGGTTCGCGCCTGGAGTTGGTGCCGCCGACCGCCGGACAAAGTGGTTCCGACCGCCCCGGTGCGCCCGGTGGCACCGGCGACAGTGCCGCAGTTCGTGCCGAACTCGCCCGCGCACGTGAAGCGCTGACCAGCAGCCAGCAGGATGTCGGCGAATTGCGCTCACGCGTGAAGGCGCTCGAAGACCTGAAAACGACGAACGAACGCCTGCTGACGCTGAAAGACAACGAACTCAAGAATCTGCGCGACAAGTTGGCCGCGGCGGAACGCGCGGCCGCGATTGCCGCTGCGGTGAAGCCGACGCCAGCGACAACCACTGATCCGTTGCCGACGCCCGTCGAGACTGCGCCACCGGTTGCCGTTGAACCCGCGCCAACAACGGAACCGACGACGGCCGATCCGCTGACTTCAAGTCCCGGTAATGACGTCACGGCAACGACGACCACCGAGCCCGCTAGCGATCCGGCAAGCACGACGACCGAGCCTGCTGCAGATCCGCTGGCGTCCGCTGTGCCGGTCGCTGCCGATCCTTCCGCTGAACCTGCCGAAGTCACGCCGATTGCCGATGCCGAACCCGTCGCCGTCGGTGAACCCGTTACGCGCTCCGAACCCTGGTACGCCAATCCGATGATCAAATACGTTTTGGGCGGTATTGCGGTACTCGTCGTTGGCCTGATCGGCTTCATCGCGATGCGTCGCCGCAAGAACGGCGACGAATCCGAAGTCCAGGTAGGTGCCATCTCCGGGCAATTCGGGAGCACGGTGGGCGGCGAAAGCGAGGAGTCGTCGATGCTCTCGGCGCTCGCAGCCGACCCGACCGATCTCAACGCACACCTCAATGTGCTCGAGTTCTATTACATGCGCCGCAATGCCGACAAGTTCGAAGCGGCGGCCGAAGCGATGTACGCCCAACTGCCTGATCCGAATGCGCCGGAATGGCAGGGCGCCATGCTGATGGGGCGCGATCTCTGCCCGACACATCCAATGTTCTCGGACGAGTCCGGTACGCCGGTGGTGGGCAATGGCGCATTTGCAGATCCATTCGCCGAGATGCCGCATTTCGACTCGCACGAGCCGAAAGCAGCGCCCGCCGCGGCCGCAGACATTCACGACGACTTCGACTTCGATCTCGGCGTCGGACCGCCGGCGCCGGTCTCGTCGAAGACGCCGATCACCGAGCCTGCCGCACAGAGTTTCGACTTCAATTTGATTGACGACACATCGAAGCGCGACCAATCGGCACCTGCCAAGGACGAGCTGTCGTTCGACTTCGACCTCGACAACCTCGACAGCGCAGGGTCGGGGATGCAAAAGGCGAGCGATATTTCCTTCGACATGCCTGAGCTCGATCTCGGTCGTTCAGCCGCAATGCCGGCGAACGAACCGGTGACGCAGCAGATGGACGCACTCAAGGACGAGTTCATTGGCGACGATGCGGTGGCCACAAAGATCGACCTCGCGCGCGCCTATCTCGATATGGGCGATGCCGACGGTGCGCGCAGCATGCTCGAGGAAGTCATCAGCGAAGGCACTGACTCGCAGAAGGCCGAAGCGAAGAAGCTGCTGTCCGAAATCAAGTAACGCTCGGATTCTTCCGCCGCCATGACGCGCTACGCCATGGCGGTTGAATACGACGGTTCGCGCTTCCATGGGTGGCAGACGCAGCGTGTTGGCACGACGGTGCAATCCGTTGTCGAACAGGCAATCGCCAAGGTCGCGCACCACCCGATCGGCGTGGTCGCGTCCGGACGCACCGACACTGGCGTGCATGCCGAGCATCAGGTCATCCATTTCGACAGCGACGCCGTGCGCGTCGAGCGCGCCTGGTTGCTCGGCACCAATACGCATCTGCCGAAGGCGGTCGTCGCGCGCTGGGTACAACCTGTGCCCGACGACTTCCATGCGCGCTTCTCGGCGCAAGCGCGACGCTATCGATACACCATTCTCAATCGCCAGGTACGGCCGGCGCTCGCCCGCGAAAGCCTGAGCTGGATCCGCAAGCCGCTCGATGACGCAAGCATGCAGCTGGCCAGTCGTTGCCTGATTGGCATGCACGACTTCACCAGTTTCCGCACCGTCGCCTGCCAGGCGCATTCACCGGTGCGCGATCTGCGCCGCATCGAGTTTCGTCGCGAGGCCGACCGCATCGTCATGGACATCGAAGCGAACGGTTTTCTGCATCACATGGTGCGCAACATCATGGGTAGTTTGATCAAGGTCGGTCATGGCGAACAGCCGGTGTCGTGGATCGCCGAGGTGCTGGCGGCGCGCGATCGTACGCTCGCGGGCGTGACGGCACCGCCGGAAGGTCTGGTTTTCGTCGGGCCACGTTATGAAGCGCGCTTCGGTTTGCCCGCCGAGGTCAGCTTGTGAGAACTCTGTCGGTGAGAACGCGCATCAAGTTTTGTGGCGTCACCCGCATTGAAGACGTGCGGGCTGCTGCGAATGCCGGCGCGGACGCCATCGGCTTCATCTTCGCCGCAGGCAGTCCGCGTTGCATCGAACGTGCACAGTTCGCCACGCTGATCGCGACTGTGCCCGCGTTCGTCACACCGGTGGCCTTGTTTCGCGACAACAGCGAGGCTGATATTGCCGAGACACTCGCCGTTGCGTCGCGATTGATGGCGCAGTTCCATGGTGATGAAACGGCAGCGTTCTGCGCCAGCTTTCAACGCCCCTGGCTCAAGGCGGTGCCCATGGGCGCGCTCGATGACGCCGCACTGACACCTTTTCTGCAATCGTTCGCCGATGCCGGATGTGCCGGATTCGTGTTCGACAGCCACGGTGGTGGTCAAAGTGGCGGCAGTGGACGTGGCTTCGACTGGGCGCGGATTCCGGCCAGCGTGCCGGCACCTGTCGTGCTCGCTGGTGGCCTGACGCCGGAAACGGTGTTTGACGCCGTGCGTCGAGTGCGGCCGTTCGCGGTCGATGTGTCGTCTGGCATCGAATCGGCACCCGGCGTCAAGGATCATGCAAAAATGCAACGCTTCACCGAAGAGGTCATCCGTGCTCGAACCGATTGAATCCATGCCCCGTCCCGACGACCTGATGTCCATGCCGGACGCGCGCGGGCACTTTGGGCCCTACGGCGGTCGTTTCGTCGCCGACACCTTGATGGCACCACTGGCCGAACTGGCCGATGCCTACGCGAAGCTGAAACACGATCCCGACTTCATCGCCGAGCTCGACCACGATTACCGGCACTATGTCGGTCGCCCGAGCCCGATCTACCACGCCGAGCGTCTGTCCAAAGCCGTCGGTGGCGCGCAGATCCTGCTCAAGCGCGAAGACCTGAACCACACCGGCGCGCACAAGATCAACAACACCATTGGCCAGGCGATGCTGGCGAGCCGCATGGGCAAGACCCGTATCATCGCCGAGACCGGCGCTGGACAGCATGGCGTCGCCAGCGCCACGGTGGCGGCACGCCTCGGTCTGGAATGTGTCGTGTACATGGGTGCGACCGATATCGAGCGCCAGGCGATCAATGTCTATCGCATGAAGCTGCTCGGGGCGACGGTGGTGCCGGTGACCAGTGGTTCGAAGACGCTGAAAGACGCGCTGAATGAGGCGCTGCGCGATTGGGTCACGAATGTCGAGCACACTTTCTACATCATCGGTACGGTGGCCGGTCCGCATCCGTATCCAGCCATGGTGCGCGATTTCAATGCCGTCGTCGGTCGCGAAGCGCGTGCGCAGATGCTCGCCGGTTACGGACGCTTGCCGAATGCGCTGGTCGCCTGCGTCGGTGGCGGTTCCAATGCGATCGGCTTGTTCCATCCCTTCCTCAACGATCGCGAGGTCGCGATCATCGGCGCCGAAGCAGCGGGCGAGGGCATCGACTCGGGTCTGCACGCGGCCTCACTGGTCGCCGGGCGTCCGGGTGTGCTGCATGGCAATCGCACCTATCTGCTGTGTGACGAACAGGGTCAGGTCCGCGAAACACACTCGGTCTCGGCCGGGCTCGACTATCCCGGCGTCGGTCCGGAACACGCGTGGCTGAAAGACATCGGCCGTGCGCAATACGTCGGCGTCACGGATGCCGAAGCGATGGCAGCGTTCCATCAACTGGCACGTTCGGAAGGCATCCTTGCCGCGCTCGAATCCAGCCACGCGGTGGCGCAGGGCATCAAGCTGGCGCGCGAATTGCCGAAGGATCAGCTGATCCTGGTGAACCTGTCTGGGCGTGGCGACAAGGACATCTACACGATCGCCAAGCGCGAGGGCCTGTCGCTGTGAGCGCGGGTCGCATCGATGTTCGTTTTGCGGCACTCCGGGCTGCGAATCGTTGCGGATTGGTGCCCTTCGTGACCGCCGGCGATCCGCATCCGGACTGGATGGCTGATGTACTGCATACGCTGGTTGCAGCTGGTGCCGATCTGATCGAACTTGGCATGCCGTTTTCCGATCCCATGGCAGATGGCCCGGTGATCCAGAAGGCGAGCGAGCGTGCGCTCGATCGCGGCATGACGCTCGATCGCTGCCTCGACATCGTGCGTCAGTTCCGGGTCAAGGACGCGACGACGCCGCTGGTACTGATGGGCTATCTGAATCCGGTCGAATTCTACGGCTGGGAAAAATTTGCCGGCGCCGCCAAGGCTGCGGGCGTTGATGGCTTGTTGATCGTCGATTGCCCACCGGAAGAGGCTGACAGCGTGCGTCCGATTCTTGCGCGGCACGATCTGGACCAGATCTTCCTCGCATCGCCGACGACGACGCCGGAACGATTGAGCGCAATGGGTGCGCTCGCTCAAGGCTACGTCTACTACGTGTCGTTCGCCGGCATCACCGGTGCCGATTTGCTGGTGATGAATGATGTCGGTAGCAAGCTCAATGAAGTGCGCGACCACGTGCACGTGCCGATTGCGGTCGGTTTCGGCGTCAAGACGCCGGCACAGGCAGCGGCGCTCGCCGTGCATGCCGATGCCGTCGTCGTCGGCAGCGCCCTGGTCGAACAGCTGGCGCTTGCCACGAACACAACGCAAGCACAACAAATCGCGCACGATTTCCTGCAACCCTTGCGCCACGCGATCGACGCGGTACAGACCACGGAGGCCGCGTAATGGCCAGATCGCCTTCGCATTCCGGCACTCGCAAAACCGAGGTTGACCATGACATCCATCCACCGATCAGTGACGGCGATCCGATGAGCTGGCTCTCGAAATTGATGCCCAAGCGCATCCGCACCCAGGGCGGTGACAAGCGCAAGGTGCCGGAAGGGCTCTGGGGCAAGTGCGAAGGTTGCGGCGCGGTGTTGTATCAGCCTGAGCTTGAAGCCAATTTGCAGGTCTGCCCGAAGTGCAGTTTCCATATGCCGATCGGTGCACGCGAGCGCCTGAAGCTGTTTCTCGATGAGGGCACCGGCACCGAAATTGGCGCCGAACTCGCGCCGGCGGACGCGCTCAAGTTCAAGGATTCGAAAAAGTACAAGGATCGCCTCGTCGCCGCACAGAAGTTGACCGGCGAAACCGATGCGCTGGTCGCGTTGCACGGCCGCCTGAAAGGCCAGCCGGTCGCGGCGTGTGCCTTCGAGTTCGCCTTCATGGCGGGTTCGATGGGTTCGGTGGTGGGAGAACGCTTCACCTTGGCCGCCGAACATTGTCTGGCGCACGGTATGCCACTCGTCTGTTTCTCGGCGTCCGGCGGCGCGCGCATGCAGGAAGGGCTGTATTCGCTGATGCAGATGGCGAAGACGTCGGCGGCTTTGGCGCGCATGCGCGAGGCCGGAGTGCCCTTCATCTCGGTGATGACGCACCCGACTACGGGTGGCGTGTCCGCCAGTTTCGCAATGCTGGGTGACATCAATATCGGCGAGCCGCAGGCCTTGATCGGATTCGCCGGGCCGCGCGTGATCGAACAAACCGTGCGCGAGACCTTGCCCGAAGGATTCCAGCGCAGCGAGTTTCTGATTGAGCACGGCGCGATCGACCTGATCGTCGACCGTCGTCAGATGCGCGACAAGCTCGCCGACCTGCTGAATATTCTGATGCGACAGCCACGCGCGGTCGCCAGCTGACACTCAGCTTGGGACCGGTTGGCGGCGCGGACAAAGCTTTGCATTGTTGCCGCGAGATCGGGCACAGCGCTTGCATCAACTGGTTTACAGACGAGCGCCCGATTGGGCGCAGACCAGGAGCTCATGGATTTCTTGGAAGCTTGGCTGGCGCGATTGATCCGGGTGCATCCCGAGCATATTGAGCTCGGGTTGACGCGTGTCCGCAGTGTCCACGCTGCGCTCGGCAGCCCGCGCCCGGCGCCGATCGTGATCACCGTAGCCGGAACCAATGGCAAGGGCTCGACGGTCGCGTTCCTTTCGGCCATGTTGCGTGCTGGCGGGCATCGTGTCGGCGCGTTCACGTCGCCGCACCTGTACCGATTCAATGAGCGCATTGTTGTTGATGGCGTCGAAGCCACGGATACCGCCATCGTCGCCGCCTTCGAGCAGGTTGAAGCGGCCCGTGGCGACACACACCTGACTTTTTTCGAATATGCGACGCTTGCGGCGATCCAGATTTTCGCGGCGCAGGCGCTCGATGTCGCAGTCTTGGAAGTCGGCCTCGGTGGGCGGCTCGATGCCGTGAATCTGCTCGATGCCGATGTCGCGATCGTGACCACGATCGATCTTGACCATCAGGCCCTGCTCGGCGATACCCGCGAGTTGATCGGTGTTGAAAAGGCCGGCATTTTCCGCGCCGGTGCGCCGGCCGTGATCGGCGAACTGGATCCGCCGGATTCGATCCTGCGTGAAATCGAACGCATCGGCGCCCACCCGCTGCGCCTTGGTCATGACTTCCGTATCGAAGTCGACACCGACGACTGGCGCTGGATCGGTGCCGGAACCAGTCTGCGCCTGCCACATCCGGGCTTGCATGCGCCGGTCCAGCACCGCAACGCGGCAGCGGCAATCGCAGCCCTGATGAGTCTTCGCGAGCGGCTGTCGCTGCCGTTTCGCGCCATTCGGGTCGGCTTGATCGAAGCGCGGCTGCCGGGGCGATTACAGATCATTCCCGGCGTTGTCGAGACGGTCGTCGATGTCGCCCACAATCCGCAGGCGGCTCGGGTGCTGGCGGACTGGCTCCGGCAGCATCCGCGGCGCACGCGCGCGGTGTTTTCAGCGCTTGCCGACAAGGACATCGCCGGTATTGTCGAGCCGCTGATGTCGCGCGTGCAGCATTGGCATATCGCCGGACTCGACACCTTCACGGCGCGTGGTTTGCCCGCAGACGCCGTGCGCGAACGCGCCCGCGGCATGATCGACGATGTCGCCTGCAGCGCGCATTCCGACCCATTGTCGGCACTGGCCGCTGCGCGGCACGCATCACAGCCCGGTGATCGCGTGGTGGTGTTCGGCTCGTTCTATCTGGTCGCGGCATTGGCCACGGCACTGAACGGAACCGACGCGCCAGCAAACTGACGCGCGCCAGTGGCGGCGGCGCACGTATACTTCGCGCCTTTCGTGCCGCTGGACGCTTCATCATGGATTCGACATTGCAAAAGCGACTGATTGGCGCCGCCGTGCTGATCGTCCTGGCCATCATCTTCGTGCCGATGCTGCTCGATGGCTCCGACCGCGCTGGTTCCGAGACTCTGCCGCTGGTGATTCCGGGCATGCCGGAACGCGACTTCGAGACCCGCGAAATCGCCATCGACCCGGTGCAGCCGACCGGCGTTGCCGATGCGATTGGTGTCGCCACCCCGCCGCAACTCGATACCGCCGTTGCGCCAGCGGCAGCGGCAGATCCCGACGCGCTTGCGACGATCGATACCCAAGCGCCGACGCGCGTCGACGCAGTGTCCGGAGAAACCGTACAAGCCCCGGCCGTGGCGGACTCGGTTGCCGCAAGCGGACGCTTCCTGCTCGCCCTCGGCAGTTACTCGAATACTGCGAACGCCCAGGCGCTTGCGACGCAACTGCGCGCTGCCGGTTACAAGGTGCTGAGTGACCAGGTCGCAGTCAATGGTCAGAACGCGACACGCCTTCGCGTCGGACCGTACGCGTCACGCGGACAGGCCGAAGCGGCGCGTCTCGCGATCAAGAACATGCGTGCCGATCTTGCACCGAGTATCAGCGAAGTCGATGACACGCCCGCCGCAGATGCGCCGCCCGCGGCACGGAGCACTGCAACGGCGTCGGTGTGGGCGGTGCAAGTCGGCGCATACAAATTGGAACCCGAAGCCACCGCCAAGCGTGACCAGTTGCGCCAGGCCGGGTTTTCCGCCTTCGTCGAAAAGATCAATGCCGAGGCGGGTGTGTTGTTCCGCGTCCGCATCGGACCCGAGAACAAGCGCACTGACGCCGACGCCGTGAAAGCTGGTCTCAAGACGCGCTTCGGCATCGACGGCATTGTGGTGCCCTACCCGTGACGCCAGCGGATTGGCTGATCGTGCTCGCGATCGTCACTTCGGTCGTGATCGGTTTGATTCGCGGTTTCGTGGTGGAAGTGATGGCGCTGGTGGTCTGGGTGGTTGCGGTGATTGCGAGTGTTTTGCTGGCACCGCGATTGTCGGAAGCATTGACGGCGTCCATCGAGTCTCCGGCGGCGCGCATCTTTCTCGCCTACGGACTGGTTTTCGTCGGTACCTTGCTGGTCGGTGCGGTGCTCACCTGGATGCTGCGCAAGCTGGTTGCCGGCACTGGTTTGTCGGGCACCGACCGCATGCTTGGTGCCATCTTCGGCATTGCGCGCGGCGGTGCGCTGGTCGTGATCGTGGTGCTGATGCTCGGCCTGACGCCGTTTCCACGGGAAACCTGGTGGCGTCAGTCGCTGTTGCTGCCGCCGTTCGTGCAATTGGCAGAACGCACACGTGCCCTGCTGCCGGTCAATGTCAGTGACCAGATCCGGCTCGATGGCTCAGTTGCGCCGATGGTCGAACGCAGCATGAAAGTACTTTCTGATAGTGAGGTGCAGTGATGTGCGGCATTCTGGGAATCGTCGGTCGCAGTGAGGTTGGCGCCGCGCTCTACGACGGACTCACCGTGCTCCAGCATCGTGGGCAGGACGCCGCTGGCATTGCGACCATCGACGGCGCGCGCCTGCGTCTGCACAAGGGTAACGGTCTCGCCAAAGACGTGTTCGATGCCGCGAGCATGGCGCGCCTGCGCGGCCGCATCGGCATCGCCCATTGCCGTTACCCGACCGCCGGCAGCGAAGGTGCTGATGAGGCGCAGCCGTTCTATGTGAACTCGCCGTTCGGCATTGCGCTTGGGCACAACGGCAACCTGATCAATACCGACGCGCTGCGCCGCGAGTTGTTCGAAACGGACCGACGCCACATCAATACCGGCTCCGATTCCGAAGTGCTGTTGAACATCTTCGCGCACGAATTGCAGGCGCAGAATGCGGCACGTCCCGGCATCGATGATGTCTTCGCGGCCATTGCACGCGTGCATGAACGCTGTGTCGGTGGCTATTCGGTGGTGTCGCTGGTGCTGGGTCTCGGCGTCGTCGCCTATCGTGACGTGCACGGCATCCGTCCGCTGGTGCTCGGCAAACGCGAGACCGCAGAAGGCACGGAATGGGCGGTGGCGTCTGAGTCGGTCGCGTTCGATCTGCTTGGCTTCAAGCGCGAGCGCGATGTGCGCCCGGGCGAGGCCGTCATCCTCACCGCCGAGGGCGAGATGCATGCGCATCAATGCGCGCCGCCGAAGCAGCACGCGCCGTGCATCTTCGAATACGTCTATCTGGCGCGACCGGATTCGATGATCGAGGACGTCTCCGTGTACAAGGCGCGACTGCGCATGGGTGAACGCCTCGCGCAGAAGATCCAGCGTTTACGCCCACAGCACGACATTGAAGCGGTGATTCCGATCCCCGACACCTCGCGCACCGCAGCGCTGGCGCTGGCGCAGGTGCTCGACCTCAAGTATCGCGAAGGCTTCGTCAAGAACCGCTATGTCGGGCGCACCTTCATCATGCCCGGCCAGAGCGAACGGGTGAAATCGGTGCGACGCAAATTGAACGCGATCGAGCTCGAATTCCGCAACAAGGTGGTGCTGCTGGTCGACGATTCGATCGTGCGCGGCACCACCTCGAAACAGATCATCCAGATGGCGCGCGAAGCCGGCGCGCGCAAGGTCTATTTCGCGAGTGCGGCGCCGCCCGTGCGTTATCCGAACATCTACGGCATTGACATGCCGGCTGCCGATGAACTGGTCGCGCACGGGCGCAGCGAGTCCGAAATCGAGGCCTACCTCGGTTGCGACTGGCTGATCTACCAGGACCTCGATGATCTGGTCGCTGCAGTCGGTGAAGGCAATGAGGAACTCGCCGCCTTCGACACCTCGTGTTTTTCTGGCGAATACGTTACCGGCGTGCCCGATGCCTACCTCGCAAACATCGCCGCACAACGGGCCGATGTGGCAAAGGCGACGCGGCGGGCGGGTTGAGGCGGCGCATTGGGCAGAGCATCGCCGTCGGTGTCAAGGCATCGCGGTTGGTGTCAAGGCATCGCGGTTGGTGTCAAAGCATCGCGGTTGGTGTCAAAGCATCGCGGTTGGTGTCAAAGCATCGCGGTTGGTGTCAAAGCATCGCGGTTGGTGTCAAAGCATCGCG
>JAYUVY010000047.1:0-14833 GCA_043753835.1 Lysobacterales bacterium | reverse complement strand
CCATGTAGGAGCGGCGGAAGCCGCGATGCTCTACGCGATGCGCAAAACACGCTCATCGCCCACGCAACGCCGCAACAAACGCCATCACGCCGCCGGTGAATGCGATCCACAGACCCAATGGTTGGCCCAACCATCTTTCGCCACCGGAATCGAGCGCATACAACAAGGTGGCAGCGATCAGCAGCGCCGCACCGATCACCGCCCACACCACACGACGCTGACCACGTTCGGAAACATCGGCGAGACGGCGCAAGTCTTCGGAACGGATATGCGAGCGCGCTTCGCCACTCGCGGCCTGACGCAGCCAAGCGTGCAGCAGGCGCGGCATTTCCGGTGCGTGTTGCAGCAGTTCCGGCAGGCGCGCGCGCAAGGCTGCGGTCAATTCGTTCATGCCGTAGCGTGTCTTCATGATGTCGGTGAGCACCGGCTGCGCCACGGCCCAGATATCGAGCTTCGGGTGCAACAGGCGGCCGACGCCTTCGATGTTCAGCAGCGTCTTCTGCAGCAATAGCAACTGCGGCTGGATGGTGAGTTCGTAGCGGTGTGCAAGCTTGAAGATCTTCATCACCACTTCGCCGATCGAGATCTCGGCGAGCGGACGCGTGAAGTAGGGTTCGCAGACGCTGCGCACCGCGGCTTCGAGTTCGTCGATGCGTACATGTGCCGGCATCCATCCGGCTTCGAGATGCAGTTCGGCGACGCGACGGTAGTCGCGCTCGAACATGGCGCGGAAGTTCTCCGCGAGATAGCGCAGATCCGACGCCGGCAAGGTGCCCATGATGCCAAAGTCGAGTGCGATGAAACGCGGATCGTCGCGGCGTTCGGCATCGACCCAGATGTTGCCGGGATGCGCATCGGCGTGGAAGAAATTGTCGCGGAACACCTGCGTGTAGAACACGCGCACGCCCTTTTCGGCGAGTTTGACGCGGTCGATGCCGGCGGCGTCGAGTGCCGCCAGATCATCCGAGCCGATGCCGCGCACACGTTCCAGCGTAAGCACGCGCTGCTTGCTTTGTTCCCAATACACGCGCGGCACGTAGAGATCCGGCGAGTTCTCGAAATTGCGCCGCAGCAGGCTCGCGTTCGCGCCTTCGCGTTGCAGGTCGACTTCGGCCATCAGCGTGCGTTCGATCTCCTCGACGATCTCGCGCGGCTTCAGCTTGTCGGCGCGCTCGGCGGCATGCCGTTCGAACAGCGCCGCGAGCGCCTTGAGCAGGCGCAGATCGGACGCGATGCGCTGTTCGACACCGGGGCGCAGCACCTTGATCACGACTTCGGTGCCGTCCAGCAATTCGGCGGCATGCACCTGGGCGATCGAAGCCGAGGCCAGCGGCACCAATTCGAAATTGCGAAATAGTTCGGTAATCGGCTGCCCGAGTTCGGCTTCGATTGCACGTTGCGCTTCGGCGCCGGGAAACGGTGCGACGCGGTCCTGCAGCAGCGACAGTTCGATCGCGACATCGGGCGGCAACAGATCACGCCGCGTCGACAGGATCTGGCCGAATTTCACGAACAGTGGCCCAAGTTCCTGCAGTGCGAGTCGCAGCCGCGCCCCGCGCGACAAACTGCCGATGTCGCCACGCGGTGCCGGCAGGAAACCGCGCAGCCAGCGCAGCACGCGCAGCCCGGGCAGCAGATCGAGCAGTTCGTCCAGCCGATAACGTGCCAGCGTCGTGCCGATGCCGATCAGGCGGAACGCGGCGCGACTCACGCGCCGCTCCGCGTCAGACGCGCGATGCGTGCTTCCAGGCGTTCGACGCCGTCGCGCAGTCGGTCGACATCGTCGGCGAATTCGTCGATCTCGACCTTGGTCGCGACATCGCGACTTTCCTCACGCACGTATTCCGACGCGGTCTCCGCGAACGAAGTGGCGCTGTTGCGCGCAGCATGCAGGCCATCGGCTAGTGCGCGCCCGATCTGCGGGCCAAGTGTCGGGCCGAGATGACGCGCGAATGCGGCGTCCCAGTCCGGTGCGAAACGCTTGGCGATCTGCTCGATCCGGCGCAGCAATTCGGCGTCGCCCGAGATCTGCACACGTCCCGCTGGCAAGCTGCGCGCCGCTTCCGGGCGCAACAAGCCGATCAGGCCGGAAATTGTTGTCGCCAGCGACAGGTCGGACTCACCCTGATTCGGGCCGACGCGCAGCGCACCGTTTTCAACAGTTAGGCGCATGCTCCACTGCGGGCCGGACCAGGTCAGCGCCAGTGAGCGGCCTTCCAGCGCGCGCAAATCGTCCGGCAGATCCGGATCGATGCGCATTGCCAGATTGAGCACGGTTTCGAGTACGGCACCGAGGCGCGCACGTAATGAGGACATCGGGTCGGGCGTATTCATCGCGACAGTCTAGCGGCGCGGCGCGGCCGACAACGCCGCGGCGATCACGTCGACCCAGCGCGTGTACTGTGCGGCCGAGGGATGCAATCCATCCGCAGCGAGCATGTCGGGTGCATCGCCGCGATCGCGCGAGCTCGGCGTGATGTCGATGAAGCGCACCGCGCGTGCCGCGCACACCGCAGCCGCAGCGCCGTTGTAGGCATCGATCTCGCGCCCGATCTGCCCGCGGCCACGGCCATCGTTCGCTGCGAACGCGGTCACGCCCCAGTCCGGGGTCGACACCACGAACACGCGTTGCGCATCGTTGCCGGCGAGCGTGATCGCGCGATCGAGCAAGGCACGGAACTCGCTCGCATAGTTCGCGACGCTGCGACCGCGATACTGGTTGTTGACGCCGATTAGCAGCGACACCTGCGCGTAGACCGCGTCGACGTCCGCAGTATCCATCGCCGCCGCGAGTTCGTCCGTGGTCCAGCCGGTGCGCGCGACGATCGTTGGTGCGTCCCAGTGCATGCGCTGCGCCAGCTGCACCGGCCAGCGGGCGACCTCTTCGACGGCTTCGCCGATGGTGTAGGAGTCGCCGAGCGAGAGATAGCGGTCGGCAGCCATGACGTCGCCTCCCACGCAATCCGTCAAGCCACCGCCATCTGTCGATAGGCGACACGCGAGCTGCGTTCGAGCGCACGTTCGATGCGCACGAATACGTCGTCGATCTGCTCGGCCATCGGCAGCAGGGTCAGGCGCAGATGGGTGCGATACGGCACATTGAAACTGTTGCCGGGCACCAGCAGCACGCTTTCGGTTTCGAGCAAATCGAGTGCGAAGCGATGGTCGTCGAACTCGGGCAGCAAGGTTGTGTCGATGCCGGGGAAGGCGTACAGCGCGCCCGCCGGCTGCACCAGGTTAAGGAACTGGCTGCGGGCGCAGTTCTCGATCACGGCGCGGCGCGTGTCGTGCAGTCGCCCGCCCGGTGCGATCAGCGCATCGATCGTGTTCGGCCCGAACAACGCCGGCTCGATCGTCCATTGCGCGGTGACATTGCTGCACAGGCGCAGTGCGGCCAGCAGGTCGAGCGCATGCTTGTAGTCCTGCGCCCGTTTCAGATAACCGGAAAGACTCATCCAGCCGACGCGCCAACCGCAGGCGCGGTGCACTTTCGACAAGCCCGAAAAGGTCAGGCAGACGGTCTCGTGGGCGAGCGTCGACAGCGGCACGAATTCGGCGTCGTCATAGACGATCTGGTCGTAGATCTCGTCGCTCATCAGCACCAGGCGATGACGCGCGGCAAGCTCGGCCATCTGTGCCAGCAGGGCGCGCGGGTAGACGGCACCAGTCGGGTTGTTCGGGTTGATCACGACCAGGGCGCGCGTGCGCGGCGTGATCAATGCCTCGATGTCGGCGATGTCCGGCACGAAGCCGTTCTCGGGACGACACGGATAGTGCACGGCCTTGCCGCCGTTCAAGATCACGGCGGCCGTCCACAGCGGATAGTCGGGCGAAGGCACGAGCACTTCGTCGCCACCATTGAGCAGGCCGCGCAGCGCCAGATCGATCAGTTCGGACACGCCATTGCCGATGAACACGCCATCCGGCGAGGCATTCGGCGCGCCGCGGGCGATTTCGCGCATCGCGATCGCCTCGCGCGCGGCCGCCAGGCCTTGCTGATGGCAGTAGGGGTCGGACTGCGGCAGGTTGCCGCGGATGGCGTCGCGCAGATGCGCCGGCGTCTCGAATCCGAACAAGCCGGGATTGCCGATATTGAGCTTGACGATGCTGCGGCCCTGGCGCTCCAGCTCCAGTGCGCGGCGCGCCAACTCGCCACGGATTTCGTAGCGGACTTCATTCAAGCGCGTCGCAGTTTCGATCTGGTGCTGCATGGTCGTCATCACAGGGGTGTCGAGCTTCGATCGTAGCGAGGGAAAAACCCGGAACGCGAGCCCAAGGCCTTGAATACGCTCGAACCGCGTGATCTGCCCGAAGTTTGCCCGCAGCCGCGATGACCGCGCTTGATGCAAGTCGTCCGTACCCAACTCTCGTCATGGGTGACCGATGGCGGGAAACCTATCGTGAGGTTCGTGCATCTGAATGGTGAGCAACAGGCAGACAAGCATGACTTCAGGCCCATTGTGCCTCCATTCACTACTGTTATAGTTGCCTACAACACCAAAGGAGAACGACATGAGCAGCTTTGAGAAAGTCCTGTTTGATGCATTGATGGACGTGATGGACAAGGTTTGGCAAGACACCGAAACCGAAGCCCGCGCGGCCGCCGACGCCGACCAAAACGAAGTCCGTTGATATGCGCAAGTTATTGATTACGCTGACGATCGCAGCCACTCTCGGCATCGGCCTGAGCGGCTGTGGACAGAGCGACGCGAAGTCCGCAGACAACGCCGAAGCCGACCTCGCGCTGGCCGTCGAAACCGTGCAGCCCAGGCGCGCGGAACTGGTCCGGGTCTTCAATGGCACCGCCACGCTGGCCGCCGAGCGCGCCGCGAACCTGGTCAGCGAGAACGGCGGCGAAGTACTGAAGATTTATGTCGAGGAAGGTGATCGAGTCGCCGCCGGCCAGGTGCTGGCGCGCATTGACGGCGAACGCGCCCGCCTCGCCTTGGCCCAGACCGCCAGCGTCGCCAAGCGTCTCGACCATGAAGCCGAACGCGCCGACCTGTTGCTCGGCAAGAAAATGATCGCCACCGACGCCGCCGAACGCGCGCGCTTCGAACGCGATGCGCAGCGCGCGTCGGTCAATCTCGCCGCACTCAGCTTTTCCAAGAGTGAAATCCGCGCGCCTTACGCTGGCGTGATCACGCGCCGCCATATCAAGGACGGCCAGTGGCTGGCGCCGAACGGTCTCGCCTTCGAGATCGCCGACTTCGCCGATCTGGTCGCCGACATTCCGGTGCCGGAAAAAGAACTCGCCGGATTGGCCGCCGGACAGCCGGTGACCGTCGCCGCCGATGCCTTCCGTGATGCAAAGTTCTCGGGCGCCGTCGAGCGTGTCGCTGCGATCGTCGATGCCGCCAGCGGTACCGCGAGCGTGCGCATCGATCTCGACGAGGCGAACACGCCGTTGCGTCCCGGTCAGTTTGTGCGCATCGGCATCGAACGCGAACGCATCGCCGACGCCCTGCTGCTGCCGAAGTCGACCGTCGTGCTCGACGGCAAGCGCGCGGAAGTGTTCACCGTTGCCAACGGTCTCGCCCGTCGTCAGGCGGTCACGCTCGGTGGCGAGCAGGACGGCTGGGTGCATGTGCTCGACGGCCTCGCCGACAACGCGCAGGTGATTTCGCTCGGCCAGGCGCAATTGAGCGATGGTGATGCGGTCGTGGTCGTGAACCCGGTCGCGACGACGGCGACGGCATCCACCGCACGCTCGGCACCGTAAGGTCCGCTCCTACAAACGCGCAACGCGATGATCGCCAGAACCGCAAACCCGATCTCGGTTGACGCTGCAAACCTCAAGAAGAACGAATCGCTGCCGTCCATCGCCATGCCGGCAACGCGCGTCACGCCAATCGCGCCGTAGCAGATCAAGGTCAGCCACAAACCATCGCGCCAACGTGTGGCCCGTGTCGCGCAGAACAGCAGCAGCGCACCGAGCGCGACTTCGACACCGCCATAGAACGCGCGCAGCTCGGTCGCCGCGATTGCGCCCTCGGTCGCGACACCCGCCAGCAGCAACGTGCCGACCGGGTCGAACAGGAACGCGATACCGAAGCCGAGGAAGGACAGGCCGGACAGCCAGAGCAGCAATGGCAGCAGAATTTTCATGCGCCAGAGCATACGCGCCCGCAAGTGAAGTGCACGCATGCGCTGGACACGCCTACAATCCGGCCATGACTGAATTTGCAGAGCTGTCGTTGTTGCGCCGCATCGGCTGGCGTGACGACCCCGTGCCGGCGCCGCCGTTTGCCGAAGCGCGTCTGGCGCGCGTGATCGTGCATCACCGTAATGCCTTCGAAGTCCATGACGGGCACGCGGTGCTGTGGGCGCGGACAAAATCTTCCGCACGACGGCGCGATGTCGAGGATGCGGTGCGTCCCTCGGTCGGTGACTGGGTGTGGATGAGCCCGGCGATCAACGACGAATGGCAGATCGAGGCCTTGTTGCCGCGACGCAGCCAGTTGCGACGTCTTGCAGCGGGCGAGAGCGGGCGCGAACAGGTGATCGCGGCCAACGTGGACACCGTGCTGATCGTTTGCGGGCTCGATGGCGACTTCAATCCGCGCCGGATCGAGCGCTATCTGGCCATAGTCGGCGAATCCGGCGCAACCCCGGTGATCGTGCTGACCAAGGCCGATCGCGCCGACGATGCGCAGGCCTGCCATGACGAACTGCGCCGCCTCGCCGGCGACACCGGTCACGTCTTCACCTTGAATGCGAAGGACCGCAGTGAGGTCGCGGTGCTGGAACCCTGGCTGCGCCTCGGCGACACGGCGGTGCTGGTCGGTTCAAGCGGCGCCGGCAAGTCGACGCTGACCAACAGCCTGCTCGGCGTCGAGAAGATGCGCACCAACAGCGTGCGCGAAAACGATTCGCGCGGTCGCCACACGACCACGTTCCGCGCCCTGATTGAACTGCCGAGCGGCGGTTGCATCATCGATACGCCGGGCATGCGCGAGATCAAGCTCACCGGCGAGGAGCCCGTCGAAGAGACGAGTTTTACCGACATCGAAGATTTGATCGGCCTGTGCAAGTTCCGCGATTGCGCCCATGCCGGCGAACCCGGTTGCGCGGTGCGCGCGGCGATCGATGACGGGCGCATCGAGGCGCGTCGCTATGAGGGCTATCTCAAGTTGATCCTTGAGCGTGATGCCGCCCGACTGCGCGCCGTCGCGCATGAAAAGCGTGCGGCCGATCGCATCCAGAACAAGGCGCTCGGCGCGCGCCTGATCGACAAGCACGGAAGGCGATGAAATGGCCGACATCGCCGATCTCGCCTATTTTGCGGCACTGGATCGACGACTGGTGGAAGCGGTGCGCGGCATCCGCATGCTTGATGCGCTGAGCTGGCCGGCCTCGGTGCAGCGCAAGTTCCTGCAGCGCTATCGCGCCGGGCGCGTCGAGTTGCCCAAGGTCGAGTACGCACAGTTCGACTACAGCGACGTGCGCGAAGAACTCGACGCCATCCAGCACGAGGCGCATGCGACCGACAATCACCCGATTGGCGGGTACGTGCGGCGCACGGCCGAAAGTTGGGAAATTGCGACGCGCCTGCTCGAGTCGATCGGCACGCGTGATGTCAGCGTGCATTCGGCGGCACTGTTCGGCAAGCCCGGAGACTTCCTGCCCGGTTCCGACTATCACAACATCGATGCCGCCGAGCACTTCATCCTGCTCGCAGACGAGCTTTCGCGCGAGCTCGCCACGCAGGAACCCGACTACGTGTTTTCCGCCGAGACCATGCGTGAAGAGTTGCAGCAGAAACTCGATGCCTTCTTCACGATGCACTCGGTGCGTGTCGAGGTCGATCCGAAGTTGACCGCCAAGGCTGCGGCCGGCACCACGCGCATCCGTCTGCGTGCCGACACCGGATTCACCGAGTACGATCGCCATCAGCTGCTCGAACACGAAGCCTTCGTGCACTCGCTGACTGCATTGAATGGCCGCAGCCAGCCGAATCTGGCATCAATGGCGCGCAATTCGCCACGCATCACCGCGACCCAGGAAGGGCTCGCGACTTTCGCCGAGTTGATCACCGGCGCCATCGACATCCAGCGCATGAAGCGCATCAGTCTGCGCATTCTGGCGATTGAAAAGGCGCAAGCGGGTGCCGATTTCATCGAGGTGTTCCGCTATTTCCTCGAAGCCGGGCAGAACGACAACGACAGCTTCGCATCGGCCGCCCGCATCTTCCGCGGCGTGCCGGTGGAAGGTGGCGCGGCGTTCACCAAGGACACCGTCTATCTGCACGGTCTGCTGTCGGTGCACACCTTCTTCCGCTGGGCGCTGAAGAACCAGAAGCTGAAACTGTGCCGCAACCTGTTCGCCGGCAAGATGACTTTGCACGATGTCATCGCCCTCGAGCCCTGGTTCGATTCCGGCTACATCGTGGCGCCGATCTATCTGCCGCCATGGGTGCAGAAAGCCAATGGTCTCGCCGGCATGCTCGCGTTCTCGTTGTTCGCAAACAAGATCAGGCTCGACCGCGTCGAAGCGTTTGACCTTACGCTGGGCGTTTAAACATCAGCTCGCCTTTGCCTGCGGCGTGACGACGATGACGATGCATTTGGTCATGGATTCCAAATCTCGGTAGAATTCGGACTCATCAGGTCTGATTTTCTCTGATCAAGTTGGCCGGGAGGTGATGATCATGCAGTGCTGGCAGATGCAAACCGCCAAGGCGCGGTTCTCGGAACTGGTCAAACACGCGGCGCAGCAGGGCCCGCAGGACATCACCTTGCACGGGCGTTCCGTGGCGGTGGTGATCTCGCGCGAACTGTTCGACCGGCTTTCAGGCAACGTGGAATCGTTGGTGGATTTCATGCGCGCATCGCCCCTTTACGGACGCGAGGACATCGTCTTCGAGCGCGAGAAAGGACTGCCGCGCGAAGTCGAGTTCTGACCGCGTGAGCTATCTACTCGACACCAATGTCCTGTCGGAACTGCGCAGCAAGCGCGCTGCGCCAGGCGTGGTGGCGTGGGCCATAGCACGTCCGCCCCAATCCATGTATCTCTCCGTGCTGACCTTGGGCGAGATCCGCAAGGGCATCGAACGCGCCACGGACGCGACCTTTCGGCAAACCCTGACCGATTGGCTGGAAGTGGAATTGCCTAAACGATTCGTGGGACGCATCTTGCCATTCGATGGCGAGGTCGCCGACCGCTGGGGCCGGGTGCTGGCCAGCGCGGGACGTACCTTGCAGGTCGTTGACGGTCAGCTGGCCGCGACCGCTTTGCAGCACGACCTGACTTTGGTGACGCGCAACGTGGCGGACTTTGCGGGTTTGAATGTGCCGCTGGTCAATCCGTGGGATGCCTGAATATTACGGCTCACACTGGGCGTTTGAGCGAACGGATATCCATCGCCGGGCGTGGGTGCGCGAAAAGAAAGCCCTGACCAAAGCGGCAACCGAGTTCGAGCAGCGCTTCGCGTTGTGCCGTCGTCTCGATGCCTTCGGCGACCACTTCGATATTCAGCGAACGCGCCAGCGCCAGGATCGCGCGCACGATCGCCGTATTGCCGCGTGGCAGGCCCGGCTTGAGTTCGGACACGAAGGAGCGGTCGATCTTCAGGGCATGGATCGGGAACTGGTGCAGGTAGGACAGCGACGAATAGCCGGTGCCGAAGTCGTCGAGCGACGCCAGCACGCCCTGTGTGCGCAGTTGCAGCAGGGCTTCGCGGATGTCGAGCGGATTTTCGAGGATGGCGCCCTCGGTGATCTCGATGCGCAGCCGATGCGCCGGCACACCGTAGGCAATCATGCGGTCGAGAAGGCGGCGGTTGAAATTCGAATTCCGGAAATGCCGCGGCGAGACATTGATCGCCACATACTGTTCGCCGACGATAAGCGCCGAGACGGCCGCACAGACCTGATCGAACATCTGCCAGTCGATCTGCTCGGAGCATCCGGTGTCATCGGCGACCTCGAGAAAATCACCGGGCAGCAGCAGGCCGCGTTCTGGATGGTGCCAGCGCAGCAAGGCCTCGTATCCGACCACGCTTGCGTCCATCAGGTCGACAATGGCGTGATAGTGCGGTTCGAATTCGTTGCGGGTCAGCGCACGCCGCAAGTCGCCTTCCATGTCGAGCACGCGCAGGGCTTCCTGATGCAAGCGTTCGTCGAACAATTCGACGCGATGACGCCCGTTCGCCTTGGCGCGATACATGGCAACGTCGGCGTCGCGCAGCAATTCTTCGGCACGGGTGTAACGCGCATCGGCCATGGCGATGCCGACACTCGCCGAGGTGAACAGTTCCTTGCCGCCAAGGCGCACCGGTTCCTGCAGCACCGCGATCATGCGATCGGCGGCGACGATCACGTTTTCCGCGGTGTCGACATCGTCGAGCAGGACTGCGAACTCGTCGCCGCCCAGTCGTGCGATGGTGTCGTCCGCACGCAATGTGCCGCTGATGCGGGCGCTGACTTCCTTGAGCAATTCGTCGCCGATCAAATGACCGACGCTGTCGTTGATGATCTTGAATCGGTCGAGATCGAGAAACAGCACCGCGAACAGGCGCGTCGGATCGCGTCGGAAGCGCGCCAGAGCATGGTCGAGGCGATTCAACAACAGCGCGCGGTTCGGCAAGCCGGTCAGCGCATCATGCAACGCTTCGTGCTTCAGGCGTAGTTCGACCTGCTGGCGTACCTTGATCTGGTCAACCAGTTCGCGATTGCTGTTGGCGAGTTCGCGAGTGCGCTCTTCGACCCGGCGTTCAAGCTCGGCGTACGCTTGTCGCAGCGAATCCTGCGCATGCTTGCGTTCGAGCGCGAGCGCAACATGGTTCGAGACAAAGCTGAGGATTTGCTGGTCACTTTCGTTGTAGATCACATCGGCTTGATAGCTCTGCACCACCATCACACCGAGCAGGCTGGACTCGCCCCGCAAGGGTACGCCCAGCCAGCACACTGAAGGCGTGCCGACCGACATGGCGACCTCGCCGGACTCGCGCATGTGCGTGATCTGCTCGCGGGTCGCAAGCAGGGACTGACCGCTGCGCAAGACGTAGTCGGTCAGGGTCATGCCGCGTTTGCGCGGTTCGAAGCGCGCCAGCGGATCGCGCTCGTCCACCGCGTAGGGAAACCAGAACGACTCGTCTTCGCCCAGCAGGGCCACGAAGAAGTTCTTCGCGTTGAGCAACTCGCCGACGATGCGGTGCGACTCGCGATAAAAAGCGTCCATGGTCTCAGCCGTGGTCGCTGCTTCGGCAATATGGCGATAGGCGGCCTGCAAATGTTCGCCGCGTTCACGCTCGGCGATCTGCACGCGCAATTCGGCGGTGCGCAGCTCAACGCGGGCTTCGAGTTCTTCATGCGCTTCGCGGCGCAGCAATGTCGTCAGGATGTGCTGCGCGACATAGCTGAGCAGGGCGCGATCCTCTTCGCTGTAGCGCACGCTGTCGTCATAGGTCTGCACCACGATGCCACCGCGCACGTCGGAACCGGCGAGCATCGGCACGCCGAGCCAGTCGACGCTGTCGGGCCCGAAGAAAGCGGTATCGCTGGCGACCCCGAGTTCTTCGCGCAGCTGCGCTGACGAGCCCATCACCGGGCGCCCATGCTTCATCATCGCCAAGGTCAAGCTGTTCGCGAGTTCGGCTTCCGGATATTCGCGCGCCGGATCAGCCGGAACGCCGTCCTTGGAGTCGACGAAATAGATGAAGCGCAGCATCCGCCGACTGCTGTCGTAGCGGACGATGATGAAATTTTCCGCGTACATCAGTTCGCCGACAATCTCGTGGATGCCGGCGAGCATCTCCGGCATTTCGATGTCAGCGGAAGCGAGGTCGGCAATGGCGTAAAGCGCGCGCTGCAGGCGCTCGGCCGACTCGAGCCGGTGCAACGAAGTGCGCAGCCGCTCGCGTTCGATCAGTTCGGCCACACGCCGCACCAGCGGCTTGAAGAAGACCCGGAATGCGTCGGTCTCGACTTCGATCAGCAGCCGCGTGCTGTCGCCGACCAGAATCAAACAGGCGCGCGTGAACAGATGCGGTCCGCCGAGCGAAATCGCGATCCCGCTTTCACCTTTGACTGGATTCAATGCAACCGCGACGCCGGCTTCGGCGGGGGTGTGGTCGATCTGTTCGCACAGGTATGGACTGTAAGTGCCGGCCGGGGCGACGCCGCGGTGGATGTCGCTGCCGGTGCCGCCGCCAATTCGCCACAACACGCGCAGTCCGTGCACGCCAAAGCGTTCGCCGAATACCGGCTGCAGCACTTGCGGGATGCCTTCAAGGCGTTCGCAACACAACAGGTCGATGGCGAATCGCGCAAACACGCCGTTGCTGTCGCCCTCGTCGGTGGGCACAGCCGTCTGCGCTTGACTCTTGTGCGGTCGGGACATGGTTGGCCCGAGTGTAGCAATCTGGCCAGCCGCCGGGGGATCGCCTCAGCCGCCGACGATCACGCGGTGGTGTGTCGCGTGATCGACCCGCTGTCCGGCGATGGACAACGGCTCACTGGACTGCAGGTGCAAATGCAGGCTGTTCAGGCCTTCCTCACGCCAGGCGACGAAGCCGTGGCCATGCAGACCCTGGATGCGCTCGCGGTTGCGGCGTCCGGCCGGGCTCTCGTGGCCACTGGCCATGACGCCATTGCGCGCGTGCGGCAGCGCCGTAAACAGCCCGTCGCGCGCCTCCATGCGCAGGTTCGCAGCAAGGATGCGCAAACGGAAATCATAGTCTTCGTAACCCCAGCCCCAGTAGCCGTTGCTGAATCCGTTCAGCGCGACGAAATCGCCATTCGCGATTGCCGTGACACCGCCGATGCACAGGTGCTTCTGTTGCGGATTGGGCAAGCCATACAGACACACCCGCGCCGGATGTTCAGGCCAGGCGTAGTCGGCCCAGATCGGCAGCATGTCGACGTCGTGCAGGCAAATGTAGTCGACGCCCTCTGCGGCGAGCTTGAATCCGGCATTGATCAGCGCGCCGCGGTTGAAGGGTTGCGCATCCACCTGTTCGACGACGTGCAGTTGCCAGTCGATACTGCGGTCGAGTTTGTCGTGGCAAAAATAGCTTTGCAGATGTGCGGCCAGCGCCTGCAGGTGATCGGCGCGATCGCGATAGGGCACGATGATCGCCATGCGCTTTTGCCAATGCGCGGGCGGGCGGGCAGCGAGGTCCGGCACCAGCCATTGTGCCTCCAACTGCGCGTTGATCGTCGCATGGTCGAGGCTGAGCATCGCGGTCACTGCGTACGTTCGATGCAGTCCGCCGCGACGCGCAGCGTGTGTTCGATGTCGGCGGCGGTGACATCGAGATGCGTCACCGCACGCAGCGTGCGCGTGTCAAACGGACCGATGCGCACGCCATGTGTGGCCAACCGCCGCGAAAATTCCGCAGCGTCGAAGCCGAGTTGTTCGACGTCGAGGGCGAAGAACACGATGTTCGTCTCGACGCTGGTCGGGTCGAGTATCACGCCCGGCAGCCGCGCCAATCCTTCGGCAAGTCGCTTGGCATGCACGTGGTCGTCGCCCAGGCGCTCGATGTGATGATCGAGCGCGTACAACGCACCCGCAGCGATAATGCCGGCCTGACGCATGGCGCCACCGAGTCGCTGCTTGATCACCCAGGCGCGTTCGATGAATTCGCGTGATCCGGCGAGGCAGGCACCGACCGGCGCACCCAGGCCCTTGCTGAAATCGATCCAGACCGAATCAAAACGCTCGGCATATTGCAGCGGTGTGACCCCCGTCGCGGCGCTGGCGTTGAGCAGGCGTGCACCGTCCATATGTGTGCGCAGGCCGCGCGTATGCGCCAGTTCGGCGACTTCGTTCAGTTGGGCCAGGGGCCACACCGAGCCGCCACCCAGGTTTGCGGTCTGTTCGACGCACAGCAGCGTCGCTTGCGGGCAATGCCGCCACGGCGCGCGGAAACTGGCCTGCAACTGCGCGGCAGTGAACTGGCCGCGGGCGCCGTCGATGCTGTGCATCATCACCCCGGCATTCGCGGCCGGGCCGCCGGCTTCATAACAGGCGATATGCGCCGTGCGTTCGCAGATGACCTCGTCGCCTGGCCGGCACCAGGTCGCGATCGCGATCTGGTTGCACATCGCGCCGCTGGGCGCGAACAAGGCCGCCTCCTTGCCGAGCATGCTCGCGACGCGTGTACACAGCGCGTTCACGGTCGGGTCCTCGAACGCCTGTTCGTCACCGACCTCGGCATTCGCCATGGCGAGGCGCATCGCCGCCGTCGGTCGGGTTTTCGTGTCGCTGCCAAGATCAATCATGCAAGAAGCTCCAAACGCGAGTGCGCAAAATAAAGTGCGCACCATAAGGAGCAGTCGCGGAGCGGTCAAACCGCAGTGTTATTCTCGGGGTCTCGCGATCAAGAACGGCCCCCATGTCCAATTCGGAAGAACTCAAAGCCCAAGCGCTCGAATATCACCGGCAATTGCCCTACGGCAAGATCAAGGTGATGCCGACCAAGCCGATGGTCACGCAGAAGGATCTGTCGCTCGCCTATTCACCCGGTGTTGCAGCCGCGTGCGAGGAGATCGTGCGCGATCCGAACACCGTCGACCAGTTGACCGCGCGCGGCAATCTGGTCGCGGTGATCACCAATGGCACCGCTGTGCTCGGCCTCGGCGCGATCGGCCCGCTGGCGGCCAAGCCGGTCATGGAAGGCAAGGGTGTGCTGTTCCAGAAGTTCGCGGGCATTGATGTGTTCGACATCGAGATCAATGAACTCGATCCGGACAAGCTCGTGGACATCATCGCTTCGCTGGAGCCGACCTTCGGCGGCATCAACCTGGAGGACATCAAGGCGCCGGAATGCTTCGAGGTCGAGCGCAAGTTGCGCGCGCGCATGAAGATCCCCGTGTTCCACGATGAC
>JAYUVY010000046.1:0-5046 GCA_043753835.1 Lysobacterales bacterium | reverse complement strand
ATTGATTACCAGGGAGCCACACCATGACGGCCTATGTCCACGTAAATCTGCGCGTCAAAGATCCTGCCAGGCAAGCCGCATTGGCGCCGCGCTTTCAGGCCGCGCTACAGGCAGCGGGAGGCCGTATCCTCCACTTTGGGCCGGTGGCCCAACTGCTGGAAGGGGACGTGACGCCATTGCCCATGGCGGGCATCTTCGAATTCGCAACCCTCGCCGACGCGCTGGCGTTCTATCAGTCATCGGAGTACGCGCCGATCAAGATTGAGCGCGATGCGGCGCAGGAAGCGCGTCTGTTTGTTGTCGATGCGGGCTGACGCATCATCCCGAAGGTAACGCCGTCGCCCACGGGCGAAGCCCGCCACTGCACGCGCGGCGGCAAACCCGATGTGCGATTGCTGGGCGGCCACTTCGACTTCGAAGTGCTGCGATCGAAGCCCTGCGATCGACATCCGGCGACGGTGAGGCCTCCGCCGTGGCATATCCTGCCGCGACTACGCCTGCGAAGCCAAAATCTTGCCGGAAAACTCGGCGAACATGTTTCGAATGCTTGTTGCGGGTGAAAGCGCACGACTTGTCTCGGAGTTGGCAATCGTCAACTCCAAAGCTGCGGCACTATAGAGCTGGCGTTCAACAAGGCGTTCGCACAAGACCTGGTAGCGACGCGCATAGGATGCCGCTCGGAACTCCTCAAAAACAGGATAGTGCGGCTCGTCGCAACGCACGGGCGCCATCGATGCTTCGCATTCTTCCAGGAGCATGAGCCAAGCCAGAAATGGAGGCCTGGGGTCAGACTGAATAGTCGGATTGAGCAAGGCAGGTGTCGATTCACCAACTCGGTTGGGACTTCGGTACGGGCCGTCACCATAGGCGCCATGGTGATGCGCCACCCAGAGATCGGCGGCGGAACCGATGACTTCTTCGCTGCGATTGTTGAAGTTGTTTCCGAACGAACCCACCTGGGACTTGAACTCAAACACTCCGAGCAGCCGACGCTCGTGGATCACCAGGACATCCCAATTCTTGGTGGCGCGAAAAAAACCGGGCAGGACTACTCTCGACTTCCTGGTGTGGACGGCGGAAGCGGGTAGCCCGCAGTGATCGGCAACAAGCTCAAGCAAACCGACGAAGCCGTCCATGTTCTTGCCACCAACGACGGAATCGCGCGACCCGCCTTGGCTCTTGCTTACCTTTCCACTTCCGCGCGCCCCCCAAAACATTCTCACTGCCCCGGAGACGCGGGCGTCAAAGTCAGCGGGCAGAAGGTTGGGACTCACTGGATTTGCTTCCTGTTGCGAGCAGTGACTTGGGCTTCATCTGCTACCCGGCGAACTTGCTTAGCCTCTTGCGCGCTCAAACCGTACAACGCGAATACAGGCGCATCGACAAGCGTTTGATCGTGAGCGTCCGTACTCTCAACAAGCTTGGCACGCAAAATGTCCGGGACCTGCTCCCACGTCGGCAGACGAATCCTACGCAAATACTGCGCCTGAAAACGAAGGTACCCGCCCGCCATTCGCGTGCAGTAGGTAGCGACAGTCATCATGCTTACCGAGGAGCGCAGCACCGTTCGCAGGGCACGCAGATCCCAAGTCGACGAGGTGATGTAATACAGATTGTGATGCGGGTAATAACGACCATCGTCCAGAACAAAGCTCGCCTCGCCCTTGATATCAGGCACGAGAAGCTTGGGGCGTTGTACCAGATCGGGATAAATTCGGTCGATCGTGCGATACCAACCCGCACCGCTGCGATTTGCCACGTGGCGCGCTGCGATTGCGTCACGATGTGATTCGAGATAAGCCGCGAACCGGGGAAACGCATCGAGCGACGCCAAGCTGCCATCGGCCTCGAATGGATTGAGGACGCCCTTGCGATGCCAGTCGATGCGACCGCCGATCAGGTCACGCGCCATTACCAGCGGCAGCTTGCGTTCCGGCTCCACCGGCAGCGCATCGTAGTCGTCGATAAATACGCGGTCGCAGCCCGTCGCCACGCCGATTCCCACCTTGCAGCCAGCATTTTCCAATGCCGGGAAGCTCGCTTCGAGACGACGCAGCAGCTTCAAGCGTGGCACATCTTCGAACAACCAGGGAGCATCGCCTATTCCATCGAGTACGATTTCGTCCACCAGTTCGCTTGCCTCTCCATAGCTGACGAGGGCACGGGCAAGCGCCGGCAGAGAGAGTTGGCCAAGTGCGGCAGGACTGGCTATTCGGGTTGACGGCCGCCCAGCTTGGTCAGGCCACGGTCGGCGAACGATGGTAATGGCTGGATAGGCGATGACATCGGCATGAAAGGCGTCCACGCCCTCCATATCAATAAAGTGGCTGAGGTGAAACTCTGCTGATATCTTGCTGCGCAGTGGACCGCCGTACTTGTTCTTCAGCCAGCGATTGGCGCATATGAACCCGAGTACGCCGCCGGGCGCCAACAGATCCAAAGCGCGCTCGAAGAAGGGAATGTACAGATCCGCCCGGTCATAGAGCGTGCTGAAGCGACTGCGGTACTCGGCGAGCAAGACGCCAGGAATACGCTCCTGGCGTACATAGGGGGGATTGCCTACTACCACGTCGAAGCCGTCGTCTAGTTCGCTTAGCAAGAAGTCGTCACATACCAACCACGTGGCGGAGAGCTCCGTCGCGTCCGCCTCGCCTATGCCGGCCGCCATCAGCTGTAGTGACATGCGTCGCATCGTGGAGGCATGACTGTCACGATGCAGTTCCACAGCCCGGATCGCATCACTCAAATCCACGCGCGCGGATTTGAAATCCGGATTATCGCGTGAGTAGGCTTCAATCAGTCTTTCAATGGCGGGAAAGAGAAAATCGCCATCACCGAAGGACGGCTCGAGCAGGCGTAGAAGATGCAGCGGACGATCTGCGGTATAACCGGAAAGATCCAGAATCGCGGCGACAACCTCCGGACGAGTGAACACAGCACCCCGGTTCGGCGCGTCCTCGTCCCCAAGTATCCGAATCGCCTCGACAACGTCAGGGGCGCGCCACTCTGGTCCAAGGCTGTCTAAAAGCATGCTCATCTTCTGGTGCCAAACTCCGCGCTGGTAATGCCGCAATTCGAATCAAGAATCCAATGCATCTTGCGCTTTGATGGTTGATCTTACTCGGTTCCCTTTTTGCATTCACGTGTCAGACGAGCCCTCGAACAAATGTCGGAAATACCGCTCCGGCGAATTCAGGAAATCCCGGGTTAGCCGGAAGTGTTCGGTCTCTCGATAGTCGACCAATTCAATTCCCAGGCTGCTGAAGCTCAGCACGCGTGCACCCGGCAGGCTCAGCAGGATCGGCGAATGTGTGGCGATGATGAACTGCGCCGCACGGCTACAAGCCAAGTCGTGCAGCAGGGCGAGAAAGGTCAGTTGCCGGCTCGGCGACAACGCGGCTTCTGGCTCGTCGAGCAGGTAGACACCATCTTCGAAGCGATTCTGGAACAACGCGAGAAAGGCTTCTCCATGCGAGCGCTGGTTGAGCGGAACGCCATCGTAAAGCCTGAAGCCGCTACCTGCCTCCTCCAGATACTTGGCGTAATTGAAGAACGTTTCGGCGCGCAGGAAAAAACCATCGCTCACACGCTTGCGCCAAGCCAGCGTGAGGGACCTGCCTAACTCGTGTCCGTCGACTGCTTCGGCGTAGGCATTGGTTCGGTCGCCACCTTGCGCGCTAAAACCCATCGCCCAACCAATGGCTTCGAGCAGGGTGGATTTGCCGGAGCCGTTTTCGCCAACCAGGAAAGTGACCGGCGTACTGAACTCCAGAGGCAAGCCATGCATGATCGCGGGCACGTTGAAGGGATGCCCGCTGTCCTGACCATGCGCCTCGCGCAACGCAACTGCACTGAGGAAGGGGCTGCCAATAACCGAGGCGTTTAGCGGTCTTGCCATGCTTCGGCCTCACCCCGGCATTGGCGCAGCGCCAAGTCTGTAGGATCCAGCATATCGCTGCAGCGCGGAGCGAAGTAGACCGAGTGCTTTAACGCTACTCCAGATTTCTTCTGGATCCCGACCGGCCAATTTGAACATCAGAGCAACCGCGGGCAGGCTATGTGTCGCACGGGCGTAAGCCTCTTAAGGGGCATCACAAATATGAACGAGGCCGAGACCCACGCTTGTTACGCACACAGGTTTGATGGAAGTTACTGAACTTATCCAACATTTGTAAATTAGCTAAACATGCTATAAATTGCCCCCATGGACCCGATCACCAGCCCCTATGCACCCGGCGCCGGTACGCCTCCGCCAGAACTGGCCGGCCGCGATGAGCTGTTGCGGGCGGTGGACATCGCCAGCCAGCGCACCCGGGCCGGGCGGCATGCCAAGAGCGTGTTGATGATAGGGCTGCGCGGGGTGGGCAAGACCGTGCTGCTGGACCGCATGCGCAAGCAGGCCGAGGCCGCCGGGCTGCATACTCTGCGCATCGAGGCCCCCGAGGGCCGCTCGCTGCCGGCGATTCTGGCACCGCAGCTTCGCCAAGCCCTGTTGCGGCTGTCCCGGTCGGAAAAGGCGCGCGACCTGGGCCGGCGTGCCTTGCGCGCGCTGGCGGGGTTCGCCAAGGCGCTCAAGCTGAAGTACGAGGATATCGAGGTTGGCATCGACTTCGATCCTGAGCCTGGGCTGGCCGACAACGGCGATCTGGAACACGACCTACAGGCTCTGCTCGAAGCCGCCGGGCGGGCGGCGCAGGCCGATGGGACCGCACTGATTCTGTTTATCGACGAGTTGCAGTACGTGGAAGAGGAACAACTGGCCTCACTGATTACGGCCTTGCACCGCTGCGCGCAGCAGCGGGTGCCGGTAATGTTGGTGGGCGCGGGCCTGCCGCAGTTGCCGGGCCGGATGGGGCGGGCCAAATCCTACGCCGAGCGATTGTTCGATTTTCCCTTCGTGGGGCCACTGGATGCCGGCTCTGCGCGCGAGGCACTGGAGGTGCCAGCGGCGGAACTGGGGGTGGCATACCAGCCGGCCGCTATCGCCCGTATCCTGGCGGCCACGAAGGGCTATCCGTACTTCCTGCAGGAATGGGGCAAGCACGC
>JAYUVY010000045.1:0-109257 GCA_043753835.1 Lysobacterales bacterium | reverse complement strand
GAAGCTGTGTTCAATGCAGTTGATTCGCGTCGCATGAATCTCACGATCTGAGACCCCGATCCGCACCAATCGCCGCTTTCGGGGAGGGTGGCGATGCGGGCGTTGCGGAAGTCGGATCAGGTGGTGGCGTTGGCGCCGCGGTCGCTGGATGGGGAGCAGTTGGCGGCGCGGTTGTTGGCGAAGTATGGCGATCGCATCAACGGGCATTTTCTGTTGCCGGGGCGGGCTGGGGAGTATTCGCCGTTGCCGGAGGATCTGCCGGCTGCGCTTGCGAATGCATTGCGTGCGCGTGGCATCACGCAGTTGTATGCGCATCAGCTCGCGGCCTGGCGTGCGACGCGGGCGGGCGAGCATGTGCTGGTGGTGACGCCGACGGCTTCCGGCAAGACGCTGTGTTACACGCTGCCGGTGCTGACGCGGGCGATGCAGGAGGGCGGCAAGGCGCTGTACCTGTTTCCGACCAAGGCGCTGGCGCAGGATCAGGTCGCCGAATTGCTGGAACTCAATCGTGCCGGCGCGCTCGGTGTGCGCGCTGACACTTTTGATGGCGACACGCCGGGCGACGCGCGTCAGGCCATTCGCCTGCATGGCGACATCGTCGTCAGCAATCCGGACATGCTGCATCAGGCGATCTTGCCGCATCACACCAAGTGGGCGCAGTTCTTCGAGAACCTGCGCTACATCGTCATCGACGAGGTGCACACCTATCGCGGCGTGTTCGGCGCGCATGTCGCGAACGTGATCCGACGCCTGAAACGCGTCTGCGCGTTTTACGGCGCGTCACCGCAATTCATCCTGTGCTCGGCGACCATCGGCAATCCGGTCGAACACGCGACGAACCTGATCGAACTGCCGGTGCACGCGATCACCGAGAGTGGCGCGCCGAGCGGCGATCGCCACGTGCTGCTGTGGAATCCGCCGGTGACCAATCCTGATCTCGGCCTGCGCGCGTCGGCGCGTTCGCAGTCCAACCGCATTGCCCGGCTCGCGATCAAGGCCGGCCTCAAGACCCTGGTGTTCGCGGCGTCACGGACGATGGTCGAGGTGCTGACCAAATATCTGAAGGACGTGTTCGACCATGACCCGCGCAAGCCGGCGCGCATCCGCGCGTATCGAGGTGGTTATCTGCCGAGCGAGCGGCGTGTCATCGAGCGCGAAATGCGCGCGGGTCAAGTCGCCGGCATCGTCAGCACGTCCGCACTCGAACTCGGGGTCGATATCGGCAGTCTCGACGTCGTTGTGCTGAATGGCTATCCGGGCACGATCGCCGCGACGTGGCAGCGCTTCGGACGCGCCGGACGCCGTCAGCAGGCGAGTCTCGGCGTGCTCGTTGCGAGCAGCGATCCGCTCGATCAGTATCTCATCCGCAACCCGGAATTCTTCCGCGACGCGCCGCCCGAACACGCGCGCATCCACAGCGATCAGGCCCTGATCCTGCTCGATCACATCCGCTGTGCTGCGTTCGAATTGCCCTTCCTCGATCACGAAGCCTTCGGGCCGGTCGCGCCCGCGCCGTATCTCGCATTGCTGGTCGAATCCGGCGTGCTGCATCAGGAAGGCGCGCGCTATGAATGGATCGCCGACAGCTATCCGGCGAATGCGGTGAGTCTGCGCTCTGTCGCCGACGGCAATTTCGTCGTCGTCGACCGCACCGATGGGCGCCAGCAGATCATCGCCGAAGTTGACTACAGCGCCGCCGCGTTGACCCTGTACGAAGGCGCGATCCACATGATCCAGTCGCTGCCGTATCAAGTCGAACGCCTCGACTGGGCCGGACGCAAGGCCTTCGTCACGCGCACGCAGGTCGACTACTACACCGACGCCATCGACTACACGCGCCTGAAAGTGCTGGAACGCTTCGACGGCGCGATCAGCGGTGCCGGGCATGCGCATCACGGCGAAGTGCATGTCGTGCGGCGCGTCTCTGGCTACAAGAAGATCCGCTACTACAGCCACGAAAACATCGGCTATGGCCCGGTCAATCTGCCCGACCAGGAACTGCACACCACGGCGCTGTGGTGGCAGTTGACGCAAGCCGTCCTCGATGGCGAATTCGCGTCGCGACAGGCGGCGCTCGACGGCTTTCTCGGTGCCGCGCATGCCCTGCATATCGTCGCGACGGTGGCGGTGATGGCCGATGCGCGCGACCTGCAGAAAGCCGTGGGCAGTGGTGATGGGGCCTGGTTTGCGGTGGGCGATCAGCGTGGTCGCGGTGCGCTGCGGAGCGCTGACGGCATCACCACGCATCCCGAGCAGATCGCGCAATTCCAGCCGACGGTGTTCTTGTACGACGCGTATCCCGGCGGCATTGGACTCAGCGAGCCGCTGTTCCTGCGACGCGACGAGTTGCGCCGCCGCGCGTTCGATCTGGTGCAAGGCTGTGCCTGCCGCAGCGGTTGTCCGGCATGCATCGGGCCGATCCTCGCCGCCGACGAAGGCAACGCGGTCACGCCAAAACAACTGGCCGCGCGCGTGCTCGGTTTGCTGGCAAGGACATGAGCGCCGTTATCGAACGCCTGCGCCTGTTGCGGTCGCAGGCTGGCGCCGAGACTCTGCCGCTGAAGCTCGCGAGCGAACTCGCTGCACCATTGCCAAACCACGCCGGCCTGCGGCAACTGCTGGCGCGGCACCGACCGCAGATCGCGACACCGGCATCGAGTGATCGCGAACTGCCGGGCGCTGAAATCGCGCCGGGATTGCGCTATCTCGAATCGCGTTGCAACTGGATCACGTTGCCGCATGCGTTCGATGTCGGCGGCGTGCATCGGGTGCCGGTCGAACAGGTGATCGACGCCGGCAACATTCTCGCCTTCGATACCGAAACCACGGGTCTCGCTGGAGGCAGTGGCACGCGTGCCTTCATGATCGGTGCGGCCGACTGGCATGCCGGCGCATTGCGCATCCGCCAGTTGTTGATCACCACGCTTGCTGCAGAAGCTTTGATGTTGCGTGAATTCGCGACATGGCTGCGGCCCGATAGCGCGCTCGTCAGTTACAACGGCAAGAGTTACGACGCGCCCTTGCTGGCGACACGTTATCGCCTCGCGCGTATGGCCAATCCACTCGCGGGTCTGCTGCATCTCGATCTGCTGCATCCGACCCGACGTCGCTACAAGGGCGTGTTCGCGAATTGCCGACTCGCGACCATCGAGCGCGAACTGCTCGACGTGCTACGCGAAGACGACCTGCCCGGTGCGGAAGCCCCGGCGGCCTGGCTCACCTATCTGCGCGGCGGTTCCGCGGCCAATCTGCGCCGGGTCGCCACGCACAACGCGACCGATCTGAGCAGTCTGATGAGCCTGTTGCGCAGACTCGCCGGGTGACGCCATGCCTTGAGTCACGGGTGCCGCGCTATGCTCCAGGTCTGTGCATTGGGCGAATCGCGAGGAACCGAACATGGCTGCACGCTGGGTCAAACTGCCAACTGGCAACATCGTCGACGCCAACCAAGTCGCCTATGTCAGCAAGCCGGATTCCTATCCGCGCATGGACGAAGATGGCAATGATGGCGTCGAGTACGCCGTCACCTTCGGCACCGCATTCACGCGTGACACGTGGATGACGGTGACCGGGACCAAGGAAGACATCGGTGCCCTGATCCGCCAGTTGCTCGGCGCAGCTCCGGCCGCCTAGCCAGGGCGAACTTCGGAGTTCGATCTGGCGCACGCTTTCGGTTGTGACGTTTGCGCCATGCTGCGCGCATGTTTTGGCTGACGGAGTGGAATATGCGGAACTGGTTGTGTACTGGATTGATGTTGTTGGCGTTCTCGGCACAGGCCGACGACTACGCATTGGGTTTCAATCCGCGCACTGGCGATGTCTGGTTCGATGCGCGTCTCGGTGACATCAATGTCGCGGCCAACGGCAATCTGGACGGATTCATCGACGACGTGGTGGTCTCGACGCGCGCACCGCGGGTCTGGGTGGAAACCCTGGTGGTCGAACGCCGATACCCGCCGGCTGACGTCTACATGCTCGCCGAATCCGCCCATCGCGCCGGCATTCCGTTCGAGTCGGCGCAGCAGATCTATGAAAAACATCGCGGTGAAGGCTGGGGCGCGATGGCCAAGCGCATGGGCATCAAGCCCGGATCGGCGGCGTTCCACGCGCTCAAGCAGGGCAGCGGCCGTTATGCCACTTCAGGCAAGAGCAAGTCCGAAGCGCCGGGGCAGGGGCGCGGTTCCGAGAAATCCAAAGGCAAGGGCAAGGGCAAGCACAAAGATTGACGCGAACAGTGCGCCATTGACATGCATTGGTGATTGGCCGGTCACGGTGCCGATGGCACCATCGGCGTCCACTCTGGAGAGTTCGCGGCATGGCGAACACAGGCAATCGTCGCGACCACACCGACCCGGCGCCCGAGCGCTGGCTGCATGGCTATGCGGCGACGCTGTTTGCCGGACTGGTGACTCTTTTCTGGCTGGCCTTCGTGTTGGCCCCGGTGATGGCCGGGGCGGCGCCAAATGGTCTGGCGCTCTCGCTGGTGCGCACGTTGCTGCTGGTGCTTGCAGCGGGGATGGTATTGCAGCACGCATTATTTGCTTTGCGCCCAGGGCGTCTGCGCCGCTCCTGGCTGTGCATCGGCGCGGCCATCACCGCGATCGGCCTGGGTGAGGCGAACCGGGTCTGGATGGCCTGGCACGAACTTCCGAATCCGATGTTCGGCCTGTCCGACGTTTTTTACCTGTCCTACTTTCCGTTGTTGCTCGCTGGTCTGGTGCAGTTGCCGCGCATCTTTCACGGCCGCATCGACCTGCTCAAGTTTCTGCTCGACTGCGCCACCTTCGCCATTGGCGGTGGCATGTTCGTCTGGCACTTCGGCATCCGTCCGGCCTTGCTGGCGAATGCGCAGTCCGACGTTTTCGCGGCGACCGTTGCCGTCGCCTATCCGATCGGCGATCTGTTGACCCTGATCGGTATTGCCACCGTGCTGCTGCGATTGCCCGCAGGCGCGACTCGCACGACCTACGTGCTGCTCGGCGCGGCGCTGGCGGCGAGCTTGGCTGGCGATCTTGGCTGGATCCTGATGCAGTTGCTGACGACCTCGCCGGTCAGCGTGTTCGCGGAAGTGATGTGGTTCGCGCAGGCTTTCCTGTTCGTGGCCATGGCCGATGCCGCGCGTCGACGCGCCCAGGCCTTCCACGAGCCGCGTACCGATCGCGTCGGGCGCTTTGCGGCCTTGCCCTATGTCGCCTTGCTGGCCGGCTACGGCTTGATCGTGGCGGTGGCGCTCTCGGCCGATGGCGCGCACATCGAAGCCCTGCGCAGTCTGCTGTTGTGGGGTGCGTTGCTGACCGCGAGCGTGGTTGCACGGCAGGCCTTGGCCAGCCGCGAGAACGCGACCCTGATCGCCGAACGCATGCGCCTCTCCGGCGAATCACGATTGGCGAAGCTGATCGAGAACGCCGCCGATGGCATCTTCGTGCTCGATCGCGAATTCAAGATCGTCTACGCCAGTCCGTCGGCCCTGCGTCTACTCGGGATCAGCGGAAAGCACATCGTCGGGCAGCCGATCATCGATTTCCTGCCGGCCGACGATGCCGAGTCGCTGCGTACCCTGCTTGGCGGCATGGATCGCGCAACCGGTCGGCGCGGCGGCAAGTTGATGCTGCGTTTCGCCGCCACCGCGACCGGCACGACCTGGACGGAAACCACGATCAGCGACGAGCGCCATGACCCGCATCTCGACGGCGTGGTGTTGAATGTGCGCGATGTGTCGGAATCGCATCGGCTTGAGGAGCAGATGCAACACGAGGCGCTGCACGATGCGCTGACGCAGTTGCCCAATCGCGACCTGTTCCTGGATCGCGTCGCGCGCGCGGCCGAACGCGCCAAACGCGCAGGACAACTCGTCGCAGTGGCGGTACTCGATCTAGACCAATTCCGGTTGATCAACGACAGCCTCGGCCACAGCGTCGGCGATGAGGTGATCGTGCTCGTCGCCGACCGCCTGAAAAGCAGCCTGCGCAGTGGCGACACGCTGGCGCGACTTGGCGCGGATGAATTCGCGATGATGTTCGACGACGCCGGTGATCCGGCCGTCCTCAGTGCGCGCCTGGATCGCGTGCTCGGCAGTTTTTCCGGGCCGTTCAGGCTTGGTCGTCAGAGCCTGCGGCTGACCGCCGGCATCGGTGTCGCGGTCGCGCGTGATGGCGCGCGCGCCGACGAACTGCTGCGCGACGCCGATACTGCGGTCAGCACCGCCAAGGTCGCGGGCCCGAACCGATATCACATCTTCGAAGCCGCCCTGCATGCGCGCGTGGTCGAACGTCTGGCGATGCAGGCGGCGGTGCCGGACGCGCTGGAACGCGATGCCTTCGTTGTGCAGTTGCAACCCGTGGTCGGACTCGTCGATGGCTATCCGCTCGCGCTGCGGCCGCGGATCGTGTGGCGTGATCCGAATCAGGCACCGTTTCCGATCGAGCGCCTGAAGGAAGTGGTACGCGATACCGATGTCGCGATCAAGCTCGACGAATGGATGCTCTCCACCGCGCAGCGCGAATACACCAACCTCATGCGCTATCAGGCGCAGGCCGGCGCGCTGACACTGATCATTCCGCTCGACGCGCGCTTCGTGCACCACGCCAATGTGGTGCAGCGGCTGTCGGCAATGCTCGATCAGATCGGCATGCCGGCGGTGAACCTGATGCTGGCAGTGAGCGAAGATGCGCTCTCCGGCGATAGTGATTTCGCACTGCGACCGCTACGGCAATTGCGCGGGCTTGGCGTGCGGCTTGCGCTGTCGCGTTTTGGCGGGCGTGGTTCGTCGCTCGCAGCCCTGCAGGAACCACTGTTCGATGCCCTGATCCTGTCGCGCAGCTTGACTCAGGGTCTGCAGCCGGGTGGACGCAGCAACACCCTGGTGCGCGGTGTCGTCGCCATGGCCGAAGCGCTCGGTGCGCGCGCCATCGCCACCGGTGTCGACAACGCCAGCATCCGTGACGCACTCAGCGAACTCGGCTGTCTGTACGGCATCGGTTCGGCCTTGGCGCCGCCGATGCCGCTGGAACACCTGTTGCCCTGGCTCGGCGCGCGGCTCGCGGAAAGCGGTCGCTGATCAGTCCAGCCACCAGGCCAGCGCGAACACGCCGAGCATCGTGAACACGATCGCAATCTTCGCGGCGGCACCGATCATCAAGCCGATCGTCGCGCCACCACCGGCACGCGCCGCCTGAGCGAGATTGCGCGATACCAGCCATTCGCAGGCAAGCGCACCGACGAAGGGGCCAAGCACAAGCCCGGGCAAGCCGAAGAACAGCCCGACCACCGCACCAAGCGCCGCGCCCAAAAAGGCCCAGCGACTGGCCCCGGCAATGCGTGTACCGAACGCGCTGGCGGTGATGTCGACGATGGCGGCGAACAAGGTGAGCAGCGCCAGGATGAAAATGGTCACGCCACCGATGTGCTGAAAGCCGCCGGACCAGGCCGCCAGCAGCAGGCCGGCAAACACCATCGGCACTCCGGGAAGTGCGGGCAACAACATGCCGACCAGACCGATCAGTACGAAAATGATGGCGAATGCATATCCAACGGCGGGATCCATGGGCGACAATTCCTCGGCTGCGCGGTGCAGCGTGGCAGGTGCAGTTGTGATGGCGGAAACATCCCGGATCAAGGGCGAGGGCTTGGTCACCCATCGCGGCGGTTGCCATTGCCAGCGCGTGCGCTTCGAAGTCGACGCAACAGCGCGGCTCGAAGTACTCGACTGCAATTGCTCGATGTGCCGGCTCAGCGGCTTCCTGCATCTGATCGTGCCGAAGTCGGCCTTCCGTTTGATCTCGGGCGAAGCCGATCTCACCGAATACCGCTTCGGCACCGGGGTCGCGCGGCATCTGTTCTGCCGCGTCTGCGGCATCAAGAGTTTCTATGTGCCGCGCTCCAATCCCGATGGTATAGACGTGAACGTGCGTGCCTTCGACCGCGGCAGCGTTGCGGAACTTGTGGTCACCGAGTTCGATGGCGAACACTGGGAACAGCACGGTGCCGCACTCGCCGGACTGAGTGATGACGGAGCCGCGCGTGGTTGAGCCGATCGTCGAACGGCGCTTGCGTCGCGTGATCCGCTTTGGGCCGGTCGCGCGTGCCAGCCTGGCCTTGCCGCTGCTGTGGTGGTTGCTGCTCTATGCACTGGATCTGCCGGTCGCGATGCGGCTCGCGATCGGCAATTGGGTGACAGTGCTGCCGATGGCGTTTGCTGCCGCCTTCGCCTGGCGCACGTCGCGTCTTGCGCATCTCGAAGCGCGTCAGCGCCGCGGCTGGGTGTGCATTGCCATTGCGCTCGCGGCCGACGCGCTCGGCTTCCTCGCTTTCGGTTGGTACGAAGCCGTGCTCGGCATCGACCCGACCTACAACTGGGTCAACCTGCTGTATTACGTGTACTTCATCGCCATGTTCGTGGGCCTGCTCAAGCTCACGCCGCCGTCGCAGACACCCGCCGAAAGACCCATGTATGCACTCGACGTGCTCGCCGTCGGTTTGGCCGGTGCGATGCTGCTGGCCGAATTCGTGGCGCACCCGATCCTTGATGACAATGCCGATCCGGCACGCTGGCGGCAGGTGCTGACGCTGGTCGCGTATCCAATGTTGGGTGCACTCTCGTTGTTTGGCGTGGCAAGTTTGCTGATGCGTTTGCCGGAGGGCGTTGAGCGACGTCCTTATCAATTGCTGTGCGGTGCCGTCGCGCTGTTCTTGCTGGCCGACTCGTCCTGGGCGGTGTTGTCCCTGCTCGGCAACTACGATACCGGTGCAATCGGCGATCTCGGCTGGCTGCTCGGTGCCTGTCTGTTCGTGGCCGCAACGGAAATGGCCTGGCATGAAAAGCGCGCACCAACCTACCTGCGTGGCACTTACCGGGAGCGCGAATTCACGCGACTGCTGCCGTATCTGGCGATGGCCACCGGCATGGGTGTGTTGTTGGTCGGCATTCTTGGCGAGGCCGGTGACCTGGTGCCGCTCGCCCTGCTCGGTATCGCGCTCGCGGCCACCGTATTCGCGCGGCAATGGCTGGACGCGCGCAGTCGCCAGGCGCGCGTGCTCGCCGACAGCAGCAGTCTCGCCGAGCGCCGTCTGGCCGCCCTGGTCGAACGATCGAATGAAGTGATCTTCGTGCTGGGGCGTGATTTGCGCATCCGCTACGCGAGCCCCGGTGCGTCGCGGCTGTTCGGGCCGGAAGCGGCGGCGGATCACGGCTCCCTGCTCGACGCCATCCACCCCGGCGACCAGGCGCGTGCACGCGCCCTGCTTGAGGAAGTGCGCGACAAGCCTGCGGCCCATGCGCTGATGGAATGGCGCATCGCGCGCACGCCGGAGCAATGGCTGGTGTGCGAGAACGCGCTCGGCAATCTGCTCGATGACGAGTCGGTGCAGGGCATCGTCGTCAATGTCCGCGATGTCAGCGAACAGAAGGCGCTGGAGGCGCGACTGCGCTTCCAGTCCTTGCATGACCCGCTGACCGGGGTCGCCAATCGCGCCCTGTTCATTGACCGCCTGATGCAGGCGCTGACGCGGCGCAAGCGCCATGGCGGCAGCGTTGCGGTGCTGCTGGTCGATCTCGATCACTTCCAGCTGATCAACGATTCGATCGGCGCGATGGCTGCAGATCACGTGCTACGCAGCGTCGCCAATCGCCTGCTCGACACCGTGCGCATGGTCGATACCGTGGCCCGTTTCGGCGGCGACGAATTCGCGGTGTTGCTGGAAGAGTCGGGCGCGCGCGGCGAAGTGCTGCAGGTGGCCGATCGCCTGCTCGGCGTCGTCTCCACGCCACTCGATGTTGATGCCCGCGCGGTGCAGCTCAGTGCCAGCATCGGCGTCGCCTTCGCGGGTGACGACGACGATGCCGAGAACGTGCTGCGCAACAGCTCGCTCGCGGTCGGACGCGCCAAGCGCGAAGGTCGCTCGCGCGTGGTCGTGTTCGACGGCGACGAGGTCTCCGGCTAGGGTTCGTTGAACCGATCCTTGTGCCGTAGAGAATCAATAAACGAGTGATTTACCGACAAAATGCGAGTCTAATCGCTATTATTCCGACAATCGTGCTGCCAATGCCGGTGCCATCGTGCAGAAAAACGACCTATTGCCGGAACTCGTACTGTCGACAGAAGAAGCTCCGGTCAGCGCCCGCCGGATCCAGCGTCTTGCGCGCGCCGGACGCTTGCGCCGCCTATACGTTGGCGTTTACACCTCAAACCTGAGCAGCGATGCCGAAGCCGTTGTTCTGCGCCATTGGCGTGCCATCGTCGCGCACCTGCTCCCCGGCGCCGTGTTATCGCACCGCTCGGCATTCGATGCCAGGCCACACAACGGCGGATTGATCGTCACTCGTGGAAAGACGCGCCGCACGCTGGTTTTGCCCGGCTTGACGATCGAGGTAATGCCAGGGCCTGGTCCAAGATTGACGCCGCCGGCACAAGACCCACCCTTGGGCACTGAGCTGTATCTGGCGAGTGACCCGCGTCGCTTTCTCGAAAACCTGAAGATCGGCAAGGGTTGGCGAAATCGGGTGTTGCCGGCCGAAGACATCGAAACGCGACTGGATCGGCTGCTCATGGTTGGGGGAGAACGAAGTCTCAACCAGGTTCGCGACGCGGCCCGCGAGATCGCACCCGCGCTTGGTTTGGAAAAGACGTTCGTGCGTCTCGACGGAAAAATCGGCGCACTGCTTGGCACCCAAGTGGCGAAAAAACTGAGCGCAACCCAGGCGCTGGCGCGTGCGGCGGGCCGTCCCTACGACCCGGATCGCGTCCAACTATTCGACAAGATCGCGGCCGCGCTCCACAACTCGGTATTGCCGGAAATCGCCGACCCAGCGCCGAAGGGCACGGCACGCGATCACCTCGCGTTCTTCGAGAGCTACTTTTCCAACTACATCGAAGGCACGACGTTCACGGTCGATGAAGCCGAAGACATCGTTTTTCGTGGACTGATGATCGAGAACCGTAGTGAGGATGCACACGATGTTCGCGGAACCTTTGCTGCAGCAACAACCACACCGTGGCGCGACCGACCCGCACGGACAGCCGACGACTTCCTGCAGTGGCTGAAGAGCGTCAATGCGCTCGTCATGCAGCAGCGTCCGGAGAAGCGGCCGGGACAATGGAAAGATCGCCCTAATCAGGCCGGCAGTACCTACTTCGTGATGCCCGAGTTGGTTCCGGGGACGTTGCGACAGGGCTTTGAGCGCATGCAGTCGCTCGTCCATCCGCTCGCTCGCGCGATCTTGGTGATGTGCATCGTGACCGAGGTCCATCCGTTCATGGACGGCAATGGGCGCACGGCGCGGTTGGCGATGAACTGCGAACTGAGCGCAGCCGGCTTGTGCCGAATCATGATTCCGAGCGTCTATCGCGAAGACTATTTGCTACCCCTGAAAGCATTGAGCAACCGGCATGACGCTGGCCCCGTCATTGCCGCCATGAATCGAATCCAGAAGTGGACGGCCATGTTCGACTTCGGTTTGACCATCAAGGACATTCGCAGCGCGTTGAAGCGCTGCAATGCGTTTGAAGATGACTTGCGCAATTTCCGGCTCGTCGATCCATGACATGACTCACTGCAGCTGCGCGAATGCCTTGCCTGCAGCGTCGATGGTGGCGTCGATCACCGCGTCATCGTGCGCGCTCGACATGAAACCGGCTTCGAAGGCCGAGGGCGCGAAGTACACGCCCTGTTCGAGCATCGCGTGGAAAAACCTGTTGAAGCGGGCGGCATCGCTGGCGATCGCCTGGGCATAGGTGTCGACGCGTTCGGCGCTGAAGAACAAGCCGAACATGCCACAGACGCGGTTCGTGCTGAAAGCGATGCCCGCAGCATGCGCCGAAGTTTCGAGTCCATCGCATAGCCGGTTCGTGGCGGTCTCAAGACGCGCGTAGAAGCCAGGTTCGGCGAGCAGGTCGAGCGTCGCGAGGCCGGCCGCCATCGCCACCGGATTGCCGGACAAGGTGCCGGCCTGATAAACCGGGCCGCTTGGCGCAATCATCTGCATGATGTCGCGGCGACCGCCGTAGGCACCCACGGGCATGCCGCCGCCGATGATCTTGCCGAAGGTCGACAAGTCCGGACGGATGCCATACAGGTCCTGGGCGCCGCCGGCAGCAACGCGGAAACCGGTCATCACTTCGTCGAAAATCAGCAATGCGCCGTGACGCGTGCACAACGCGCGCAGATGTTCGAGATAGCCGGCCCTCGGCAGGATCAGATTGGCATTGCCGACAATCGGTTCGACGATCACGCAGGCAATGTCGTCACCCTGGGTGCGGAACAGTTGCTCGGCGCCGTCGAAATCGTTGTAGCTCAGGGTCAGCGTGAGATCAGCCAGCGCCGCCGGCACGCCGGGGGAATTCGGCAGGCCGAGCGTCAGCGCGCCGGAGCCGGCCTTGACCAGAAAGGCGTCGCCATGACCGTGGTAACAACCTTCGAACTTCACGATGCGATTGCGCCTGGTGTAACCGCGCGCCAGGCGCACTGCCGCCATTGTCGCCTCGGTGCCGGAATTCACCATGCGCAGCATTTCAAGGCCAGGCACGCGCTCGACCAGTCGCTCGGCCATGGTCACTTCGAGCGGATTGGGCGTGCCGAACGAGAGCCCGTCGCGGGCGGTGCGGATGACGGCTTCAACGACCTGCGGGTGTGCATGGCCGAGGATCATCGGCCCCCACGAGCCGATGTAGTCGATGTAGCGTTTGCCGTCCGCGTCGAACAGGTAGGGGCCTTGGGCCCGCACGCTGAAAAACGGTTCGCCGCCGACCGATTTGAATGCCCGCACCGGCGAATTCACACCGCCAGGCAGCAGGGTTTGCGCGCGGGCGAACAGATCAGCATTGCGGCTCATGGGCACTCCGGGATTCATCAAGTCGGTTGAAACAGTTCAGTGAGTGCGCGGGCGGCGCGTTCAACGTCGGGCACATCCCAGATCGCGCCAAGCACGGCGATGGCATCGGCACCGGCTTTGATCAGGGGGCGCGCATTGTGCGCGTTGATGCCGCCGATGGCCACTCGCGGCAAGCCGAATCGCGCCGCATCCTCGAGTTGCGACAGCTGCGCCTGGCGCGCTCCGGGTTTCGTGGACGAGTCGAAAAAAGCACCGAAGGCGAGATAGTCGGCGCCAGCCTGTGCTGCGCGTTGCGCGCGTTCCAGATCGTTGTAGCAGGACACGCCGATCACCGCCGCGGCACCCAGTTGCCGACGCGCCTCGACGATATCCGCGTCATGTTCGCCGAGATGTACGCCTTCGGCCTGCACCTCAGCCGCCAACCCGATGTCGTCATTGATGATCAGCAGGGCATCGTGTCGGCGTGTCAGCTCGCGCAATGCGCCTGCCTGGGCGACGCGGCGTGCGGCATCGTTCGACTTGTCGCGATACTGGACGATACGCACGCCGCCACGAAGCGCCGCCGCAACGCCAGCGAGCAAGGCGTCGCTGTCCTCGAGTTGTTGCGTCAGCAGATACACGCCGCGCAGTTTTTGTCTGTTGCCCATGCTGCCTGCCACAATGCCCGCCTTCCCCGGTTCCGGAATTGAACGATGAGTGTTGTCAGCGACGCACCGCTGCGTGTCTACGTCTGCGTGGTCTGCAGTTTTATATACGACGAAGCGAAAGGCCTGCCCGAGGAAGGGATCAAGCCAGGTACGCGCTGGGACGATATCCCGGAAGACTGGGTGTGCCCAGACTGTGGCGTTGGCAAGGCCGATTTCGAGATGACGCCGCTCAGTTGAGGCGGCCACTGCGGCTGCCGAGTTCCACCAGGATCTGGCGCATGGGCTCGCTATCGTCGGCATGCGGCATCTGCCCGAGGTAGCGGCTCAAGTCGTCACGCGCGGCCTGGACATGGCCGACACGGGCATAAAGCAGGCCGCGTTCGCGGATTTCGTCGGGGTGGCGGTCGTCCAGCCAGACGATGCGGTCGGCACAGCGCAGCGCGCGCTCATATTCGTCTCGTTCAACATAGGACTGGCGCAGGTTGCGCAGCATGCGCGTCAGGATCATGCGCGTCGACGCCGGCTCCAGCATGCGTCCGAGTTGTTCGTCGTCGACCTGTTTGTCCGGCACATGCGGCTTGGCGCGCACACGCAGTTCGCCGGCATCGAGCGAGCGTCCGCGATTGAACGGATCCAGCACCAGCAGGCCGTTGTCGACCGGCAGGCGGATCAGAAAATGGCCGGGAAAGGACACGCCCTGCAAGGGCAGGCCGAGGCGCTGGGCGAGGTCGATTTCAAGGATCGCGAGCGCGATCGGGTTGCCGGTGCGACGTTCAATCACGTCATTCAGATAGCTGTTGCGCGGGTCGTAATAGTCCTGCTCGTTGCCGGTGTAACCCTGTTCGTCGAACAGGAAGCCGTGCAAGGCGCGTAAGGCGTCCAGCGACCCGGCCTGATCGCCGATGCGTTCGCGCAGCGTGTCCGAGTGCGCGCTGGCCAGCGCCTCGTAACGCTCGGGATCGATCTCGGGATACTCGTCGCGCGCGATCTGCAGGGCCGCCCATAGCAGCGGAATGTCCTCGTCGCGGGCGTCGCGCAGGAACTGCCAGCTGGCGGATGCATCAAGTCGGGAAAGCCGTGTGTCCATGGCGTTCCTTGATAGGGGCGCGAAGGCGCGCCGTCAAGACGGCCAGCGGATCAGTTCGTGGGCAGCGATTCAGGCAATGTCAGCAGATCGCCGGGCGCCAGCGCCAAGGCGGCACCGACACCGGCTCCCAATTCCAGGACGTAACGGGCATCGCCCGCACTTGGATAATTCGGGCAACGGTCGCCGCCGTGTTTGCAGGTGGGCACCCGGTAATGCGCGCTGACGAAGCGCATATCCGCGTCGAAATACATGATGTCCAATGGAATCAATGTATTACGCATCCAGAAGGCTTGTGGTTCCGATGACTCGAAGATGAACAGCATGCCGTGATCGGCGTCCATCTGCTCGCGAAACATCAGGCCACGCGCGCGCTCGGCATCGTCATCCGCGATTTCCACCGTGAACTGGCGACCTTTCAGCGCCACGGTCACGCCGTCGCCCGCGAGCGGGCAGCCGGTCGTGGCCAGCGTCAGCACGGCTAAGACAATCCAACGCAACCGCATCATTCCGCCTGCATCAGCGCTTGGGCATTCAGGTGCGCGAAGCGTTCGATCAGCGCAGTCAGCAGTCCGAAGTCCTTCGGCGACATGTCCATGAACTCGACGCTGAACGCCTTGTCGTCGAGGCGGATCAGGGCGACTTCGGCGCGGAACGGGTCGGCGCCCGGAATCAGCAGGTCCATCGCGAAGCGGGCACCGTCGGGCGCGGAGAATTCCGGCGGTCGAACCATGCGCAAGCCATTGATCGACAAGTCGACCAAGGTCGCTCGCACGGACTTGCCCTGGATCTCGACCTGGCCATCGCCGCTGGTCTGAAAGCGCTGTTCTTGTCGACGGTCGTCGTAAATTTCGGCCATGGGGCACCTCGATCAGCAAGGTCGGAATGTTATCAGGCGCGGCGCTGGATACACCCCCATCTTGCGATTTCCGCCGATGCCCGATATATTCGCCGGCCTTTTTTACCCCGCCCCATTCGGAGCATTTCAGATGAAAACCGTCAGCGCAAATGCGCAGACCGTCAAGCGCGACTGGTACATCGTCGACGCGACGGATAAAACGCTTGGCCGTCTCGCCAGCGAGCTCGCGCGTCGCCTGCGCGGCAAGCACAAGCCTGTGTACACCCCGCATTGCGACACCGGCGACTACCTCGTCGTGGTCAATGCGGAAAAGATTGCCGTCACCGGCAACAAGTTGCAGGACAAGAACTATCACCGCTTTACCGGTTACGTCGGTAACCTGAAAACGATGTCGCTGCGCGACATGCTGGCTTCGCATCCGGAGCGCGTGATCGAGATCGCGGTCAAGGGCATGCTGCCGAAGAACCCGCTCGGTCGGGCCATGGGCCGCAAGCTCAAGGTCTACAAGGGCACCGAACATCCGCACACCGCCCAGCAGCCGCAAGCGCTGAACATCGGTTGATCAGGAAAAATATCATGGCGATTTCGCAAAATTACGGTACTGGTCGTCGCAAATCCTCGGCCGCGCGCGTGTTCCTGCGCCCGGGCAAGGGTTCGATCACGGTCAATGAAAAGCCCCTGGACGAATTCTTCGGCCGCGAAACGGCACGCATGATTGTGCGACAGCCGCTGGACGCGACCAAGCTGCACGACAAGTTCGACATCCTGGTGACGGTTGCCGGTGGTGGTGTGACCGGTCAGGCCGGTGCCATTCGTCTTGGCATCTCGCGCGCCCTCGTGGAATACGACGAGTCGCTGAAGCCGACGCTGCGCAAAGCCGGTTTCATGACCCGCGACGCTCGCGAAGTCGAACGCAAGAAGGTCGGCCTGCACAAAGCACGTCGCGCCACACAGTTCTCGAAGCGCTAATCGCGCTGATGGGAGATCGTCCAACGGTAGGACTGCAGACTCTGACTCTGCCTATCTAGGTTCGAATCCTAGTCTCCCAGCCATAATGACCTCCGAGGCTGTCCGGAGAGGTCCAAGAAAGCAACCAACCCCGCGTAACTGCGGGGTTTTTTGTGCCTATGCGATCCGAAGCCGTCCGATTGCATCCAGCAGGATTGTGGGTCAAAGTGTGGGGCAATCGTTTACCCCACAGACGGTTACCCCACATTTTCGGGGTCAATGGTGGGGTCCAGTGAGGATTACCCCACATGAAGGACCTGACCGACAAAGCCATCCGAGCCGCGAAGGCCAAGCCAAAGAAGTACCGGCTTGCTGGTGGCGGCGGGCTAAGTCTCGTGGTCATGCCGGACGGCGCGAAGTATTGGCGCCTGCGCTACCGCGACGATGCCGGCAAGGCCAAAGAGTTGGCGGTGGGTACGCCTTACCCGACAACGTCTCTGGCAGACGCGCGCGCGGAGGCCGAGCGCATCAAGGCCGAACGGCGGCAACATGGGGTCGACCCTTCCGAACAACGCCGGGCGAAACGGCTGGCAAAGCGCGAGGCGGTGGCCGAGACATTCGGCGATGCCGCAAATGCGTGGCACGCCTTCCGAGCGCCGAAATGGAACATCAAGACCGCCACGCAGGTTCGCGACTATCTCGACAAGGACTTGATGCCGAAGCTGCGGAAGCGACCTCTGGCGCTGATTTCGACACCGGAACTTGGCGAAATCGTCGCCGGGATTGAGGCGCGCGGTGCGTTCGACGTGGCGGGCAAGGTTCGCACGTGGCTGCGTGCCATCTTCGCTTTCGCCCGTGCGAAGGGCTGGATCGCCGGACACTTCGACCCGGTGAAAGACCTGGCCGCGATCGCCTCGACGGCAAAGCCAGACGCGCAGAACTACCCGCACCTCGACATGGCGGAGATTCCCGGGTTCCTGCGCGATCTCGACGCCTATCAGGGCTCGTATCTGGTCAAGGCGTGCGCGTGGCTGTCGTTGTGGACCGCGAACCGGCCCGGTGTGACGCGCACCCTGCAGTGGTCGGAAGTCGACCTCGATGACGCGCTGTGGACGATTGAGAAGGGGCGCGAGGGCATGAAGCGCGGTTACTACCACCTTACGCCGTTGCCGACGCAGGCGGTCGCGATGCTACGCGAAGTTCACATGCTGACCGGGACGTTCGACTACGTGTTCGCCGGCCGCAACGACCCGATGAAGCCGCTGAGCGACGGCTCGGTGAACGTGATGCTGAAAAAGATCGGATATCGCGGGAAACAGACTGCGCACGGTTTTCGCCACGTGGCCAGCACGGCCTTGAACGAACTGGGTTATGAACGCGACTGGATCGAACGCCAGTTGGCACACAAAGACCCGGACGCGATCCGCGGCACCTACAACAAGGCGCACTATCTCGACCCGCGCCGTAAGATGATGCAGGCATGGGCAGATCGCCTCGACGCCATGAAAGCGGGCGCCGTCGTGCTGCCCTTCCGCGCACGCCGACCCGCATAGAAGCGGACGAGCAACGGTTTCACCGCTGCACCAAGCCCGACGGGGCAAAAACGCCGTAACCCTGCGGCGATGGCGCGGCGATCAATACAGGGGCGTGAGAGTGCGTGATGCCATCAATGAAAGTTCCAAGCTGGTGTCCGCCGTGGGTAACAACCGAACTTGCCGAAATTCGGGGCGGGCCAAATGAGTCGCTTCGGAGGTTGATCGAATCGCCAGACATGGCGCGATCTTGGAAAAATTTGGATCGACACTGGCCGAGCGATCGGTATCAACAGAGGCTTTCCATCTTGGGTCGGATCGTGGAGCGCGCGCGCTGCGGGCTGAGCGAAGCGGATCAGCTGACGAAGAAGCAGCGCCGAAAATTGGCGAGCGAACTTGCAACCGAAGTCGCGAATTTCCGCATCCTGTTTAATCCATGGCTGAAACAGGCCGGATCGCCGTCAGAAATTCGACGTGAGCTACTCAAGGTAGCGTCGGAGTTGACCGACGATTTTTGGAAAGTCGAATCAAATCTCGATGGCCCGGCCGCGGATAATGGAAACGATCTTGACCTGTATCTGAGCCACCATCGAGCAATCGAAAGCGTGTTGCTTCGGCTTCCGGAAGTCATCGACAAGATCGGAGCGCAAGCGATTGCCATCATCGCCGCACCGCCAGTGATTACACGGCCAAATGAGCAAGGCGCCGCACGGAAGTTTTTCCTCATGTCAACAACGGATGCCTTCGTGATTCTGACGGGTAAGCCATTACGCACACTCGTCTTGGAGATGGCAAGCGTCTTCTACGACTGCACTGCGTTGACTGCCGCAGAGGTAGGTCAGCTTGCTCCCCTAAGCAAGCGAACGAAACGCAAACCTCGAGTGTCGAAACGGGTGAAATAACGACGTTTCGACATGGCGCTTTGATGAAGCGACACGAACAAACTTCCGTCCAAGCCTAGCCAATCCAATCCGCGGCTAGCCAAACGAGGACGGAAAATGCGCAACAAGACACTCCAACGCCCAGACCCCGACGCCCGCTACTGGCGCTTGCCGGCGGTCAAGACCTACACCGGCCGAAGCCGCTCCAGCATCTACGCGGATCCGACATTCCCAAAATCAATCCGAATCGCCACCAACACTTCGGTTTGGTTGCGCACGGCAGTCATCGCGTGGTGCGAGTCCCGCGAATCAATGGCGAGCAGTGGAGGGGATGCATGATCGCGCCGCGCCGCTTCTTCAGTTACATCGGCCTGGTCGCGCTCGCGGTTCCGTATCGGATTCTCGAAGCCATCGCCGTGCGCCTGGACGGGCAATCCTGGCCTTTGCTGGCAATGCCGCTGATTTGGATAGCCAACGGCATCGAACGCTGCTCTTGGCGGCTGGAACGCATTTGGCGGGGGAGTGCCGATGACTTTCGATGACATAAAAAAAGCCGGGGACGAGATCGCCACCGGCTTCGAAAACAAACTGCACGGGCAAAGTAGCGACGCACAGACGGATGCACAAGCCCACGAAACGACACCGACCAGCTGCGCGCGCTTTGAACACTGCGCCGCGCCGATCTGCCCGCTTGACCGGGATTGGCGGAAGCGCACGCATCTGCCGGGTGAGGCGTTGTGCCTTTATCTGCGCGAGTCGGTCAAACCCGATGCGGAAGCCAATCTGACCCCGTACCTGCCGAGCGAACTACTGGCGGCCGTGGTCAACACTGCGCCCGCCATCGTCGCCGCGCAGGGTGACATCCGCAGGCGGCTCGTGAGGGCATCGCGGCAAACGTCGATGCTGGCGAGCGCGCGCCGGATGAACGGCGTCACCGCTTCAATGGGGGTCAGCGATGGCTAAATCCCGCAAGCCCAAGAAGGACAATCGCTGGGGGGATATCGACGGCGGCGCGGCCTTCACCATCCCGTTGACGTGCTTGCGGCATCGCAACTTCACCCGATTGTCTTCCAACGCGTGCAAACTGATTCTCGACCTGGCGCGGCAGTATTCCGGATTCAACAACGGCTATCTGTCGGCGGCGCTCACAATCATGGAATCGTTCGGCTGGCGATCCGAAACAACGATCCGCGAAGCGGTCGCCGAATGCGAGCACTACCGGATGATCGTGCGCACGCGCCAAGGCGGACGCAACCGCTGCAATTTGTTTGCGTTGACGTGGCGGCGCATCGACGAGAAGGACGACAAGCATCTCGACATGCGTCCGACGCTGAAGCCCGGCGATGACTGGAAAGCCGAACAACCCGACTATCAGCGCAAGCCGCGAAAACGCTTAGCCATCCCCCGCCACGGTGGTCACCTACCACCGCAGCGGGTGCAGTCCTGAAAAGTTGGCACCGCAGCGGTGGCCACAAGTCACCACTACCACCGCAGCGGTTGCTGTCAACGCGGGTTCGGGCATCTCGTGACCACCGCCACGGGTGACCTTAAAAGCCTTAGCCATACAGGGAGCAATTTATTCGGGCCTGCTGACGGCAGTGCAGGGTCACCCAAGTTCCGACAGCAATTGGCAAGGTTGGCGCTTTGCGCCGGCTTCGCGAGCGAATGGATGCTGGCCGACTGTTGTATCGACGGGGGAAAACCCCCGAGTCCCGGTCGAAACCCTGTCCGATAGACAGGTGCGGCCGGCAAGCGGGGGTCAGGTCAAGATGATACTCGCTGATGGCGTTTCGGTAGAGGCTGTGGAGTGAACGAAAAAAACCCTCGCAGCTACATGGGTCGCCGCAGCCGCCGATGCGTATGGCATCGACCTGACTTCGACCCGCTCTGCGAGGGCAGTGGAAAGCTTAGCCGAGGATGCATTTGTTGTCGGGCTTTGGACAAAATTACGCGCGCGCGGCAAGCCGGACTACGCGACCGAAGCGCTGGACGTATCGCTTGCCTCACGCGGATCGCCATTCGTTCAAGACGCCACGATGCGCAAGGCCATGGTGGAGGCGTTCGGCGCCGACGTGAGCGCCATCAAAAACACTGCACTCAAGGCTCGGTCGGCCAAGCTCGATGCGAAGCGAAAAGCATCTTGTTCAAGCTGGCAGCCGGGAAAGCGGGCGATCGCGCGCCACTGACCGAAGCGCAAATCGGCCGTCTGCCGGAGCTGATCGACGAAGCTACGGCCGTGTTTGTCAATCCAGACGGTCGCGGCCTGACGGTGGTGACCGCCATTATTGACTCAGCCGGAAGCCCGGTCATTGTCGGACTGCAGCCAAATCGTGCCGAACGATACGTGCAGGTCAACATCGTGGCCACGGCGTTCGGCCAAAACAACTCGCAAGAAAAACTTGGGAAGTTGGCTGACGGGCAGTGGCTTGCGTTCGCCGGTGAAAAGCAAAACCCCCGGTTGTCGCTATCAAGTCTGGTCAAGCGCCAGACGGATGCGGGCAAAGCCGAGGGTTCCAAACGAACGGTACTCGGCGCTGACGATCTTCGCAAGTTCAGGGAGCAACAGCGCAGCAAGGCGTCGAACAACCCCGCTCCCGGCTGGGATGTCGCCGAAACCGCCACCGACCAACTTTCTCAGGCGGCCGTCGACCGCGAAGTCGCGAAAGCGCAGGCTGAGTTTGATGGCGTGACGATTGAAGTCATGGACTCGATTCAGGACGCGCCAACCAGTGACCGCACGAAACGCCTGTATCCGGGTGCGAATGGGCTGACCGATGGCGCCTCGCGCGTGTGGATATTCCGCCGCGGCATGCAGTCGTTGCAGCAACTTCGCACGACGCTGGCGCACGAGATCATCGGGCACATTGGCGTCGAGCGTGTGATCGGTGCTGACTGGCCGGCGGTGGTCGATGCCATCAAGCGCATTCGCGCGGGCAGCACGCTCGCATCGCCTGCCGTTGACCTGACTTCATTCGTTTGCCGTCCTAATCCCCAACGCAACAGCGGTCACACGATAAATGTCCGCGGCGCGCTGCACGTCACGCGATTGAACCGCTTCGTTGAGATGCTCACCGCGCGGTTGGCCAGATAGAGGATGCTTTTGCTGCATGTACTTCTGGAACAACTGGTGCGCCTCGATCTTTTCCCAGTCAGGAACGATAGCGCCGACTTTCTGCTTAAACAGATCTAGACTCATGATGTCTGGTTGCTTGGTTTTTTGGGCTGCCAAATGGCTGTAGAACCGCTCAGCGGTTGCAACAGCATCGACCGTAAGCAGGGCAATTTTCGCTCCAAGTGCGTTCATTTCTGACGACGATTCATTGCTCGGATAGGCTCGCACGCCGGCTTCAACGTAACCTTCGAACACTGCTTCGCGCAAACCTTGATCGACAGACAATACCCATGACACAACCTCCCAATCATTGGGAAGAATTGCGCATTGGATATCGGCCTTGAATGTCGATGGTTGACCAGCTGACGCCAACTTGACCACGGACAGGCTCGTAACGTCCTCAGTCAAACTCCCATCCATGCCTGGGCGGCAGGCATCGTCAACAACAAATTGCAAGACAGGAATTTTGTCAACGCCGTAAGCGAATGCTGGTGTGTTCGCGACGAACGCCGCAAGCAGGAACAGAGAGCGCGTGATCACGACTGCAAATCCTTCCACGTCGAGAGGGTGTAGGTCACTTAGAGTCGCTGGTTTTGTAGTCAGCGAAGACATAGTACGGAGCAGGCCGAGAAGATATTTCGCGATTTCGATTGGCCACAGGATATTAACGCGCGGCGTAGCGCTTTCACCAGCAACAGCAACACCAGCAAGCGGCATGCTTTGGTGAGCGTTTTCATTTGGTGTCGACATGCACTTCCAACAAGCCAGAGTCTTATCGAGCGGAACTGACCCGCATGGAGGCGGAACCACCAGGATTTGACGATTGGATTTGACGATGGTGCGATACACGCTAGGGCGATAGCGTTGCGAATGTGTTGCGGAAGGTGACCTGTAGGGATTTCGATGATGATCGAATCAACCGTATTGGTTTCGTTGGCCGCGTGAACGGCTCGGCTTTTCGGCATTCTGCGCGAGGCAATCATGCAGTTCACCGACAACGGCATGTGCATCTGGTTTCCGGGCCTCGATCTGGGGTTTTGGTCGCGGCGGATTCTGGAGCATGTGCAGCAGGGACAGATCAACCCGTTCGAACGATTGGACGCGGAATCTGCAACGCATCCAGAGCAATTTGTCGATGTCGTTGACAATCAAGGATGCGGTCTGCGACTCAGGGGCATCACGCTTTTTGCAGCGCAAACCGCCGGTAATGACGACGACGCGCGATTGGCCGGTATCGTTCGTCAGTGTGGCCATCATGCTGTCCAAGAATGGCTGTCGAAACTTGCTGGCCAGTTGTTGGCGTTCACCCGGATTCGTGGACGGCGAAACGTGCCGCGCGCATTTCTGGTTTCTGACCCGTTGGCACCATTTGCCGTAAAAAACTTGCGCTCATCGTTGGCAGATTGGTTGGCGCGTGTGGCGCACGAACGCATGACCGGAGCGATGTGGATTGGTCGCTTGCAGAACTTGCAAGGCAAGGGATTACGTCTCGACGAACTCGAACAATCCGGAATATTGGCGGCCTGTTGCGAGGATCATGGCGAGCAATTCACCGGCGCGGAACTCGCGAAGGCGATCAAATTCGGACACTTGCGGCTTAGCGTCAGGCCGGTCACACCGACGGCCGAAAATCAGCTCAGTTTCACGACGCTGCCACGCGAGCGATGGACGCGCCTCGCGCAAGCTCGTCGACGCAAGACACAGAATGCCCGCGACGTACATATCGATCGTGCTTTGGGTTACTCGATCGAGTCGCGGCAATGGGACGATCTGTTCGGTTGTACGCAAACCTGGGCCGTGTACACGCGAACAGGCGAGATATTGAGTTCGGCGGATGCCCCGCATGGGTTCTGCACGACCGAGTCGCAGGCACGATCGCTCGCGGACGCGCATGCGCACGCCGTGCTACCCAAGGCATCGGCGCGCGGACAGTGGTCGCAACACGCGACCACTGGCGGGCGGCAGTATCGCGAATGGCTGGTGACCCTTCCGTGGTTTCCGGAAAGCTATTTTTCGCAGCACTTTGCCTGTCGGAATATCCTGCTGCATGTTCGCTGCGACCTGCGCGAGGCAGCCGATGGATCGACGGTGTTGTTCATCCAGGAAGTGCAAAGCGATTGGGCACAAGACGCGCGTCGTGTGGGAAGCGTGGATCTGGAGCTCGATTCGGACAACACGCCTCCGTGGCTGAATGAGTGGCCAGCACTCGCACTGAAGTTGATGCTGCTGCATGCGGCGCACATCGGGGTTGCCGGCCTCGCGTGGACCCTCGCCGAAACGCAAGTGCGTCGCTGGGACGGGCTCGGTTCGCACGGACTGCGCGAGCTCTACGGAAAGACCCTGCCCAAGGAAGCGAACAAGTTGCTGCGGCCATTTCGGCGCAAAGTCGAAACGCTGGCGCTATTCCAGCCCAGCGACTACGCCATTAACCCGGCTGAGGATGGCTACGACGTATTCGATTTGGACGGCCAGCTCGTTGCGACCTGTGCAACATGGGAAGCCGCGACGCAATGCATTCCCTGCGGCTCTCGCGAAACACTCATCGATGTGCCGGGCATTCGGATCGATGCGCCGCTTCGCAGTCAATTGGAACGGGACGGGCTGATGGCGTGGGGCGGCGGCATCTCGTGATCGTAATCCGCGCTGTGTCTATCGCCTCAGAAATGATGCAGATAGCAGTGGTGAAAAACGTGGAACATTTGTTTTTCAGTTCGATGTTTCACAGGTGGCCCCGAGGTTTTTGCGGCGTTGCAAAAAAATACGCGCGCGCGAGCCATGGTGCCGGAAGTTCACGCATCAGCTCCCATGGGGCAAGTGAACCTCGCGCACCAATCCATCCGGTTATTTTCAGTCCCGAAAAAGCGAGCAAATCCCGCGCCCGCGAAGTGTCCACGGCCCGCTTGTCGGCATCTGATGAGTGGCTGTCGAAAGCTATGCGCTCTCGAACGAATCTTCAAAAGTGGTTTGCAATGTCGATCGGATGGCGAGCGTGACCGGCGCCGCGTAGGGCGTCGACTTGACCCCTGTCTCACTCTCTATGTTGTCGAGCATCGGAAGTGCGCGGCCATTCTGGAAGTTGGCCGGAATGCAAATGCCGTCCTGGTCTCGCTCCGACAGAAACGTTCGTTCTTGCGAAACCATCGTCTTTGGGACGTATAGCGCGCGCCCGCGGAACGAGAACACGAAGCCCCCGATCAGCGGCTGACTGCTGAAACCGGGTGAATACTTCAGGAACTCTTGACCTTCGCAACTAGCAGATTCGAAAAGAGGCCCCCTCCATGATCCTTGAAAGTGGGTGCCAGTGTGATAGCCGATGCCTGACAACGCGCCAGTGAGCTGATCGACTGCGAACGAGTATCCTCGGGACGAGACCAGCCGAACCCAATTCTCGTCGTAATTGCCAGCTGGCCCCACGTAGTACCCGATGGGCGCTCCTTGCGCGTCAACCGCGACGGGTCCGGCCGATTCAGCGGGCACAGAAAGAACAAGCAGAGTTATCAAAGATGCCAAGCGCATACCTATCTCTCCAGTCATGAACATCAGCAACGCAAGATTAGTCTGGTGCGCCGTCGGTTTCACGGTCGCCTGCTGCGAGGAACGATTCACAGGTCGCTGTGGATCGGCGGAAGTGCACCGAAACTACGCTCGCGCGGAATCGTCAGCAATTGCCCGATGGGCGGAATTGAAAAATCTGAAGCGCGCCAGGGGATTGAAACGTCGCGCACGCACGAATCGGAAGGGCGTAATTTCGCGTGTCCTCGCGCACGCGCACGCGCGCGAAGCGTCGAAAAACTCGACGCTGAAAACACCAACACCTGCAGCGAGTCGTTGCGATGGCGGCAGATTCTGCAGTTTGTGGGGTAATTTGTGGGGCAGTGTTCGGAATATGAAACTGCAAAGCACGTGCAATCAACAAGTTAAACGCTAGGTTCGAATCCTAGTCTCAGCCAATCAAAACAAGGGCTTGCAGCGATGCAGGCCCTTTGTTTTTGGCACCGTTCCACACAAGCTCAGCACTCGTCCCAGCGCGCGATCGCCGTCGCTCTCGCCCACCGTGCGGCCGTCATTGCCGCGCGTCGCAGATCTCTCAGGTCGGTTCCGACAATGCTTGACTGGCACTCCTGGCGGCCAAGGTCAGAGACATGTCGAGAATGGTGAGCTTTTGCCAGATCTTGCGCGACAGATCGGCCGTCAGGCTCTCGATGTCATTGACGGCATTGAGCACAACCGGGTCGTCCAGATACTGCGCATGCAGCGCGGCCAACTTGCTGGTCAACGCCAGCAACTCGGAGCAATAGTCGAGATAGCGCGCAAGTTGCGCTGATCAGCCAGAGCGGACGCCGCAGGCGCTCGATCACCGCATGGTTCTGGTCCGCGAGCGACAGCAACTCGGCACCCACCTGAGCCAGGCCGGAATCCGGAAATCGCTCGGCGATGCGCGACTTGAGCGCATCGATTGTCGCGCGGACAAACTCGGGATGCAGTTTCGCGTAGCGGGTCATGGAACACCGGCGGCCAGAGGCTGAAGATTATCGCTTTTGTGCCGTAGGGCCACGAACAACGAACCCCGCAGTACTGCGGGTTTGTTGCGCTTCAGCGATCCGATAGAAGTCGCATCGAGCCTGAAAATCCGATTTCGCTACTCGAAGCTGCTCTCGAACATCGAGGTGTCGCAGCCTTCGGCGAAGGCTGCGTTGAAGCCGGCGAGATCGGTGGCTTCGATTGTCGGCAAGCCGTTTGTGCCCAGCGACCAGTTCCAGTTCGCACGCGGATTCGCGGCCGTATGTGCATTCGTAAACGCCGTCGCATCGGCGGCATCGAGCGTGCCATTGCCGTCGAAGTCGGCGCGGCAGAATTCATCTGGCGTCGATACCGCTTGCTTGCTGTCGGCACCGTGATCGGCCTCGTCGGCATCGAAGAAGCCGTCCGCATCGCGATCGACGCCGGCGCGATATTGCGTGAATGCCGGCACGACGGTGATCGTGACTTCACTGCCAACCGCTGCGCCGCCGCGCAAGGCATCGAGCGTCGTCGGCCGATGTTCGCGATCGCTCAACAGCACGTTCTGCGTCGCGTAGACAAAGCCGCGCGCTTCGCTGTCGGTTCGCGCCGTCGCGATCAGGCCGATCGTGCCGGTATTGGCCAACGCGATGTAGCTGTTGAGTCGAGCCGTCAGCGTGGCGTCGTTGTTGTTCGCGCCATTGAAGGTGATCTGCTGGCCAACCGCTGCGTGTGTCTCGGTGTTAAAGGTAAGCAAGAAAGCCTCGACATCGCGACGCGTTTGCTGCGGATTGTTCGGACCGAAATTGAAGCCGGGACCGAGCAGCGCGAACAGCGTGTCGAACGCGGAATCGCTGTTGAAGCCGAAGCCCTTGCGATTGTTGTTCGAGGCGATATTCCAGCCGACCTTCTCGTTCAGGCCGCGCAGTTGCGGGACCTTCATCGGCTGCGGCGCCAGCGGCAGGTTCGGATTGTCGATCTGGTTGTTGGTACCGGTGGGCAGCGCGTGGCAGGACACGCACGTCGACGGACCGAGTGTCGGCTGGTTCTGGAAAACACTCTGGCCATTGACCGGATTGCCGGTGCCGCCGGTGACATTGATCGAAGTCGGCAAGCTGCCGTCGGCATTCCGGTTCGGGTTCGGCGGGTAGGCGACATTGGCGAGAAAGGTTTCGAGCTTGGCCATGTCGGCGGCATCCGGCGCCGAACTGCGGCCTTGCAAGCCGACGAAGGCCGGTGCGAACGCGGAGACATTTTCGCGATCACCCCGCCAGTGCATGGCGCCATTGCCGACGATGCCGCTGAGCACCTGGGTGACCATCGGGCCTTTGAGCGGGTGCCAGTTGTCGCAAACCTGATTCGGTCGGCAGGTCTGGTTGAAGGTCTTCATCGTGCCTGCTGGATCGCCCAGATCCCAGGCCAGGAAATCGCTCTTGGCGTCGACATGGCAGCTGGCGCAGGCGACCTGGCCGAGGCCACTCGAACTCTGCGTCGCGTACAGCAAGGGTCGGCCATCCTTGATCGCAGCTGGCGTCGGATCAAAGAACGCGAGACGCGCAATTTCGCTGTTGGTCGTCGTGTCGATGCTCGAGATCGCGCCATCGAACTTGTTCAACACATACAGTCGCGCGCCGTCGACGGACATCGCCAACCCGGTCGGACCCTGACCGACATTGATGCGCGCGAGCCGCGTGCCATCCGTATTGGCGCGGATCACATGGTTCGAGCCCATGCCGCTGATCCACGCGGAACCATTCGCATCGAATAGCACGCCGCGAGGATCACCGATCGACTGCGCGCGCAGTTCGGCGCTGACGCTGGTCACGTTGTAGTCGAGATGCGGGTTCAGATCGGCAATGGTCTTCGTCGCCGGGGTGAGCGGATCGAAGCGGCCGATGCGCACGCGCACGAAGCGCGAGGTCAGGTTCGGCTCGAAGCGCACTTCGTTGGTCGCTTCGGTGCCGACGGCGGCAACACGACCATCGGCGGCGACACCGAGCGCCATCACCGTCGTCATCAAGGCGTTGGCGTAGCTGATCGCCTGGGTCGCGGTGTTGAGGATCGCGACGTCGTGGTCATGCAGGCGACCGCCGGGCATCTGCGTATTCCAGTCGCGGCCATTGCCGTCGCGCCAAACGCCTTGGGCGTCGGTACGGATGATCTGCGCGGCCGTGGGTGCCGGTGGGTTGGCCGGATTGAGCGGCGGATCAAACGCGTTGCCGCTGTTGGGCGGCGGGTTCTGTCCGCCATACGGGCCATTCGGATTCGACACCTGGTTGATGCCGATCAGGCTCGTGCCATTGCCCGATTCGAAGAAGGCAATGTAGACGCGGCTGCCATCGCTACTGCGCGCCAACGCGCGCGGTTCTTCACCTTCGAGATTGATGATTGACGCTGCGGCGGCTAGGTTCGCCGGGTTGTAGATGCGCAACTGGTTGCGGCCGGCGACGCTGACGTAAGCGCGTTCCGGCGTGCCGGCGAAGATCACATCCGCCGGCTTGTCGCCGGTAGCGAGTGTGGCGCGCACACGTCCCGTCACGAGATCAACGACACTGATCGAGTCCGACAGCTGGTTCACGACCCAGACCTCGTTGTTGTTGCGCGCACGCACGCTGACCGGATCGAGCCCAACCGCGATGCTGCGCTCTGCGGTCGGTGTCGCGTTGGGGCCGTCGAGCGTGAACACTTCGATGCGCGCGTCGGCGGTATTCACCGCGATCAGGCGCGTGCCATCGGGCGTGCGCTCCAGCGGATGCACATGCGCCGATTCAAAATTGACGACGCGGTGCTGGGCACTGACGCCAAGTGCCGCGATGAGCAAGAAGCTGCCAAAGCCTGCGCGCGTGGACATGCTCATTCTCCGCTCGGCTTGTTCGACGCGGGCACATCATCGCAACGCGGTGGCGGTGGTGGACGTCGATCGCCGCGTTCGCCTTCGGGTCCGCCGCGCTCACCGCCCTGCATCTGACCCGGCCCACCGCCCTGCATGCCGTGGCCGCGGTCACCGTCATCATGGTGGCGCGGTGGCCGCATCGCCGCATTCAACGCGTCCAGTTGTTCCTTGCTCAGAATTTTCGCGAGCGCCACCTGGGTCTCCGAGCGGATCGCGCAAAACGCCGCATCATTCGCCGCACGCTGCGCCTCGGCGCCCTCGCGCAAGGCTTCATGCTTGCTCCGCGCCGTCGCAAAGGTGGCCAGCACCTGTTCGCGCAGTTCCGGACTCAATCCCAACTGCGCCACTGCCTCTTCCGGTCGCGGCGGCTGCGCCACCACTACCGCCGACATCGACAGCGCGGCACCCAGAATCAGAGAGGTCAACAGTTTCATCGCAATGCTCCAACTCGACCGACGATTCGGTGCTGCCCACAATGACCTGCGAATTTCCAGCGAGGATGGAGAAAGTGTGGAGGTTTCGGGCGCTCACTTATGAAAAGGCCCAGCAGATTGCTGCGGATGCCGAGACGCTGGCGCGCGTTTCGCCTTACACTAGGCCGCAATGTAAGGAATCTTCCATCACGGCGGAGCAACGACATGTCAGAAGCGATGGTGACGAGCAAGGGACAGATCACGATTCCGCTGCAGGTGCGGCGGGCGCTTGGCATTTCAGCGGGAGAACGCGTGGTCTTCACGGAAGTCGCTGACGGCACCATCGTGATGCGCAGCAAGCGGCGGTCGATCCTCGAATTGAAGGGCATGTTGACGCCACGCACGCGGCGCAAGGTCGCTACCGCCGACATGGCGATCGGCGCAGACTGATGCCCGGCGTCGATACCAACGTGCTGGTGCGTTGGTTGGTAGCTGACGATGCGCTGCAAGTCCGCCAGGTGCAGCGCATCTTCCGTGAGGCGGTTGCCAGTGGACAGCAGATGTTTGTGCCGATCAGCGTCAGTCTGGAACTGGAGTGGGTGCTGCGTGCACGCTACGGATTTGATCGTGCGAGCGTCGCGCAGACGTTCATTGCCTTGCTCGAAGCACGTGAACTGCAATTCCAGGATGAAGCCGCCATCGAACGCGCGCTGCACTTGTTTCGTCACCCGCCGAGCGCGGATTTCGCCGACTGCCTGCACGCCGCGCTGTGTGCCATTGCTGCGCAATCGCCACTGCTGACATTCGACGCGGCCGCAGCGCGACTTGAAGGCGTCAAGCGCATCGGCTGAGTGCGAGGTCGAATACGCGCCTCAAACCTCATACCGATAACCCACGCCATACACCGAACTGACCGGATCAAAGCCCGCTTTGGCATCAGTGAGTTTCTTGCGCAGGTTCTTGATGTGCGAGTCGACGGTGCGGTCGGTGACGACACGGTGGTCGGTGTAGATCGCGCTCTGCAGTTGCGCGCGCGACAGCACGTGGCCGGGTTTTTCGTGGAGCTTGGCGAGCAGGCGGAATTCGACCGGCGTCAGCGTGACGGCATGGCCGTCGATGCGTGCTTCGAAGCGCTCGGAATCGAGCTGCAGCGGGTCGGTCAACGCGGGCAGGGCCGACCACTGGCGTGTGCGCCGCAACAGCGCGCGCACGCGGGCCACGACTTCACGCGGTGAATAGGGTTTGCACAGGTAATCGTCGGCGCCGAGTTCGAGGCCGAGCAGGCGATCGATCTCGTCGACACGCGCCGTCAGCATGATCACCGGCACCGTCGAAAACGCGCGCAGTTCGCGGCAGATCGTGTAGCCGTCCTTGTTCGGCAACATCAGGTCGAGCAGCACGATCGCCGGATCGAAGGCGCGGATCTGCGCAATCGCGGCGCCGCCATCGAGCACGGTCGCGCAGACATAGCCGTCGCGTTGCAGATAGTCGGTGAGCAGGGCGGCGAGCTTGGGCTCGTCCTCGATGATCAGTACGCGCATCGCCGCGCTGTTCATGGCGCGTCGCCGGCCGGCAATTCGACCTGGATCGCGAGGCCGCCGAGCGCGCTCGCACTCGCACCCATGCGACCGTGATGCGCCTCGACGATACGTGCGGCGATCGCGAGCCCGAGCCCGGCGCCGCCATGGCTGCGTGCGCGCGAGGCGTCGACGCGATACAGGCGATCGAACAGCTTCGGCAACGCATCATTGGGCACGCCGGGTGCGGAATCGCTGATCGTCAGCTGCCAATCGCGTCCGACACGGCGCAGCGCGATCTCGACGCGACCAGGCGCATCGGTGTAACGCAGACTGTTGCCGAGCAGGTTGTTCAGCAACTGCATCAGGCGCTGGTCATCGCCGTCGATCCAGGCGGGGTCGCTGCGCACATCCATCGTCAGCACAAGGCCGGCGCGCTCGAACTGCGGACGCCACGTATCGGCGGCGTCGTTGATCAGCTCAGCGAGATCGACGCGCTGCATGCGGTAATTCAGCGCGCCGGTATCGCTTTGCGCGAGCAGGTGCAGATCTTCGACCAGGCGCGTCAACCGGTTCACCTCAGCGGACAGCGACTCCACCGCCTTGCGGTCGAGCGGGCGCACGCCGTCTTCCAGTGCATGCAGTTCGCCACGAAGGATCGCGATCGGCGTGCGCAATTCGTGCGCGACGTCGGCGATGTATTCGCGCTGACTGTCGCGCTGTTTCGCGAGCGCCGAAGCGAGGCGATTGAAGTCCTGCGCGAGGGCCGCGAATTCGTCGCGACCGCCGCCGTCGATGCGGGTGTCGAATCGACCACTCGCAAGTTCGTGAAAGCCGCGGGTGAAACGCGCCAGCGGGCGCAGCGCGATGCGCGCGAACACGAACGCCGCGAGCAGGGCCAGCGGGATCAGCAGGGCCGCCGTCCACAGTCCGCGCCGCGTCTGCGAACGCGCGAAGGCCTGATCGAGTTCGGCTTCCGGGGCGCGGATCGCGACCAGGCGCAATTCCCCGACCTGCAAACCCGCAACAAGGATCGGCCAGCGCTTCAGGCGCGCGTCCGGTGGCACCTGCGGCGCACCGGCGACACGTTCGCCGTTCGCGTCGAACAACTGCAGGCGGCCGGAGAATTCATTGGCGCCGGGCGGACGCGGCGGGCGCGGTCGATCCGGATCAGCGCGATCGTCACCGGGGCGCGGATCGCGGCGCTGCAGTGGGCCGTCAAAGCGGCGCGGCGGTGGTCCGTCCGGAAATCCCTGGGCATCGCGCCCGTCGCGCAACGGTCTATCGGGCTGACGTGCGCCGATCAACTCGCCGAAACGACGCGGGTCATCGCGCATCGACCACCAGTTCGGATCGCCCGGGTAGTAAAGCGCAAGCCGGTCGCGGATTTCCTCGACGCGCTGTGCTTCCAGCGTGTTCAGATAATCGACGAAGCCGCGCCGGAACGCCTGCTGCTGCGCGATCAGCACCGCGACCACGGCGAGGGCGCCGACGCCGGCTATCACCACGAAAAGTCTTTGCCAAAGGCGCATGGGTCACGAAACCGTCGATTCGGACCCCACGATAGCGACAGCCCGTCAGCACCGGAACCATGGTGCGCACGGTTTCGCAATTTCTCCGCAATTCGCTGTCGCGATGCGCTCAGACGCCGCCGTCGAGGCGACGTACATCGATGTCGTCCCACCAGAAGATCGAGCGCGGACGGTGCGCTAAAGTGCGTTCTTTCAGGCATTCACGGAGTGGGCGATGCGGCATTTTCGATGGTTAATGCTTGTTCTGGCCGCAGGCTTGGCGCTCGCGGGCTGCGCGAGCGCGCCCCAATCCACCGCACCCGCTGTGCCCGACGCGACCGCTGTGGTCGTGTCCGAGTCGGACCGGCTGCACGCGATCGCGCAGCGCGTCACCATCATTCGCGACGACTATGGCGTGCCGCACATCTACGGCAAGACCGATGCCGATGCCGTGTTCGGTCTGCTCTACGCGCAGGCCGAGGACGACTTTCCGCGCATCGAGCGCAACTATCTGTGGGCGACGGGACGGCTCGCGGAAGTGCAGGGCGAGGCTGCGCTGTACAGCGACTTGCGCGCGAACCTTTACATGACCCGCCTTGAGGCCGAAGCCGCCTACGTCGCAGCACCGGAATGGTTGCGCACACTCTGCCGCGCTTTCGCCGATGGCCTGAACCACTATCTCGCGACCCATCCCGAAGTGAAGCCGCTTGTGCTCACGCGCTTCGAGCCGTGGATGCCGTTCTACTTCTTCGAAGGTTCGATCGGCGGCGATATCGAAGCGGTTCCGCTCGCAGGCATCGCCGCGTTCTACGGTCGCGGTCGTGCGAACGAGGCGGATGTGCCCATAGCGCAAGCCGCAGCCGTGGCGATGCCGGTCATGCCATCGGTTGCGACCGTGGCGAATCCGCACTTCGCAGAACCGTCGGGTTCGAATGGCTTTGCGATTTCCGGCAGCCGCACGCAGTCGGGCCACCCGTTGCTGCTGATCAATCCGCACACCTCGTTCTTCTTCCGTGGCGAAGTGCATGTCGTCAGCGAGGAAGGATTGAATGCCTATGGTGCGGTGACCTGGGGCCAGTTCTTTGTCTACCAGGGATTCAACGAGACGACCGGCTGGATGCACACGACGACGCGTGCCGATTTCATGGACGAGTACGTGCAACAGGTCGTGCGCGACGGCGGCGCGCTGAACTACCGCTACGGCACGGCCCTGCGTCCGCTCGAAAGTTTCGACGTGACGCTGAAGTACCGCGACGGCGACACGATGCGCAGCCGCAGCTTCCCGGTCTATCGCACCCATCAGGGCCCGGTGACGCACACGATCGATGGCCGCTGGACGACGACGCGCATCAACTGGAACCCGGTCGATGCCCTGCGCCAGAGTTATATGCGCATGAAGCAGCGTGACCACGCCGGTTTCCGCGAGGTCATGCAGATTCGCAGCAACTCCTCGAACAACACCGTGTTCGCCGATGCGTCCGGCAACATCGCGTATTTTCACGGCAACTTCATGCCCAAGCGCGATCCAGCCTTCGACTACGCGAAGCCGCTCGACGGCAGCGACCCGCGCACCGACTGGGCCGGCGTGCACGCACTCGACGAGATGATCACCCTGCTGAATCCGGCCAATGGCTGGCTTCAGAACTGCAACTCGACGCCATTCACCGCCGCGCAGGAATTCAGCCCAAAGCGTGAGGACTATCCCGCCTACATGGCGCCGGATGTGGAAACCTATCGCGGCATTCATGCGGTGCGGGTGTTGAAGGATGTGCAGCAACTGACGCTCGATGGCCTGACCGACCTCGCCTACGACCCCGAATTGCCCGCGTTCGAAGTGTTGCTGCCCGGATTGTTCAGCGCCTACGACCACAACCGCAAGCAATGGCCACAGCTCGAAGCGCCGATCGCGCTGCTGCGGCGCTGGGATCGCAAGGTTTCGCTCGATTCGGTGGCGATGACGCTGGCGCATTTCTACGGCGCCGCGATGCTGAAACAGCGGTTCCTGGCGGCGGGTTTCGTGACGATGGCCGAGGTCGAATGGGCCGGGCGGGACAGTGCCGCGGCGGATCGGCTCGTCGCGTTCGCTTCGACGTTGTCGAAGTTGCAGGCCGACTTCGGTACCTGGAATGTGCCCTGGGGCGAAGTGAACCGCTTGCAGCGCCTTGATGGTGCGATCGAATCGCGTTTCGACGACGCGAAGCCCAGCGTGCCGGTGCCGATGGCCTCGGGTAATTGGGGCGCACTGGCCGCATTCGGTGGACAACCGGGTGCGGCAACAAAGCGCATCTATGGCATCAAGGGCAACAGCTTCGTCGCCGCCGTCGAGTTCGGTCCGCGCGTGAGAGCCAAATCCTTGTTGGCCGGTGGTCAAAGCGGCGATCCGGCTTCACCACATTTCGCCGATCAGGCCGAACGCTACGCGGCCGGCCAGTTCAAGGACGTGGCCTTTTATCGCGAAGACGTGGAGCGGCGCGCACAACGCCGCTATCACCCCGGCGAGTGAACGCGCGTCGCCAGTGCCCCGGTTTCGCCTTGCTCTGTCTGGGGCTTCGCCGGACAATGGCCGCCATTCCTGTTTGAATGTGTCCATGATCGATTCCCAGCGCTATCCGCGACTGGCGCAGATAGCCGTCCCCGCCGACCTGCGCCGTTTTCCCGAATCCGAACTGTCGGCGATCGCCGATGAGCTGCGCGCTTATCTGATCGATTCGGTGGCGCTGTCGGGCGGACACTTTGGCGCCGGGCTCGGCGTGATCGAGCTGACCGTCGCCCTGCATTTCCTGTACGACACGCCGACTGATCGCCTGGTCTGGGACGTGGGCCACCAGTGCTACCCGCACAAGATCCTCACCGGGCGGCGCGACAGCATCCACACCGTGAAGCAGAAAGACGGCGTCGCGCCGTTTCCGCGCCGCGAAGAGAGCGAATTCGACACCTTCGGCGTCGGCCATTCTTCGACGTCGATTTCAGCGGCACTCGGCATGGCGGTTGCACTGCAGCGCCAGAACGACCCGCGTCGCGTCATTGCCGTCATTGGTGATGGCGCGATGACCGCTGGCATGGCCTACGAGGCGCTGAACCACGCCGGTGGTCTGCAACCGGAGCCCGACTTGCTGGTGGTGTTGAACGACAACCAGATGTCGATCAGCGAAAACGTCGGCGGCCTGACCAAGATGTACGCGCGCCTGCTCGCCGGGCCGACCTACACGGCAATCCGCGAAGGCGGAAAAAAACTGTTTCCGCGCAGCAGTCGCGTCGGCCGCTTCCTGAAACGCTGGGAAGAACACTGGAAGGGCATGGCCCTGCCTTCGACCCTGTTCGAGGAAATGGGCTTCCACTACGTCGGACCGGTCGACGGCCATGACCTGCCGGAACTGGTGCGCACGCTCGCGATCATGAAGGAGCAGCGCGGCCCGCAGTTGCTGCATGTGATCACCAAGAAGGGCAAGGGCTACGAACGCGCCGAGGGCGACCAGATCGAATATCACGCGGTCGGTCCGTTCGATCCCAAGGTCGGCATCGTCAAGAAGCCGGGCCCAGCCAAGCCGACGTACACACAGGTGTTCGGCGACTGGTTGTGCGACATGGCCAAAGCGGATTCAAAGCTGCTCGGCATCACCCCGGCGATGCGCGAAGGTTCCGGCCTGGTGCGGTTCTCGCAGGAATACCCGCAGCGCTACTTCGATGTCGCGATTGCCGAACAGCACGCGGTGACGCTCGCCGCCGGCATGGCTTGCGAAGGCATGAAGCCGGTGGTTGCGATCTATTCGACCTTCCTGCAGCGCGCCTACGACCAGTTGATCCATGACGTCGCCCTGCAGCAGCTGGACGTGCTGTTCGCGATCGATCGCGGCGGCGTCGTCGGTCCGGATGGCGCCACCCACGCCGGCAGTTTCGACCTCAGTTTCCTGCGCTGCATTCCGAACATGCTGGTGATGGCGCCGGCCGATGAAGCCGAATGCCGACGCATGCTCACCACCGGCTTCCGCCATGTCGGTCCTGCGGCGGTGCGTTATCCGCGCGGCAGCGGCCCGGGTGTCGCGGTCTCCGACGAGCTCGATGTGTTGCCGATCGGCGAAGCCGAGGTGCGTCGTCACGGTCGTGGTCTGGCGCTGCTGGCGTTCGGCGCGATGGTGGCGTCGGCCCATGTCGTGGCCAACGAGATCGACGCGACGCTGGTCAACATGCGCTTCATCAAGCCGCTGGACGACAAACTCGTCCTCGAACTGGCACGCAGCCACGATGCCTTCGTGACCATCGAAGACAACGTCGTGCAAGGCGGCGCCGGCAGCGCAGTCGCCGAATTGCTGAGTGCGCATGGCCTGACCACGCCGGTGCTGCATCTCGGCCTGCCCGATGCCTTCATCGAGCACATGAGCCGCGAGCAATTGCTGAGCCAAGTCGGACTCGATGTCGCCGGCATCAAATCGGCGATTCTGCAGCGCTGGCCGCAGCAATCGCAGTCGCTGCGCAGCGTGACCGGTTGATCGCTGCGACCGACGGTTGAAAGCTGTCGGTCGCTTCACGACTTTCCTCGCGCTCATTGTGGACAATCGCCACATCGGTCTTGGTGGAACTTCGATGCGCAGAGTCATGTTGATGATGTTGCTGTCGGTCGTGCTCGATGCGCGCGCCCAAATCGAAGAGGTGGCGCCGCGCGACGGCGTCCTCGCGATCACGTGGCACGCGGACAGTCTCGGCGAACTCAGGTTGGCCAGTAGCGATACCGAACTGAAGCTGCGTGGCATGTCGGATCAACGTCTGCGCCTGCGCCGTGGACAACTCGATGCGCTGCTCGGTGCTGCCTTCGACGTGACTTCGGACTTGTCGTTGCGCCTGCGTGGCAAACGCATCCGAATCGATCAGCCGCGACTCGTGGTGCGCGACGCGATCGCATTCGAATTTGCGCTGGTCGATCGCAAGCAGGGCGAATGGCTGCGTTTCGGTCACGCGCAACCGCAACAACGGCAGGACGGCGATGTCGCCGAGTGGCGGCATTTCGACGTGCGCATTGGACGGGCGCTGGCTGCGCACATCGGCGACCGTGGTCTGGTCGGCGTGCCGCTCGCTTCGGCGACGTTGACGCTGCGGCTCGCGCATTCTGCCAAGGTGCTGCTCGGTTGTGCCACGCCGAATTTTCCACAGCCCGGCAACGGTTTCACCATCGATGTCGCGCTGACCGACCTCATGGATGCGGATGCCACCTGCAATGGCCATTGCACCGGCAACGGCGCAGCGCTGGCGCAGGTGAAGTTGACGCCGTCGGCGAAGTTGCAAGGTGTTGGCAATGCCGATGCGCCCTGGTACGAGAAGTTCATGGTCAGCCCGCACGCCTATCCGTATGCCGGCAACGACCAGCACCCGATGCTGGTGTGGGCCGCCTATCGCATCAATGCACTCGGACAGATCGAGCAGATTGCGCGTTCGGGCGCGAAGCACGCGTTCTATTCCGGCAATCAGTTTCCGAACGGCGACAATGGTTGCGGCTGCGGACCGGCCAATGTGCTTTGGGCGGGATGCACCGATACTTATGGCTGGTCGACCAATGACAGCTCGGCCTATCTGGCGCCACGCCACGAGATCATCCCCGCGCGTGGTCAATGGGGGCGCTGCAATTCATTCCGCGACGCGAACTGCGACGGCGCGGACGATCTTCCGTTCTATTCGACCTTCGATCATCGCGCCGTCACCAGTGAGGCGAACATCACGCCCGCGTTGAATCCGGGCGCGACCTGGTTCATCGAAGCCTGGTACGTGGTGCGTGACGACACCAATCTGCCGAATTCGCTCGGGCATCGGCGCTTCGTGCCCTCGTGGTCGCCGTTGCCGTCGAACAAGTGGATGCTGAGTTTCTACGAAACCGTTGGCGATCCCCTGTTTCCGTTCGTGTCCGGTCCGGTGCTCGACCAGTGGGTCACGCCCGGCAGCACGTCAGCAACAAGCATGAGCCGCGATCTCGCGACCAGCGACGGTCATGTGCGGCTTTCGGTCAAGGTTGCCAGTCTCGGCGACGGCCGCTATCGCTATGACTATGCGCTGATGAATTTCGATTTCGCGCGCGCCGTCACCACCGGTACCGAACCCAATCTGCGCGTGCTCAGCAATCTCGGCCTCGGCGCGTTGTCGATCCCGATTGCAAGCAACTCGGGCGCGAGTGTGGACATGCACCAGGCCGGCGCGAACGCATGGGATGTCACCTACGCCGATGGCGCGTTGCGCATCGCCGCACCGAATGGGGATTCGCAACCGTGGGGCGCGCTGTACCGGTTTTCACTCACGACGCGACTGCCACCGGAAGCGGGCGCAGCGGTGATCACGCCGGCGGCATTCGGTACGCCGGCGACGCTCAACATCGGCACCCTGGTCCCGTCCACCAGCGAAGTGTTGTTCGCTTCCGGCTTCGAATGATTGGCCGCAGCGGCGCTTGTCAATTCCCATTTTGAGGGTTAATCTGATTGCGAACGATTCGCAGTAGCGTTCGCTTTCAGTCTGTTGCCGAGGAGATATGCCATGCGCCGTGTCGTCCTGTTTCTGCTCTTGCTGATCGCACTTCCAAGTCTCGCGCAGCGCGATTTCACCGCGGCACCCGACAGTGAGCGCACCGATGTCTGGTTTGATCCGGCCGATCCCGGATGGTCGCTCACCATTGCGCCGTCGGGTGCGGTCAGCTCGGCTTTGCTCACGGATTTCGACGTCGCCGGTAATCCGCGCTGGTGGTTTGGTGGTGCCGTGCGTGAGGCACCCGGTGTGGTGGCGTTGGACCTGTATCGCCCGCGCTGGAATGTCGCCGCCGGTCGGCTTGCTGGCGCGACGCCTTCCGGCAATCTTCGCTTCCGGCGCAGTGACGAAGACCACGCCACGCTCGACATGCTGCTCGATGGTCGTGTGCGACGCCATGCGTTGCTCCGCTTCGTGGTTAACCGCGATTTCAGCGTCGGCGACCGTTCCGGCTTCTGGTTTGATCCGCTCGAGGGTGGTCATGGCCAGATGCTGATCCAGCAGGGCGACTGGCTCGGTTCGATCGCTGTTGCCTACGATCGACTCGGCGAACCGACCTGGTCGTTTGCCCAAGGCACAATTGGCGCGGGCGTGTTGCAAGCGCAGCGCATCTATCGGCGAATCACCTCGCCAGGGATGAACTTCTTCGAGCCCGGTGGGCAGATTGATGTGCTGTTTCCGGGACAGGACGACGCGGCCGCATCGATCACCCTGTCCGATGCCAATGGCCTGTTCTGGTATCGCCAACAGACGCTGCTGACGCGCTACACCGCAGCGCCAAACTCGCGCCCGCATGCCAGCGCTTTGGCGCGCTTCGGGTCGGACTCGGCGTTGGCGGGTTATTTCGTCCAGACCGTCGCGCGCAACCCTTACAACGGCCTCGACGGTTGCATCGACTTTTCACCCGGTCCGCCGCCGGCACAGATCGCGAGCACGACCAATCTGCAGGAAGCGGGTGTCGACGAGCATGACGAGATGAAACGCCTTGGCGATCGCCTGTTCAGTATTCGCCAACAAGTCGGTGGCAGCGCGCCGAGCGATGCCTTGCTGCGCGTGCATGGCTTGTCGGGCAGTGATGGCGGCATGCAGTTGCAGCATCAGGTTGCGGTGACGACCGTGCCGTATGCGCAGCTGGTCGGGGTGCATCTGCTTGCGCGCACGCCGACTCCGGTGCTGGTCGTGATCGCGTCCACGCAAGCGTATTACGCCGGATTCGACGACCTTTGCGGCTACTCGGCGCTGACGGGCAAGACCTGGGCGATTGTCTACGACGTGCACGCGAACGGACTTCCGGTCGAACGCACCCGTCTTGAATTGGATGGCGCCTTCGCGACCAGTCGGCGCATCGACGACGTGCTGTATCTGGCCACCGCGGACGTGGTGAAAACCGACGCGGCCGGTGTCGCCGTTTACCCGCAATGGCGCAGCGGTCAGGGCGCGTTCCGGTCGATGGTCAATGTCGCCAACACCTGGCTGCCGAACTACGCGCCGGACGCGTGGGAACGGACACTGACCACGGTCACCAAGTTCGATGTCGACGACGTCGCGCCGCAATTCTCGTCGGTTTTTTCACGCGTCGACACCTCGTATGTGTCGCCCACGTCGTGGTATCTGGCGACAACGCAATACCGCAACAACAGCGTATTGGCGCCGGCGCTCATTCCCTACGGGCGTGTGCTGGATATTCACAAGCTCGGCCTCGGCGCGCTGGATTACCGCGGCAGCGGCAGCGTGTTTGGCGGCATCACCAGCAGCAGCGATGACTCGTTCCGCTTCAGCGAACTCGGCGCACACCTGCGCGTGCTCACCGACGCGGCCAACACCTTCCAGAGCAACTCGCTGTTTCGCCTCAGCGTGCTGAAGGAAGATTTCGCCGCGAAAAAACTCGTCATCGTCGCGCAATTGCCCAATGCCGCGCGTCCTGAACCGATCGGTCCGGCGAACGAGCAACCTCACGGGGTACGCTTTCATGGCGACGTGGTGTACGCCGTCAGTTTCCGGCAGACCGATCCGCTCTATGCCATCGATCTGTCCAATCCACTTGATCCAAAGCTCGACAGCGCGCTCGAAGTTCCGGGTTATTCCGAGTATCTGCATGCACTGCCCGGCGGCTGGCTGTTCGGCTTTGGCCTCGATGCGAGACCCGGCACCAATGGTCTGAAGTTCAGTCTGTTCGATCAGCGTGATCGCAACCACCCGGTCGAACGTTGGCAGCGCGTCGTTGGCAGCAATGGCAGTTGGTCGTCCCTGCTCGCAGATCACCGCGCCTTTGCAATAGTGGATCTCGGCGGCGGCCAATACCGGGTCGCGATTCCGGTCGATCTCGCGGAAGGTACGCCGCAAAATCCGTGGATGCCTTCGCCATGGCGGCAGTCCGGATTGGCGGTCGTCGACATCGATACCAACACCGGTACGGTGGGCCCGATCAAACTGCCTGCGGCGTGGTACGTCGAAATGGGCCAGCAATACGGCGACTATTCGCACAGTGCGCGCAGCCTGATCTACGGCGACAGCGTCTTCGTGAAATTGCGTGGCCAGTGGTACGGCGCGCGTGTCGATCAAACGCTGCCGATGCGCGGACCATTTTGAGCAAGCGCCGACGGTTCCTGTCGTCATGTTGCCAGCGGATTCAGCCAGCGTGATTCCGGAAAACGCGCAAAATCGGTATCGACCGACACCACGCGCAAACCGTGTTCCATGGCCAACGCAGCGATATCAAGATCCATGACCATATTGCCCATGGCGGCGTGCCGATCGCACAGTTCGGAGAAAATGCGAAGGTGGTCAGGCGTAGGCCAGGCGATCCATACGTTTGGATGTGCGATGAGCGCAGTCATCGCTTGCAATGCTTGCTGCGAGGTCAACGGCACCGCCAACACCCGCCGATTGGTCGCAATGCGCATGAACGCCAACACACTTGCCCACGGTACGGCAATGCGCTGATTTTGCGAAAGCTGCAACGTCAGCCACTCGCGCATGCGCACATGCTGCGGAAAATTCTTGAGCAGCGCATACAGCAACACATTGGCATCAACCAGCATCGTGCAATTCCAGGTCTTCCAGCAATTGATGGACGTTGTCCAGGTCAAAAATCAGCGGCTGCACTTCGAACACCGGCAATTCCAAACCTGGCTTCGCACGCAGCGTCCGCGTCCGCTCGATCTCTTGAAGGCCATGTCGCAACACTTCATTGATAAACGGCTTGAACTCCTGATTTTTCCCGAGACGCTTCAATTTGGCGTAAACATCGGGCTCAAAGGTTACTGTGGTGCGCATGTCAATCACCATGATTCAGGTTGCGACACATCATAGCATCACCAACTGCACCCTCAGTCCAGATCGCCGAAGCGCGTTTGCAACGCGGTGATCGTCGCGAGCCCCGCGGTTTCGGTACGCAGGATGCGTGGGCCGAGCGTGATGCGGCGGAATCCGGCCTGGTCGAGCACGCCGAGATCACGATCGGAAAATCCGCCTTCGGGGCCGATCGCGATCGCGACCTGGGTCATGGCCGGCAGGGTCGAAATCGCTTGGCCGTTGTCCGGATGCAGCACCAGTTTCAGTTCGTCGCTGTCGGCGAACAATCGTGCCGAACGCTCAAGTGTGAGCGGCGACTCGACCACCGGAATCTGCGCCCGACCGCATTGCTCGCAGGCTGATTCGAGCACGCGCTGCCAGTGCACGATGCGCTTGTCGGCGCGGTCGTCGTCGAGTTTCACCTCGGTGCGTTCGGTGATGACCGGAACGATCCTGGCCACGCCGAGTTCGGTCGCTTTCTGCAGAATCAGGTCCATCTTCTCGCCTCGCGCGATCGCCTGTACCAGGGTGATCGCGAGCGGCGATTCGTTGTCGACGGTCTGCACTTGGGTCACCCGCACACGAGTTTCGCGCTTGCCGAGTTCAAGTTTGCCGGCATAGTCGTTGCCATCGCCGTTGAACAGAGTCACGGTATCGCCATCGCGCAAACGCAGCACGCGCACGGCGTGGTTGGCGGCGAAATCGGGCAGGGCGATATCGGCGTCGACGTGCAATTCCAGGTCCACGAACAATCGGATACGGCGCATGGCTGGACTCCTGGGGCGCGTCAGCGCGCCGCGAACTCGACACTCTCCCGCGCGACATCGACGAGCAGGTCGATCTCGTCGCGGGTGATGCAATACGGTGGCATGAAATAGACGCTCGACCCAAGTGGACGCAGCAGCACGCCGCGTTGCATCGCGTGCTGGTGAATGCGCAGTCCGCGGCGTTCGCGCCAGTCGAAGCTTTCGCGCGTTGTCCGGTCGCGCACCAGATCGAAGGCCGCGATCATGCCGCACTGGCGCAAGTTGGCGATGTTCGGATGCCCGTCGAGCGCGGACATCGCTTGCGCCATATGTGCCGCGAGATCGCGGTTGCGCTCCAGCACCGGTTCATCGCGGAAAATATTCAGAACCTCGAGCGCCACGCGACAGGCGAGTGCATTGCCGGTGTAGCTGTGCGAATGCAGGAACGCGCGCAGTTTCGTGTATTCGTCGTAGAAGCTCTGGTAGATCGACTCGGTCGCCAGCACCGCAGACAAAGGCAGATAGCCGCCGCTCAGGCCCTTCGACAGACACAGCAGATCCGGCGCGATGGCGGCCTGTTCGCAGGCGAACAGCGTGCCGGTCCGACCAAACCCGACCGCGATCTCGTCCGCGATCAGCAGCACGCCGTGGCGATCGCAAGCTTTGCGCGCACGACGCAGGTATTCGGGATCGTGCATGCGCATGCCGGCGGCGCATTGCACCAGTGGTTCGATGATCATGGCGCAGACATTTTGGCCGTGTTCTGCGAGCAAGACATCGAGCGCATCCGCCGCCCGCACCGCCACATCGAACGCCGATTCGCCCGCCTGTGTCTGGTTCGCATCGGGCGAGGGCGCGGTGATCGGCGACAACAGCAGCGGCGCGTAGGTTTCGCGATACAGCGGGATGTCGGTGACCGAGAGCGCACCCAGGGTTTCACCGTGGTAGCCGCCGGCGAGCGCGACGAACTGCGTGCGTGCTGCATCGCCGCGATTGCGGCAGTGATGGAAGGCGAGCTTGAGCGCGATCTCGACTGCGCTCGAGCCGTTGTCGGCGTATTGCACGCGCGTCAACCCGGCCGGTGCGACGCGCACCAGTGCTTCTGCGAGTTCGATCGCGGGTTCGTGCGTGAAGCCGGCGAGCAGCACGTGTTCTAGCTTGCCGATCTGGTCGCGCAAGGCCGCATCGAGCCGCGGCTCGGCATGTCCGAACAGATTCACCCACCAGCTTGAAATCGCGTCGAGATAACGTTTGCCATCGAAGTCCTCAAGCCAAGCGCCTTGGGCACGGCGGATGGGAACCATCGGCAAAGACTCGTGGTCACGCATCTGCGTGCATGGATGCCAGACGACGGCGAGGTCACGGGCTGCCAATTCGACATTGCTCGGGCTCATACCAACTGCTTGTTCTGTGGGGTGGCGTTATGATCGTGGCCGGTTTCCGTTACAGCAAGGCTTTCCCGATGCGACTGCAGCAACCCCGCGGCTTCACCCTGATCGAAATTCTCGTGGTGGTGGTGATCCTTGCAATCCTCGCCTCGATCGTGGTGCCGCGTGTGCTCGGTCGTACCGACGAGGCCATGGTCGCGAAGGCGCGCGCCGATGTGCAGGGCCTGTCGACGGCGCTGAACCTGTACAAGCTCGACAACTTCACCTTTCCCAGTACCGATCAGGGTCTGGAAGCGCTGGTGAACAAGCCCGGCGGCAGCCCGGAAGCCGCGAATTGGCGTAGCGGCGGATACATCGACCGGCTGCCGAAAGACGCGTGGAACCGCGACTACCAGTACGTCAGTCCAGGTAGCCACGGCGACTTCGACGTCTACTCACTCGGGCAGGATGGCCAGACGGGCGGTGAAGGTCTGGCGGCCGACATCGGCAATTGGACCGAGTAAGCCCGATGCGCGCCGCGACGCGCGGGTTCACCCTGATCGAAATTCTGGTCACGGTCGTCATCATCTCGGTGCTGGCCTCGGTACTGGTGTTGTCGGTGAGCGCCGGCGACGAAGAACAATGGCTGAGCCGCGAAGCCGATCGTCTGGAAGCACGTGTCGTCTACGCCTGCGAACGCGCCGAGTTGACCGGGCGCGAGATCGGACTGCATCTGCGCGCCGGCGGCTACGCCTTCAGCACGCGCTTCGGCGAGCAGTGGCGCTTCATCGATGACGATCCGGCATTGAAGATGGCGACCTTGCCGAACCTGTTGCAACTCGCGGCGGACAACGAAGCGTTGGCGGAATCCTTCGACGAGAAGCCGCAGTTCCTGTGTTTCGCGTCCGGTGAGGCCACGCCGATGACGATCGATCTCGGCGCGGGCGAACGCGCGACGCGCTGGCGCATCGATATCGCCTTCGATGGGCGCACACGGGTGCAGCACCGCAGTGTCGACGATCGCGACTGGATCGAGCGCAAGCGCGCGCCATGAAGACCGCGCGCGGTTTTTCATTGGTGGAAGTGCTGGTGGCGCTCGCGGTCGTCGCAATCGCGCTCGTCGCCCTGCTCGCTGCCGCAGCACGCTTGACGCGCGACGCCGATCATCTGCGTGAACTCACCCTCGCCGACTGGGTCGCGGCCAATGTGCTCACCGAATCGCGTCTGCGCGAACCGTTTCCAAACCTCGGCAAGAGTGAAGGGCGCATGCGCATGGGGCCGCGCGAATACCGCTGGCAGCGCGTTGTGCAGAACACGCCCGAGCCGGCGCTGCGACGCATCGATGTACACGTGTTCGCACGCGATGCCGGCAATGACGATGCGCCGATCCGCAGCCTGGTCGGCTTCGCGGGGCGGCCATGAGCACTCGCGGCTTCACCTTGATCGAAGTGCTGGTCGCGGTGTTCATCTTCGCGTTGCTGATGATCGCCGCCTACGGCAGTGTCGACGCCCTGCTGCGCACACGCGATGGCCTGACGCAGCAGAACGAGCGCCTGCGCGCGCTGCAATTTACGGTCGGATTGATCGAGCGCGATCTGCGCCAGACCTTTGCGCGCCCGGTGCGCGGCGGCTACGGCGAACGTGAGGCGGCGTTGGTGGGTGCGCGCGACGCCGTCGCCTTCACACGGGCCGGTGCGGCCAATCCGCTGCAGCAGGAACGTGCCGAGATCGAACGCGTCGGCTACGCCCTGCGTGACGAACACATCGCGCGCATCAGTTATGCCGTGCTCGATCGCACCCCGGCGACCGTGCCGAACACGCGCGACCTTTTGGCGCGCGTGCGCAAGCTCGGGTTCCGTTATCTCGATGGCGAGCAGTGGCGCGAACTATGGCCGCCATCGAACCTGCAGGGGCAGGGGAATGCCCTGATGAAATTGCCGCGCGCGGTCGAGTTCAGCATCGACACCGAGGACTACGGCGTGATCACGCGGATTGTCGACTTGTCCGAGGTGGCAGAAGCGTCACCCGATGGCAGTGGCCTGGTGCCCGGTGGATTAAGGCCATGAAGCGTCAACGTGGCGTCGCCCTGATCATCGCGGTGTTGCTGGTGGCGCTGGCGACGCTGATCGTCGCGAGTCTGCTCGACAGCACTGATCTGGCACTCGCGCGCACGCGCAATCAGGTGCGCGAGCAGCAGGCCTACGCCTATGCGCGTGGGCTCGAAGTTTGGGCGCTGGACTGGTTGCGCCGCGATGCGAATGAGGAGCCGGGCATCGATACCCTCGGTGACATCTGGGCGCGTCAGTTGCCGCCGTTGGATGTGCAGGGCGGCAAGATCACCGGTCGCGTACGCGAGTTGAACGGCTGCTTCAATCTCAATCATCTGGTCGTCAATGGTGTCGCCGACGCGATCGCGCGGCGGCGTTTCGATCGGCTGCTGCGTGCGCTCAAACTGCCGCCGGAACTCGCCGATACGATCGTCGACTATGCCGATGCCGACAACGAGTCGGGTACGCGCGGCGCCGAGGACCTGGCTTACCAATTGGCGACGCCATCGCGGCGCGCGGCCAATCAGGCCTTCATGCACGTCTCCGAACTGCGTGTGGTGCGCGGCGTCGATGACGAGGTCTACGCGCGACTCGCGCCGCAAGTCTGTGCCACGCCATCGGGCAGCCCGATCAATCTCAATACCGCGACGCCGTTCGTGTTGATGGCCCTGGTCGAGAATCTCGACGAGTCCGCCGCGCGCAAGTTGAACGATGAAGGTAACGCCAGCATGCGCGACCTCAACGCCTTCAATGCCCGCCTCGAAGCGCTCGGTCTGGTGCTCGACGGCGGCGACAAACTCGGTGTCGGCAGCACGCAATTCCTCGCCGAAGCGATGATCCTGCTCGACGGCATCGAGTTCCATTACTACTCGCGCATCGAACGCGAAACCCAACGCCATCGCGTCAGCGCGCGCAGTCGCGGTGTGTATTGATCCTCGGGATGGGACGTCGTCACGCAGGAACGGGAAACAAGGCGCGCCGGAGAAATATAACCTACTAGCCAAATATACCAACAAGGTTATAATGAGGCATGGAGAAAGGCAGCCCTCACTGCAAGTTGTCCGTCGTGAAAGCCTTGATTGAAGCCGGGCGGGTCAAGGCCACGGCTAGCGCTTTTGAAGGCGCTCGTGCGCTAGGGATCAACGATCTTGCCGGCATGTGCGCCGTTGTCATGGTGCTCACATCGGCCGACTTCTACAAGAGCATGACGACTCACGCCGATCACCGGATTTGGCAGGACGTGTATCACGCCAGGACAGCCAGCAGTGCCGATGTGTACATGAAGTTGACCGTCATTGATGACGTTCTGATCGTTTCTTTCAAGGAGTTGTGACCATGAAGTGCCCATGCTGTGGCGCGGCGAAATTGATTCACGACACGCGCGATATGCCCTACGTCTACAAGGGCGAAGCCACCACCATTCCAGCGGTGACCGGCGATTTTTGCCCGGCCTGCGGCGAAGTGATCCTGAACCGTGAGCACGGCGACCGCTACAGCGCGTTGCTCGGGCAGTTCCAGCGTCAAGTGAACTCGGCCTATGTCGACCCTGCCTATATTGCCAAGGTGCGAAAGAAGCTCGATCTGGATCAACGGCAGGCCGCCGAAATCTTCGGCGGTGGGGTCAATGCCTTTTCTCGGTACGAGAACGGCAAGACCAAGCCGCCGTTGGCTTTAGTGAAGTTGCTCAAAGTGCTTGAGCGTCACCCAGAGCTACTCAATGAGATTAGAGCCGCCTGAACTGCTCCAAAAGCTACTCAGCGATCATCGCCCGCCGACCAATTCGTCAGTTCGCCGTCGCCATCGGTGGCGATGCGTACGGTGATCGGTTTGCAGCACACCGGGCAGTCTTCGATGTACTCGGCATCCCCGCCGGAGCCGTCGGCGAAGGTTTCGAAACGTTCGCCACACCACGGGCAGGTTAGGTGGATTGAATCAGGCATCAGCCGCTCCTTTGCGTACAGCGAGTTTGCGCTGAATCCGGCTGCGGCGAGAACACCTCTGTACAGTCCGCGTTCATCATGTAATTATGCGAACACGAACGATTCGCGTTAGCGTTTGTTTCAGTATCAATCGTGCTGAGCCAACTCGAAACCGACACGCGCTACACGAGGATTTCCGCCATGCCGCCGCTATCCAAATTCGCTTGCGCAATCGCGCTGGCATCAAGCTTCGGCAACAGCCACGCCTTGAACATCAATCCCGACGGACTTGGTCAGGCGCTGCTATTCCCTTACTACACGGTCAACGGCGGGCGCTCGACCTTGATTTCCATTGCCAACCCGACGCGTTTTGGCAAGGCGCTGAAGGTGCGCTTTCTGGAGCGCTACAACGGGCGGGAGGTGCTCGACTTCAATCTCTATCTCGCACCGAACGACATCTGGACTGGCGCGCTTTCGGCAGACGGCGCGAATGATGCGCCGACTTTGACGACCCACGACGACAGCTGCACGGTGCCGGCGATTGCGTCGAGCACCGGGGGCACGGGCGCTCTGCCGTTTTCCAGCGCGGGCTACACCAATACTGCGCTCGCCGAGCATGACGACGCCGGGCCGAACACGCAGAGCCGTGCGCGTGAGGGGCATTTCGAGGTGATCGAAATGGGCATCGTGCGCAACAGTGATGAGGATGGTCGGCGCAACAGCTTGAGCGCAATCTCGCGCAATGAACACGGTGTGCGCAACTGCCAGCAGATTCTCGATGCCTGGAACCCGTCCAGCGCAGATCCGTATTGGCGTCCACCGTCTGCTGTAGGCGAAATCGACATTATCGCGCCCACGGTGGCGAACGGCGGTGGTGGCTTGAGTGGCCTTGCCGCAATGGTGAACTTCGCCAATGGCACCCAGCTCACCTACGCCGCTGATGCCATCGAAGGCTTCTCGGTCTCGGTCTTGCATGCTGCACCGGGCCTTCGCAGCAAACCGCAACTGAGCGACGCGAACTTTCCGACCGCTTCCGGAGCGACGGCATACTTCAGCGATGACGGCGTACTCAGAACCGCGAGCTATCCGCCCGAACGTGCCATCGATGCGGTGTCGGTGCTGTTCACGATGGCGCGCATTCACAACGAGTACGTGGCAGTTCACGACGGCAACGGCGCGCCGGTGCTGGCGTCAGAGTGGATACTGACCTTTCCAACCAAGCGGTTTTACGTGGATCCGGAACTTACCGAACAACCCTTGCCCCCTTTTCCAAACCGATATGCCGCAGCGTCAACGCCAAATGCAACCGGCGCGCCGGTCGGTTTCGTGCCGCTGATCTTCAATCGCGAGGGAGGCGACGGAGTTAGCGATTGCGGCGACTTCTACAACGGCAACTACGACGACTGCATTCCCTTCCCTTTCCCACCGCCTATCCCGCACGAGCCGAAAGCCCTATCAGAGACATTCGTCTGGGCCGTGAGCGAAGCCGGGCTTGGTAGCCCAGCCTTGGATGCGACGCTTGAACCACGCTTCGACCATGGTTGGCCAGCCGAATACGGCTTCAACGAGGGGCAATTCGCGCTGCAGCTTTGGGTCAACGATTCGCCCTACCGGGACGGCATCACTGATCGCAATATCTCCCGTGCTGACCTGGCCGGCCGCCGCTATCTCGGCCTACCCGTGACCGGCTTTTGGGTGACCGAAACCCGTACCTCAAGCGTGCTCGCGAACTTCGCTGGTATCTGGCGACATCGTGGCAAGCGTTGCAGCGTCGACAGCGGCGAGGCACTCGCAGAGGCGTGTCCGTACTAGCGCGCGCACGTTCGAGCACCCGCTCAAGCCTTCGCCCGCCACGCCTTCAGTACCTCGGATTCGCGCTCGCGGGTCATGCCCAGCGAAACGGACGGCGTGGCCCCTTTTCCGGCAGACGGCGTATGCGGGTGATGGGCGTCCCCTGCAGGCGCCGACATTCCGGAGCAAGACATGATCGTCGCCGCACACCGACCACAGCGTGGACTTCGTCCGGTGGCGTTCTTCACCGCGTTGTTGCTGGCGCTGATCCATCAGCCGCTGGTGCTGGCGCAGGAATCACCGTCAATCCGCGCCACGCCCTACGAGGCCGCGCCCGGTCAGAGGGTGAGCTTCGATCTCAGCAATGTCGTTCCAGGCCGAATTTACGCGATCGTGCTGAAGCCGTCGATCGGACTCGGTACGACGCTGGCCACTACCACCGCCGCAGCGGAACGACATCGCGTGTCCGCGACCATTCCGGCCTTTGCGGCTGGCAGCTACAAGTTGCTGCTGCAGCACAACCCGGGTCCGGTCACCGACGACGCCAGCAGTTTCAAGGTGCTGCCGGGGCTCGCGCTGTCGGTGCTGAGTACGGCGCCGCGGGCAGGAAAGTTGCTCGCGATCGAGGCGGCAGGCTTGCAGGTATCGGGCAGTTTGCGCGTGCGCTATGGCACGCGCCTGGTTTATGGACCGGTGGCGATCACCAGTGCCATACAGCGCGCGAAATTCGTGTTGCCGGCAGACTACCCGACCAGCCTCCCGGCAAACGTCGTACTCAAGGCCGAGCGCATCAGCGGTCGGGTGGTGCTGCAGTCGGACAGCGTGACCATCAATGTCGCGGCACCTTACATCGGTCCGTTTTCCGGATTCACCGGGCTGACCAGTTCGCGCAGCAGCGCCGGCCCGCGTGATCCGATCACGCTGACGGGCAAGCTCGCATTGCCGGACGGCGACCGCGTGCAAGACGTGAAACTGACGCCGTGGTGGAAGGCCGCCGACGGCAGCATGACGCCGCTGTCAGCGACCGACGTGACCATCGCGACCGACGGCACATTCCAGATCAAGACCAAGACGCCGAGCCTGCTGTCGATGTCCGCGATGCGCACGCCGTCGCCCGGGCGCATCGTGGTGCAGACAGAACGCACCAGCGAACATGGCGTCAAACAGGTGGAGGTCACCGATATCGGCGCCATCAGCAGCGACATCGACACCGATCCCGACGTCGACCTGCGCATTGTCGTGCGCAAGCGCGGCACGCAGGTGACGCAGGCGCTGAAAGATGCGCTGGTGGTCATCGACAGCGACGCGCCGCTGCACATGCCCAACCTCGACCTGCCGTTCGATGACTCGGACGACCCCGACGGTTTCATGGTCTCGGGCAGCGACCTGCTTTCCATGCACGCCGCAGATGGCAGCGAAAGCCGCAATGCGATGTTCCGGACCAACCAGTACACCGCGCTGTTCGCCGACACGCTCAACGTCAATTTGACGCGAAAGGCGGAATGTCCGCCCAACCTTTACCGACGCGCCACTGGCGACGACGGCATCGCCGAGTATCTGTTCAAGCCTCGCGCGACCGTGGGTGCAACGCTGATGGACATGGGTTCGATGCTGGTGGCGGTCAACGACTGCGTCGACCTTCCGGACGGTACCGGCAACACCCACACCACCTGTCATTCGGCGAGCGACGATTTTCACCAGTTCAAGTTGCGCGTCTATACGTCGCACACCAATGCCGGCTATCCGAATGCCCTGATCGACGGCGCCGACATGGTCTACGACATCCGCTTCAATCCGACCACCGACACCTTCAAAATCCGCAACCTGCGCACCGGCACCACCGTCGAGCAGTCGGTGTCGGCGACCATCATCATCGAAGTGCCGGTCTACAGCACGCAGCCGACAGTGCCGATCGAAGCGCCGTACATGTTCGTCGACGCCGGCAACGGCATGACCAACTCGGTGCAGAGTTTCCAGATCGGCAGCGGTCTCGGCAGCAAGCAGGCATTCGGCCGCTTCATCGATTTCGGTGCGATGGGCACCACGCCCTCGTTCACTGCGCAGCCCGCCCCGGTACCGGTGATGTCGTTTCTGCACCATCCCGGCGTCGTTGGCTCGCTCACCGGTGCGAAGCTCTACATCGAGAATCGCAACAGCCCCGGCAACTATTCGTTCATCGGCAATTTCCAGCAGGTGTCGAACATCCAGGGTTGTGGCGTCGACACCCAGGGCTCGGAGCGCTGGGACGCGCGCCTGACCACGTTCGCTGCTCCCGGCACCGGCAACTGGTTCCGCTACCCGCAAAACGGCTTCATTCTGCCGAGCGCAGCGCCGAAGCGCGTCTGCGGCTATGTCGAGGCGAGCAATGCGCTCGGCAACAAGGGCAAACAGAACTTCTGCTGGGAATGGCAGAACCCGCCAGCCGATGTCAGCACGATTCCGAATCCGGTCGTCGACGATCGCAATCCGAACTGGGTGACATTCAACGCCAACCAGAGCGCTGGTACCGCAGCCGCGACGGCGACCGAGGGTGGCGGCGCGAACCAGATTCCCACCCAGGTGCTGGGAGAACCGCTTGACTACCCCGGAACCACACGCAACGCGTCGACCAGTCGGCGCAACACCAAGATGCAGATCGGCTTGACCGGCGTGCTCGGCGCTGTCCGCGACTTCACCGGCAGCAACGCCGACGTGATGAACGCGACCGGCGATGGCGCCGCCGAAAGTCTCGATATCGGCCAGACCGAGATCGGCGAGGACGAATGGAAGAACATCGTGGACGAATCGATCCCGCTGTTCCGCTGGTACTGGGGTATCCCGGAAATTGTCTCCGCAAAGATCTATGCCGACCTGCGCATCCTCGCGTCGTACTACTTCCATGGCACGGTCGCGGCGGCGGACGGCCGCGTCGATCTCACCGCAGCATCAAGTCTTGGCATTTTCGTGCCGATCGGTGCCGAGATCGACGTGTTGTTCGGGCTGCTGTTCGACGCCGGTGCAACCATCACCACCGGTGCGTTTGCCGGGATGCAGACGAGCATCGTCAACAGCCAGCCACGACCACCGCTGCCGTGCTTCCAGTTCCGCATGGACTTGTATGCGTTCTTCGATCCCTGCAACCTGTGCCCGTTCCCGACCGAGATTTCGGTTGAGGAAAACATCGCCAGAGTCAGCGAGCCGCAGAGTTGCAGCTTCCCCGATGTCACGAATGGCAGTCTGGCGCCCGCAACCGACGGCAAGGCTGGCACTCCGGACGTGCTGAACACCCCGGTGATAAGCATGGCCGAGATACGTGCCCTGCAGCGCCACCCGGCGCTGGCCTACAGTGAAACCGGCAATGGCCTGCTGCTGGTGCTGGACGCACAGAAGCGCCTGACCGCGGCCCGCATGGAAAACGGTGCACCCGGCCCAGACAGCGTCGTGTTGAGCAGCGCGCCCGGCATTCGTCAGCCCAAGGTCGTGTTCTACGCCGACAACAGTGCGATGGCGGTGTGGATCGAGAACGCAATGGCGACAAACGTGTTCATCGCGAGCGCCACCACCGACATCGAGCGCGTGCGCAACCAGCGATTGATGTGGTCGCGCTGGAACGGCAGCACTTGGACCGCCAAGGTGGCGTTGACGGCGCCCGGCACCGGCGAAGGTAATCCGGAGATCGCTGCCTGCTATCGCGACAACAGCGGTTGCGGCAGTTTTGGTGCGGTCGCCGTGGTCTGGCAGCGCAATGGCTCGGGCGATTTTCGCAATCCCACCCATGGCATCCGTCATGCCGAGTACACGCCGCTTGGCGGCTGGAGCAGCGCGCAGGCGGTCGACAACGACATTCTTGACCCGGTTGGCGAGCAGGAAATCTCGCCCGTGGTCGAATACCTCAACGGTAATCCGCTAGTGGTCTGGCTGACCTACGACGGGACGCCGAGCCGCGATCGCGACGCCTCGATGAATACGCGCCTGCTGCGCTACCGCCATGTTGGCGTCGGCGCACCGCGCAGCTTCGACGCCATGCCGGACTCACTCGGGCAGCTGACCGTGCTGACGCGAAGCTCGCCATTCGTGCTGCCCTACAACCTGCAGCTCGCCTTCACGCGAGCCGACGACAACACCGGCGCGATCGGCACGCGTCAGGCCCTGCACGTCGCGCAGGGCAACTGCAGCGGAGGAACCTGCAGCGTGACCTGGGACCGTGTACGTGACCGCAATGGCCGCGCCTTCTATGGCATGCGCCCGAAACTGCTGCGGGACGTCACCGGCAACGCGTCGGTGGTCATGCGTGCATTCCGCTTCGGTGCCACCGCTGACGGCACAAGCACTCTGCCGGGCGACCCGATCGGTACCGTGCTGAGTTCCGGCGACCTGATTCATGTGCGCCCGAACTTCACTTCTGGTCTGTCGCGCTTCGTGCCGATCACCGCCGACGGCGCCATGCACGCCAGCCATGTCGCGGCCATCGACCCGGTCGCGAATAACATTGCGACGGCCAGCATGACGTTTGTGCCGGTGGCCACGCCGCAGCTGCGCGCGGCGATGAAACAGCTGGCACCGGCGACATTGGCCGGCTTCGCGAAAGCGATCATGGTCGACGACAGCCTGCAGTTCACGGCGTTGCCGAACCTGCCTGACCTGGTCATCGAGTCCATCAGCACCGCGACTTCCGTCCTGGTCGGCGGCGCCGCGATGACGGTGTCGGTCCGCATCGCCAATCGCGGGTCCGCATACGATCCCGCGACCGACGGCGATACCGCGCTGTACCTTCGCTGGGATCGTCCACAATCGCAGTTCGTCGCGTCCAGCATGGCCTTCGATCTGCCGGCAATCGCCGCTGGACAGTCGCTGACACATGGCTTCTCGTTCAACGTACCGGGCACATTCCGTTCGGACCAGGCACACACCCTGTTTGCGCGCCTGCAGATGGACGCCGACAACAGCGACCTCGACGGCGAGAACGATCAGGCCGAACTCGTTTTCGGTGCAATGCCGGTGCCGACCCAACTGCGCAGTGAAATCCGGCCGGGATCACCACTGGTGCAATTGTCGTGGACGACACCGAACGACGCACGGATCGCCGGCTACCGCATCTATGCGATGGACGTGGACGGCAAGATTGATCCGCTCGGCAGCACGTCGGTGCGCGGCTTTCTCGACCTGTCGGCGCGCTACCGCTCGCCACGCACCTACTTCGTCGCCAGCTATAGCGCCAACGGCGAAGAGTCGGAACGCAGCGCGGGCACCACGGTGACACCGAAACTGGCCGAGCCAACCGAGACTGACTTGTTCAAGAATGGATTCGAGTAATCAGGCCTTGCGCGCGTGCCACGCTTTCAACACTTCCGCCTCGCGTTCGCGGGTCATGCCGGCATTGGGTTTGTTGCGGCGCTCTGCGGGCAGGGCGTCCCACCAGGCGAGCAGATCCTGCGTGTTTCTGTTCTTCGAGGAATTCCTCCGGGATTTGCGTCAGCGTCGCGCCGCCACCGATATCCATTCGGCGAGGTCGCGGTCGTCGATCACCTGCATCGGATCACGTGGGCCGATGATGTAGCCGGGCCGGATGATCGTGGTCATGCCCGGGAAGTGTTTTTCGGCTTCGGCTTCGCTCAACGCCTTGAGCGGACCGTAAAGGTTTTCGATATCGGCCATCAGGGTGTCGCGCGTTTCGGCCATCGCCCGCTGTGATCGCCGGCGCCTGTCAGGGCCAGCGACTGTCAGGGCCAGCGACTTGCGGCAGCGCGGCGTGGCAACCACACTGCGCGCATGAGCCATGCCCACAGCAAGTCGACCAAATCCAAACAGGCGCACAAGCCTGAGTTCAAGCCATCGAAAGTGCTCGCTGCGACCAAATTCGTGTTGTCCGCGCCGACCCCCGAACACCTGCCGGAAGACCGCGGCGCCGAGATCGCGTTCGCCGGCCGTTCCAATGCCGGCAAGTCGAGTGCGCTGAATACTCTGACCGGCCAGGGCGCGCTCGCGCGTGTCTCGAAAACGCCGGGGCGCACGCAGCAGCTGATCGTGTTCGGCATCGACGACAGCCGTCGCCTGATCGACTTGCCCGGCTACGGTTACGCCAAGGTGCCGAGTGCCATCCAGGAAGTCTGGCATCGCGCGCTCGACCAGTATTTCCGCGAGCGCGTGTCGCTGTCGGGGCTGTTGCTGGCGATGGACGTGCGCCATCCGCTCACCGATTTCGACCAGACCATGCTCACTTTCGCGCGCTCGCGCGACCTGCCGGTACACATCCTGCTGACCAAGTCGGACAAGCTCGGCCGCGGTGCCGCGATGAACACCTTGCACGCCGTGCGCAAAGGTCTCGCGGATTTCCGTGCCGCCGCCAGCGTGCAACTGTTCTCGTCCACCGACAAATCCGGTGCCGTGGAAGCGACGCGCTGGGTGGAGACAAGGTTGGGTCTCTCAGCGCCCAAGGCTTCAAAAGAACCCGTGTAGGAGCGCCATTTATGGCGCGATCCAAGCTCGCCGCTTGCCGGCGACGATCACGACATCCGCAGCGCGGCGCGCAAACAGGCCGTTGCTGATCACGCCGGTGATCTGATTGATCTCGGCTTCGAGCTTCAGCGGATCGGTGATCACCAGATTGTGCACATCGAGGATCACGCCGCCATTGTCGGTGATCACGCCGTCGCGCCATACCGGTTGCCCACCGAGTTTGACGATCTGCCGCGCGACATAGCTGCGTGCCATCGGGATCACTTCGACCGGCAGCGGAAACTTGCCGAGCACGTTCACCTGTTTCGCCGCATCGATCAGGCAGATGAATTGCTTCGAGGCTGCGGCGATGATTTTTTCGCGTGTGAGCGCGGCACCGCCACCCTTGATCAGGCGGTTGTGCGGATCACATTCGTCGGCGCCATCGACGTAGAGCGCGAGGTCGCCAGTGTGGTTCAGTTCGAGCACGGCGATGCCATGCGCCTTGAGTTTAGCCGTGCTCGCGTCCGAGCTCGACACCGCACCTTCGATGCGTCCCTTGATTCGTGCCAGCGCGTCGATGAAATGTGCCACGGTCGAACCGGTGCCGACACCAACGATCATGCCGTCCTCGATGAAATCGATCGCCGCTTCCGCGGACAGGCGTTTTTCCATTTCCTTGTCCATTGCTTCACTCCGTTGCGAGGATGTTCTGCCACTGCGCAGCCGTCACCGGCAACACCGAAAGACGATTACCGCGACGCGTCAGGGCGAAGTCGCCGAGCCCGTCCATCACCTTCAGCTCATCGAGGCGGATGATGCGCTTGAGCGTGCGCACGTAGCCGACGTCGACACACAGCCAGCGCGGGTTGTCGCGGCTGCTGGCGGCATCGAAATAATCGCTCGTGGCGTCGAACTGGGTCGGATCCGCATAGGCCAGTTTCGCGACCGAACAGATGCCGACGATGCCCGGGACCGCGCAATTGGAGTGGTAGAAAAAGATCGCGTCGCCGAGGCCCATGCCATCGCGCATGTAGTTGCGCGCCTGGTAGTTGCGCACCCCGCTCCACGGCTCGCGCTTCACCTTGGCGAGTTTCGTGATCGAGAATTCATCGGGCTCGGACTTGATCAACCAGTGGTTCATCGATTTGCGCTCAATGGGCAGCAGTGTTGCAGTCGATCAGCTCGCGCTCGGTGGCGATGTAGTCCATGCGCACATCATGCGCTGCGACGGGCAGCATGGGCAGCTCCTGAAACGCATAGCCGACGCCCACCAGAACGGTTTTCGCAGGGCGCGGTCGGCTGCCGAGAAAGGCGAAACTGCGGTCGTACCAGCCACCGCCACTGCCGAGTCGATGACCGCGCCGATCGAAGGCCAACAGCGGTACCAACACCACATCGAGCGCATGTGCGTCGATGACGCTGGCACCGTTCTTCTCCGGTTCGGGAATGCCGAAGCGATTCGCGGCCAGGGGTTCGCCCGGCAGCCAGGGTGCGAAACGCAGTTGTTCATCGGCCGCGAGTACCGGCAGAAACACGATCTGGCCGCGCCGGTACATCGCCGACAAGGTGTGGCTCAGCGGCAATTCGCCGCGCACTGCCCAGTAGGCACCAATGCGCAATTCGCGCAACAGTTTCGGCAGGTGTTCGAGCTGGCTGGCGACGCCGCGTGCGGCGTCGATGCGCGTATGCGCTGCGAGTGCGCGGCGCTGGTCACGCATGCGTTTGCGGATCAAGTCGCGATCATCGTCGCGCATGGTGAACGCGCATGTCGTATCCAGGCTCAATATTTCGGAAAGGTGCACCGCAACGCCGCAACCGCACACGGACAAACCCTTGATCCCTAGGATCAGGTGGGGTGGCGCGTCGGTCTTCAGGCTTTCCGCACGTAGCGGATATGCACACCGACCGAACTCTGCGACCCCGGGGTTTATATATGGGACAAGGCATTAATACCCGCGCGACGGCGCGGCATTACGGTGCACGTCCATTGTGGTGGCTGGACAGCGCCGCATCAAGCTTGATGCGCAAGGCGGCGAGTTCGGCGTCGATCAGCGGACTGGTGCTGCTGGCATTGGCGCGCAACTGCAATAGTTCGTGGGCGAGATTCAGCGCCGCCAGCACGGCGATGCGCTCGGCAGTGGCATTGCGTGCGACGTTGCGCAGGTCGCGCAGGCGACCGTCAAGCAGGCTTGCCGCCGCGCGTAGACCGTCGCGTTCTTCCGGCGGGCAGGCGACGAGGTATTCGCGATCGAGGATCGATACGGCGACCGGTTCGCTCATTGGTTCTGCTCCAGCGATTTCAGCCGCGCGATCATCGCCTCGACGCGCGAACGCGCCTGTTCGTTCTTGGCGAGCAGGTTGGCGCGTTCGCTGACCATGGCTTCCTGGGTCTGACGCAGGCTGCGGTTTTCATCCTGCAGGCGCTGGCAAAGTGCGATCAGCTGATCGACCCGGCTGGCAATCGACTTCAGTTCATCGCGGGTGGGCGTTGCGTCCATGCGGCGACGTTAGGGCAAAGGTGAAGACGGGGTCAATCGGCACGCGTCGGCGTGCGCTCACGCCTGCGTGCTTCGGTTGGCGCGCGGCGGTCGAGCAGGAACTGCAAGATGGCGTCAGCGTCGAGCGGTCGGCTGATCAAGTTGCCCTGCACCTCGTCGCATTTTTGCTCGGTGAGATAGCGCAGCTGGTCGTTCGTTTCGACGCCTTCGGCGATCACGTCGAGCCCGAGCGAGTGCGCCATCATGATCACCGTGGACACGATCGCCTCGTCGTCCGGGTCGGTAGTCAGGTCGCCGACAAAGGTCTTGTCGATCTTCAGCGTGTTGATCGGCAGGCGCTTGAGATAGGCCAGCGAGGAGTAACCGGTGCCGAAGTCGTCGACCGACAGATGCACGCCGAGTGCCTTGATCTGGGTGAGGGTGCTGATCGACTGCTCCGGGTTCGCCATCAGCATCGACTCGGTCAGTTCGAGTTCGAGGCGATGCGCCGGCACCCGCGCCTCGGCGAGAATTTCGCGCAGGCGCCGCACCAGGTCACCACGGAACAGTTGCAGCGCTGAAACGTTCACGGCGATGGTGTGCATGGTCAGACCGGCTTCGGTCCAACGCGCGATCTGGCGGCAAGCCTCGCGCAAAACCCAGTCGCCGATCGGGACAATCAAGCCGGTTTCCTCGGCGATCGGGATAAACGTGACCGGCGGGATCTGGCCAAGCGTGGCGTTGTTCCAGCGCAGCAGCGCCTCTGCACCGGTGATGCGGTTCTCGCCGAGCATCAGCTTTGGCTGGAACACCAGCGACAATTCCTTGCGCTCCATCGCACGCTGCAACTGGCTCGCCAGATTGGCGCGCAGGCGCACCTGGGTGTCCATCGCGTCGTCGTACAACTGGTAAGTGTTCCGGCCGCGTTCCTTGGCGTGATACATCGCGGTGTCGGCATGCTTGAGCAGGTCAGTCGGCAACTGGCCGTGCTCCGGATACAGGCTGATACCGATCGAGGGCGTAATCACCACTTCCTGGCGGCCGTCGATCTCCAGCGGTGCGCTGAAGCTGGCGATGATCTTCGAGGCGACCCGTTCGGCTTCGTCGACATCGCGCAGATCTTCGAGGATGACGGTGAACTCGTCGCCGCCGAGGCGTGCCACGGTGTCGGATTCACGCACGCTGGTGACGATGCGCGCCGCGGTCGATTTCAGCAGGCGGTCGCCGGCGGCGTGGCCCATCGAGTCGTTGACATGCTTGAAGCGGTCGAGATCGAGGAACAACACCGCGACCTTGCTGCCGAGGCGGCGCGCGCGGATCAGCGCATGCGCCAGACGTTCGCTGAGCAGGGTGCGATTGGGCAGCCCGGTCAGGGTGTCGTAATTGGCGAGGTAACGCAGTTCCTGTTCCGCGCGCTTGCGGTCGGTGATGTCGGAAATCACCGCCACCCAATGCGTGCGCGCACCGCCGGCATCACGCACCTCGGAGATTTCGAGCCAGGACAGGAACTGCTCGCCGTCCTTGCGCCGTTGCCACAATTCGCCGCTCCAGTGGCCGCGCGCGATCATGGTCTCGCGCAGTTCCTGATAAAACCCGCCCGGGTGCTGGTCGCTGTTGAGAATGCTCGCTTCGATCCCGAGAACTTCGTGATCGGCATAGCCGGTGATGCGGGTGAAGGCGGCATTGATCGAGGTGAAACGGAAGTCGAGGCCGGTGACGGTAACCGCTTCGCCCATGCTGCGGATCACTTCCTGGGCGATGCGGCGATCGCGATCGCGGTCGCGTTCGACACCAACGTCACGGAAGGTGCCGGCAATGCGCAGTGCGCGGCCGGCGGCGTCGCGTTCGGTGGCTCGGCCGCGCGCCATGATCCACGTCACTTTGCGACGGTTGTTGTAAACGCGGTACTCGGACTCATAGTGATCGCGGTCGCCGCTGATGTGCGCTTCCAATGCTGCGATGACACGGTCGCGATCGTCCGGATGGACGACGCGATCACGCCAGACATCGTAGGACACACGACTTTCGCGCGAACTGCCGACGAGCTCTTCGGGCCCCGACAGAACCATGGTGCCGGCGCCAATATCCCAGTCCCAGAATCCGTCGCGGCTCGCCCACAGTGCCAACGACAGACGATCGCTGAACATCTTCATCTGGCCGTGCTGCTCGCGCAGTGCAGCAAGCATGCGCTGGCGATAGCGCGCGTAGGCAACCAGTCCGAACAGCACGGCCGCAGCAAACAGGGAACGCGCAGTCCACGTCTGCCACCAGGCAGGTGCCACGCGCACATTCGCGGTCAACGGTTCCTTGCCGAACACGCCATCACGATTGCTGCCGAGCACTTCCAGCGTGTAATCGCCGGGTGCAAGATTGGTGAATGCGACCTCATGGCGCGCGCCGAGGTCGACCCAGGCGTCGTCGTAGCCACGCAGGCGATAGCGGTAGCGGTTGCGCTCGGGTGCGGCGAGGTCGAGTGCGGCGAAGCCGAGCATCAGCACGCGGTCGTCAGCGTCGAGACGGACTTCGGTGGCGCGCGCCGGATCGTCGACACGTTCGCGCGCACTGCCGATCTGGATCGAGGTGAAGGCCATCGGTGGTGCGTAGTCACTGTGACCGATCGCATCCGGCTGCACCCAGTTCACGCCGCGCGTGCCACCGAATGCGAGGCGCCCATCGGCCAAGACGGTCTGGGCATTGCCGTTGAATTCGAGCCCCTGAAGTCCGTCCTGGGCGACGAAATTGCGAACCTCGTGGCGTTGCGCATCGACCATCGAAATGCCGCGGTTGGTGCTGGCCCAAATGCGGCCGCCGGAATCGTCGAGCACGCCGTAAATGGTGTCGTTGGCCAGGCCGTCCGACACCAGATAGGCGCGAAAGCCGGCCACGCCATTGCTGTAGGACACAAGTTGATTGAGGCCGCTGTCGGTGCCGATCCAGATGCCGCCATCGCCGGTTTCGCGAATGCTGCGCACGATGCTGCCGGCAAGCCCGGCGTCGTCGCCGTCGCGCGCCGCGATCTTGAACATGCGCGCGCTGGCCCGATCGTAGACATTGAGCCCGCCCAGCGTGCCGATCCAGACGCGACCGCCGCGATCTTCATGTACGGCGAACACCGTCGGATGCCACAGTCCGGGGCCGTCCGCGCTGGTCGCGACGGCAAACCGTTCGAAGCGCGTGCGGGCCGGGTCGTAATGCACCAGGCCCGCGGACCACGTGCCGATCCACAGGGAACCGTCGGTGCTGCGCTCGATGGCGCGGACGTCGGCATCGGGCAGTGCATCGTCGCGACTGGCGTCGATCGGCAGCACCGATCCGCTGCCGTCGCCCGGGAGATATTGGACGACACCCAATTGTGTAGCGACCCACAGCGACGCCGCGTCGCCCGGCGCAAGTGCGTGCACCCGCAGCGTCGAGTCGGGTTTGCCCGGTGCCAGCAGGGCGAGCAGGGCTTTGCGATGTGACGTGAATTGGCGCGTCTTGAAATCGTATCGCTTCAGACCATCGCCATCCGTGCCGATCCACACCCCCGCTTCGCCATCGGCGAGCAGGGATCGCACATGGTTGGCCATCAGGTCGGCGGCGCCGGCCGCCTCGTCGAACAGGTGCGCGAAGGTTGCGCCGGCAGGGTCGGTGTAGGCCAGTCCGTGCACGTCGCCTCCGACCCAGAGCAGGCCTGAACGGTCAACCAGCAAGCGCCTTGTCGTGTCTTCGGGCAGGCTGCCGGCAATGCGCACGTCATGGCGCAGATGCAGTTGCTCGACGCCGGCCGCGTCCAGTTGCACCAGGCCATCGCGATTGACTGCTGCCCAAATCAGGCCCTTGGCATCTTCGCGAAGGTCGGAAATGCTCGCATGCGGATGGGCCGCATCGGCCTGCCAGACCGTCTGGACGCGTTCGCCGTCATGCCGGTACAGCACGCGGCCGTTACCCACCCAGTGCGTGCCATCGCGAGAACACAAGACCGACGTGGTGTGGCCACCCGGTGCATCGGTGCGCAGCAACGTTGACCCAAATTGCACTGGGTCGATGACGTAGGCGCCGAGTCGGGTCCCGACCAGCACGCTGCCGTCAGGGCATTCGGAGATCTGGCGCACGTCGGGAAAATCCTCGCCCACCGGCGCCAGCACATCACGGCGCACGCCATTGGCCGCATAGAACTCGAGACCGAACTTTGAGCCGACCCACAGGCCGCCATCTTTCCGCGCCTGCAGTGCGGTGATGCTGGCACGGCGTTGGGCCCGGTCAGGTGCCGCGGCGATCGCTACAAAGCGCCCGGATTTGCGGTCGAGATAAACGAGTCCGCGCCGGTTGCTGCCGACATACAGCCGACCGTCGTCAGTTTCGGCGAGCGCGGTGATGAAGTTTTCCGGCAGGCTGCCAGCGACATCGGGCTGGTGCTGGTAGATCACCAGTTCATGGCCGTCGTGACGGTGCAGTCCGCCTTGGGTGGCGATCCACAAAAATCCGGTGCGATCCTGGAGCAAGGCATTGACCGTGCCTTGCGCCAGCGTCTCGTTGCTGCCAAGCGGCGCGAAATAGTGACTGCGCTCATAGCCGCTGGCCACACTGGCGATGCCCATGGCAAGCACGGCAATACACCGACTCAACGCCTTCGCGCTGGTCCGGCGCTCAGGCAATGTTGTGCGCGCAGCGGGCAGGAATTCCATTGCACCGAGCATATCGACTCGCCGCGATGGCGTCAGCGATTGACCGCCAGCCTTGGCTACAATGTCGGCATGACTGTTACCGATCACGACGACCTCGAATTCCTGCTTGCCCGCCTGCAGGCCGGATTGAGCGCGGCCGAATTGCACGGCTCGCTTGCTGGCTATCTAAGTGGCGGTGGGCGTGCCGATGCCAAATCCTTCGGCGAAGCGCTGGCGCTGGATCCGCTTCAGGATGCCCTGAACGCCGGTTCTGCCGACGCCCAGACGTTGCAGCAGTTGCATCGCGATACGGTCGCGGCGCTCGACGACCTCGACGACAGCTTTACGCCATTGTTGCCGGACGACGACGCGCCGCTCGCCGCACGTGCGAACGCGCTGGTCGGTTGGTGTCGTGGATTCCTCGGCGGCATCGGGCTCGCCAATGTACGTGCGCGCGGCCGCCTCTCCGATGACGCCACCGAAGCCATGGACGATCTCGCCCGCATCGGTGCCAGCGAACTCAGCACCGAAGACGGCGATGCCGACGAGGACGCGTACATCGAAGTCGTCGAGTTCGTGCGCGTCGCGGCGATGCTGTTGCGTGACGAATGCGCGGCCGCCGGCAAGCGCCACTGACATGATCGCTGCGACCGAATACCAGCGTCGACGCAAGCAGTTGATGCGCATCATCACGCGCGACGCGATCGCGATTCTGCCAGCTGCGCCCGAGCGTATCCGCAACAACGACGCACATTATCCCTACCGTCAGGACAGCGACTTCCATTACCTGACCGGCTTCGACGAGGCGCATGCCGTGCTCGCGCTGGTGCCCGGACGCAAGGCCGGCGAAGTGATCCTGTTCTGCCGCGAACGCGACGTGGAACGTGAACGCTGGGACGGCAGCCGCCTCGGTCCCGAGCGCGCCGTCGAACAACTCGGCATCGATGATGCCTTTCCGATCGACGACATCGACGACATCCTGCCCGGCCTGATCGAAGGGCGCGACCGCGTGTACTACCACTTCGGGCGCGAGATCGAGTTCGACCAGAAGCTCATCGGCTGGGTCAACCGGGTGCGCGCGCAAGTGCGTCAGGGCGCGCATCCGCCCTACGAATTCGTGGCGCTGTCGCATGTGCTGCACGACTTGCGCCTGTTCAAGTCACGGGCCGAACTGCGGGTGATGGCGAAGTCTGCGCAGATCGCGGCCGATGCGCACCTGCGTGCGATGCGCGCGACGCGCGCCGGTTCGAACGAGGCGCTGATCGCCGCAGAACTGATCCACGCCTTCCACACGAACCACGCCGTGCCGAGTTATGAACCCATTGTCGGCGGCGGCGTCAATGCCTGCGTGCTGCACTACCGTGCCAACAATGCGGTGTTGAAGGACGGCGATCTGCTGCTGGTCGACGCCGGCGCGGAATTCCAGTGTTACGCCTCCGACATCACCCGCACCTGGCCGGTCAATGGCCGCTATTCAGCCGCACAGCGCGCGCTCTACGAACTCGTGCTCGAAGCCCAGTACCGCGCGATCGACGAAGCGCGTCCGGGCCGACCGTTCACCGCGATGCACGACACCGCAGTGCGTACGCTGACGCGTGGACTGATCCGGCTCGGCCTGCTCGAAGGCTCGCTCGAAGCGAATCTGAAAGCCGGGCACTACAAGCGCTTCTACATGCACAAGACCGGCCACTGGCTCGGCCTAGACGTGCATGATGTCGGCGATTACAAGATCGACGGCGAAGCGCGCGTACTCGAACCCGGCATGGTCGTCACCGTCGAGCCCGGCCTGTACATCGCCGCTGATGAATCCGGTATCGATGCGAAATGGAAAGGCATCGGCATCCGCATCGAAGACGACGTCGTCATCACCGCCAACGACCCCGAAATCCTGAGCCACGGCGTACCGAAAGAAGTCGCCGCAGTCGAAGAAATCCTCGCGAATCGGTGAAGCAACGCGCTGCCGTTTGTAGGAGCGCCACTCGTGGCGCGACCGTTCACCGGCGAACCAATCCAAATCGCGGATGGCGGCGGTGATGCCGAATGACCAGAATCCGCAGCAAATCCGGACTGACGATGCGAAAGAGGATCGAATACGGAAATCGCCGGACAAAACAGCGACGCGTGTCGTGCTCGACGACGGCATATTGTTGTGGATGGCTCAGCACGCGATCGACTGCGGCATAGACCTCCGCCCGTAGCGCGTCGCCAAGACCCGGATTCAGTGAGTTGTAGTGCGTAGTCGCAGCATTGAGATCGTCAACCGTCCCAACGTGAAACTCGACTTTCATCCGCGACTGCCACCGGTGCGATCCTTGAACTGATCGAGCGTCAATGAATCCGCGTCGCTGACGTTCATCTGATTGTCGCGTTCAATCGCCAGCGCTATGCCTTCCGGATCAAGGCTGTGACTGGCAGCAAATGTCGCGTCGTCCTCGATGCTGTCCCAGGCGACCATCGCAAGTCGTGCCCGCTCCGTTGCGGACAGATGCATGATGTCAATTTCGACTTGGGCCGCCGTTTTCATGTGCACAGATTACTCCGCTCGCGCGTTCCGGTGAAGTTGCGGAATTACTGGCGTTGTTACTGATTTTTCACGCCACCGCAAACGCATCCCGCGTCAAATTCTCGGGTTCACCCGAAGTCGCGCGCACTTCATCCTCGATGCGGATGCCGCCGAATTTCGTCAGGTGTTCGACCTTGGGCCAGTTCACTTGCGTGGCGTGATCGCCGGCTTGGAGTTTTTCGAGCAGCATCGGGATGAAGTAGAGGCCGGGTTCGATGGTGACGACGAAGTTTTCTTCGAGTGTGCGCGTCAGGCGCAGATACGGATGCCCGACTGGGCGCGCAATGGTGTCGCCGGCTTCATTGGCGTGGAAGCCGGCGACATCGTGCACCTGCAGGCCGATCGGATGGCCGAGGCCGTGCGGGAAGAAGGTCGATGTGACGCCAGCGGCAAGCATCGCTTCCGGGCTCATGCGCACGATGTCGTGTTCGGTGAGCACGCCAGCCAACAGCCGATGCGCTTCGATGTGCAGTTGCGGGTAGCTCTGGCCCGGTCGCACCTGCGCGCAAAGCTGCTGCTGCACGCGCTCGACGCCGGCGATCAGTGCTTCGAAATCGGCATCGCCATTGCCATAGGTACGGGTGATGTCCGAGGCGTAACCATGCACCTGCGCACCGGCATCGATCAACAGCGAGAGATGCCCGGCTGGCTTGTCGTGGCGCTGGTGCTGGTAGTGCAGCACCGCGCCGTGTTCGTTCAAGCCGATGATGTTGTTGTACGGCAGATCAAACTCGTTGTGGCCGGTCGCTTCAAGATAGGCGCGATGGATGTCGACTTCGGAACCGCCGGCGCGAAATCCGGCCTCGGCCGCGCGATGGCCTCGCACGCCACGACGTTGCGCCATGTGCATGCAGGCAATCTCATATTCGGTCTTGGCGCTGCGGGTGAAGTGCAGCGACGAAATGACGCGCGGCGGATTGTTCGGCACATAGGCACTGAGCGCATCCGCAGCTTCGCCGATGATCGCCAGGCGTTCGCTCATCGGCGGAAAATGTTGCGCGGCATCTTCGGCGTTGCGCACCACGCGGATGTCGAAGGCATCGACCCAATACCCATGCGGTGCTGCGGGCGGCAGATGCCAGTAGTCGTCGGGCAGGCAATACACGAGGATGGGTTTCTTCCCGGGCGTGATCACGATCCAGGAGTCGGTCTGATGGGTCAGCGGCACGAAGGCCTTGAACGGCGGATGCGAATAGAAGGCGATCGGGCGATCGTCAAGAAAGCGGAATTGCTCGCGACCTGAAGCAATCAGCAGGTGATCGAAGCCACCGAAGGCAAGCGCGCGTTCGGCGCGAGCGACAACGGTCTGGACATGACTGGGGTACAACTCGGCTAGACGTTCGCTCACGATCGGACTCCGTTACAGAGTCCGCATTCTGCCGTAGTGATGCACGATCAGACAGTGTTGCTGGCGGCGATCAGAGTTCGCCGCCGGCCTCGACCCACTCGTTCAGCATTTCCTGGTCGTCGGCCGAGATCGAGATGATGCGAAATCCGGCCCAGTACTGGCCAGGCGTGCTCGCCGGTTCCGACCATTGTTCGTGCATGCCGGTCTCGATTTCGATCGGCCCGCCCTGGCTGTTGTGCAGCGGAAAACTGAACTGGTAGAGCGCGTCAGCGCGAATTTCACGCGACGCGATCAGCATCATGCCGTCGCTCGAGAGATTGCCGATCTGGCCGATGGGTTCGCCGGTCAGGGTGTTGAACACCTGCACCTGCCGATCGGGATGGCGGCGTTTGGAGCGGCGATGTTCGCGCATGTCAGTTCGCCTCCGGTGCGGGGCTGCCGGCTTGTCCGGTGAAGGTCTTGAGCGTGCGCACAATGGCGTGCCAGGCGCGGTCGATCAGGTTCTCCGAAGGCTCTTCGTAAACCTTGGCGCGGTTCTCATGGATATCGCGCGCGAGTTGTTCGAGCGAACTCTCGTGCGTGCGGGCACCGCGTTGATTGACGAACAGACAACGCCCGGTGAGCGTGCTGAACCACGAGAGCTTGCGGCGCACGCGGTCGCTGGCCCCTTCTGGCGTCACCTCGAACCAGGTCCCGAACGGCAGCGTTTTCAGGCGCACCAGAATCTGCGCCTCGGCCGCAGTAATCGGCGGGTCGATGTGCGGTTTGTGCGCATGATGATGGGCGTGATGATCGCCCTCTTCACCGAAGCGGCTGTGCGCCTTCAGTCGCGCAGCGACTTCGGTGAGCGTGGCCGGGTCGTCGTTCGAAGCTGCGGCCTGTTTCGCGTCGCGCGCGCCGAACAGGCGGTCGCCGACGGCCTGGATGTCCTCGATATGGAAGCCGACCTGCGCCAGTCCGGCATCCAGCGCTGTGCGCAGTGGCTCGCGCGACACCGGCTTGCCTTCGCCAAACGCGATCACGCCGTCTACGAATTGCAGGCGCTCGCGGAAGGCGTCCGAGTCCTCGCCCTGACGCAATACCGTGAGCGCGAGTACGTCGGTCCAGGCTTGTTCCAGCAGGGTTCGGATCAGCGCCCGCGGCTTGTTCTGGCCTATTTTCGCGGCGATCGCGGCAATCGCCGTCGCGCGTGCCGACTCCAGCTTTTCACGGCCGCGCGCGGCGTCGACGTGACGGCGTTCGGCCACTTCAGACTTGCGCGCCTGCGTCTGCAGATGCCGTGACAGGTCGCTCAGCACCTGCTCGAACACGGCCGGGTCATCATGGAAATCAGTCAGCACGCGGTCGACCACGCCTTGCATCTTCTCGACCAGCGGACGGTCTTCCTCGCCTTCGTCGAGCCAGTACAAACCGCTTTCGGCCACGGCATTCAAAAGTTGTCGCGCCGGGTGCGAGCGTTTGCTGAAGAAGCTCTTGTCGCGCAGCGCGACGCGCAGCAGCGGCACCTGCAGCTTGGTCATCAACTGGGACACGGTGGCATTCGGTGCGCCGTGCTTGGCCAGGTTGTCAAACAGCAAGCCGACCAGATCGATGGTGTCGGCATCCTCTTCGTGCAGACGCGGCGTTTGCCCTTCGGGCGTGACCTGGCGCAGCTGGTTCAGAATGTCCTGTTTGACATGACCGATCGAGCGCTGCACCAGTTTGCCGCCGACCGACAACGGCATCGCAGGACGCTGTTGCAACACGCCGAGCACCGACTGCAGGTCGTCGGTCTTCGCGGAAAATGCGTTCGGATCCTGCGCGGGGGCAGCGCCGAGGCCGAGCGCCTGGCGCCGCCCCGACAGCATCTCGCGCATGGTCTGGAACATCTGCCGATCGTTCGGCTCGTTGCTCGCGGTCTCGCGCGGCACGTTGGCGGGAACACCCGGCCATCCGGTGAGCGGCCGCGCGAAACCGCCAAAGCGTTGCTCGTCGCCGCCTTCGGCCTGGGCGACCGTGGTCGCGGGGGGTGCGGAAAGGCCAAATCGGGTCTGTTGCCCGCGCTGCTGGAAACGCGCACTGGCGTCGGTCAATTCACTGGCAGACGGACGCAAATCTGTTGCCGGCGTTTGCGCAGCTGCAACAGGTGCCGCCGAAGGCGTGGGCACCGCCCCGGTGTGCGCGGATGTCGGCGCGAGCATGGCGGGCACTGCACCTTGCTCGTTTCGTACACGCGCCGCCGGCGTCGAATGCGGCGCGGGTGATTCGCGGGCTTCGTGGACGTCATCGTCGGCGCGTCGCGCACGCGGACTCATGACAATCAGATCGGGCAACACGCGACTTTCGAGCAACACGCGATTGGCGTCTTCGTAGAATTTGTCGAGGCGACCGAACAGGCAAAGGTCTACCGAACGGAAGAACAGGATGCGATGTTCGTTGGGCAACTCGAGCAAGGCGCTGGCATGGCGTACACACTCGCTGAGCCGATGCGGGCCGATCGGCAGGTCTTCCGGCTCGAACATCGCAGCTTCGGCGAGCGCCGCGAAGCGCATGCCGAGCGCGAACAGTTCCTGGCTGCTGCGCACCTCGGCGCGGTTCGCCGCTTCGACCAGCACCAGGGTCTCTTCGAGATCGCCGGAGTCGACCAGGGACAACTCGTTGCGACCGCCGCGCTGTGGACGTGCCAAGGCCGATTGCCGTCGCGGTTCGTTGAGGTGCGCGAGCGCCGCTTCAAACCGGGCGACCAGTGACGGGGCGATATCCGGCCGCACGCGCCGCACTTCGCGCAGCGACTCGAAGCAGCGTTGCTGTTCGTCGTTGTTGCGCGCTTGTTCGGCGCGACGAAACAGGGCTTGTTCGAAAGCGTCCAGCGACGCGACAGTGTCGTGTTCAAGTTGTGCGGATAGCTGTCCGAACAGCATGTCGAGAATGGCGCGAACGCGCTGCGGAAACGCCCGCGACTTCAGCGTCGCGAGCGTTTCCCGAGTGCTGCCCGGGCGTGAGCGTCCTGTCATTGGTGCTTCCATGGCGTCGACCTCGATCCGAATCCTTGCGCCGGAGATTACGGCGAAAGTGTGATCCGGTTCACAAGCAAGAACCCGGCCATATTCTGTTACGCCCGTGCAAACGACCGTGACAACGCCTATTCGCCGTAGGCCAAGGTCAAATATGCGCCGCGACCCGGCGTGTTGTAGCCGCTGAGCAGATGGTAGTCCCGATCCAGCACATTTTCGATGCGCAGTCCCGCACGCCAGCGTTCGCCGAATGGCAGCGAGCCGACCAGATGCACAAGTCCGTAGCCGGGCAATGTGCCGTCGAAATCTTCACGTTCGCCGGACACAAACATCTCGGTGCCCACGCTGGCGCCGCCGTCGAATCCGTAATCGACGCGCAACGTCCCTTTTCGACCCGGCCGACGCAACAAGTCACGACCGCTGTCGCGGTTCTTGGCGTCCTGCACGGTGGCATTCGCCACAATCGTGAAGGCGTCGATTTGGCCGTTGTATTCAAGTTCGAGGCCGTCGATGTCGGCACGCGCGACGTTGATCGCCTGATACAGGGCACCGCCGCTGAAGCTGATCAGGTTGTCGACGCGCGTGCGATAGGCGCTGACCGCCAGGACATGCGTCGCGCCGAATTCCTGCTGCAGGCCCAACTCGAAAGTGTCCGACTGCTCCGGCTGCAGGGCCGGATTGCCCGCAAACAGACCATCGAAACCGGGCGAATACAATTCGTTCAAGCTCGGCGCGCGGAAACCCTCGCCGTAGCTGGCACGCAAACGCGTCCGTTCCAGTGCCTGCCAACCCCAAGCGGCCTGCACCGTGCCTTCACCGGAAAACACCGAGCTGTCGTCATAGCGCCCGGTCAATTCGAGGTCGTGCTCGCCGGCTTCATGCTGCACGCCGAGATAGAGCGCTCGGTTGTTTCTGCTTGCGCCGAATACTTCGCTGTTGCCGAAGGTTTCAAGTTCCGCACCGCGTTCGCGTACATAGTTGAAGCCGCCGGAAATTGTGCTGGCGTCATTCACGGTGTAGGCGTGATGCCAGTCAAAAGTGCTGCGACGCGCGGTGTAAGCACTGAAATAGTCCGGCGTTGCGATGTCTTCGCGCGAATGCCCGAAGTTGGCGTGATGCGACCAGTGCGTGCCGAGTTGGCCTTCGATCGACAGGGTGGCCGACGCGTTTTCCGCAGTCGACTTGCCCTGGTCGAATTCGACTTCGGCGTCGGTGCCCTGCGCGGCGAAGCGGATCATCTGTTCGCCAACGCTGCTGGCGATGTTCAGGCGTGCGTGGTTGTTTTCGTAGCCGTCGGCGTCCGGGTTGTGGCCGTAGGCATCTTCGTTCGTGGCCGAAAAACCGTCCGCACGTTCCTGGCCGACCGTCACCGAGAATTCACCGTAGTCGCCGCTGCCGCCGAAGCTTGCGTCACTGCCGAGGCGACCATATTTTCCGGCCATGACGCGACCCGCGAAGCCTTCGACGCGGCGCGTGAAAATCTGAATGACGCCGCCGATCGCATCCGAACCCCAGAACGCCGCACGCGGACCGCGCACGATCTCGATGTGTTCGACATTCGCGAGCGGCAGATGCGCGAGGTCGTACAACCCCGAATTGGCCGACGCGACGCGCACGCCATCGACGAGGATCAAGGTGTGATTGGAATTGCTGCCGCGCAAGAACAGCGTCGTGGTTTGCCCGACGCCGCCGGTGCGCGCCAGGTCTACGCCGGCTTCACCGCGCAGCAATTCGAGCAGATCGCCCACTTGACGGCGCTCGATTTCGGCGCGATCGATCACACGCACCGCAGCCAGCGTGGCGTCGATCGTGCTGGTTTCGCGACGCGCCGTCACTTCGACGGTCGGCTGTCGCGTCGTGTTGCGCGCGTCCTGCGCTGTGGTGTCGTCAGCCACGGCCGTGGTGTTGCCCATTGCTGCGGCGATGCCAACAGCGAGCAATGATGTCTTGAAGGTATGCACAAGCATGATGTTTTCCTGTTTGACGCCTTTCCCGCGTCATTGAAAGAAAACGCCACGCGGGATGATCGGTCCGAAGCAAGAAAACACCATGCATCAGCCCACGCCGCCCCACGCAACGTTGCGATTGCCATCAGGCCGGTCTCCGGGCTCACGAGTGATGTCGCCATCGCCGTCTCGCCTTCCCATGCTTGCGCACAGTGGCTGATGAGACGTTTGCTCGCTTACCGTTGCGGGGGCAGCGTCGGCCTTGAACCGACTTCCCGTTTCACCCCGGACGCATGCTTCGACGCGGCCGGGACACCTGATTGCCGGAGCAAGATAGCGGCAATGGCCGGGCTTATGGCAAGGGGCGGGCTTGTGCTACGCGGAGAATCTCAACTTCGCGGTGCTGGATCAGGGTGCGCTTCCCTCCGCACGTCCTGGCTCTCCAAGGGCATCGAACGTCCAGAATGTTTCGTTGGTGCCATCGCGATTCAGGTCCGCCTCCGAGCGATGGAGCACCCCATGCTCGAAGTACTCGCGCTTGATGACGTCGCCACTGGGCGGCGCCAGATACATGCGTTCCTCGAGTGCGCCATGCCGGAATGCTTCCTTGACTTCATGGAAGCCGTCTCCGTCCCGGTCGAGTTCCGAGATCAGGACGAAGCCCTTGCGCAACTCGTTGCGACGTTCGTCGCGGCCGTCAAAATCGTCGTCGAGCAATACCGTGCCGCGGCCATCGTTCTGTCTCGAAAGTAGCGAGCGCCAATCTGGATTGCCGTCAGCATTGCGATCCGCGATCACTGAACGCAGCGCATCCCCTTCCCACTGGTAGGTCTCGTCGACGACCCCGTCCTTGTCGAAGTCAACGACGTCTTCATCGGGGATGTGGAGCAACACAAATGCGGTGCATGCGCCAATCGCGACTCCCGCGGCCAACATCAACAGGCCGCTGCTATTCGACGATCGCGCTGGAATCTCGGTCGGCACGGCTGAATCGGTGGTCGATTCAGAAGAGCCAGAATCGGAATTCATCGTGTCGCGCCAAGTCGATACGATGATTTCGCCGCGCTCGGCATCGCCGTCGGCCACCTGCACCCGTATTAGGCCTTGTGCCGGAAGCTCACCAATTGCGCCGGAAAGATGACTGCCGACTACATGTCCGGAAATGCCGTGAAACTTCAGCTGGTCGACCAGCAACTGTGCTTCCATCTCATCCAGCGCGTTGTATATCGTCTTCATGGTTGACGCTCCAATTCGCCCAAAAATACCCGGCCGGAACCGGCTTGGATATATACGAGCAGTGTGGGATCGACGGAACTTCGTTGCCCTTGCAATGCCCCATGTAGAATCTTGCGATGACTTCGTGCACTGGATCAAAGACGCATGCGTGATGGACTGCTGATTCGCTGGCGCGGTGTTGGCGAGGCGTTGGAATGGGTGCGGATCGAGGGCGGGCGGGCCGGGATCGTGCATCGCGAAACTGCGCCGGCAGCGGCGGTTCTCGCGAAGGCGGCGCGGATCGTCGTGTTGGTGCCGGCGGAGTCCGTGCTGATGGTCGGCTTGGCGTTGCCGGCGCGCAAGCGTGACGCGGCGCTCAAGGCGGCCGCGTTCGCGATCGAGGAGCAGGTCGCGGCGCCGATCGAAAGCGTGCAAGTGGTGATCGGCGAGCAGGCGGTGGACGGCATTTGGGCGAGCGCCGTGATCGCACGTGCGCAATTGGCGGCCATCGTTGCGGACTTGCATTCTCGCGGCGTTCGCGCCGATGCACTGCATGTCGATGCCGCCTGTCTCGCCATCGGTACCGTCATCGGCATCGACAACGAACGCGTGCTGGCGCGTCTTGACCGCGATCGCGCATTCGCCTGCGACGCGGCGTTATGGCCGGAACTGGCGCGCCGCGCCGAGGTGCTCGCCACGATCAGCGCAGTCGATGAACCTCTGGCGACCTTTGCAGAACATCTGCGCGAGTTGCAGCCGTTGAACCTGTTGGCTGGCGAATTCGCGAGCGTGCATCGCGGCGCCGACGCGCTGCGTTGGTGGCGTTTCGCTGCCGTGCTGGCGGGTGTTTGCGTGTTCGCGTTTACGCTGTGGATGCAACTCGATGCGTGGCGTCTGCAGGCACGGCTGTCCGCGTTGAATCAGGCGATGACCGAGGTATATCGAGCGCGTTTCCCGGATGCGGTTCGCGTGCCGCAGCCGCGGGTGATGATCGAACAGGCGTTGAAGCAGGCCGGTGCCAGCGGCAGCGTGAATGATTCGGCGCTCAATGTGCTGGCACGTGCCGCCGCGGTCATCGCCAACCAGACCCAGGTCCAGCTCGACGGCATCGAGTATCGCGGTGGAAAGCTCGAGCTGCGGCTGCTCGCGCCGGATATCGCGGCACTCGATGCGCTGCGCGAAGGGCTTGCGAGTTCGCTCGCCAAGCCGGTGACACTCGACAGTGCGAATGCGCGCGAAGGTCGTGTCGATGGTCGGCTCAGCATCGGCGGTGCGCCATGAAGGCGTGGTGGTCGACGCTTGCCGAACGCGACCGGCGCATGCTCGGTATCGGCACCATCGTGGTCGCGCTGCTGTTGTTCTGGGCGTTGTGGTTCGATCCGCTGCGCGCGACGCGGCAAGGCCTGGTGGTTAGCGTCGCCCAAGCCGAGGCTGATCTCGTCTACATGCAGGCGGCGTCGCAACAACTCGCGGCGTTGCAATCCGGCGGCACGGCGACGGTGTTCGACCGTGGCGGTCGTTCATTGCTTGCATTAGTGGATGCCAGCGCGCGCGAAGCGCAGTTGGCGAATGCGATGAAGCGCGTCGAACCGGTATCCGCAGGTCGCGTGGCAGTCTGGTTCGAAGCCGCCAGCTTCGATGCGGTCGCGCTATGGCTTGAGCAGTTGCAGAACCGGTTCGGCATCCGCGCCGAGGAATTTTCGGTATCGCGCGGGGCCATTGCCGGCGTCGTCGATGCCCGCATTGTGCTGGTTGATCCCAAGAATTGAGGTTCAAATGAAGAAATTTCTGGGCTGGGGTCTGGCCCTGATCGCGCTGGCTGCGTTGTTCGTGGTGATTGTGGCCATGACTCTGCCGGCCGCCACCGCCTATCGTTACGCCGAATCGCGTCTGCAACCGCTGCGTTTGCAGGGCCTCGCCGGCAGCATCTGGGAAGGCAGTGCCACCCAGGTGAGTGTGTATGCGCTGCCGCTCGGTGAATTGCGCTGGAAGTTCGATCCGTGGGCATCGCTCGGTTTTTCCGCCGATGGCGAAGCCGCCTTGCTCGGTCGTGACATGAATGCAACCGCGAAGATTCATGGCGGTCGCGGGCAAGTGACTTTGCGCGACGGCTCGGCGCGTATACCGGCGGCGTTGCTCGCACCCGCGCTCGACATTCCATCGCTGGTGTTGATCGGCGATCTGGATCTGAAGCTGGCGTCATTCGCGCTGCGCGACGGTTATCTGCACGCGGGAGATGGCGTGCTGGTCTGGCGCAATGCCGGCGTCAGCGGTGCCGCCGAGGCGCGCTTTGCCGACGTGACGGTGCAGTTCAAGACGCTGCGCGATGGCGTCGTTGAAGGCCTCGTCAGCGACGGCGGTGGCAGCCTCGCTGCATCCGGTCGCGTCTTGTTCGAGGGCGCGCGCTTTAGCGCCGAAGTCAAACTGGCGGTGCGCGGCGACGACCCGCAACTCGCCGAGGCTTTGCTATACGTCGGTGAACGCCTGCCGGACGGCAGTTCCTTGCTGCGCGTCAACGGCGAACTGCGGAAGCTGTTCTGATGGATGAGCTGACGGGAGACTTTCTCGACGCCGCGTTGCGCGTCGCATTGAACGCCGCCGATGCCGCCGAAGCGGTGATCGCACGGCACTTCCGCGCCCAGTTCGACATCGAGATCAAGGCCGATGCTTCGCCGGTCACCATTGCCGATCGCGAAGCCGAGCAGGCGATTCTTGGCGTTCTGCGCGCGCAATATCCGGATCACGCCGTGTACGGCGAAGAATACGGACGCAGCGGCGACAGTGACTTCCTGTGGTTGATCGATCCGATTGATGGCACCAAGGCCTTCGTGCGCGGCTACGAAGTGTTCTCGACGCAGATCGCGCTGATGCATCGTGGCGAACTGGTGCTCGGCGTCTCCAGCGCCGGCCAGTTCGGTGAGCGGGCCTGGGCGCGACGCGGCGGTGGCGCCTGGCTTAATGGTGAACGCGTGCGCATCGGCACCGCGCAGACGCTGGCCGAAGCGCAGCTGTCAATCGGCAACATCAAGACGCTTGCCGCCGATAGTCGCCGCTTCGGCCATCTCGGCCAACTCATCCTGAAGGCGAACCGCACCCGCGGTTACGGCGATTTTCTGCACTATCACTATCTCGCGCGCGGCGGCGTCGATGCGGTGATCGAGTCGGACGTGAACATCCTCGACATCGCCGCACTGGCGGTGATCGTGCGCGAAGCCGGCGGTGTCTTCAGCGAACTCGATGGCAGCGCGTTGACCCTCGACACACGCTCGGTGCTGGCGGCTGTGCCGGCTTTGCATGAGTCGCTGCGCATCGCGCTGGCCTGAAAACCCTCACCGCAACGCGATACGCTGGTCGATTTCGCCAAGCAGCACGCCCTGCGGTCCAAAACTGCGTTCGATGAAGCGGATCTGTTGCGCATCGACCAGCACGACGGTACTGGCGCGCGTGCCGTATTGATCGCCATCGATGAAGGCTGCGGATAGCCGGCGCTCCCAGTCCAGCGGCACACCGGTACTCGGCAATTCGCCGTCTTCTGCGATCTCGCGATTCGCCAGCGCGTCGAACAACACGGATGGGTCGTCGTCATCGCGCTCGACGAAGCTCTGCACGGCGCTGCGCAGACGCTGTGTTTTCGGCCATGGCGTATCGAGTGCCGCATTCGACAAGGTGTGCACGCCAAATGCGACTTCCTGTGCGACGAAGCCAGGGTAGTTGCTGCTGTAGAAACCTTGTCCGCGCTGATAGGCGAACAGATTGAAGCGACCGAAGTCTGCGGCGCGTGCGGCGATGCCATTGATGTCGTTGCCGAGGTCGAAGTTGCTGCGAGCGATGCTGCGCACCAGTTCGCCGCGCGATCGCGGTGCTTGCTCGGGCTGACCGGTGCGGACATTGGTGACGGCGGTGATCCGGCCTGGTGTGCTTGCCAGCAACCAGCCGCCGCCCGCCTGCAGATCGCGTCCGCCAAAAAGGCCTGCGTGATCGTCGTGGAACGCAGCGCTTGCTGTTGGGCGCGCATGGAATTCATCGCGGTTGGCGGCCAGCACCAGGGCGTAGCGCGGATGCGTGTGCAGGGCGAAGGCGATCAGGCACATGGCAACAGGGCGTATCGATGGGTCATGGTGCGGTTCATCTGAAGTAGCGATGGAAACTGAAACGACACGAGCGCAGAATCCCGTGACCCGTTGCCGAGGCAGCGGATCCGCGCTGCCCCGTGCCCTCAAGGAGATGATCATGACGCAAACCACCCGCCGCGAAGTATTGCGAATCCTCTCCGTGGCCGCGAGCGCAACAGCGCTCGGCTTGAGCGGTTGTGACAGCGACTCGAACAGTCCGCAATCCACCGGCACGAGCGGCACCGGCGCCATCGTGTTGAGCGAGGCGTCGTACCCGCAGGGCATCGCCTCGGGTGATCCACGTCCGACAGCGGTGGTGTTGTGGACGCGGTTCTTTGATGCCGCGGTCAGTGGCGACGTTGCTTTGCGCCTGCAGGTCGCGACCGACGCCGGATTTGTCCAGCGCCTTGTCGATCACGAATTCAGCGCGCTCGCCGCACACGATCATTGTCTCAAGGTGCGCGTCACCGGCTTGACCGCCGGCACGCGCTATTTTTATCGCTTCCTCGCGGCGCGCAACGGCGATTTTGTGGCCTCCCCCACAGGGCGTACCAAGACTGCCCGCGCCGCGACCGATGCCACGCCGGTGAAGTTTGCGTCAATCAGTTGCAACGACTACATCGGCCGCTACTTCACCACCCTGATGCCGCTGTTGACCGAGGATCTCGATTTCGTCCTGCACCTCGGCGATTGCATCTACGAGACCACTGGCGACCCAAGTTTTCAGGGCGGTGCGGCAGCACGTTCGATCGTGTTCGACGACGCCAGTGGCGCGATTTCGCTCGGTGCTGCGGGTTCCACCTTTCAGGCGGCGAAGAGCCTGCACAACTATCGCCAGCTGCATCGCACCTATCGCGGCGATGCCCTGATGAAGGCGCTGTATCAGAACTTCGCGGTCGTCGCGATCTGGGACGACCACGAGTTTTCCGACGACAGCTGGAAGTCGATGGGTACCTATCGCGACGGTTTGTTCGAAGAGATCGACGACGAGCGCCGCCGCAATGCCGAACAGGCCTACTTCGAATTCATGCCGATCGATACCGATCTCGGTGGCGCGCAGGCGGCAGTGACTGTCGATCGCGCGAATCTTTACCCGCGCACCGTGCTGTACCGCAAGCTGCGCTTCGGACGCGATCTCGAACTGTTCCTCACCGACTATCGCTCGTATCGACCGGATCACCTGATTCCGGAAGACGCATTCCCCGGTGGTGTGGCGATGGACCGCGCGGCCTTGACCGAGTTTTTCCTCGCGCAGGGCATTCCCTATGCGGCGGTTCGTTCGCAATTTTCGCCCTATCTGGACATCGATCTGCCGCAGTACGCCGGCTACAAGCAGGTGCTGCAGGCGGTACTGACGCAGGGCTACCTGAGCGCTGGCGTCGATCTCGGTCAGGCCGCATTGCGTGCGCAGAATGCGGCGCGCGGCTATGTCGCGACGACAATCCTCAATTCGCTGGTCGCGCAATACAACGCCGCTGTACGGCCGTCGCCACCGGTGCCGCTGATTCCAGATGCCTTGGCGGCCACGCTGGACACCGGCATCGCCTGGTTCACGATGGGCAAGACTTCATTGTTCGGATCGGTCGGTTCGCGCTATTTCGTGGTCGAGGCGACGTTCAATATCTATGCGGCATGGATTGCGATGAAGCGCGGCCCCGCTGCGCAGAACGCCCTCGGCGATGCACAGCTCGCCTGGCTTTCGGCGGTGATGAATGCGTCCACCGCGCGCTGGAAAGTGTTGGCGAGTTCGGTGTCCTTGCGTCCATTGGTGCTTGATCTCACGACCCCGCAGCTGGGCGTGGCGGCACCGTTCAATCAGCGCTTCCTGCTCAATGTCGACCAGTGGGACGGTTTTCCGCAAGGTCGTCAATCGCTGGTCAATGTGCTGCCGGATCAGACGATCGTATTGTCCGGTGATATCCACGCGACCCTGGTCGGATCCGGCAGCGAGGGTGGCATTGCCAACCTTGTCGAATTCACGACGCCGGCGGTGTCGTCGGCGAGTTTCCGTGAATTGCTCGCGACAACCGCGGCCAATGATCCCTTGCTGGCGCCGCTTGCTGCCGCACTGTTGCCGTTACTCGACCAGTTGATCGCACCATCCGGTTTGGCCTACGTGCAAACCACACGCCCTGGACACACCGTACTCGAGTCGACGCCCAACCTGTTCAGCGCAAATATTCGCCAGTACGCGCCGAGTGTGGTGTTGAGTCCGCCGCCTGCGACCGCACCGATTCCGGTACGGGAAGTTAGATTCACCTATGACGGCTCAACCCTGTCGGGAAATTTTCAGGCGGGCTAGAGGATATAGCGGCTCAGATCAGGATTACCGGCAAGCTCACCGAGTTCGGCGTCGACATAGGCGGCGTCGATCACGACGGTTTTCGCGCCCGCTTGCGGTGCCTCGAAACTGAGCTTGTCGAGCAGCCGTTCCAGCACCGTCGACAAGCGCCGCGCGCCGATGTTTTCCTGGCGTTCGTTCAACGCAAACGCGATCTCGGCGAGGCGGCGCACGGCATCCGGGCGGAAGTCGATGTTCAGGCCTTCGGTGCCCAGCAGTGCGGCGTATTGCTTGGTCAAGGCCGCCTGCGGTTCGGCCAGGATGCGCTCGAAGTCATCGACCGAGAGCGCATTCAGTTCGACGCGGATCGGGAAGCGACCCTGCAATTCGGGAATCAGGTCCGACGGCTTCACGACATGAAAGGCGCCGCTGGCGATGAACAGGATATGGTCGGTATTTACCGGCCCGTGTTTGGTGCTCACCGTCGAGCCTTCGACCAGCGGCAACAAGTCGCGCTGTACACCTTCGCGCGACACGCCGGCACCGCCCCAGTCGGAGCGCTGACAGACCTTGTCGATCTCGTCGATGAAGACGATGCCGCGCTGTTCCGCGGCTTCCAGCGCCTGCGCGCGGATCTCGTCTTCGTTGAGCAGCTTGCCGGCTTCTTCCTCGACCAATTGCGGCAGCGCCTTGGCGATCGCGAGCTTGCGCTTGTGCGATTTCTGGCCGCCGAGTTGCGAGAACATATGCTTGAGTTGCGCGCCCATTTCTTCCATGCCCGGCGGCGCCATGATGTCGACGCCGACATTGACCGCGATATCGAGTTCGATCTCGCGCTCGTCGAGCTTGCCATCGCGCAGCATCTGCCGGAATTTCTCGCGCGTGACGCTCGATTCATCCGACGGTTTCTGGTCTTCGCCCCAGACGCGCACCGCCTGCGCGCGTGGCAACAACGCATCGAGCACACGTTCCTCGGCATTCGCTTCGGCCTGTGCGCGCACGCCCTGCTTGGCGCGCTCGCGCACCATCTTCACGGCGCCGTCGATCAGATCGCGAATGATGGTTTCAACGTCCTTGCCGACGTAGCCGACTTCAGTGAATTTGGTCGCTTCGACTTTCACGAACGGCGCTTCGGCGAGCGACGCCAGACGACGTGCAATCTCGGTCTTGCCGACGCCGGTCGGGCCGATCATCAGGATATTCTTCGGTGTCACTTCATTGCGCAGCGCGTCCGGCAACTGCATGCGGCGCCAGCGGTTGCGCAGCGCGATCGCGACCGCGCGCTTGGCCGCATGCTGGCCGACGATGTGTTTGTCGAGTTCGGCGACGATCTGTTGCGGGGTGTAGTGATCCATGGCTCAGAGCTCCTCGAACGAGGTATTGCCGTTCGTGTAAATGCAGATATCGCCCGCAACCTTGAGCGCCGCCTCAGTGATCTTGCGGGCGTCGAGTTCGGTGTGTTCGAGCAGGGCACGTGCTGCGGCTTGCGCGAACGGACCACCCGAGCCGATCGCGATCAGGCCGTGTTCTGGTTCGATCACATCGCCATTGCCGCTGATGATCAGCGAAGAATGTTTGTCGGCGACCGCAAGCAACGCTTCCAGGCGACCGTAGCGACGCTCGGTGCGCCAGTCCTTAGCCAGTTCGACCGCGGCACGCACCAGTTGTCCACCGTGCTTTTCCAGTTTCGCTTCGAACAGTTCGAACAGCGTAAACGCGTCGGCGGTGGCACCGGCGAATCCGGCGAGTACGTCGCCACGACCCAGCCGGCGTACCTTGCGCGCGTTGGACTTCATGATGGTGTTGCCAAGCGTCACCTGACCGTCGCCGCCGATGACGACGCGACCTGCGCGACGCACCGACACGATCGTGGTCGCGTGGAATGTTTCGGAGTTCGACATGCTGATTTCCCTGCCTGAGGAGCAGGGATTTGGGGGCACACGCGGCGTGTGCAAGCCCCGGCCAACTGAAACGGACGCGGAGTTCCGTCAGCCCGCGACGAACTAGCCGGATGACTTGATACTGCCCGGCAACAAGGCTTTCCAGCGGTTGCGGGCGGCGCGCGTATTCGGCTTGGCCGGTGTCGCGGGCATCAACACGGGGGTGACGACCAGACTCGGTTCGAGCGCTGCCGCGTTGCCGCCTTCCGCTGGTTGCGCACCCGGGCAGGGCAGTTCGGGTTGCGCGAGGCTGGAGATCGACGTCTTGGCGACGACCGGAGTCGACAGTGTGATCGAAGCAAAGAAGACTGCGAGGTACTTCGTCGTGCGCATCATGGGCGTCTCCATCTCGAGTGCAGCTTCGTCACGTTCGGCATGTTGCCTGACGCTTGCGAAGAATCGTGACCTTGGGATTTTCAAAGTGCAAGTGCTGAACGGCAACAACAGGGATGCCAATCGGCACAGAAAGGTTGCATGGGTTGTTGGTGCGTCGCAGCAAGCGAGAATCCGCAGCCATGCTTACACTCGCGGCTCGTTCAACAATGGGAGGCAGCGTGGCTGCACAGATCAGCGTGCAACGCCTCTCCGGCTACGGCCTGCGGCGGGCGCTTACGGCAGGCATCCAGCGCGTCATTGCGAGCCGCGACGAGATCAACCGCATCAATGTCTTTCCGGTGCCGGACGGCGATACCGGCACCAATCTGGCGTTTACCCTTGCCGCCGTGATGGCGGGTGTACGCGCGCCGAAACTGGCGAGTGCCGGCGAGGTCCTGCGGCGTGCGGCCGCGGAAGCGATTGATGGCGCGCGCGGCAACTCCGGGGCGATCCTGGCGCAGTTCTTCCAGGGTGTTTCCGAAGCTTTGGGTCCCAGTAAACGGCTCACGCCGGAAGGCTTGGCACGGGCGGTTTCACGTGGTTCGACGCTGGCGCGCGAAGCCATGGCGGACCCGCGCGAGGGCACCATCCTGAGTGTGATCCATGCATTCGCTCAGGCCTTGCGCGAACAGAGCGAAAGTGGCATCCGCGATTTCCGCACCAGCTTCAAGGCAGCGCTGTTGGTGGCGCGTGAAGCCCTGAAACATACGCCCGACCAACTCGCCGCCTTGCGCGCGGCCGGTGTAGTCGATGCCGGTGCCATGGGTTTCGTCGATCTGCTGGAGGGTATTGACGACTACATTGTTCAGGGCCGTACGGCACTCACGAACGTGACCATGGATGACCTGGCGTCGGCCGGCATCGATGTCGCGAGCGGGGTCGAATACACGGACGGGCACCGTTATTGCACCGAGTGCGTCGTCAGTGGCGACGGCGTCGATCGCGGTGCGCTGAAGGCAGCCCTGCTGTCGATGCCGATTTCCAGTCTGGTGATCGCCGGTACGCGAGAAAAAGTGCGCATCCACGCCCATCTTGACGAGCCGACTGCATTGTTCGAAGTGGCTGCGCGCTTTGGCGCGGTGTCGCGCGAGAAGGCCGATGACATGCGCGCGCAATCGAAGTCGGCGCATGCGCGACGCGAGCAGGTCGCGATCGTTGCCGACTCCGGCGCCGATATTCCCGCCGAAGCCATGGATCGGCTGAATATCCACCTGGTGCCGGTGCGGTTGTCGATCGGCGGCCGCGATTTCATCGATCGCGTGTCGATCAGCCCGCGCGAGTTCTATCAGGAAATCCGCACCAGCCCGGTGCCGCCGCGCACGTCGCAGCCGCCGCCCGGAGACTTCCGCCGCTTGTTCGAATTCCTGTTGTCGCATCACGAACGCGTGATCGACGTGTCGTTGGCGCGCGGCCTGTCCGGCACCATCCAGTCGGCCGAGAGTGCGGCGACGCGGACTGATGGTGGACGCGTCGATGTGTTCGACTCGTGCAACGGATCGGCTGGGCAGGGCCTGCTCGCAATCTGGGCCGCTGAAGCCGCGCAACTCGGCCTGTCATCGGCACGCATTATCGACGGGCTGGCGCGAATGCGCCCGTGTAGTCATCTGTACGCGGTGATCCGCGACATCCGCTACGGCGTGCGAGGTGGCCGCGCACCAAAACTGGCCTTGCCGTTGACACGTCTGCTGCGCTTTTCGCCGATGGTCAGGAACCGGCCGGATGGTCGCCTGTCGCTGTGCGGTGCGGTCTGGGGGCGCGAGGACCTGCCCGAGAAATTCGCCCGCAGCATCGCGAGGAAGCTCGATCCGTCGCGCACCTACCGCCTGATCATCGGCCACTGCGATTGCCCCGACGACGCCGATCGCGTGCATGCGACCTTGTTGCGACTGGTGCGCAATATCGACCGTGCCTGGATCATGGAAGTGGGCGTTGCCATCGGTGCCCATGCGGGACCGGGTTCGCTGGTGCTCGGCGTCCAGGACTACGAGCCACCGCAGCTGTGATGCCAGTCGTTGCACTGATTCTGCTCGGCTATGTGATTGGATCGGTCTCCGGCAGTCTGCTGCTCGGTCGCTTTCGTGGTGTCGACATCCGCACCATGGGTAGTGGCAATGCCGGTGGCACCAATGCGTTGCGTACCCAGGGCGTCAAGTTTGCACTGGTGGTGATGCTGATCGATGTCGGCAAGGGCGCGCTTGCGACCTGGCTGGGCGGGCACTTCGCTGCACCCGAGATCGCGCTGCGCGTCGCGCTCAGTTGTGGTTTCGCGGCCGTCATCGGTCATGTCTGGCCGCTGTTTCATGGCTTTCGTGGTGGCAAGGGTGTGGCCACGGTCATCGGCCTGTTGCTGGTGCTTTGGCCGGCGTTACTGCTGCCGATGATCGGCGTGTTTGTTCTGGTATTGACGACCACCGGCTATGTCGGTCTGGGTTCGATTCTGGCCGGGCTGACGATGTTGCCTGCGGTGTATTGGCTGAGTTCGGGTGCGCCCGAAACGGAGTGGGTGATCGCGGCGGCTACGGTCGCCTTGTTCCTGCTGTTCACGCACCGGGCGAATGTCACGCGACTGTTCGCGCATACGGAAAATCGCTTCGAGAAAGCGCGCCTGTTCGCACGCCTGTTCCGCCGATGAATGTGCAGGCGCTGGAACAGCTGCTCGGTCTGCTCGCGGGTGGCCAAGCCCACAACGGCGAGACCTTGGCACAGACGCTTGGCATGTCGCGCGCGGCGGTGTGGAAGAAGATCGAGTCGCTGCGCGAGCTGGGTCTCGAGGTCGAAGGCCGCGCCGGCACCGGCTACGCGCTGACCCAGCCAATCGAGCGTCTCGACGCCGCTTTGATTCGTTCTGCGATGACCGATACGGCGAATGCCGGGCTCGGTGAATTGCGCATCGCGTCGGTGATCGACTCGACCAATAGCGCATTGCGTGCCGAATCAGCGACGTTGCGCTCGGGCACGGTGCTGCTTGCCGAAGCGCAGACTGCCGGACGCGGTCGCCGTGGCCGCAGTTGGGCGTCGCCGTTTGCGAGCGGCTTTCTGGGCTCGCTGTTCTGGCGCTTCGAGCGTGGCTTGACCGATCTCGGTGGATTGAGTCTCGCGGTCGGCGTCGCGCTCGCGGAAGCGTGGCGCGCACATGGCGTGCCGGTGCAGGTGAAATGGCCGAATGATCTGTGGATCGAGGATCGGAAGGTCGCTGGCATGCTGGTTGAGGCCGGCGGCGAATTTCACGGACCGAGCCACGTCGTCGTCGGTCTCGGATTGAATCTGAGCTTGCCGGAATCGGTGCGACGGACTCTGGACCAGCCGGTGACGACGCTCGCAGAACACTGGCCGCAGCCGATGTCGCGCAATGCTGCAGTCGGATGTTGTCTGCAAGCCCTGCATGACGCATTGCGGGCTTTCGAAGTGGACGGCTTGGCGGCATTCGCGCCACGCTTCGCAGCGCTCGATGCCCTGCGTGATCGCGAGGTCAGCGTGATCGAGGCACATCGGACATGGCGGGGCATCGCATCAGGCATCGACGACCGTGGCCGATTGCGGGTGCGCGATGCGAGCGGCGTGCATGCTGTCGACGCCGCCGACATCAGCATTAAACTCGACTGATGGACCTGCTCTTCGACCTCGGCAATACGCGCATGAAGATTGCCTATGGCGATGACACCGGCGTGCATGCGCTCGCGGCCATCGCCTGGGACGCGCCCGACTTTCTGGCGCAGTGGCATGCGTTGAGTATCGCGTTGCCGCAGCGCATCGGTATCGCCAATGTGACGCGCAGTCATCGTCTTGATGCCTTGCGGGAATTGCTGGTGACGCGATTTCCGGGCGTGCCTGTAGGTGTGGCGGAAAGCCGGGCGTGTTGCGGGCGGCTGCAGGTGGCTTATGCCAGCCCCGGACATCTGGGCGTCGATCGTTTTCTCGCCTTGCTGGCGGCAAGTGCCGTCGCCGCGCCGCAGTTGATCGTCGGTGCCGGTACCGCGTTGACCATCGACGCGATCGACGCCAATGGACTGCACCATGGCGGGCTGATCATGCCCGGCGTCAGTCTGATGCGCGAGGCGATCACCACGCGCGCACCGGGCGTGCGCTGGAGCACTGAGGCGTTCAGTACCGACTTCGCGGACGATACGGCGTCAGCGCTGGAGTCCGGTGTCTGGTGCGCGCTCGCCGGTGCGGTCGAGCGCTCGGCGCAGCGCTGGGTATTGCGCGACGGCCACGCTGCGAGCGTTGTGCTGCATGGAGGCGATGCCGCGATGTTGTCGACCCAGCTCGCCATTCCGACGCGCCGCGATGCGCTGATCGTGATGCGAGGTCTGGTTGCTTATCTCGACGATGCTGCACGGACGGAAGCGCGTGTGAGCGACGCGTCTGTGACGGACACGTCCATGACAGACGTGCCTGTGACAAGATCGCCCGCCACATCCGCTTGAGTGCCGTCCATGTTCACGCGCGTTTTGTTTCTGTTGCTGCTGGCCGCCAATCTCGGATTTGCGGCGTGGCTGGTGCTGGCGCCGCCGCTGGTGCAGGCGCAGTTGCCGCCCGCGGATCCCGGTGTCACGCAACTCACCTTGCTCAGCGAACGCGAAGGGCCGCTCGCCGACAGCGCGGAATTGGCGCGCGCGCCTGACTCGCCGGCGATGAACAAGGATCTGCGCTGCACCACGCTCGGTCCGTTTCCGACGCAGTCGGACTTGCGCCGCGCGATGGCCGTGCTGACGCCGCTGACCGAACGCATCCAGTACCGCGAAGTGCGGGCCCTGCGTTCGCGCGGCTGGTGGGTCTATTTGCCGGCCTTCGCGTCGCGCGACCAGGCGCTCACTGCCGCGCGGCAGTTGTCGGCGAAAGGCGTGCGCGACTACTACGTCGTCACCGCCGGCGATCAGGAAAACACCATTTCGCTCGGACTGTTCCGCGACGGCGCCAATGCGGCGCGCCGGCGCGACGAGGTCAAGGCGCTCGGCCTCGACCCGCAACTGAACGAACGCAGCGAAGACACCCCGGAATACTGGCTCGATTACGCGCTCACGCCGGCGCAACGTTTCGACTGGCGCGACCGCGTGCCGGACGATCGCGACTTGACGGCACGCCAGGTCGCCTGCGGCGGCTAGCCGGTACCGGACAAATTCCGGCGACGGATGAGCTAGACTCGCGCCCCCGAAACGGTGCCGGCGTAGCTCAGTTGGTAGAGCAACCGCCTTGTAAGCGGTAGGTCGGGGGTTCGACTCCCTCCGCCGGCATATCCGATATCTTCTGCAAAACCGGTCACGACAGGGGTGTCCGATGTCCGTTCCAGCCGATCCGATCGCCGCATTGCACGAAAGATTCCGCGCGAGCTTTCCGCAGAAGCGTGCCGAGTTGATGGCCGCGCTCGACGCGTGGCGCGCGCAGCCCGACGAATTCGCGCACATGGCCGCGCTCTACCTGCTCACCCACAAGCTTGCTGGTTCAGCAGGCGCATACGGCTTCGACATCCTCGGCGACCTCGCCCGCCGCGCCGATCGCCTGCTGCAACCGCATGTCTGCGATGCACTGGCGATGAGCGCGGAATGCGTCGAACCGATTGATGCGGCGGTACAGAGTCTCTGCGACTCAATCGAGACGGCGTGACGCGTTTGTGCGTGCGCCGCTATCCTGCGCGCCCCATTCCAGCTTGAGTTCAATTATGCCCATCGTGACCTTGATTGGTGCGCCGACCGATATCGGTGCCGGACATCGCGGTGCGTCGATGGGTCCGGAGGCTTTGCGCGTGGCGCATATCACCGAGGCGCTGCGCGAGCGTGGGCTTGAGGTCGAGGATCGCGGCAATCTGATTGGACCGACGAATCCGTGGCAGCCGCCGGTCGATGGCTATCGGCATTTGCCGGAAGTGGTGCAGTGGAACCGTGCCGTGTACGACGCGATTTACGGCGCCCTGAACGAAGGACGCCTGCCGATATTGCTCGGTGGCGATCATTGCCTTGGGATCGGTTCGATCACCGCGGTCGCGCGTTACTGTCGTGAACAGAACAAGAAGCTGCTGGTGCTGTGGCTCGATGCCCACGCCGATTTCAACACCAGCGAAATCACGCCGAGCGGCAATGTTCATGGCATGCCGGTCGCCTGCCTGTGCGGCATCGGTCCGCGCGAACTCACCCATCTCGGCGGCGACGCGCCGGCGTTGCGCGCCGACCAGATCCGCCAGATCGGCATCCGCAGCGTCGACGTCGGCGAGAAGCGGCTGGTGCACGAGCACAAACTCGACATCTACGACATGCGCTACATCGACGAGATCGGCATCAAGCGCGCGATGGAAGAAGCACTGTCGGACATCGATGCGAACACGCATCTGCATGTCAGTTTCGACGTCGACTTCCTCGATCCGGCGATCGCGCCTGGCGTCGGCACCACGGTACCGGGTGGTCCGAATTACCGCGAGGCGCAGTTGGTGATGGAGATGATCAGCGACTCAGGTCGCGTCGCGTCGCTCGACATCGTCGAGTTGAATCCGGCCTTCGACGACCACAACCGCACCGCGAAGCTTGCGGTCGATCTGGTCGAAAGCCTGTTCGGCAAGTCGACCTTGATGCGTGCGTGATTCGATCGAGAAGTTCGCGACATGATTCGCATTGACCAGGTTCACAAGAAGTTCGGCAACACCGTGGCGCTCGATGGCTTGACGCTTGAGGTGCGGCCCGGCGAAATCTTCGGTCTGCTCGGGCCCAATGGTGCCGGCAAGTCGACGACCATGGCCCTGCTCACCGGTCTGGCCTTGCCCGATGCCGGCAGCGTCTCGGTGCTCGGCGGCAATCCCACCGATGCGAACCTGCGCCGACGCATCGGCCTCGCGCCGCAGTCGCTGGCCTTGTACGAAAACCTGAGTGGTCGCGAGAACATCGAATTCTTCGCGCGCATGTTCGGGTTGCGTGGTGCGCATTTGAAGCAGCGCGTCGCCGCCGCGCTCGACTTCGTGCAACTCACTGACCGTCAGCATGATCGTGCCGGCACGTTCTCCGGCGGCATGCAGCGGCGCCTGAATCTGGCGGCGGCGATCGTGCACGAACCGGAACTGATCCTGCTCGACGAACCAACTGCCGGCGTCGATCCGCAGTCGCGCAATGCGTTGTTCGACAACGTGCTGGCGCTGAAGCAGGCCGGGCGCACGATCGTCTACACCACGCATTACATGGAGGAAGTCGAACGCCTCTGCGATCGTGTCGCGATCGTCGATCATGGCCGCGTGCTCGCCGTCGACACGGTGCCGAACCTGTTGCGTATCCATGCCGGAAAACCCGTCCTGGTGATCGAACGCGACGGTGGCGATGAACGCATCGAAACCGATGCGCCGCTGGACGCGTTGAATCGCGCCGCTGCTGCCGGTGCGATCAACGGCTTCCACGTCGAGCGCCCGCGGCTGGAGCAGGTGTTCCTGCACCTGACCGGCCGCAACCTGAGGGACTGAGATGAACGCCTTGTTCGCGCTCGCTGCCAAAGACATCCGCCTGCTGCTGCGCAATCGCGGCGCGCTGTTTTTCACCATGGGCTGGCCGATGCTGGTCGCCATCTTCTTCGGCATGGTCTTCAGTGGCGATGGCGGCAGCAGTCGGCCCAAGGTCGCGCTTGTGGTGCAGGACCAATCGGACGGCGCCGAGCGCTTTGCGCAATCGCTGCTCAAGCTCGACTCCCTCGAAGTCGACCGGCTCGAAGCGGTGCAGGCCGAACAGCTCGTGCGCCAAGGCAAGCGCAGCGCCGCGATCGTATTGCCGGTCGGGTTCGGCGAACGCGCCGCGAAGGCATTCAGCGGCGAACCGCCGCAGATTGACTTGTGGCTCGATCCCAGCCGTCGCGCCGAGCGCGCGATGATCGAAGGCATGCTGATGAAGCTCGGCAGCGAGGCGATGTTCTCGAGCATCAGCGATCCGGTCGCGCGCCAACAGTGGCTGCAGACGTCGCGTTCCGATCTCGACCAGATGGCGCCCGATTCACGCAAGCCGTTCAGTGATTTCTACGACTCGCTGGACGCGATGATGGCGACGCCGGAAGCCGCTGCCACGAACGGCGGAACCACGGGCAACGGCGGCATCACGCCGTTGACGATCACCGCGCGCGACATCTCGGTCGCCCAGCGCGGCCCGCGCAACGGTTTCGCGATCAGTTTCACCCAGGGCATGTTCTGGGCCATGCTCGGTGCGCTGATGAGCTTCGTCACGTCGATCGTGCTCGAACGCATGCAAGGCACCTGGAGCCGACTGCGTACATCACCCTTGTCGACCGGATCGATCCTGTTCGGCAAGGCGATCGCCTGCTTTGCGGTGATGCTGACGACCCTGGTGCTGATGAGTCTGGTCGGCGCGTTCGTGTTCGGCGTCGTGCCGCACTCGCTGCCGAAGTTGTTGCTCGCTTTCGTCGCCTGCGGCATTGCGTTCACCGGCCTGATGATGTTGCTCGCGAGCCTCGGGCGCAGCGTGCAAACTGCGAGCGGTGCGGCCTGGGCAGTGATGATGCCGATGGCAATGGTTGGTGGCGCGATGATTCCGCTGTTCGTGATGCCGCCGTGGATGTTGCAGTTGTCCAATGTGTCGCCGGTGAAATGGGCGGTGGTCGGCATCGAAGGCGCGACCTGGCGAGGTTTTTCGATGGCGGAAATGCTGACGCCGATCGCGATATTGCTCGCGACCGGCGTCGTCTGTGGCGCGCTTGGCGCTTGGCGGATTACTCGCCAGCCAAACTGATCAGGCTTACGAAACCGGGTTACGGATCCGGCACGAAGCCGCCGGCGAAAGCGCGCGGTTGTTCGCGGTCCCAGCGTGGGCGACGGATGACGCCGCGATCAACCAGATGTTCGAAAGTGTCGTATTGCAGTTCGACGATCTCGTCCGGACGCGAGGAGCGGCGTTCGAATTCGGTCGTGTTCACCGTCGACCATTCGTGCTGACCATGCGCGGTGCCGAGTTCGGAGGCGAAGTCCTCGCTGCGTTCGCGTTTTGCATACGGCGCGGCTTGGTCGCGTGCTGCACCAGCAGCTTCCGGCATCGGCATGCTGCGCTGTGCCATCGCGTCGGCTTCGCGGGCTGCGGACGGCGCCTGCGAATTCTTGTGACGCCATTCGTCATCACGGTAGATCGGCGGCGACGGCGGCACATACACCGGCATGCGTTCACGGAACACCGCGATGCCGATCACGCCGACATTCTGCGGTCGCCCGGTGCGCGCTGCATAGCTCGCTTCCGGCGCACTGAACACGAACTGCGCGACTTCACTCATCGACTTGCGCCAGCCATTGATCTCGGCGCGCTCGTAGGGACCGAGCACATAGCCGCCTTGATACGGATCAGCGGTTTCGCCGGTGACGGCATTGACGCCGTCGACACTGAGCACCGCCATCACGCGTTCACCGGTGCGGTTCTGCATCATCACCGCGTAGCGATGGCCGGGTTCGCCGGCAACATAGGCGCGGCCGCCGCGATGATGGACATCGAGCACCGCGCCGGTATCGCGGTCGACGACCTGCATGTCGACCAGATCATGCACGTGCGCGGCGCAGGATGTGGTCAGGGCCAGTGAAGCGAACATCGTGGCGAGTAGCGAAGCGAGCGTTGATTTCATGACAGCCTCCGTCGTTGGGTCATGCGTTCAACGCGGCCTTGTCCGAATCGGGGTTTGCGGTGTTATTCGAAACTGTTCGCAAACAACGGCGGTTCAGCGACCGTGGCCGCCAGTGCCCAGGCGAAGCCATCACTGGTGCGGTGTTCCCAGCCCCATTTGCGCCAGGGGCTGACGCGGAACGCGGTAAAGCCGCTCAAGGGCGCATTCGGCCGGATCCAGTAATTCACACCGAGGTCGTAGGTGTCATAAAGCGCGTCGACCGATGCCGCCAGCAGCGCGTCACGCTGTCCAAGCAGGGCGCCAAAGTAGTCGGCCCACGCAATCGCCGCCGCGACTTCCAACGCGTGCTCCTCGTCGTGCAGCGGCGCTTGCGCGGCGAAGTCGGTGCCGTCGTGCTCTATGACGTAGCGCGGTGCCGTCGTCGTACCGAACTGACCGCCACCGACACGCAGTCCGGTGCGCAGAAAGGTGCCGCTGCGGCGGATCATGTCCGCCGTCGGCGTATCTTCTGCAGTGACGTAGGCGCGGCGCAACGCATCGGTCAGCAACGCCGTCATCCAGGTCGAGGCGCCATACGCACCGCCATCCCAGTCGCCGTGCTGACTGCCGGTGTGGTACCAGCCGCCATCGATGCGTGTTGCAGGAATGCCGACGGGCACGCCGTTCTGGTGCGCGGCGAAGGCGCTGACGATCGCGTCGACACTGTCGCGACGCGGCGTTGATCCGGTGATCTCGTATTCGATCGCGTGTGCCGTCAGCTTGAATGCAGCCATGCGCTCGGTCCAGAACCCGAGTCCGCTCGTCCACGCATGCGGACTGCCGTTATGCGCATTTGCCGTGGTCGTGATTTGTGCCAGGAATGTGGCGTCACCTGTCGTCCAGTAAGCATACGCGAGCGACTCATTGAAGCTGTACTTGTTGTCGCCCGACTTCAATGCAAAATTGCCGCCGCCGTCAATATTGCGGCGATAGAAGTCGGCGTGCCGTACCGCTTCTTGCAGGGGCTTCACGAACCCGGAGCGGAAATGCAGGGTGAACATGGTCGCGGCGCGGTCATACAGCCAGGGTTCGAATTCGCCGACAAGTTTGTACTTGCACTGGTTCGCCGCCGAGACGAGGGCATCATCTTCGTTGATCACGCTGTAGAAATTGTTTTTCAGTGCGTGATCGATCTCGGTGTAGCCAGGCCAGGTCGCCGTATTCGCATTCGTGGTCGGGTTGTCGCGCATCGGCGGATGATCGTGCGCAAACGGCAGGGCCTGGGTTGGGCGCAACAGCCCGCGGCTCAGCCAACTTGCCGGCAGGGTTGCGAACACATTCGGCTCGAAGACGTTGTCTGCAGTCACAAAGCTGCCGCTCGTGACCTGATGCCAGGTCGTTGCCCGCAGCGCGCGTGTCGATCGATGCAGTGTGCGCGGCGTGCCACCCCATTCGACAACGATGCGTCGCGGCTGCGCTGGGTTCGGAAATGCGATCTCGACCTGCACCAGCGCCACACGCACCGACTGGCCGTCGATCAGCACGTCGCTGCGATGCCGCCATGGCGTCAACTCAATTACGTAAGCCGGAATCTCGACACCGCCATCAAGCACGCGCAAGCTCGCAAGGCCGGAGCCGGTGATCGATCCGCGCGGAAACGGCACGCCGAAACCGGCGACCGTCGGTGTATTCGCGACGACCGCGTCAGTCGCATGCAAGTCCACTTCGATCGACCCGATCGGTACCGCTGGGGTGAAGAAGGGTTCGACCGCCGTTAACGGCCCGGTCATGAACATCGCCAAGAGCAGCAGTGCAGCTCGCCAACCTGATCCCGATGTGTTCATGGTTCGTCCCCAAATATTGTGACGAACCGTAACTCAAGGATCGGCCGGGCGCTGAGAAGCAGGCCACATTCGGTTGCTGCACAGGAACGATGCGCATAATCTATGCGCACCTGAACTGCGGGGTTTGATCATGACTGCTGTGCTCAAGAAGGCGACGAACCTGAGTATCCGGGCCGATTTGTTGGCCGAGGCGAAGCTGATGAAAGTCAATCTCTCGGCGGAGTTCGAAAAGGCACTGACCGAAGTCGTGCGCAAGATGCGCGAGGAACAATGGCGCTCCGAAAATCGCGAGGCGATTGCTGCATACAACCGCCATATCGAGCGCGACGGTCTGTGGAGCGACGGACTGAGAATGTTCTGATGCGCCGCTTCGATGTCTATCGAAACGAGAATGCGATGACCCAAAAGCGCGCGCCGTTTCTCGTCGTGCTGCAGTCGGAATTGCTCAGCGACATGTTGACCGTCGTAGTCGCGCCGATTGCCAAGCTTTCGCTGGTTGAAGGTCGTGCAACTGCAATGCTTATGCCCAAGGTCAGCGTCGACGACCGCGAGTATCTGATCTACATTCCCGAGCTTGCCGCCATTCCCGCGCGCAGTCTGCGTAAGCGAGTCGCGAGTCTCGAGTCCGAACGCGACGCGATCACGCGCGCGCTCGACCTACTTTTCAGCGGAATCTGATCCATGAACAAACGTCGTGTCCTCACCGGTATCAAGCCGACCGGTTCTCCGCATCTTGGCAACTACGTCGGTGCGATCCGGCCGGCGATAGCCTCAAGCCTCGCACCGGGCGTCGAGTCGTATTTCTTCCTGGCGGACTACCACGCGCTGATTTCCTGCAGCGATCCGCAGTTGGTGCAGGCATCGACGCTGGAAATCGCCGCGACCTGGCTTGCGCTCGGGCTCGATCCTGAGCGTGTGATGTTCTACCGGCAGTCGGACATTCCCGAGATTCCGGAATTGACCTGGTTGCTGACTTGCGTCACCGGCAAGGGTCTGCTCAATCGTGCGCATGCCTACAAGGCGGCCGTCGACGCGAATGTGGCCGAGGGCATTGACGCCGATGCCGGAATCAATGCCGGTCTATACATGTATCCGGTGCTGATGGCCGCGGACATCCTGATGTTCAATGCACACGAAGTGCCAGTCGGGCGCGACCAGGTGCAGCACATCGAGATTGCGCGCGATCTGGGTCAGCGCTTCAACCACGTCTACGGACGCGAACATTTCGTGTTGCCGGACGCCATGGTCGACGAGCACACCGCGACCCTTGCCGGACTCGATGGCCGCAAGATGTCGAAGAGCTACAACAACACCATCCAGCTGTGGTCAGCACCGGCGAAACTGCGCGAGCAGGTGATGAGCATCAAGACCAATTCGCAGGCGCCGGGAGAGCCCAAGGACCCGCAGGACTCGCACCTGTTCTCGATCTATCAGGCGTTCGCTTCGGCCGAAGATACGGAGGCCATGCGTGTGGCGTATCGCGATGGCATCAGCTGGGGCGATGCCAAGCAGCGGCTGTTCGAGCGCATCGATCAGGACTTGGCGCCGGCGCGTCAGCGCTATCAGCACTACATGGATCACCCGCAGGAAGTGGAAGCCCTGTTGCTGCGCGGCGCTGAGCGCGCGCGTGCCGAGGCAGGGCCATTCATCGCGCAGTTGCGTGAGGCCGTGGGCTTGCGTTCATTGGCGCGTATTGCAAACGCGGTGCGTTCGGCGAAGCCTGATGTGCAGGCCGTGTATCTGCCGGAATTGAAGCAGTACCGCGAAGCCGATGGTCAGTTCTATTTCAAGCTCGCCGAGAAGTCCCTCGGTTTGCTCGCACAGAGTGTTGCCTTTGCGAACGGCAAGGAGGCCGGTAGCGCCATCGCGCGCATCAAACACGGCGATGCCGCGATCGCGAATGGTGAATTGGTGCTGGATGCTGCAGCTGTCGCGTATGTGACAGAGGGGGTCGATCCCGCCGATGCTGTCGCGGTGCTCGCGGTGCTGGTCGCGCAGGAGGCTGAAGTGCTGGCCAAGAAGCAGGTTGCAACCTGAGTCTGCAGCGGGTCGAGACCCGCTCTACATGAGCGTGCTGCGGATTGTCTTTGGGGCTTGCGTCGTCGCGCGCCCTGCGATGAACTTCGTTTATGGCCAGGAAACGTTCCATCGCAAAAGATGACGCCGAACGCCGGCGGGAACTCGGGGGGTATTCCGACGCCGAGTTCGACGCCGAGTTCGCGCGCTCGCATCGCTCCGATGTCGTCAGCATCGCGATTCGCGTCGTCACCCTGATCGTCGTGTTCGCCATGTTGGCCCGCGCCATCCGCAGCCACGATTTGCCGCCGTGGCTGCTGTTGCTGCCGATGGCCTTCGAGATGCTGCTGATCTTCTGGATCGGCTGGATCCTGTCGAGATTCGTGGTGTCCTGTCCGGCTTTCCGGAAGAGCGCCGGCCGTTTCGCTCTGGTGCTGTTCTGGAGCGTCGCGATCATCGGCGCGGGCGTTGCAGCGATCCTGTTCAACCCGGGCGGCGAGAGCAACCCAGATTCGTTCAAAGACGGTGTCGCCGGGGCGCTGCAATGGATCCTGCGCACCGATCTGCATTGGGCACTGCTGGCGATGACGGCTGCGTTGCTCGCATCGACATCGCAGGAAGTGACGCGCTGGCGGCAGGAGCATGGCGTCTTCGTCTGGGCTTCGATCATGAATGCCGGCTTTCGCATCGGCATCCTGTTCCTGCTCGGATTCTTCGGCTTCATCATCGCGCTGGTGACTGGCGGCTGGCTGGTCGAATACATCGCCGAAACGCTGTTCGCCTACACCGGACGGCCGCTGGTCTGGGCGTTTTTCGGCGGTCTGTTGATCGTCGAAATCATCACCCTGGTCGTTTCGACCCTGATGCATCGCGAGACCCTGGCCAAACGGGCCGCTACCGGGCCCGCACGCAAGTCGCCGGCCTGACGCAACGGGCTCAGGCCAACACGACATCCGCAGGACGTCCGGGTAGACCGAGTTGCGCCACGCGCTCTGAATTCTGCGCGACCACGCGTCCACGCCGCAGCACGAGCAGCCGATTCGCCTTGAGGCGGATCGCAGTGAACGGATCCGACGCCTGCAGCACCACGAGGTCAGCATGGCAGCCCGGCGCGAGGCCATAACCATCGAGTCCGAGGATGCGCGCAGCATTTGTGGTCACTGCCTCGAAGCACTGGCGAATGGCCGCTTGCGAGGTCATCTGTGCGACATGCACGCCCATATGCGCCACCTCCAGCATGTCCGCCGAACCGAACGCGTACCAGGGATCCATCACGCAGTCATGGCCGAAGGCGACATCGACGCCGGCGGCAAGCAACTCCGGCACACGCGTCATGCCGCGTCGCTTCGGATAGGTATCGTGTCGCCCTTGCAGGGTGATGTTGATCAGCGGGTTTGCGATTGCCGCGACGCCGGCTTCGGCGATCAAGGGGAGCAATTTCGACACATAATAGTTGTCCATCGAATGCATCGACGTCAGATGCGATCCGGCGACGCGCCCGTTCAGGCCGAGGCGCTGCGTCTCCATCGCCAAGGTTTCGATGTGACGCGAATTCGGGTCGTCGCTTTCGTCGCAGTGCATATCGACGCGCAGTCCGCGTTCGGCGGCGATTTCGCACAGGCGCGAGACCGAGCGCGCGCCCTCGCTCATCGTGCGCTCGAAATGCGGGATGCCGCCGACGACATCGACGCCCATATCGAGTGCGCGCAGCAGATTGCGCTCGGCGCTCGCTGAACGATAGAAACCGTCCTGCGGGAACGCCACAAGTTGCAGGTCGAGATACGGCGCGACGCGTCGCCGCACTTCCAGCAAAGCTTCCACAGCGAGCAGGCGGTCGTCGCAAATATCGACATGCGATCGCACCGCGAGCAGGCCTTGCGACACCGCGAGATCGCAGTAGCGCAGGCCGCGTTCGACGATGGCATCCAGCACCAACGTCGGCTTCAGTTCGCCCCACAGCGCGATACCTTCGAGCAGGGTGCCGCTCAGGTTCATGCGTGGTTGGCCGAGCGTCAACGCCGAGTCGAGATGGAAATGCGCGTCGACGAAGGGCGGTGAGACCAGGCGACCGCGAACATCGCGCTCCTCGCTGGCCGAAGCTTGCAGTCCGGGTGCGACGGCAGCGATGCGGCCGTCGCGGATGCCGATGTCGACATCGCTGCGACCATCAGGCAGATTGGCGTGACGCAGGATCAGGTCCATGTGCAGCTCCAAGGCTCAGGCGCCGTATTGCGCGCGCCCTTCACGCAGCCACCAGTCCTGCAGGCGCACCATGCCTTCGGTGAGGCTGGTCTTCGGCTGGTAGCCGAGATCGCGCTTGGCATTGCTGATGTTGAACCAGTGCGCAGTGGACAGCTGCTCGGCGAGAAAACGGGTCATCGGCGGATCGTCCTGCTTGCCGGTGATGCGGTAAACGGTTTCGAACACCTTGCCGGCGACTTTCGCGAGCAATGGCGACACGCGTTTCGTCACCGGCGGCTGGCCGCAGCAACGCAACAAGCGGTTCACCATCTCGTCGAGCGCGATGGGCTGGTCCTGCGAAATGAAGTAGGCCTTGCCCGCACAGGCAGCGCCGGGCGCGACACGATCGAGTGCATCGAGATGTGCCTGTGCGGCGTTGTCGATGTAGATGGTATCGATCTTCTTCGACGCGCCGATGAAACGCAGCTGCCCGGATTTCGCACGCGCCAGAATCCGTGGCAGCAAGTGGCGGTCGCCCGGCCCCCAGATCAGATGTGGACGCAAGGCGACGGTCGCGAGCTTGGCGCCGTTCGCGGCCAGCACCTTCTGTTCGGCCACCGCCTTGGTCGCCGGATAATGTGCCGAGAAATGGCTGGCGTAGGGCAGGCTCTCGTTGCCGCCTTCGATGTCGTGGCCGGTATGCACCACGCTCGGCGTCGAGGTGTAGACGAGCTTGCCGACGCCGTTCATTTCGCAAGCACCAAGCACGGCCAGCGTGCCGCCGATATTGGTGCGGCTGAAGTCGTCGAAGTTGCCCCAGATGCCGGCGAGGGCGGCGGTGTGGATGATCGCGTCAACACCCTGGCTCGCGCCGAGCATGATGTCGAGCGACGCCACGTCACCCTGGACCTGCTTCACGCCGATCGTGTTCAAGCCCACCGACAGCGTGCGCGCAATACTCGACACCTCGTCGCCGCGCGCCTTCAGCAATCGGCAGATCGCGCCGCCGAGAAAACCGGTGCCGCCAGTGACCAGTACTTTCATGTCAGCCCCAGATCCGCCTTGTCGGCACGCTTCGAGGCCCATTGGGCGAGCGCGATTCGATCAATCTTCGAGTTGTGGCGGATATCGACCGGAAAGCCCGGGTGCCGCCAGAAATGGCGGATGACATTGGTCGCGTCATTGCGCAGCGCCAGATCGCGCAATTCGTTGCGAATGCGCTTCCAGGCGTCTTTCGAGACCGCTTCAGTCAGCTCAACGCAGACGCCGGGCACGGCCTTGCCGTTGACCTTGACGCCGACCAGGGCGGTGCGACGCACGCGTGGATGCACGTTCAGCACGCCTTCGACAACTTCCGGGAAGAACACGCCGTTGCCGGTCTCCACGCGGTGCGCCTTGCGCCCGACGAACCAGAGCCGGCCCTGCGGATCGAAGTATCCGAGGTCGCCCATGCGATGCCAGATGCGGCCGTCATGACGAATCTTCGCGAGCGCCGTGGCGGACGCGCGTGCGAAATAAGCCTCGGTCGTGGTCGGTCCGAGCACGACGATTTCACCGATGCTGCCGGCCGCGACTTCGTTCTTCGAGTCGAAGGCTTCGATCACCTCGTCGGTGACGCGCACCAGACGCACCTGGTTCGCTGGCAGCGGTTTGCCGACGCAGATGCCTTCACCGCGATTGGTGCGTTCGGCCAGCGCCAGAATTTCGCGGCCCTCGATCGCACACACCGGCAGGCATTCGGTGGCACCGTAGGGCGTGAAGATATTCGCGTCCTCGGGCAGCATGCTGCGCAGTCGCTGCACGGTTCTCGGCGGCACCGGTGCGCCGGCCGAGATCACGCGCTTCACCGTGGTCAGGCGCTTGCCGGTGCTGGCGCCGTAGTTGGCGAGCACTTCGACGAGCGCAGGCGAACCGAACAGGGTGGTGACGCCGTACTTCTCGATCGTGTGGATGAGCTTGACCGGGTCGATGCTGCCCGGGCGCGTCGGGTCCATGTCCGGGATCACGCTGGTCATGCCGAGCGCGGGATCGAACAAGGCGAAGGGCGGGAAGGTCGGCAGATCGATCTCGCCCGGCTGGATGCGAAACGCAGCGCGGACGGCGATGATCTGCGACAGGAAATGCCGGTGCTGGTATTCGACACCCTTGGGAATGCCGGTGGCACCGCTGGTGAACAGGATGGCCGCGAGCTGATCGGGTGCCATCCCTGCGGGCGGCACCGGGCCGTGTTTGTCACCAAGGGAACGCACCTGCGCGTACAACGCACCGCCCCAGAACCAGCGACTGCCGTTCACAGTCACGCGGTGCTTGATGCTGCCGCGCCCCCAGCCGAGCAGCACGCGCCCGACATGCGCTTCCGGTACACCGATGAACGCCTGCGGTCGCGCTTCATCGAGACATTGCTTGAGCGCGCGCTTGTCGATGCCGGGGTCGATCAGGACCGGCACCGCGCCCGCACGGAACAGCGCGAACATCAGCACGAACAATTCGATGCTCGGCCGCACCATCAGCGCCGTGCGTACGCCCGGACCGATGCCGTAGGCGATCAATCCGGACGCGAGGATGCCGACTTCGCGTTCAAGTTCGAGATACGTCATCGTGCGGTAAACGGCGGCACCGACCGCGTCGCGCCCGACCGGACAATGGATCGCGGCCCGCTCCGGCTGGCGCGAGGCCATGAAGCTCAGGCTGGCGGCGATATTGCCGGTGGAGGAGGCGACGTTTCCGGTCATGCTCGGGCCGATCTCTGCGCGCTGGTGTGGGCGGTGCGGTCGAGGAAGTCGCGCACGCTCGGCACGATGCGCTCGTGGGCGTCTTCCAGAACGTAGTGGCCGGCGTCTTCGTAGACGTTGACCTCCGCCTGCGGAAGTTTCGCACGCCAAGTCGCAAGAAAAGCGTCATCGAACACGAAGTCGTGCCGGCCCCAGTGGATCTGCGCCGGCAGCGCCGCGAATTGCGCCAATTGGCCGCCGGTGGCTTCGACCAGGGCATAGCCCGGGTCTTGTGGGGTGAGCGGAATGTCCTGCACGAAGCGCAGGGTGCTGATGCGATGTGCCGGCGTGTCGTAGGGCGACAACAGCGCTGCCCGTGTCTCCGCATCGAGTTTGCGCTTCACGCCAAAATAGGCGGCACCGCGGGCGAAGGCGTTGAAGCGGGTGATCAACCACGCACCGAACGTCGAGTCGCGGCCGAGTTTCAAGGTCAATGGCAGACGCATCTGTTTCGGATTCACAAACGCGCCCGTATTCAGGACCACCAGTCGTGCGATGCGTTCGGGATGCCGACATGCATAGGCCATGCCGATCATGCCGCCCCAGTCGTGCAGCACCAGGGTGTGGCCGGTTTCCGGCAAGCCGCGTTCGTCAATCAGGTATTGCATCAGCCGCTCAAGATCGTCGACACGGCTCGCGAGTCGATACGCATAGTGCGCATCATCGGGCTTGTCCGAAAAGCCCATGCCGACATGGTCGGGCACGATGCAGCGGTACCTGTCGCGCAGGCCACTGACCAGGCGCCGGTAGTAGTAGCTCCAGGACGGATTGCCGTGCAGCATGATCACCGGCGCGCCCTGACCTTCGTGGAGCGGGCCTTCGTCGAGATAGTGCTGGCGAATCTGGTTCGGTTGCGCGAAGAACTGCGAAGCGAACGGGTAGTCGGGCAGGGCCAAGGTCAGCATCCATCCAGGCGGTGGTCGATTCTACGCAATGCTGCGCGCGTTCGAAGCCTTGACTACTCGATCGCTGCGGCGTTAGGGGCGACACTGCGCGGCCAGACCATGCTGGCGAGCGCCACCCGCAACAGATGGCTGCCGATCGCCAGGAATGCAAGCGGCAACACGATCGCCTGCAACAGAAAGATCACCGCGAGCATGACCAGCGGTTCGGCGGCATTTTCGACCACGGTCTTGATGCGCATCACGCGTTCGCGCACGTCGAGCGTGCTGCGTGCCGATTCCCACCAGCGCGTGAGTTGCTCGGCAACGCCCTCGGCCTGCGGTTCCGGCGTCGGGATGGCCGCCTGCTGGGCGGCGTCGGTACTGATTTGCAATGCGGCGCGCGCGGCCTCGAACTCCGGCGTCAGCAGGCTGCGATCGACCAGCGCAGTAGCGAGCGCGAAGCCCGGCACCAGAAAGCGCAGGCCGATGGTCAGCACCAACGCACGTACGCACAACGTCTGCATGAACGCACTCGGTCGCCACCAGCGCATCGACAGCCAAACCGCAACCGCGATCGTCAGCATCGCGTTCAGCAGCAGGCTCGATGACAGGTGCAGCGCGAATTTCTGGATGCCGAGCGCCGTCAGCGCTGCAAACGCCAGAGTCGAAAATTGCTCAAGCAGATCATTCAGGGGATCGAGCAGTTCACCCGGGCTGACGGTGACACCGACGCCCGCCGGCGACACCGACACGTCGGCGTCCTGCAACAGCGAGATGGCACCGTTCAGGGAGCGCGCAATCGCGAAAGTCGCAAAACTGCGCTTGAAGGCGGCGTCCAGTTCGCCGGCAGCGGTGCGGTCGAGCCAACCGGTCCATGCGACGACGACCAGCAGCACCGCAACCAGCGCGAGCATGCGGGCGCGCATCAACGCCACGCCTCAATGGTGTTCAGGAATTCGCTGATCGGGTCGAGCAGGCCGGGTGCCAGTGGCATGGCGATCTCCATCGGTGTTGTGCTGATCCTTCTCTTTTCGGCCGATGCATGCAAGCAATAGCTACAATCAACGCGTATCTTGGCGGAGCGTTCCATGCAAAAACTTGACGGCGCCGGTGGCACACCGGGTGGCATTCCGATGTTCCTGATCGGGTTCATGATGGCGGTGGCCGGCGGGTATCTGCTGACCAGCCAAGTCACCGTGACCAGTGGCGTCTGGGCGCTGTGGGGCTACAACAGCTTCGGTTTGTCCTTGCTGCCGTTCATCGTCGGCGTGCTGATGCTGTTCTTCGATGGCCGCTCGAAGGTCGGCTGGCTTTTGCTGGTCGCCGGTGTGGTGATCATCCTCGCCGGCATCGTCGCCAATCTGCGCATCTATTTTGAACCGACCAGCCTGTTCAACACCCTGACCATGCTGTTCCTGCTGGCCGGAGGCATCGGCCTGCTGGCGCGGTCGCTGAAGTCGGGCTGATATCGTGACCATTGGTTTCGGCGTAGCATTCGGGCCTGCATCTTGCGTCCACGTGAACCATGGCGAACGCCCGCACTCGATTCGACAACATCCTCGATTACATGGTGCGCCGGCACGACGCGGTCATCGGGCAGTTGTACGGCAAGCAGGCGGCCTTGCTGCATGGTGAAGCTTTCATGGCCTACCACTTCGACGGCGTTGCGTTCCGGTTGCAAGGCCGCGCACGCCTCAAAGCGACGACCCTGCCGGGCGCGAAGTATTGGGACCCGAAGGGCGGCGATATTCCGAGCATGAGCTGGATCAGCATCCCGAATGCCCATTTCCTGCGCTGGGACGGTTTTGCGATCGACGCCATGCATCAGCTGAGAGACGGTGTCGGCAAACGCCCGGTCGCCGCACCCGTCGTCGGCCCGCCGCAGGCACCACCAGCGTCGACGCGTTGGGCCGAAAACATCCAGGGCCTGCTCGCCAAGATCCAGGCCTTGAGTCTGGCCCCGCAAGCGCCAAGGCCGGAGCGGACGCGCAGTCGCTTCGAGTAGTTGCCGTTCCGTCTAGCCGGTCGTCTCAATCCGTTCCATGATTTCCTCAACGCCAAATGCGACTTTGGGCGGGATCAGCTTTTGCGGATAGAACTGTTCAACCAAGGCCAGCGCATCTTGAGCCGTCTTGATGCCGATGCGCCTCGCCAATGCCTCGATATCCGAAATATCGTGCGACCCATCAATCCCTTCTGGTCGCATCGCCATGCATTTCATCGCGAACAGATATTCGGCATCGGTCGGTTGTCGTCTGGGACGCGACAGCGGATCGCGGTCGACAAAAATCAGGCGTCGGCGGAAAGCCGTCGGGCTTTCGACGAGCGTTATGGCCTTCAGGGACTCAAGGCCGGCAGGAAAAAACGGCGCATGCAGGAATCGCGTTGACGCAAGTGCCCATTCCGGCACCTCAAGTGCATGGACAAAAGCCAGATGTTCGGCGACCGCAGCGAGGTAGGCATTGGCGCGCGGATTCTCAATCAAAGCCGGTTCGTTGGCGATCATTGCTTGGCGATGCCCCGAAGATTTTGCGACGTAAAACTCGTCCAGAAATTCGCGCAGCAGGAAGTCGATCGGAAGTGCTGCGGAAACGCGCGCGACCACTTCTTGCAGCGAGCGCGGACGACCTCCAGCGACGGTCGCGACGACAGCGTTCACCCGATCCACCCCGCCAAAACAAACAGCGCGAGTACCGCGAGCCAGACTACGAGAATGCGCCAGATCAACGATTGCGACTGGTGCATCGGGATCAGCGTGGTGTTCGCGGCTTCGTCTTCGAAGTCTTCGTCTTCGGCATCGACACTGGCGCGCGCGGCGGCGAACAGGAAACCGATGTCGCGCACCAGAAAACCTTGGCCGAGCCCATGATGAAAATCGCGCCAACTCTGGGCGACGGCATCGAAGTCTGCAGCGAGTGCGAGCGCGAGGGTCATCAGCTGCGCAGCGGGCCAGTCGAGCATGACGTGCAGGTCGCGCAGCGCGTCGGCATGGGCGCGCGGCAAGGCGGTGCGGAAATGGTCGGATTCGGCGACGAGTTGCACCAGTCGATAGGTCAGTGCGCCAGCCGGCCCAAGCAGCAGAAACCAGAACAGCACGCCAAACCAGCGGCTGAGCGCGGCGCGAAACAGCGTATCGACGAGGGTGCGACCATCGAGCGTGAGTGGCGGTGTCGGCGCATCGGTGGGAATGTCCTGCAAGGCGGCGACGCGGGCGTCGCGATCGCCGGCTTTGGCAATCGCGGCGATATCGGCATCGAGATCACGCGGTCCCCAGCAGTAAAACAGCACCACGGTGGCGAGCAGGAACGACGGCAATCCGTAAGCACGGTCCCAGAGCAGCAACTGGATCAGTGCGACGAGCAGCACCGGCATGCCGATCGACCACCAGCCACCGTAGCGACCGCGCCAGGTGTTGCTGGTGACGAAGGGATTCAGATCGCCGCGCAACCAGCCTTCGAACCACCCGTAATGCCGCAACCGACCGAGTTCGGGGATGCTGTGGCTGAGGACGATCGAAACCAGTAGGGCGAGTAGAACGGTGGCCATGGGCGCTTCCTGCGTTGCCCCGATTCTATGTCAAGCGCGCATCGATCTGGGGTGCTACATCGCCAGTTCGATCGCGCCGGAAGCGGCCATTTCGTCGATCAGCGCCTCGTTGTAACCCAGTTCCAGCAACACCTCATGGGTGTGTTCACCGCGCAACGGCGGTGCCCGTTCGGCGTGATGCAACTTGCCATCGAAACGCAGGGGATTGGCGATTTGCGGCAAGTGCGTGTGCAGGGTATGCGGCAGATCGAAACGCAGCCCACGCGCGTCAACTTGCGGATCATTGAACACTTCTTCGAGATCCTGCACGGGTCCGCAGGGGATGCCCGCGTCATCGAGTGTGCGCCGCCACTCGTCCCTCGAGCGAGTGCGCATGCGCTCGGCGATCATCGGCGTCAGCAGGTGCCGGTTGGTGACCCGCAGGGCGTTGGTGGCGAAGCGCGGGTCGTCGATCCAACTCGCCGCCGCGATCTCGCAGAAGCGGCGGAACTGCATGTCGTTGCCAACCGCGATGAACAATTCGCCGCTCAACGTCGGAAAACTCTGGTACGGCACGATGCTCGGATGCGCGCTGCCCAGGCGCTCGGGAATTTCGTTGGCGACGAGAAAACTCATGCCCTGATTGGCGAGCATGGCAACGGCCGAATCGAACAGCGCGGTGTCGATCCAGCAGCCGCGCCCAGTGTTCTGGCGCTGTATCAGCGCCGCCTGGATGGCATTTGCGGCATACAGGCCGGTCATCAGGTCAACGACGGCGACGCCCACTTTCACCGTGCCGCGGCCATGTTCGCCGGTGATGCTCATGAGTCCGGCCTGGGCCTGGATCATCGCGTCATAACCGGCCTTGGCCGCGTTCGGGCCGTCCTGGCCAAAACCGCTGATCGAACAATAGACGAGGCCCGGCGAAGTCGCCGACAAGCTTTCGTAATCGAGGCCCATGCGCCCGAGCGTGCCGGGTTTGAAGTTCTCGACCAGCACGTCGGAAGTGCGCACCAGCGCGCGGATGATCGATTGCGCCCGCGGGTCGGTCAGCTCCAGCGCGACGGAGCGCTTGCCGCGATTGCAGGCGAGGAAATACGCCGATTCCTGCGTGGTCTGGCCTTCGTCGTTGACCAGCCACGGTGGTCCCCATTCGCGGGTGTCATCGCCGGCGCCACTGCGCTCGATCTTGATCACGTCGGCACCGAGATCGGCCAGCAATTGCGTCGCCCACGGGCCCGCGAGTACGCGCGACATGTCGAGCACGCGGATGCCCGCCAGCGGGCCTTTCACGCGGCGATACTCACGAGGTGGCTAACGCGATACCCGTTGGACGGCATCGCGACGTGGTTGAGAAGGGGCATGACGACACTCGGGCAACAAATTGAAAATTCGCCGCGATTTTTAGCAGGCCGGCGGGTTTCGCTCAAGCACGATCAGTCACGCGCACATTGGCGACGCTCGCCCACAGCCGCTAGATTTGGCGTCGACGAGCACAACGACACCGGCAAGACGCAATGGAGTGAGGCATGGATCGCAGTTTGTTCGACGCAGTACTCAGCACCGATACGCAAAGCGCCGCAAAAAAGTTGGCGGGCGAATCCGATCAGGCAATCGCCGACTTGTTGACGGCGATCAATCCGGGTTTCGCGGTCGAGATCCTCAGCCAGTTTCCATTGGATCGCCGTGAACGCATCGCCGCGGCCACGCCCTTCGGCGCCGGCCAGCAATGGCTGCTCGATCATCACTACGCCGAAGGCACGGTCGGTCGCCTGATGGAACGGCCGCTCGCGGTATTCCGTCCCGAGACCACGGTCGGGCAGGTGGTCGATGCGTTGCGCGAAGTGGTCAAGAAGGCGTTCGTGACCTACGTCTTCGTCACCGAAAGCGATGGCCGTCTGGTCGGCGTCGTTGCCTTCCGCGAGCTGCTGTTCGCGCAGAAGGAACAGCCGCTGGCTGCGGTGATGATCAAGAATCCGTTCGCGCTGCGTCCCGGCACCAATCTCGTCGATGCGATGCGCGAAGTCGTCACCCGCCACTATCCGGCCTATCCGGTGTGCGATAGCGAAAATCGCTTGGTCGGCTCAGTGCGCGGCCAGGTGATGTTCGAGCAGCAGGCCTTCGAGATTTCGGCGCAGGCGGGCTCGATGGTCGGTGTCGAGAAGGAGGAGCGGCTGTCGACGCCGTGGACGCGCAGCTTCAAGTTCCGCCATCCGTGGCTGCAATTGAATCTGCTCACGGCTTTCCTGGCCGCAGCCGTAGTCGGTTACTACCAGGACGCGATCGACAAGATCGTGTTGCTCGCGGTGTTCCTGCCGGTGCTGTCCGGGCAATGCAGCAATAGCGGTTGCCAGGCATTGGCGGTGACTTTGCGCGGCATGACGCTCGGCGAATTGAAGCCCGGCGATGGTTGGCGCCTGATCAGCAAGGAAGCCCTGCTCGGCTGGTGGAACGGATTGATCGTCGGCATCGTCGCCGGTGCCGCGCTTTACGTGATGGCGTGGTCGCAGAACAATCCGGATGCGCTCACGCTCGCCGGCATCTGCGTGGTCGCGATGGCGATTTCCTGCGTGCTGTCGGGCATCGCCGGTGCCGCAATTCCGCTCGGACTCAAACGTATGGGCGCGGACCCTGCGACCGCGTCGGGCATCTTCCTGACCACCGCGACCGATGTCGTGAGCATGGGCGCCTTCCTCGGCATGGCGAGTTGGTTGCTGCTGTGAACGGCCGCCATCTGATCCGCTATCGCGATCTGCCGGCGACGCGCTGGAAGAACGGGCTCGGCGTGACCCGCGAGATTTTCGTGGTGCCCTCGGCTGAATTCGAAGCCGGATTCGTATTTCGCCTGTCGCGCGCCGAGATCAAGGCCACGGCGGCATTCTCCAAGTTTCCCGACGTGCGCCGCTGGCTGGTATTGGCCAAAGGATCGGCGATCGAACTGCGCTTCGACGGCGAACCGACACGGCAACTTGATCGCCCCGGCGATGTCTGCGCCTTCAGCGGAAACGACGCCGTCGAGGCCGTGCCGCTCGATGGCGACAGCGAAGACTTCAACTTGATGCTCGCCGATCCAACGCTCGATGCCGAAGTGCTGGTGCGCCCGATGGTCGGTTCGATGGTGCTGCATCAACCCGCCGACACCTGGCTCGGCTTCCACCTGCTCGACGGCCACGCCCGCCTCCAAGGCGAAGGCGCCGCACTCGAGTCCGGCGACACCCTGCTGTTCGAACCCGCCCCCCAAGACCGCCTCGTCGCCCGCCTCGACGGCGGCGGCATGGCCGTCATGCTGCGTTTATCGCCGCGTGTTGATGGCGGCAGGTCGTAGCACGCCTTGATCGCTGAGCATCGTGCGAGCAAGATCGGGAATACTTTTCTACAACGTCGTTTGCCATCATGTCTGACAAGCAACTACTGCGGTCTCCGAAACAGCCGACTCAGCGTACTGTTCAGATACAACGCTGGCGGCAACGGGTTAGCCTGTTGTTTTGGATCGTGCCTGCGGTGTTTCTTGGGGCGTCACTTTTGCTTCAGTGGCATTGGCTCATCAAAGCCTTTCTTGCTATCGCGGTTTTCAGTGGTGCAGTCGGCACCTTCAATGAGTACGGTCGCTCGAAATATTTCCGAGAAACGAACAAGGACAACAATGGCCCGGCGTCACATGACTGATACCAAGCTGCAGCGCGTAGATACTCCGTTCCCCGTCAAGCCATTTTTGGTGGCATTGGCACCAGTGCGGTGCTGTTCCAGGGTTGATTGAGGGTGGTCATGGCGTGGATGCC
>JAYUVY010000044.1:0-5065 GCA_043753835.1 Lysobacterales bacterium | reverse complement strand
TTTCGTAGGAGCGCGCTTGCGCGCGATGCTCGTCGCCACGTTGAAAAAATCGCGCGCAAGCGCGCTCCTACGAGGGCATTCGCCCAGCCAACCGTTCCAGCAATTTCTGCACGAACTCGACACGCGGCCCGGCTTCCGGCAATTCCTGGCGGAAGCGCAACTTGTCCTGGCCATCGAGCGCGTAAACCTTGGGTTGTGCTTGCAACAGCCGGATGATGTTCATCGAGTCGACGTTTGGTTTGGCGCGAAAATGGATGCGGCCGCCGCCACGATCGACATCGAGCTTGCGGATACCGAGGCGGTCGGCCATCAGCTTCAGGCGCGCGACTGCGAACAGTTGCTGCGCGACCGGCGGCAGCAGACCGAAGCGATCGATCATCTCGACCTGCAATTCGCGCAGCGTCTCCTCGTCGACCGCCATGCTGATGCGCTTGTACAACGTCAGGCGCTCGTGCACATCGGGCAGATAGTCGTTCGGGATCAAGGCCGGAATGCGCAACTCGACTTCGGTGCGATCGGCATGCGTGTGCTCGAGGTCCGGAATCTTGCCGGCCTTCAGCGCCGCCACCGCGCGCTCCAGCATTTCGGTATACAGCGTGAAGCCGACTTCGCTGATCTGGCCGCTCTGCTCTTCGCCCAGCAACTCGCCGGCGCCGCGAATTTCAAGGTCATGCGTCGCCAGCGTGAACCCGGCGCCGAGCTCGTCGAGCGAGGTGATCGCCTCCAGTCGCTTCTCGGCATCAGCGGTCATCGCCTTGCGCTCGGGCGTCAGCAGATAGGCGTAGGCGCGATGATGCGAGCGCCCTACGCGACCGCGCAACTGATGCAACTGGCTCAGGCCGAACTTGTCAGCGCGGTGGATGATGATGGTGTTCGCGCTCGGCACGTCGATGCCGGACTCGATGATCGTCGTGCACAACAATACGTTGAAGCGCTGCCGGTAGAAATCGAGCATCACCTGTTCGAGTTCGCGCTCGGGCATTTGTCCATGCGCGATGCGGATGCGCGCGTCCGGCACCAATTCAGCGAGCGTGCGTTCCATCTTCTGGATGGTTTCGACTTCGTTGTGCAGGAAATAGATCTGACCGCCGCGTGCGAGCTCGCGTTGGAAGGCCTCGCGCAGCATGGCGTTGTCCCAGGTGCTGACGAAAGTCTGTACGGCGACGCGATGCGCCGGCGGCGTGCCGATGATGGAGAGGTCGCGCAGGCCGGCCATGGCCATGTTCAAGGTGCGCGGGATGGGCGTTGCGGTCAGCGTCAACAGGTCCACTTCGGCACGCAGCTTGCGGAACATTTCCTTGTGGCGTACACCGAAGCGCTGTTCTTCGTCGACGATGACCAGACCGAGATCCTTGAACTTGACGTCGGCGGAAATCAGCTTGTGCGTACCAATCACGATATCGATCGAACCGTCGGCCACGAGCTTCAAGGCTGCTGTCGTTTCCTTCGCGCTCTTGAAACGCGACAACACGTCAACGCGGATCGGCCAGTCGGCGAAACGGTCGCGGAAATTCGTGTAGTGCTGCTGCGCCAACAGCGTCGTCGGCACCAGCACCGCGACCTGCTTGCCGGCCTGCGCCGCAACGAACGCGGCGCGCAAGGCGACTTCGGTCTTGCCGAAACCGACGTCGCCGCAGACCACGCGATCCATCGCCGAAGGCTTGCCGAGATCGTCGATCACTGCTTCGATCGCGGTCGCCTGGTCTGGCGTCTCCTCGAACGGGAAGCTCGCGGCGAACTGTTCGTAGGCGGGTTTGTCGAGACGGATTTCGATGCCGGGCTTGGCCGCACGGCGCGCGTAGATTTCCAGCAACTCGGCCGCGGCATCACGCACCTTCTCGGCGGCACGGCGCTTGGCGCGGGCCCAGGCTTCGCCACCGAGTGAATGCAGCGGCGCATGCTCCGGCGCAGAACCCGTATAGCGACCGACCAAATGCAGGTTTGCGACCGGCACGTAGAGCTTGTCGCCCTTGGTATATTCGATCGCCAGGAACTCGCCGGTCTGACCGCCGACTTCCAGCGTCATCAAGCCGAGATAACGACCGACACCGTGATCCTCGTGCACCACCGGCGCACCGATCGCGAGTTCGCCGAGGTCGCGGATGATGCTTTCCGGATCGCGTCCGGCACGTTTGCGGCGTCGCGCCTGCTGCACACGTTCGCCATACAACTGACGCTCGGTGAGCACGACAAGTTTTGGATCATCGAGGGCCAGGCCGTCTTCGAGCGGCGCAACCGTAATCGCGTAACGCGCATCGGAGGCAAGAAAACTCGCCCAAGATCCGAGCATCAGCGGCCGCAACTCGAAACTCGTCAACAGATCGGCAATCGCTTCGCGTCGTCCCGGTGAATCAGTGGCGATCAATACCCGACCCGGATAGCTCTTCAGGAACTGGCGCAGACTCGCGGCGGGGTCGTCATGTTTGCGATCGATCGGCAGACTGGGCGGCGGCTGCGTGCCGAGCGCCGTCATCTTCTTCGCTGGTTCCTGAAGTGCTATCCCCGGCGCATGCAGTTCGATGCGCAGATGCTGGTTCAAAATTTCGCGCAGCTTTTCCGGCGGCAGAAACAACTCTGCAGGGGCGAGCACCGGGCGTTCGATATCGTGACGGCGCGATTCGTGGCGTTCACCCGTCTGCTTCCAGAAGTGTTCCGCAGCCTCCATCACGCCGATGCCGAGCGCGAACAGTGGCGCGTCGCCGACATAATCGAACAGGGTGTCGAGCGATTCGTAGAACAGCGGCAGATAGGACTCGATGCCCGCCGGTGCCGCGCCTTCGCGCAGATCCAGATACAGCGGCGAACGCCGCGGATCAATATCGAAGCGTTCGCGCAACTGGTTCTTGAAAGCCTTCGTCGCCGCTTCGGTCAGTGGGAACTCGCGCGCCGGCAACATCGAGACGCGTTCGACCCGTTCCAGCGAGCGCTGCGTCTCCGCATCGAAGGTGCGAATCGAGTCAATCTCGTCGTCGAGCAGTTCGATGCGATACGGCGCATCCGATCCGGACGGATACAGATCAAGCAAGGCACCTCGGGTGGCGTAGTCGCCGGGTTCCAGCACCTGCGGGACGTGCCGATAACCCGCCGCTTCCAGTCGTCGCTTCTCGGCTTCGAGATCGAACTTTTGTCCGAGCCGCAGCACCAGGCTCTGGCCCATCAACCAACGTTTCGGCAGCAACCGCTGCATCAGGCTCGAGACCGGCACCACGAGCACGCCACGCTGGATCTGCGGCAGGCGATACAAGGTGCCGATACGCGAGGCGACGATTTCCGAATGCGGCGAGAACACGTCGTAAGGCAGCGTTTCCCAGTCCGGCAGATGCAAAATCGTCAGGCTGTTATCGGCAAATACCCGCAGTTCGCCTTCCAGCGTGTGCGCGGCGTGCGTGTCCGCAGTGACGGCGATCAACAGGCCGGAATGCTTGCGTGCCGCCTGCACCAGCGCCAACGCCAACGCCGAACCTTCCGGCGCACGCCAATGCGCACGCAACTGCGTGCCTGAGGGCAAAAGCGGATCGAAGATCGAAGCCAAGTGCGTAGTCGCAAATTTCGGGGGCGCGAAGGATAGCGGTTGCGCCAAGCGTATTGGGTGAACTCGTTGGATAGACTTGCGCCCATGGACACCAGACTCCGCCGTCTCGCACTGCTCGGCCTGCTCGTTGTCAGCTGCGGCGTTGCACTCACCTGGACGACCACGGGCCGCTCCTTGCTCGCCACAACCGGTCTCGCCTCGTCGAGCCGCGCGCGCGCGGCCGAAGACCGCGTGCGCGCTGATTTGACGCAACGCCTGCAGGCGATCGACTCAGATTGGGGCAAACCGGTGTTCGTACGTATCTTCAAGCGCGAAAAGCAGCTTGAGGTCTGGGCGCAAACCGGCAACGGCAAGTTCGCGCTGCTGGATGTCTGGCCAATTTGCACATTTTCCGGCGCACTCGGCCCTAAATTGCAGCAGGGTGATGGGCAGGCGCCCGAAGGCATTTATCAGGTACGCAAGGATCAGCTGAACCCGTACAGCCAATTCCATCTGTCCTTCAATCTCGGCTATCCGAATGCGTTCGATCAAGTGCACCGGCGTACCGGATCGGCGTTGATGGTGCACGGCAGCTGCGTCTCCATCGGCTGCTATGCGATGGGCGATGCCGCCATCGAAGAGATCTACAGCCTGCTCGTCGCTGCGCTCGCGAACGGCCAGCGCAGCGTGCAGGTGCATGCGTTGCCATTTCGGTTCGGGCCGGATTGGGAACGCCGCATCGACGGCACGCATTGGCTGGCGTTTTGGCAAGACCTCGCGGTCATTGATGCGGCGTTTGAACGCATGCACGTACCACCGGTGTATACGGTGCGCGACAAGCGCTATCTGCTCGTCGGCGCGGCAACACATTGAGATCCCGATTTTCCGGTCGTGACGCAGCGGTTGAAGCGTTGGAACGACCTCGGCATACTGCATCGCAATTGCAACGCATGGAGTTCTTGATGAAGACCGCAACCATCCCGTCGCTGCGTGTGGACCCCCAATTGCGTGCCGCTGTCGAATCAGTGCTGGAGAACGGCGAAACCCTCTCCGGGTTCGTCGAATTGGCGATACGCAATGGCGTCGAGAAACGCCAGACGCAACGCGAGTTCATCGCGCGCGGCTTGGCGTCTCTCGATGAAGCGCGGCGCACCGGCATTTACATTTCTTCCGAAGAAGTCATGAAACAACTGGAAAAACGTCTCGCTGACGCGAAAGCCGGTGCCTCGTCCATGGCCAGTGCGCGCAAGTGAGTTATCGGGTTCGCTTTACGCCTGCGGCGGACCGGGATCTGCTCCGGCTGTATGACTTCATCTTGGAAATGAGCGACGGAAACTTCGCCCTTGCCGAGCGGGCGTTGGCAGCGATTCGCGATGGCGTTCGAATGATCGAGCAGTCGCCCTTCAGTTGTCGCCGATTGACTTCAGAGGGTGCGCTACTGCGCGAACTGCTGATTCTGACCTGCCGGCTTTCTTCGGACGAAGAATTAGTTGAGGACAGCACCCGCGGTTGGGTTTGATTTCTGATCCTGTTGCTCTTCGCCTGCCGACTTCT
>JAYUVY010000043.1:0-15624 GCA_043753835.1 Lysobacterales bacterium | reverse complement strand
CTCTCCTGACCTCAATCGCTCGAACCGCCGGATGCGGACCCGCATGTCCGGTGGTGTGGGAGGGGCTCGATCAACGATGATCGACCCCTATCCCGATGAGCATTTTGCCCTGTAGTCTGGTGTTGGGCGTAAGGCGTATTGCAGGTGAGCTGACTTGGACATCTCGGAATTTGGAAATTTTTCGGCGTCGTTCGGGCTCATCAAGAGTCCTTGCGAAGATGCCGCCAAATCATTTCATTCTTGGCAGAACGAAACTCTGGGCCCGTACGGAATGTCGCTGAAATTGGAGCGGCGAGAGGGTTTCGTCGCGAGCGCGCTCGACTCGCTTTATCCTCTGACCGCGCCGGTCGCCACCAAGTACCTGTTCTGGCGATTGAATGACGAGTGGACTGTGTGTTTCGACAACTCCATTCTCGGAACCGATGCAACGACTCCCAGCATTCTGTCAGCGCGTTTGCACACCGATGCCCTGCGAGTGGCGATGAGCAATGAGGAACTCGACCGTGTGACCGGCAGGGTGACGCAGTATGGCGCCACCATCCTGGAGTTCCATTCAGATGGGAACGAGGTGCGGCACGTGTTCGCCGCGAATGACGGTGGAAAATGGAAGTTCGGTCAAGTCGGCGAACCACTCCCGTTCGAGAATACCGACGCGTACATAGCTAAGCCGATCAAGCACCGATTTACACACGCCTTGCTTCTTTCGTACTTGCGCGAGTTCGGAGTGAATCTCGAAGCGGGCGTGTCATCGCCGGATGAAAGCGGCATAGGCTTCCTCCTGACGAAGCAAGGCAAGTTGCCTGCATTGGTGAAGGAACCAAGGAAAGTCTGAACAAGTCCAACGATCTCTTGAGGGCCTAATACGCGGAGACTCGGACGTGTCGTCAAATGTTCCTGACTGGCATGAAAGGGGTGGTACATCAGCCGGCGCTTGAGGCCCTGATCGAGCTGGCAATGAGTACACGTCTGCAGTGACGAGCGACACCGTTGGCGACACGTACAGGGTTTCCATCATCACGCAATTCGCGCTGCCGTGAATCGGTTGACTCAGGGCACAAACGCGTCGAGGTGGCTGCCGCAGCGCAAGCCGCCGACGTGGGCGAAGTGGGCATCGAGGGTCAGCAGGGCGGCGCCGTGTTCGAGGCAGGTCGCGGCGATCCACAGGTCGTTGGTCGGGATGGGTTGGCCCTGGCGGCGCAATGCGGCATAGATCAAGGCATAGGCGTCTGCCGTCGCAACAGTACAGGGCACGATCCGCACCCTTGGCGAGTCCACAAACAGTGTGAGTTCACGCCGGTTTGCGGCTTCTCGCGAACCGGCCGCGAAACCAGCCAACAATTCGCCGAGTACGGTGACGCTGAGCAGAATCTCCGGAGCGTGTTGCAGCACTGCGATGATCGCGGTGTCGCCACGCTTGAACGCGGTGTACGCATTCGTGTCGATCGCGACGGCGCGCATGGCTACTTCCAGAGTGTCGGATCGACATCAGCAAACGCGGCGGTGTCGCGTTCAAACTGCTGCGCCTGTTGCATGGTCCAGGTGCCAGCGAGGGCGTCCAGATCGTCGAATCGTTGCGTCGGCGGTTTGCTCGGAGCAGCGGCGGAGTCGCTCTGCAGCATCCGAACAACCAGACCGTTCAGGCTGCCGCCTTCCTTCTGTGCCTGTCGCTTGAGCCGCTTCAGAACCTTCTCGTCCAGGCCGCGAATGCTGACGTTGGCCATGATCTCACCTTGCGTTCAATGTGCTGGCAATCATGCTAGCACTTGGCGATCGGTCGGCAAAATTCAAACCGAGACGGTGCCGCTCAATGCGCATTCAAAGGCAACCGCAAGTAACGCACCCCATTGGCATCGGCGGGTGGCAGGGCGCCGGCGCGGATGTTGATTTGCAGGGCGGGGAGGATCAGGCGCGGCATGGACAGGGTACGGTCGCGCTGTTCGCGGAAGGCGACGTATTCGTCGCATAGCGTGTCACGGCGCAATTGCGTGTTGCCGTTGGCGATTTCGCGCAAGGCGTATTCGGCGAGCGGTTCGCGGCCTTGTGGTGGATAGTCGTGGCACAGGAACACCCGCGTGTCGTCGGGCAGGGCGTAGAGCTTCTGGATCGATGCGAACAAGGTCGCGGCATCACCACCGGGGAAATCGCAGCGTGCGGTGCCGACATCGGGCGCGAACACGGTATCGCCGACGAACAGTGCGTCGGCGATGCGGTAGCTGAGACTGTCGGGCGTATGACCCGGCGTGGCGACCGCCGCAATCGTCATGTCGCCGACGTGCAGCACATCGCCATCATCGAGCAGGCGATCGAATTGCGAACCGTCCGCGACAAAGCCATCGTCGAGTCCGAACACGGTCTTGAAGTGCTGCTGCACGGCGACGATGCCGCGTCCGATCGCGATCCCCGCGCCAGTCTTGCGCCGCAGATAGTCCCCGGCCGTCAGATGGTCGGCGTGGGCATGGGTCTCAATGATCCAGGCGAGCTTGAGCCGCCGTGTGGCCAGAGTGTCGAGAAGCGCGTCCGCCGATCGTGTGCTGACGCGTGCGGACGCAGCGTCATAGTCGAGCACCGGGTCGATGATCACCGCCAAATCAGTTCCGGGCGACGTCAACAGATGCGTGAAGGTGCAGGAGTCTGCGTCGAAGATGGATTGAACGTCGGGTTGCATGGGCGTATTCCGCGTCGTCGTGGCCGCTAGAGTGCCTGTTCGGATGCGCCGCGGCTAGACTTCAGCGCATTGCCCGCAGGAGTAGTTCATGAGGTTGGATCTGGTTGATTCTGGTAGTCAGGTGCCGGACGACATCAATGTGATCATCGAGATTCCGATGAACTCGGAGCCGGTGAAATACGAGGTCGACAAGAAAACCGGTGCGATCTTCGTCGATCGTGTGCTGACCACGCCCATGCGCTATCCCTGCAACTACGGCTATATCCCGCATACTCTGTCTGGCGACGGCGACCCTGCGGATGTGCTGGTGGTCATGCCGTTGCCCTTGATTCCCGGCAGCGTGATCCGTTGCCGCCCGGTCGGCATGTTGCAGATGACCGACGAAGCCGGCGAAGACACGAAAATTATCGCGGTGCCGATCAACAAGGTGTTTCCGGCCTATGCAAGCGTGCAGACGATCGACGACCTGCCCGAACTGACGCGTGACCGCATCCAGCACTTCTTCGAGCACTACAAGGATCTCGAGAAGGGCAAATGGGTCAAGGTCGAAGGTTGGGCGGGTCCGGACGCAGCGCGCCAGGAGATCCTGACGTCGATCGCGCGCTACCAGTCCGAGCCCGAGAAGCCGCACTTCTGACGATGCTTGTACATCGCGTCGCGTTGCTGCGTATCATTCGACCATGGCCCAACAAATGATCGGCGGCGGCAGTCCTCCTGCGATCGGTGTGAATCACCGTCGACGCGCGACGTACACGGCATTGACCGATGTGCTGAACGACGCCAACCGCGTGCACGACATCTTCAGCTTCTGTGAGGCGTTCTGCGCGACCGAACCGAAGTTCCTGGTCAACCGCTTTTTATTGCACGCGGCTCTGCGCAACCTTGTCAACGAAGGCGAACGGCAGAAGATTGCGAAGGCGATGTATTTCGCGCTGGCCAAGTCCTACGACGCCCTGTCGCGCTATCCGGCGCATCTGGTCGGCATGGAAGAAACGCACGACGACGCGCCGATTCCGACCGAGATCAGTGCATTCGCCGACTTCGGATTGCACTCGGTGCCGGATTCGTCCCTGGTCGCGCCACATGCTTCGGCACCGGCGGCACACAAGGTGTTCCAGACGGTGATGGCGCATCTGGCGACCGAACTATTTCGCAATTTCGGGCACCGGCCAGCGCGTATCGCCCTGTCTCTGCGTGATGCGGTGCAATTGACCGGGGCCGGCGAAGACGTGTTGTCGATGCTGATCGACTGGCTCGACGGCGATCTGCACGAGGAAGCGATTCCCGATCATTTGGCGCTTGCGGAGATGCGACTCGCAATGCGGGTGTTCTATCTCGCCTCGACCACCTTGGCTGGGCGCAGTGCCAGTGCGCGGACGCTGGCACAGGCCCTGCGACTGGCCGGCAGCCTGAAGGAATCGCAGGTGTTCGCGCCGCGACTGCTGGTCTAGCCGCGTTCGAGCAACTTGCGCATTTCGATCAGCGACGCGTTCGCACGCGCGATGTAGTTCGCCATCACCAGCGAATGATTGGAAAAAAAGCCATAGGGCGAGCCGTTCATGATCATCGGGCTGCCGAGTGGTTCCTGTGTGGCCTCAAGCTCGCTGATGATCTGGCGCAGCGTGACCTCGGCGTTCTTGTCCTTGAGCACGGCCGCGAAGTCGTATTCGATCGCGCGCAGGAAGTGCACCAGTGCATAGCAACTGCCGCGGGATTGATAGAACACGTCGTCGATTTCGCGCCAGGGCGTACGCACTTCGCGCCGGCCCTCCGCGGGCTTCGACTGGCGCGCATTCGGATCATTGGCGAGATCGGTATCGTGGCGGATCGGCCCGACTGCGGCGGAAAGGCGCTGCGACAGGCTGCCGAGCCGGCCTTCAACCATGGAAAGGTAATTCGCCAGATTGTCGGCGCGGGCATAGAACTGGCCATCGAGTACGTCGTTGTCGTTCAGGCGTGCGTGATACGCATCGATGCTGGCGACCGCGGCGCGATACTGGCTTTCGGTGGAGGGCAGCAGCCAGCGATCGTTGGTGGTCGAGAACAGCGGCTGCGCATTGCTCAGGTCCTTGTCTTCGATCGACTGCGTCAGCGAACGCGAAAAGTCGCGACGCAGGGCGAGCGCGAGGTCGCGCGATTGTTCGATCACGCCGAATTCCCAGTTCGGCACATCGTCCATGAACACGCCGGGCGGCAACACGTCATTGGTCAGATAGCCGCCGCGTTTGTCGAGCAGGACTTCGGTGACATGCGCCAGCGTGGCGGCGGTGGTGCTGCCGACCAGCAGCGGATTGCCGCCATTGCGGGCCTTGGCCCGCACCAGTGGATCGAACGGGGCGGGCGATGTGCTCCACAGGAACATCAGTGTCGCGATCACCGTGCCCATCAACAGGATCAAGGCCAGCAGCAAACGCCAGAACAGGCGACGTTTCGGCTTCGGCGCAGGCACTACCACTTCACTTTGCACAGGTTCCATGGGTGGCTCGATGCTTCGGGAGGCCTAGTCTAGCGAGCGCTTGCCCCGGTTTTGACCGGATGATTCCGGCGCTGGCGTGCACTGCCGGGTACCGGGCGTGGGTTACCCGGCAAAGGGGTACCCGGCACGAGAAGCGAACGCTAGAATCACCGTTCCCCAACACCCGTTTCTGGAGTTTGTCATGACGATCAAGGTCGCGATCAATGGCTACGGCCGCATCGGCCGCAACATTTTGCGTGCGCTCTACGAGTCGAATCGCAATCACGAAATCCAGGTGGTCGCGATCAACGACCTCGGCGATGCCGAGACCAATGCGCATCTGACGCGTTACGACACCGCGCATGGCAAGTTTCCGTTCGAGGTCGGCGTCGACGGCGGTGATCTGATCGTCAAGGGCGATCGCATCAAGGTCTACGCGATACGCAATCCGGCCGAGATTCCGTGGGGCGCGCATGAAGTTGACGTCGTGCTCGAGTGCACCGGCCTGTTTACGAGCAAGGCCAAGGCCAGCGCACATCTGACCGGCGGTGCAAAAAAGGTGATCATCTCCGCACCGGGTGGCAATGATGTCGATGCCACCGTCGTGTTCGGCGTCAATCACGACGTGTTGCGCGCGTCACACACGGTGATTTCGAATGCCTCCTGCACCACCAACTGCCTGGCGCCGCTGGCCAAGGTGCTGCATGAAAAGATCGGCATCGTGCATGGCCAGATGACGACCATCCATGCCTACACCAACGATCAGGTGTTGACCGACGTCTATCACTCCGACCTGCGCCGCGCGCGTTCTGCGACGATGAGCCAGATCCCGACCAAGACCGGCGCTGCGGCGGCGGTGGGTCTGGTGCTGCCGGAATTGAACGGCAAGCTCGACGGTTTCTCGGTACGCGTGCCGACGATCAATGTCTCGCTCGTCGATCTGACCTTCGTCGCCGCTCGTGCGACCAGCAAGGATGAGATCGATGCGGCCGTTACCGCCGCTTCGACCGGTGCGCTCAAGGGCATTCTCGGCATCAACCACGGCCCGCTGGTATCGATCGATTTCAATCATGACCCGCGCAGCTCGGTCTACGACGCGACGCTGACCAAGGTCATGGGCGGCACCCTGGTGAAAGTCTGCGCCTGGTACGACAACGAGTGGGGCTTCAGCAACCGCATGCTCGATACCACGCTGGCCCTGATGGCGGCGAAGTAGGCGAAAGCAATGCGCCGCACCGGAAAACCGGTGCGGCACAGGTTTTGCGGATTACCGCGAGCTATCAGCCCTCGTCGGAATCGTCGTCCGCGTCGTCTTCGTCGTCGCCGTCATCGTCGTCATCGTCGTCGTCATCATCATCGGCGTCGTCATCGTGATCATCGTCGTCGCCGTGATCGGCATCGTCGTCTGCCGCCGCGCCTGGTTTCGTGGAATGACCGGTGTCGGCATTGAACGTGAGGTCGGTCGAGGTGCAGTCATTCATCTCGGCGTGCCAGATGTCTTCGTCGTCGACCAGCAGGACCGAGAAATCGCAATCCGGTACATGTGCGACGGCGCTCTCGCCGTTCTTCAGTGTCGCGAATTGGGTGCCGCCCGATTCGTCTGCATGAACCCCGCCTTCCTGGAAAATGAACACCGCCACTTCGTGACCGGTGTTGTTGTGCACCTTGATGTCTTCGCCTGCTCCCTCCGACCGGGCGATCCCGGCGGCGAGGGTGAGCGACAGTGTTGCTGCGAGCATGAGCGAACTCGAACCTGACTTCATTGCACTACTCCTGTTGGACAACCGAAGGTGCCCAAGACTACCGCCGCCACATCGCTGTGCGCAGATGGATTCACAAACATTCATCACGCAGTCATGATGCTTGGATCAGCTCTGCCGGTGCGCGGCGACGCGTGCGGCACACAGCTTCACGCCTTCGATCGACTGCGCGAGTGCACGCGGGCCGCCCTCCAGATTCTGGACGCGACTGGCGAAGAACGCATCGAGTTCGGTGGCGCCTTGATCGGTGCATAGCGCGCTCGATCCGAGTGAGGCGATCTTGCCCTGCCAGACCGAGGGCACCTTGGCGAGAAGCTCCTCGTAGTGCTTCTGTACGAACGCCCACAAGGCCGGGTGATTGCCGGGGTGGTCGGCGCTGCCAAAGTAGATGCGCGTCACCTCACCGGGCTTGATCGCGGGCGTCAGTCCGATTTGCATTGCGCGTGCGGACAGCTTGGCATCGGTGGCGCTGGCCAGCGCGCCCATCAATGCGCTGCGGATGACCGAATCCTCGTTCTTCGCGAGGTGCCGTTCGATCAGGTCGAAGGCCGGCTTGCCATCGGCATCGACCACCGCACGCAACACGCTGCCGAGCAGGTCGCGGTGCACGGCATCGGCATGCAAGGCGCCGTCGCCGCCCAGTCCGATAACCTTGCGTCCACGCGCTGCAAGTTCCCTGGTCAGCCATTCGGGCTGACCGTGTACGGCGAGGAAGCCGATGAGTTCGGCGCGCAGGGATTTCGTCGACTCGCTGTCGGCGGCGGCGTGATCGATACCGAGTGCTTTCAGCTTCGCGCCCCAGGTGTTGCGCAACATCGCATCGATACGTTTGATCTGGGCCGGGGTCGCGACGCGTTCCTTGATCCATTCCAGGTCGCCAAGCGGTGCCGTGATCACATCACTTTGGCTGGCCTTGGCGAAGTCGGGAGCTGTATCGAGAAACGCGCTGACGCGCATTGCGCCGCTGCCGAGTGCGGCGGACGCGCTGTCGGCCATCACGCGTTGTTCGAACGCATTCAGTTGCGCGAAGGCCTTGGCAAGACCAGCTTGCGCCTGTTTGTCGAGACTGAACCGGTAGTAGCCGGCGCCGTCGGCGTTCGGATGCACATAGTCGGCGCAAGTGTCACCGCCCAGTGTGATGGTTTCGCTGGCTTCGGTCAGCAGGTGACATTCGACGGACGAGGTGTTCGCGCGACCGACGCGCAGGCACATCGGCACCAGCCACTTCGTGTCGGTGCTGAAGCTGCCACCGATCGGGCGGTAACGCGACTGGGTGATCGCCAGCGATGAACGCCCTTCCGCGCAGCTGAGCGTGGTCGCGAGCATTGGTACACCCGCTTGGTCGGTGAAGCTCGCGAAGGCACGACGCAGTGCGTCCGGTTCGCTGCTTTGCGCCGCCAGCGAGTCGGCCAGATCGACGCTGGTGGCATTGCCGAACGCGAACTTGCGCATGTGCGCGCGCAGCGCCGCGCGGAATTTTTCGGCGCCGAGGAAGCGCTCCATCATCGCCAGCACCGCGCCACCTTTTTGATAGGTGATGCCGTCAAAGGTGCTGTTGATCTCGGTCCATTCTTCGACCGGATTGTGGATGCGCCGCGCCGTCGCGCGGCTGTCCGAACCCATCGCGCCGAGGCCGCCTCCGAGCAGATCCATTTCCGCTTCCAGTTCCGGATAGAGGTCGTGGCCGATTTGCGCCTCGGACCAGCTCGCAAAGGACTCGTTCAGCCAGATGTCGTCCCACCACGGCATGGTTACCAGGTTGCCGAACCATTGATGCGCGAGTTCATGGATGTGCGTGCTGATCGCCCCGCGGCGTTGCGACGTGCTGCCCTTCAGGTCGGCAAACATGAGCGAATCGCGATAGGTGATCAGGCCGGCGTTTTCCATCGCGCCATAGGCGAATTCGGGTGCCGCGAGCAGGTCAAGTTTGTCGTAGGGGTAGGGATAGGCGAAGTAGTCCTCGAGCGCCGTCACCATCTTCGCGGTCTCGCCGAGCATGTAGCGCATGCGCTCGCCCTGACCCTTCGCGGCGACGCCGCGCAGCGGAATCGGATGGTCGCGCAATTCGGTCTTCGGAATTGCCGCGAACTCGACCAGTTCCCAGGGGCCGACCGCGAACGCGATCAAGTAACTGGGCAAGGGCAGGGTGAGTGCGTAGTGGTGCTTGACCCAGCCATCGGCCTGTTTTTCGACGCTCGTCTCGCGTGTATTGAAGATTGCGGTATCTGCCGCTGGCGCCGTGATCGACACCGTCCACGGCTGCTTGAATGCGGGTTCGTCGAAACACGGAAACGCGTTGCGCGCGCCGATCGGTTCCATTTGCGTCATCACGTAATCGAGCCCACCGCTCTTGACCTTGTAAGCACCTTGCAGGCGCAGGTCGTAGGGGGCGTCAAACGCGATCTGCACCTGGGCACGGCCGACGCCGAGCGGTTTCGGTGCCGTCACTTTCAGCACACCACCGGCAGCATCGACGATCTCGGCGCGAACCGTCGTCACGCTGTCGCCCTGTTTGATCGTGGCGTTGCGGATACTGCTGCCGCGGGCATGCATGAAGAACACATCGACGGCCTTGCGCACGTCGACATCGACGCGCACTTCACCGCTGAATCGTTCGGCGCGCGGGTCCATGCGCAGGTCAAGCACGTACGCCACCGGCACCACGTCACGCGAGAGCGGTCCGAGTGGAACTTCCGCCGCGCCCGCGGGAACCGTGCAGGCCAACAGCAACAGGGCGCATCCGCGCAATATTCGCAACATGGGAGTCTCCGTAAAACGCGCATGCTAGCGATACCCGTGTGCGGCAACCGTGACGCGGGACGGGCCGTGCGAACGCTGCGCTTGACCGTGCGTGTCGACGCCGGCTGCACGCATTGCGGGTGCTTAAAGTCATGCAATGGTCACGGTGATTTCATCGCCCTGACTTCGCGAAACGCCAGCATCACGCAATCTGAGAGGTGGGCATGCGCATTGCAATCGTCACCGAGACTTACCCGCCGGAGATCAATGGCGTCGCGTTGACCGTGCAGAATTTTGTCGAGCAGTTAGCGGCGCTGGGGCACCAGGTGCTGTTGACGCGTCCGCATCAGCCCGATGCTCCCGCCGTCACCTTGCCGGACGGTGTGCGCGAGCATCTGGTGTGTGGCGCGGGGTTGCCGCGCTACCCGGGCTTGCGCTTCGGTTTGCCGAGCGGTTCGGGTTTGCGGCGGTTCTGGCGCGACACCCAGCCCGACGCGCTGTATGTGGCCACCGAAGGTCCGCTGGGTTGGTCTGCACTCGCCGCCGCGCACGCCGCAGGTATTCCGGTTGCGACTGGCTTCCATACACGTTTTGACGAATTCGTCGCCCACTACGGCGCACGCTTTCTGACGCCGCTGGCATTCGCCTGGATGCGCCGCTTTCACAACCGGGGGCAGGCCACCCTGGTGCCCACGGTCGAGTTGAAGCAGTTTCTCGACTCCCGCGGGTTCCGGCACGTGCGTCATCTGGCGCGCGGTGTCGACACGCAGTTGTTCTCGCCGCACAAGCGCAGTGAATCCCTGCGCCACGCCTGGGGTCTGCGTCCGGATCAGCTCGCCGTGATTCACGTCGGCCGCATCGCACAGGAAAAGAACCTCGATTTGCTGACGCGGGCGTTTCGCGCACTGCAATCGGTGCGACCACAGGCACGGATGATCATTGTCGGCGACGGTCCGGCACTGCCGGGGTTGCGCGCGCAACATCCGGATTTCATCTTTGCCGGCATGCGTCGTGGCGAGGATCTGGCCACGCATTTCGCTTCCGGTGACCTCTTTCTTTTCCCGAGCCTGACCGAGACCTTCGGCAACGTCACGCTGGAGGCCATGGCCAGCGGCGTGGCGACTGTTGCATTCGACTACGGTGCCGCGCGCGAACATCTGCAGGATGGCCAATCCGGCACTGCCGTCGCATTTGGCGACGCCGCCGCCTTCACGCGCGCCACAGTGGCGCTGGCCGCAAACGAAGGAGAACGTCGACGCTTTGCCAACGTCGCACTCGCGCACGTGCAGGACCTCGGTCAACGCAAGGTCGCACAGGCACTCGTCGACATCCTGTCCACGTCGACTGCCGCGAAGGCTGCCTGATGCGCGTGCATCCGCTGTTGGACTGGCCGGTGACCGTCCCGGAATTGCGGCTGTGCCTGCGGCTGAACCGGATTGGCGACCAGGCATCGGTGCGGCGCTTCTTCATGCTCGTCAGCCGGCTCGGCGATGGCATCGCCTGGTACACCTTGATGCTGCTGTTGCCGGTCGTCTACGGCCGTGCCGGCGCGTATGCGAGCCTGCATCTGGCACTCGTCGGTATCGTCGCTTTACTGATATATCGAAGTTTGAAGCGTTACACACGACGGCCGCGGCCCTATGCGCGGCATCAGTCGATCACCGCACACATCGCGCCACTCGACGAATTCAGTTTTCCCTCGGGGCACACCTTGCATGCGCTCAGTTTCACCCTGGTGGCGACGCATCACTATCCCGCTCTGGCAGCGCTGCTGTGGCCGTTCGCGCTGCTGGTCGCGGCCTCGCGCGTCGTCCTTGGGCTGCATTATCCGAGCGATGTGCTCGCCGCCGCACTGATCGCCATTGCATTGGCGCAGTCGAGCATTGCCATAGTGAGCTGAGTCTGGCGCTTGCAGCGGCTCGTGCCCGGTTCAATACTCCGCGCACTGTGTCCATGGAAACGGGCCGATGAACTATCGCCACAATTTTCACGCCGGCAATTTCGCCGACGTGCTCAAGCATGTCGTGCTGATCGCGCTGGTGCAGGCGCTGAAGGCGAAGCCAACGCCATTTTCCGTGCTCGACACCCATGCTGGCGCCGGCTGCTATTCACTCGGCTCGGTGGAAGCGCTGAAGACCGGCGAATTCCGCAATGGCGTGCTGCGCCTGGTCGATGTCGAACACCTGCCGGCCTTGCTGCAGGACTATCTGCATCTCGTGCGCTCGCCAGACGAGGCGCATACCTACCCTGGTTCCCCGTTGATCGCCGCGCGTCTGCTGCGCGAGGCAGACCGCTTGATGGTGTGTGAAGTGCAGGACGATGCGGTGCGTTCGCTGCGCCAGTTGTTCGCGCGCGACCCGCGTGTCGCTGTGCACCAGCGCGACGGCTATCAGGCGATGACGGCCTTGCTGCCGCCGAAGGAAAAACGCGGTCTGGTGCTGATCGACTCGCCATTCGAAGCGCAGGAAAATGAATTCCGGCTCATTGAATCCTCGCTGGCGGCAGCGCACAAGCGTTTTCCCGGCGGCGTTTACGCGGTCTGGTACCCCATCAAGCTGCGCCAGGCGGTACAGCCCTTCCATCGCTGGTTGCAAGAATCGGGAATGCGCAAGATCCTGATCGCGGAATTGTGCGTGCATCCGGACAATTCGGCCCTGCGCTTGAACGGTTGCGGCATGGCCATCGTGAATGCACCATTCCGCGTGGACGAAATATTGGCCGAGTCCATGCCGGTACTGGCCACGGCCCTTGCACAAAGTCGATATGGCACGGAGCGTCTGGAATGGCTGGTCAACGATTGAACAGGTTTCGCCGAATACTGACGGTCGCCCTGTGTGCGAACTTGTTCGCATGCGCGGCGCCGGCCCCTTTTATTGCGGCCGACGCGCGTCTCGATATTCCCCCGTTCATCGCTGCCGAGCAGGATCCGGGCGACATCAGCGTGATCTGGGGCGGCATGATCGTCGGCGTGAAACCGGTTGATCCAGCGGACACAGCGCGCGGTAGTGAAATCGAGGTGCTGGCGCATCCACTCGATCGTCGGCAACGACCGCTGACGCGTGCGCCCACCGAAGGTCGATTCGTGATCCGTGTGCCGGCAACGCTGACGCGCTTCGATGTGCCGGAAGGTCGGTTTCTCACCGTGCGCGGGCGGCTGATCGGAAGTTATGACGGCTATGTCGGCGCGACCCAATACCGTTATCCGATCCTGGTCGACGCGAACTGGGCACTTTGGAAGCAGGGCTTCCAATACGACGATGTCGGCTGGACCGTCGGTGTCGGCATCGCCTTGTGAGCACACCGCGGATTGTCGTGCGCCAGTCCGGCATCCATGGTCGCGGCATGTTTGCGAACTGCGATATCGCCAGCGGCACGCGCCTGATCGAATACCGCGGCGAACGCATCAGCAGCAGCGAAGCAGCCAGTCGTTACGGCGACAACAGCAGCATCGGCGCCACCTATCTATTTGCCGTCAACGCCCTCTGGTTGATCGATGGTCAGTCAGGTGGCAACAGCGCGCGCTTCATCAATCACAGCTGCGATCCGAACTGCGACGCTGTCATCCACGTCGACATCGATGGTGACGAGCAAAAGGATCGCGTCTTCGTCGAGTCGCGCCGGCGCATCCGCGCGGGCGAGGAAATCTGTTTCGACTACGCGCTCGAGCTGAGTCATGTCTTGACCCCGGCACAGCGCGAACGCTGGCGTTGCCAGTGCGGATCGCGCAACTGTCGTGGCAGCATGATCGCGCAATAAACGGATTCCTTTCGATCTACGCTCAGTCGTGGGTGTCCGGTTCGACGAAGCTGAAGCGGATCTGCGGATATTGCTGACGCACCGCGACTTCGACGCGATTGATCGCGGCGCAAGCCGCTTCCATCGAACCGTTGTCCGCGAGTTCGATCTTGGCGGCCATCATCACGTCATTGCCCATTTGCAGCGTGATCAGGTTGTAAACACGATTCACTTCCGGTCGCGCCTCGATCATGTTGCGCAATTCCCGGTTGAGCACCGGGTCGGCACTTTGGCCGATCAACAGCGCTTTCACTTCGATCGAGATGAAGACCGCGACCACGATCAGCAAGACGCCGATCAGCAGCGTGCCGTAGGCGTCATAGATCGGATTGCCGGTCGCCATCGTCAGCGACACTGCGACCAGCGCGAATACGAGGCCGAACAACGCGGCCAGATCTTCGCCGAAGATCACGATCAATTCGCTTTGACGCGAGTCGCGAAACCATTGCCAAAGGTTGGCACCGCCGCGCGCCTTGTTCACTTCGCGCAGACAGCCCCACATCGAAAAACTTTCAGCAACAATGCCGAATACCAGCACACCGACCGCAATCCAAGGCTTCTGCAGCGGCTCCGGATCCTGCAACTTGTGCAGCCCTTCGTAGAGCGAAAACATCCCGCCGACCGAAAACAGCATGAGTGCAACCAGAAACGACCAGAAATAGATGGCCTTGCCGAAACCGAGCGGAAAGTCCGGCGTCGGCGGCGCCTTTGCGCGCTTCATGCCCCACAGCAACAGCACCTGATTGCCGCAGTCGGCGAGCGAGTGCACGGCTTCGGCGGTCATTGCACCCGACTTGGTGATCCAGGCTGCAAACGACTTGGCGACAAAGATCGCAAAATTTGCCGCCAGCGCGAAGAAAATCGCCCGGGTCGAGTCGCCTTGTGCGGCCATTGTCGTGTCCAATCACGGATTCAACGGTCGATTATGCCCGAGCGCTTGATTCCGAGTATCGGCTCAACGATGTGCGCGCATAATCCAGCCCATGGATGCAGTGTCGAAATCTGCGCAACACCGTGTATCGATCCGGCGTGAACGCATCGGTCCCTGGCGTGAATGGCTCTGGCTACCCAATGGTCGCGAGATGTTGCTGCGACCGATCGAGCCGGCCGATGCTGAGCCATTGCGGCAGGGCTTCGCACGCTTGTCGCCGGAAGAGATCCGCATGCGGTTTCTGCATCCGATCACCGAACTGACACCGGCCTTTGCCGAACAGTTGTGTGCGACCGACACCACCAAGGCCTTCGCTGTGGTCGTCACCGATCCGTTGCCACCGGGTGAAGCTGCGATCGGTGCCGTTGCACGACTGGCCATCGACCGCGCGCGCAATGAGGCGGACTTCGCCCTGATCGTCGGCCGCGAAATTGGTCAGCAGGGGCTTGGCACCTATCTGATCAAGAAGCTGATCGAGCACGCACGGCGGCGGCGGCTGAATGCGCTGGTCGGCGACGTTCTGGACGAGAACACGACGATGCTGTCGCTCTGCGAACGCCTTGGATTCACCCGTCACACGATGCAGGACGAGCCGGGCATGGTGCGCGTGCGCAAGGCGCTCAAGCACGACAATCCGCAACGCTAAGCGGACCATCTGCGAATACGGGTCAGACCAGTTCGCGTTGCAATTTCTTCGTCAATTTCGCAAACACGAGATCGTAGGCATGGCGGACCAGTTGCCGCAGTTCATCGCGCGGCATCTCGGCCAGCGGCAGCAACGAAATCCAGTGCGCCCGGGCCATGTACGGCGCCGGATGGATATGCGGCCGGTCGGTCAATTCGAGGAAACGCTCGTCCTCGACCTTGAATGACAGCTGCCCCTGATTCTTGCCCTGGAAGCAGAACACGCAGAACATCTTGCCGCTGACCATGAACACCAGATCGTCATGCCATTTGATGTCCTGGGTGACACCGGGCCAGCCCTTCACCCAGGATTCGATTGTCGCCTGATCCATGTCGGTCTCCGCAAGTCATGGCCAGTCTAGCGCCGGCATGCGTCGATCATCTGCCATCGATCAATGATAGTCGTCTTCGCGCTGATGGCGAATGGCGAGCACGTTGATCGTTACCGAATTTTCGATTTCGAACAGCGCAAGATAGCCCGATGCGCCGAACGGAATTGACCTGCTGGCCGATTTTCGGACGAGCTGAAAGTTGAGAGGATAGCTCCCGCCCCATAGCGAGGAGCGTATGCGAAAGTCCCGATTTACCGAAGACC
>JAYUVY010000042.1:0-111008 GCA_043753835.1 Lysobacterales bacterium | reverse complement strand
CTCTCCTGACCTCAATCGCTCGAACCGCCGGATGCGGACCCGCATGTCCGGTGGTGTGGGAGGGGCTCGATCAACGATGATCGACCCCTATCCCGATGGGCGTTTTCGTCACCGCTTACAGCGATTCCGAAGCGAAGTCGGCCAAACGTGAGCGCTCGCCGCGGCGCAAGGTGATGTGGGCGCTGTGCGCCCAGCCCTTGAAACGGTCGACCGCGTAAGTCAAACCCGAAGTGGTTTCGGTCAGATAAGGCGTATCGATCTGCTCGACATTGCCGAGGCAGATCATCTTGGTGCCGGGACCGGCGCGCGTCAGCAGGGTCTTCATCTGCTTCGGCGTCAGATTCTGCGCCTCGTCGATGATCACATAGCGGTTCAGGAATGTGCGGCCGCGCATGAAGTTCATGGCGCGGATCTTCACTCTTGATGCGAGCAGATCGTTGGTCGCCGCACGGCCCCAGGAACCGCCTTCGGACGGATTCGCCAGCACTTCCAGGTTGTCGGTGAGCGCGCCCATCCACGGCGTCATTTTCTCTTCTTCGGTACCGGGCAGGAAGCCGATGTCTTCCCCCACGGAAACCGTCGCACGGGTCATGATGATTTCGCGGTAACGCTGCTGGTCCATCACCTGCGCCAGGCCTGCCGCGAGTGCCAGAAGGGTCTTGCCGGTGCCGGCGGTGCCAAGCAGGGTGACGAAATCGACGTCCGGATCCATCAACGCGTTCAGTGCGAAATTCTGCTCGCGATTGCGCGCATTGATGCCCCAAACCGAATGACTGCCGCCGGTGAAGTCGTCCAGAATCTGAAGTTTCGCGATGCCGTCATGGATGCTGAGGACGCGAAATTCGGGCTCATCCTCGCCGGCCAGATACAGGAACTGATGCGGTGCCCAGTCCTCGTTCTTGCGCATCTTCAATTCGTAGTACGTGTGGCCTTTCTCGGACCATGAACGCAGGTCTTTGGCGTGCTTGCTCCAGAAATCCGCGGGCAACTCGGCATGTCCGGTGTAGAGCAGATTGAAGTCGTCGAGCGCGCGATCGTTTTCGTAGTCCTCCGCCGGCACGCCGAAAATCGATGCCTTGATGCGCAGATTGATGTCTTTGGAAATCAACACCACTTCGGTCTGTGGCTGCTGTTCGTGCAGCATCAGGATTGAAGCAAGAATCAGGTTGTCCGGCATCTTTTTCATGCGTGACGCGGTGGTCGCGTCCGGCATGGTCGTCTGGAACAGCAGGCGGCCGATCTGCGAGTCGCGGCGCAGGTTCAGGCCCTTGGGTCGAACGAGCTTCAGTCCGCGATCGATCTTGTCGGCACCGTGCGCTTCAATCAGTTCATTGATGAAACGACTGACCTGACGTGCGTTGCGCGCGACTTCGGACGTGCCCTTCTTGCCGTTGTCGAGCTCTTCGAGCACGGTCATCGGAATGAAGACGTCGTGTTCCTCGAAGCGGAACAGTGCAGTCGGATCGTGCATCAGCACATTGGTGTCGAGCACGTAGATGCGCTTGCATTCAGGCATCATCAAGAAACCTCCATCAGAACTTCATTGGGTCCATGATCGCATCGAGATTCTGCGCGTCGCAGAATTCCAGGAAATCGTCACGCAGCGAAGCGATATGTGTCTTCGCCGGAATGCCGATGGTGATCTGCGCCGAGAACATTTCGGCACCGGTTTGCATCGCGCGATAGCGATTCGAGCTCAGGCTCTCTATGGAGATGGCGTGATCGAGAAAAAACTCGGCGAGCAGATGCAGGATGCCCGGCTTGTCCGCGGCAACGACTTCGACCATGTACGGCAGCATCGCGTTCTGCGTCTCCTTGGCGGATGTACGCTGAAGAATGATGCGGACGCCTTCCTCGCGCTCGATGCGCGGAATCGAGGTTTCGAACTTCGCGACTGCATCCCAGGAGCCCATCACCAGTAGATTGATCGCGACATCGTCGCCGAGCGTGGACAGGCGCGACTCGACGAGATTGCAGCCGCTCTCGCCAACGCGGCGGGTGAGCAGAAGCAGCGGCGATTTTTTCTGCGGAGCCACCGCGATCACGACCAGATAGTTTTCGTTCGATGTCGGTCGCGCCACGGAGTGCTCGTGTGGGCCAGATGGTGAACCGCAGAATACTTGTCGCTCCCGGTAGCCGCAAGTAACATCGTCGCGTATCCACTGAACTCTTCCGATGCAACTTCACGGCAGTATTTGCGCGCTGGTCACTCCCTTCGACTCGCGCGAGAAGATCGACTTCGACGCCCTTGACCGTTTACTGGACTGGCATCTCGCCAGCGGTACGCATGGTTTGGTGATGGCCGGATCCACCGGCGAAGCGGCCTTGCTGGACGACGACGAGTACCGGCAACTGATCGGCCGTGCGGTCGCGCGGGTCGCGCGGCGCATCCCGGTCATCGCTGGCGTCGGTTCGCCGAGCACACGCAAATCCTGTCATTTGGCGGGCGTCGCGACTGAAGCAGGGGCTGACTTCGTGCTGGCCGTCACGCCGTACTATGTGCGACCGACCCAGCACGGACTGATTGCGCACTACCTTGAACTGGCGGATCAGTCGCCATTGCCGGTGGTGCTGTACAACGTGCCAACGCGCACCGGCTGTGACCTGTTGCCGGCGACCGTCGCCGAGTTGGCAGCACATCCGCGCATCGTCGGTGTGAAGGAAGCGAATGCCGAAGCAGGACGAATGTCGGCGCTGCTGAAGCTGCAGTCGGCGGATTTTTCCGTGCTGAGTGGCGACGATCCGACCGCACTGACCGCCATGCAGGCTGGAGCACGCGGCACGATTTCCGTTGCGGCAAACATCGCGCCGCGACTGTTTTCGCGCCTCTGCACCCTGGCCAGCAGCAATCCGATAGCGGCCGCATCTCTTGACGCGAAATTGCAGTCGCTTTATCGGGTTTTGGGCCTTGAATCGAATCCGATTCCGGCAAAATGGGCGCTGCATCGCCTCGGCTATCTGAATCCACAGCTTCGTCTGCCGCTGACGTCCTTGTCCGCCGTGCATCACGATGCGATCGAAGAATGTCTTGCGGCGCTGGCATCAGTGGATGCCGCGTTCGCCGATTGACGAGCAAGTCATTGAGGAGCAAGTCATGTTGAATCGTTCGAGTGCAAGATTGTCCGTCGCCGTACTGGCCACTGTCTTGGGTGGCTGTGGTCTGTTCGGTGGCGACAAGGTACGCGAGAGTTATCTCGATGCTGGTGCCGGCAAACCCCTGCAAATACCGTCGGACATGGATTCCCCGGATCGGCGCGAATCCACGCGTGTCCCCGAGATCGGGGGTGACGTCGTCGAAGTGTCGGAAGCGCCGGTGGCTGCGCTGCCGGTGGACGCGGACGATCCGCAAAGTCGCATCAAGATGCGCATGACACCGGATGAGGCGTTCGCGAAGGTGCTGGAGGCACTCACGCAATCTCAGATTGCCAAAGTCGGCGAGGCTGATTCGGAATCACGTCGCGTGCCGCTTGGATTCGACGTCACCGAAGAGCGCAAACGCTGGTGGTGGAAGGACGGCACGCATACCAGCACCATCATGCGTGTTGTTCACGTCATCGACGATGCCGTCGGCAGCCGCGTCATCATCGAGGAAGAAAGCAGCGAATTGCGCATCGACGACGAATACGCGCAACGCATCCTCAGCGCACTACGTGATCGGGTGACGTGGGAATGATGTAAAGGTCGCTCAGGACGAAGCGAGTCGCCGCCGGCAACTCAGCGCTCGAGATACTTCAGCTTGTCGGCGACGCCGTCCCATTCGGCGGCGTCGGGCAGCGGTTCTCGGCGCTGGGTGATCACCGGCCAGACGCGAGAAAGTTCGGCATTGAGCGCGATGTATCCCTCTTGTCCTGCAGGAACGTCATCTTCCGGGTAGATCGCCTTCGCCGGACATTCGGGTTCGCACAGGGTGCAATCGATACACTCGTCCGGGTCGATCACGAGGAAGTTGGCGCCTTCGTGAAAGCAATCCACCGGGCAGACCTCGACGCAGTCGAGGTACTTGCACTTGATACAGTTGTCGACGACGACGAAGGGCATGCAGACACTCGGTTGGTACTCCCAAGGGGAATTGAACCCCTGTTTTCGCCGTGAGAGGGCGACGTCCTGGACCGCTAGACGATGGGAGCAAACTGCGACCAAACAAAACAGTCGCCGATTATAGCCACGCCCACGCCGATCTCAAGGCATCTTGGGCAATAATGCGTCATTCGTTGCCGATCCGGCATCGCTTCAACAAAGGTCGCAGACGCGGCCATCAGGACAACATGGATTTTCTTGAAACTTCAGATCCCGCCGATGTGCGACTTCGCGTTGCCGCGCAATTGCGTGTCGTGGCGCGCGCCGACCATTGCATCTCGCGCCAGTTCATCAGTCCGAATGCGCTGCGTGTGCTGTATCGATTGCGCGACTCCGGATTCGTCGGTTATCTCGTCGGCGGTGCGGTACGTGATTTGTTGCTCGGTAATCGTCCCAAGGATTTCGACGTCGCCACCGACGCCACGCCGGAGCAGGTCAAAGCCCTGTTTCGCAACTGCCGCCTGATCGGCCGACGCTTTCGCCTGGCGCACGTGCATTACGGCGACGAAATCATCGAGGTTTCGACATTTCGCGGCATCACCGATGACGGTTCAGGCGATCGGGAATCGGTCGATGGTCGCCTGACCCGAGACAACGTCTACGGCAGCATTGAGGAAGACGCGGTGCGCCGCGATTTCACAGTGAATGCGCTCTATTACGCCATCGAAGATTTCTCCGTGCACGACTACATCGGCGGCTTCGACGACGTGCAGAAGCGCGTGTTGCGCCTGATCGGCGATGTCGAGCGCCGCTTCCGCGAAGATCCGGTGCGCACCCTGCGCGCGGTGCGATTCGCGGCCAAGCTCGGTTTCTCGATCGATGACGCCGTCGCCGCCGGCATTCGCGAATTCGGTCCCTTGCTGGTCGATGCACCGCCGGCACGACTGTTCGATGAAATGTTGAAACTGTTCCTCGCTGGGCATGCCCTGTCGGGCTTCCGCGAGTTGGAACGTTATGGCCTGTTTGCAGTGCTGTTCCCCGAGTCTGCGCTCGCGATCCAGCAGGACCCGCGTGGACGCGCCCTGATCGAAGCGGCCTTGGCGAGTACCGACGCGCGCATCACGCTCGGCAAACCGGTCACGCCGGCGTTCCTGTTTGCCGCGCTGCTATGGCCGGCGGTCGAATATCGCAGTGCTGCGTTGGCCGAACGCGGTAAACCGGACCCGGAAATCGAAGCTTCGCACCAGATCGTCAGCGAGCAGGCACAACGCATCGCCTTGCCCAAACGCTTCTCACTGCCGATGCAGGAGATATGGGATCTGCAACCGCGCTTCGTGACCAGCCAGCGCAAGCGCGTGCAGCGCATGCTCGCGCATCCGCGCTTTCGTGCGGCGTTCGATTTCCTGCTGCTGCGCGCAAATTCCCAGCCGGAGCTCGCGGAGCTGGCTACGCGCTGGGAACGTGCGCAACAGGAGGGGCCGGATGCCGTGCTCACCGGCGTCGTCGTCTCCGAAAGTGCCGCCTTGCTCGACGCGGCGCCGAAGAAGAAACGGCGCAAGCGTCGCCGAAAACCGGGCATCGCAACACCGGTTGTCGCAGCCGAGTGAGTTCGTCCCGGGCCTATGTCGCGCTCGGCGCCAATATCGATGGGCCCGAAGCGCGCGTGCGTGAATGCATGGACTTGCTCGATGCGCCGTTGTTCGGTAGCGTCGTTGCGCGTTCTTCGCTGTATCGCAGTGCGCCGGTCGGGCGGCTCGATCAACCGGATTTCGTGAATGCAGTCGTTGCATTGGACACGCCGCTCGCGCCGTTGGCCTTGATGCAGGCGCTGTTGCGGCTCGAAGCCACGCTCGGTCGGGTGCGTGACGTGCGCAATGGACCGCGGCGGATCGATCTTGATCTGATCGTTTACGGCATGCGCGTCATGGCTTTGCCGGAACTCGTGCTACCGCATCCACGCGCCGCCGAGCGTGCCTTCGTGCTGCTGCCCTTGCATGAAATCGCCGCCGATCTCGTGCTGCCCGGTCATGGGGCGGTGGCGCAATTGCTGGCTTTGCTGCCAAGGTCGGACATCCATCGCATCGCGGCTTGAGTCGAAGTGCCGGCTCTGTCGATAATCCACGGCCCCGCAAGGAACTGCCATGTACGCTGGATCCACCGAAACACGCAGTCCGCCGGTCACCGTGCCGATGCTGCGGCAGTTCAAGCAGGAAGGTCGCAAGATCACCGCACTGACGGCCTACGACGCGAGTTTCGCCAAGCTCGCTGATGACGCCGATGTCGATGTAATTCTGGTCGGCGACTCGCTCGGCATGGTCATTCATGGCCGGCGTAGCACGCTCTCGGTCACCGTCGATGACATCGTCTATCACGGCCGTGCGGTCGCGCGTGGTTCGCGCCGCACCCTGCGTATCGCCGACATGCCTTATGCGTCCTATCCCGACAATGCCACGGCGTTTCGCAATGGCGCCCGCCTCATCAGCGAAGGCGAATGCGCGATGGTGAAGCTCGAAGGTGCCGGGCCGGTCGTGGACATCACCCGCTATCTTGTCGAACGCGAAGTGCCGGTGTGCGCGCATCTCGGCCTGACCCCGCAATCGGTGTTGCGACTGGGTGGCTACAAGGTGCAGGGGCGTAGCGAGTCCGCAGCGTCAACACTTCGTCAGGCCGCGCACGCGCTGCAGGATGCGGGCGCGGAGATGCTGGTGCTGGAATGTGTGCCGAGTCCGTTGGCGGTATCAATCCAGTCCGAGCTCGAGATTCCAGTCATCGGTATCGGCGCCGGCGCCGGTTGCGATGGCCAGATCCTGGTCTGTTATGACGTCATCGGCATCAGTTCCGGACGGCGTCCGCGCTTCGTCAAGAATTTTCTGCTCGGGCGCGACGCGGTGGGCGACGCGTTCCGGCAATACGTGCTCGATGTGCGCGAAGGACGCTTCCCGGCCGCCGAGCACGAATATGCCGACTGATTTGCAGGAATTCGCGACCGCGGCCGAGTTGCGTGCCGTCGTCGATGTCTGGCGTCGTAACGGTGCCTGCATCGGATTCGTGCCGACCATGGGCAATCTGCATGCTGGTCATTACACCCTGATCGCCGCGGCCCGCGCCCAGTGTGATCGCGTCGTCGCCAGCGTCTTCGTCAATCCGACGCAGTTCGGTCCGAATGAGGATTTCACCAGCTATCCGCGCACGTTGACCGAGGATGCGGCTGGCCTCGCCGCCGCCGGCTGTGATGCGCTGTTTGTGCCGAGTGTGGCCGAACTCTATCCCTTCGGTCCGGCGGCAACCGTGCAGGTGCATGTTCCGGTGGTCAGCGAGGGGCTGTGCGGCGATTTTCGTCCTGGTCATTTTGATGGCGTCGCGACCGTGGTCGCCAAACTGTTCAACATGGTCGGACCACACGCGGCGTTCTTTGGTCGCAAGGATTATCAACAGCTTCGGGTCATCGAGCGCATGAGCCGTGATTTGCAGCTGCCGATCGAGATCGTCGGTGTCGATACCGTGCGCGAGGCCAGCGGTTTGGCGATGAGTTCGCGCAATCAGTATCTGAGTGCTGCCGAACGCGAAACCGCCGCCGAAATACACCGCACGCTGTCGGCGATGCGGGCGGCTGTGGCTGAGGGTCAGAGTTTGAATGCGGTCGAAGCCATGGCCGTCGAGCGCCTGACCCTTTCTGGTTTTCGAGTTGACTACGCCGCGATTCGCCGCCGTGATGACCTCCGGGTGCCAGTCTCAGCCGTTGACGAGCCGCTGGTTGGCTTGATCGCAGCGCGTCTTGGCAAAGCGCGACTGATCGATAACGTGTTGTTTTAATTTGTTTTCGGCGGACGTGTTGTTTCGTTGCAACACAGCTGTTGCGTTTTCGCATCAGCGTCGCTACATTTCAATTGCCGGTAAGTCTGATCGCTGATTTGAGCAATCCTTACCGACAGCAGGGCGCATTGTTAGGTAATCGTCACTCCGATTAGACCCTCTCTGGTTTTCAGAGAGGGTTTTTTTTGTCTGTTGATCCGAAACTTGATGGTTGCCGGGGCCCGATATGCTCGGCGTCTTTGAAATCCGGGAATCGCCCATGGATCATTCTGCTGACGCCGTTCGTCTTCGTGCCACGTCCCTGGCGACATTGGCTGAAGACTCTGAACGAAATCAACGACTCAGGTTGCGAGTTGGGCCGATCCACGTGGATTTTTCGCGACAACTGATTGATCTTGCGGCGCTGCAATCTTTGCAGTCGCTGGCGCAGTCGGTGGGTCTCGACGGAATGCGCGGCGCGCTCGCAAGTGGCGCCTTGCTGAACACGACCGAGCGCCGCGCCGCCCTGCATCATGCCTTGCGCGCCGAATTCGCTGATGCCGCCGATACGACCCGTGCGGCCGATGCTCAAACCGAGGCGGCACAGGCGACGCTTCGCGTCCAGCGCTGGGTGCTGCGGTTACGCGATCACGGCTTTGCCGACGGGCAGCGCGTGACCGACGTGATCAATGTCGGCATCGGCGGCTCCGATCTCGGTCCGCGACTGCTAGACGCAGCGATCGGAACGCCGGGCGCACCGAAACTGCATTTCGTGTCGAGCATCGACGCCCATCGTGCGGACGATTTGATCGCGAAGCTCGATCCGACGACGACGGCAGTCGTCTTGGTATCGAAGAGCTTCTCGACCGAGGAGACGCTGCTGAACGGTCGCCTGTTCATGGCTTGGTTGAATGCGGCTTTGGGCGCGCAGGCCTCGACGCGCGTGTTCGCGGTGACCGCCAATGTCGCGGCAGCGACGGCGTTCGGCATCGACGCCGAGCAGTGCATGCCGATCTGGGAGTGGGTGGGTGGACGCTATTCGCTGTGGTCGGCAGTCGGTTTTTCATTCGCATTGGCGCATGGCATGGACGTATTCCAGCGCCTGCTCGCGGGTGCGCGCACGATGGATCAGCATTTCTTCAACGCGCCCTTGACCGAGAATTTGCCGGTGCTGCGTGGCATGGTCGAGCACTTCAATCGCACTGCACTCGATTTCCGTTCGCGTTGCGTCGTGCCTTACGACGTGCGCCTGACGGGTTTGTCCTCGTATCTGCAGCAGCTCGAGATGGAGAGCAATGGCAAGTCGGTACGGCATGACGGCAGCGAGGTCGCGCAGCCGACCGCGCCAATCGTCTGGGGTGGGGTCGGTACCGACGCGCAACATGCGTTCTTCCAGGCTTTGCATCAGGGTACAAATGTGGTGCCGGTGGAGTTCATCGGCGTCATCCGGCCCGCCCATGCGCATGACGCGCACCATCGCGTCCTGCTCGCCAATCTGCTGGCGCAGAGCGCCGCACTGGCTTACGGCAACGACATGCGCGCCAGCGAGGATCCATTGGCGGCGCATAAGCATCATGTCGGCAATCGCCCCAGTACGGTGTTGCTGCTGGATGCCCTGACGCCGGAATCGCTTGGTGCACTGATCGCGATGTACGAGCACAGCGTGTTTGTCGAAGCTTGTTTGCTGCGCATCAATCCGTTTGATCAGTGGGGCGTCGAACTCGGCAAGCGCATCGCGCACGATTTCCTGCCAGCGCTGAGCTCGGACAGCGCCGCCGCGACCCTCGATCCGGTCACTCAGTCGCTGATTCGCGAGATCCGTTCGCGTTGAGCCGATGCTGGGCCAGCGCCCATTGCACATGTTCGCGCACCAGTTCGGATTCGTCGTTGGCGCGCAATGCCAATGCTTGCAAAATCTCGGTCGTTGTCGGTGCATTGCCGAGTGCCACGGCGATGTTGCGCAGCCAGCGCGGGTAGCCGATGCGCCGGATCGGCGAGCCTTCGGTGCGGCTGAGAAATTCCTGTTCGCTCCATGCGAATACGTCCACTAGCGCGAGCCGATCGAGCGCGTGTCGCGGCGCGAAATCGGGTTCTGGCGTGGGCTCACTGAATCTGTTCCAGGGGCAAACCCATTGGCAGTCGTCACAGCCGTAGATGCGGTTGCCGATCAACGGGCGCAGTTCCTCGGGAATGGCGCCGTGCAGTTCGATGGTCAGATAGGAAATGCAGCGCCGTGCATCGATGCGGTTTGGCGCGATGATCGCCTGTGTCGGGCAGATGTCGATGCAGCGCGTGCAGGTGCCGCAGTAGTTGCCGGTTTCCGGTGCGTCGTGCGGTAGCGGCAGGTCGGTGTACAACTCGCCGAGAAAAAACCACGAGCCGTGCTTCGGATCGATCAGGTTCGCGTTCTTGCCGATCCAGCCGAGCCCGGCATTACGTGCCAGCGCTTTTTCCAGTACCGGCGCGCTGTCGACGAAGGCGCGATAGCCGAAGCCGCCGATGACGGCGGTGATGCGGTCGGCCAGTTGTTGCAGGCGATTGCGCATCAGCTTGTGGTAGTCGCGACCAAGCGCGTAACGCGAGACATAGGCGAGCTCGCGGTTTTCCAATGTTGCCTGCATGTCGGCGGTGTCGGCATGCAGATAGTCCATGCGCACCGAAATCACCGACAAGGTGCCCGGTACCAGTTCCGGCGGTCGCGATCGACGTGTGCCGTGGCGTGCCATGTAGTCCATCTCGCCATGCAAGCCGTCGGCCAGCCAGTTCAGCAGATGCGTCTCGTCTTCAGTGAGCGTGGTGCCGGTGATGCCGCATCCCTGGAAGCCGAGTTCATGCGCAAGCGCCTTGATGCGCGTTGCGAGCACGGTCGGATCGGAAAGCATGGCGGCGAAGTTGGAAGTCACACCGCAGTATAGGCAACGCCGCCGCGTACAATCGAGGGATGAAAGCCGAAGATTCCGATCTGTACACGGTGGCAGCGGTGCGTCGTATCGAGGCGCAGGCGATGGCACAAGCCGAATTCGCAGCGTGGCCATTGATGCAGCGCGCCGGTGCGGCGGCGTTTCGCATGTTGCGCGTGCGTTGGCCGGAGGCGAGTCGCATCACCGTTGTCTGCGGCAACGGCAACAATGGCGGCGATGGTTACGTCGTCGCGTCGTTGGCGCGTGCCGCCGGGCTTGAACCGCGCGTCATTCAGGTCGGTTCCGCACCGACGCGCGAGCCAGCGGTGCAGGCGGTGCACGCGTGGCAACAAACTGGCGGGAAGGCAAGCGGCTATCGCGGTGGCGATCTCGATGCTGCCAATCTGCTCGTCGATGCGATCTTCGGCATCGGTCTGGATCGCGCGCCTGATGGACCGCACAAGCAGGCGATCGACGCGATCAATCGCCATGCGGCGCCGTGTTTCGCGATTGACCTGCCCTCAGGTTTGAATGCGGACAGCGGTCATGCCCCCGGCGCGTGTGTCACAGCGGATTTGACCTTGAGTTTCATCGCGCACAAGCGCGGCCTTTGGACCGGCAGTGCGGCGCGTTATTGCGGCGAGCGCTTTCTCGACAGTCTTGATCTGCCCGCTTCGGCACGCGCCGGCATCTCGGCGGACGGACAGTTGCTGCGTGCGCAAGAGTTGCGTGTTGCCTTGCCGCCGCGCCGGCGCGACGCGCATAAAGGGCAGGGCGGACACGTGCTGGTGATCGGTGGCGATCACGGCATGGGCGGGGCAGTCGCGATTGCGGCAAGCGCGGCACTGCGCGCCGGCGCCGGTCTGGTTTCGGTCGCGACGCGTGCCGAACATGTCGCACCGATTATGGCGCGTCGACCGGAGGCGATGGTGCGTGACGTTGACGACGCGCATGCGCTGCTGCCGTTGATCGAACGTGCCAGCGTAATCGCGCTCGGGCCTGGCATCGGTCAAAGCGCCTGGTCGCGGCAACTCGCGCGTGCCGCGGTTTCTGCGGGCAAGCCCGTGGTGATTGATGCCGACGCCTTGAATCTGCTCGCCACGGGCGACATCGATGTGCCACCCAATGCCGTGCTGACACCGCATCCCGGAGAAGCGGCACGCCTGCTCGGTATCGATTCCGCCGCCATTGCACGTGATCGCTATGCCGCAGCGCGTGCACTGGCGCAGCGGTTCGCGGCCACGGTCGTGCTCAAGGGCGCGGGCAGCGTGATCGCGGATGCCGACGGCGCAGTGAGTGTCTGCCCCTACGGCAACCCGGGCATGGCTTCGGGCGGCATGGGCGATGCGTTGACTGGCATCGTCGCGGCATTGCTGGCACAAGGCTTGGCTTGTGGCGCCGCTGCGCGCGGTGCAGTGCTGGCGCACGCGCTGGCCGCTGATGCGGCAGCGGGCGAGTGCGAACGCGGCTTGCTCGCCAGTGATGTGATCGCCGCGCTGCGACGGGTACTGAATCCATGACGCGAACCTTGGTATTGCCCGACCTCGACGCCACCCATGCGGTCGCCGCAAAACTGGCACGCGCGCTGGTTCCGCCGATGGTGATTGGTCTGGTCGGTGATTTGGGTGCAGGCAAGACCGCCCTGGTGCGCGCGCTGATCCAGTCGCTTGCACCCTCGACACGGGTCAAGAGCCCGACTTACACGCTGATCGAATCCTACGAACTGCCGGCGCTGACGATCCATCACCTCGACCTGTATCGCCTGCGCCATCCATATGAACTTGGCGAATTGGGACTGCCGGAATTGCTGACCGACGACGCCGTGATGCTGATCGAATGGCCGGACAAGGGCGGCGACGAAACTCCGGCGCGCGATCTCACGCTAAGGCTGACGCGCATCGATGACGAGTCGCGTTTTTTGCTGCTCGAACCGCTCAGTGCGGCAGGGTTGGCCTTCGTCGCGCGACTGGACGCCGCAAGTTAGATCAACCGCTTTGCGGCGGTATCTGTTCAGATTTTCATGAAGTTGCCGTAGTAGACGGATTTTCTTGAAGTTTCTTCTTGATATCTCGGAACCGATGGCGTCTAATCTCATTTATGCGCCCGCAAATCGCCCGAATTATCGCCAGCCTGATGTCAATCGCCGTCGCCGGTGCCGCGATGGCCAGCGATGTGCGCGGTGTGCGTTTCTGGGATGCCGATGACCACACGCGTGTCGTCTTCGATGTCAGCGACGCCGTGAAATACAAGCTGTTCACGCTCGAAAATCCGGATCGGATCGTGCTCGACATCGAGCGCAGCCGCGTCAGCGCTTCGCTGGATGGTGCCGAGCTGGAGGGTGCGGTCAAGCGCGTGCGTACCGGCTTGCAAGGCAAGGATTCGCTGCGCGTGGTGCTCGATATTGATCGCAAGGTTCAGGCGAAAAGCTTCTTGCTGCCGCCTGCGAAACAGTTCGGCCATCGTCTCGTTCTCGATCTGTTTGAGGCCGACACTGCGCCGCGCGTGGTCAAGCGCGAGGACTCGATGCCGGTCTTGCAGGGCGAGCGCGACATCATTGTCTCGATCGATGCCGGACACGGTGGTGACGATCCGGGTGCTTCCGGTGCGAATGGTTCGCGCGAAAAAGACATCACCCTGGCCGTGGCCAAAGCACTGGTCGCGCGCATCGACGCCGAGCCGGGCATGAGCGCGGTGATGACGCGAGATCGTGATTTCTTCATACCACTCGAACGTCGCTACGAGATCGCGCGCGAACAGAAAGCCGACCTGTTCGTCTCGATCCACGCCGATGCTTTTGTGAAATCGCAGGCGCGTGGTTCGTCGGTATTTGTTTTGTCCAATCGCGGCGCATCGAGCGAAGCGGCACGCATGCTTGCGGATCGTGAAAACACTTCCGATCTGGTCGGTGGCGTGTCCATCGACGACAAGGACGCGATGCTCGCCGCCGTGCTGCTCGACCTGTCGCAAGGCGCGACCATGGAAGCCAGTGAGATGGTCGCGAGCAATGTGCTGCGTGGCCTCGGTGGCATCGGCAATCTGCACAAACACGAAGTCCAGCGTGCCAACTTCGTCGTGCTGCGCTCGCCGGACGTGCCGTCGATGCTGGTCGAGACTGCCTTCATCAGTAATCCGGCGGAAGAAAAACGCCTGAACGATCCGGCGCATCGCGAGAAGCTTGCTGATGCATTGGTGACCGGCATTCGCGACTATTTCGCGACCACGTCGCCGCCCGGCACCTGGTTCGCGGCGAACCCGCAGCCGGCCCGGCATCACATCGTGGCACGCGGCGAGTCCTTGTCCCTGATTGCACAGAGGCACAGTGTGACGGTCGCGTCTCTGCGCCGCGTCAACAATCTCGGTTCCGATATTGTTCAAGCCGGCATTGTCTTGAAAATTCCGACCTCGATCTGATCGTTCCTTGCGCCGCTAGAATGGCGGGCCAGAACGAGATCGATCGTGCGCATCAAGCCGCTCCCCGAAACGCTCATCAACCAGATCGCCGCCGGTGAAGTCATCGAGCGGCCGGCGTCGGTCGTCAAGGAACTGGTGGAGAACGCGCTCGACGCTGGCGCGACACGCATCGATGTCGAACTGGAAGCCGGCGGCGTCAAGCTGGTGCGGGTGCGCGACAACGGTTCCGGCATTGAGGCCGAAGATCTGCGACTCGCCCTGACGCGCCATGCGACCAGCAAGATTGCCACGCTCGACGATCTCGAGTCGGTGCGCAGCATGGGCTTTCGGGGCGAGGCCTTGCCGAGTATCGCCTCGGTGTCTCGGTTCCGGCTGATATCGCGCACTGTGCAGGCCGCGCATGCATCCGAGCAGGAAGTCGACAACGGCCAGTTCGCGGTGATCAAACCGGCGCAACATCCGGTTGGCACCACGGCGGAAATGCGCGAGCTTTTTTTCAACGTGCCGGCGCGGCGCAAATTCCTGCGCGCTGAACGAACCGAACTCGGACACATCGAAGACTGGCTGCGGGCGGTCGCGCTGGCGCGTCCCGAGGTGGCGATTTCACTGACGCATAACGCGCGACCACTGTTTCGCGAAGAAGCCTCGGCGCAGTCGCCGGAGGCGCGTGTCGATGCGATGCTCGGCGAGAATTTTCTCGCCCACAGTCTGCGCATCGAACATGGCGCGGCGGGGCTGCGACTGCACGGCTATGTCGGGCTGCCGACCGCAGCGCGGGCACAAACCGATCGCCAGTTTTTCTTCGTCAATCGCCGCCTGGTGCGTGACCGGGTGATCGCGCATGCGGTGCGCCAGGCCTATGCCGATGTGCTGTTTCATGGCCGGCACGCCGCCTTTGTGCTGTTTCTCGACATCGATCCGCTGCTCGTCGACGTGAACGCGCATCCGGCCAAAACCGAAGTGCGCTTTCGCGAACAGCGGCTGGTGCATGACTTCTTGTTCCGCAGTCTGCACGAGGCACTGGCGCATACGCGCGCCGGCCAGGCGGCGACGATCGCCGCGCCAGTATTTGGCACTGCGACTGGGACAATAGCGGCAAATTTCGTTCCGCCCATGCAATCCGGCCTGGGGTTGCGTGTGGCCGAACCGCTTGCTTCCTACGGCGCGGTCTACGGTCGCAACGACACCTCATCGCAGCATGCGGCTTTCAATATCGCGACACTGACTTCGCCGCTGTCGGCCGACGACGAAATCCCGCCGCTCGGCTTCGCGATCGCTCAATTGCATGGTGTCTACGTGCTCGCCCAGAATGTCGCGGGTCTCGTCGTCGTCGACATGCATGCGGCACATGAACGCATCACTTACGAACGTCTGAAACTGCAGCAGGCTTGCGGGGATATCGCTTCGCAGCAACTGCTGGTGCCGACGCGCATCGCAGTCACCCGGCGCGAGGCCGATGCCGCTGAAGATCACCACGCCGCTTTTCTGCGACTGGGGATCGAGCTGGCACGCCACGGTGAGACCTCGGTTGTCATCAAGCGTATTCCGAGTCTGCTCGACGGTGCCGATGTCGAGCGTTTGCTGCGTGACGTGCTCGCCGAATTCGTCCTGCACGACAGTTCACGAAAGCTTGAAGAAGCGGGCAACGACCTGTTGTCGACGCTCGCCTGTCATGCCTCGGTGCGTGCCAATCGGCGACTGACATTACCGGAGATGAATGCGCTGCTGCGTCAGATGGAAGCGACCGAACGTTCGGGACAATGCAATCACGGTCGTCCGACCTGGGTACAGTGGACCATGCAGGATCTTGACCGCGTATTCCAGCGCGGTCGTTGAACGCCGGACATGATGAGGAACGAAGATGCGCCATAGAATTTTGATCGCCGCGACGATCGTGACTGCTGCGTTGCTGGCGGCTTGCGCGAGTACCAGCCCGGGTACGAGCACGAGTAGCAGTCAGCCCGAGATCGCAGCTGCGCCGCCGGTCGTTGAACCCGCGACCGTGCTGGATCACGCCAGCGACGTCGAACTCTGGCGCACGGGCAGGCTCGAACGTCTGCAGAAGCCCGATGGCTGGCTGAGCCTGGTCGGCATGCACTGGTTGATCGAAGGCGATCAGACCATCGGTGCGGCCAGCGACAACGCGATTGTCCTTGCCGCTGGCCCCGAGCAACTTGGCGTGGTGCGCATGCACAGCAGCGACATCGAGTTTGCCGCCGCCGATGACGGTCCGCAGGTGATGGTCACCGACAGCAGGACATGGCGCGAGGACGCGGGGCGGGTTTGGCACAAGCTCTCCCCCGACAGCTCGGGAAAGCCGTCGTTGGTCAGTGTTGAAAAAGTCAGCTTCCTGGTCATCGAGCGCGGTGGAAAATACGCGCTGCGCGTGCGCAATTCGGATGCCGCGGCGCGCTTGCAGTTTCCCGGCGTCGAGCATTTTCCGGTCGACGAGAGCTGGCGTATCGAAGCGGCATGGACCCAACATCCGACGATGCAGCACTTCGAAATCCAGACCGTGATCGGCACGGTCGAAAAGATGGAAAACCCGGGTTTCGCGACCTTCACTCGCGACGGACGTGAATACCGCATCTATCCGGTCATCGAAGTTGGCTCGGATGACCTGTTCATCATCTTCGCTGACCGCACTTCCGGCAGGGAAACTTACGGTCCGGGTCGCTTCGTCTACGCCGCGTGGCCGAAAGACGGCAAGCTGATCATCGATTTCAACAAGGCCTACAACCCGCCCTGCGCCTTCAGCATTTTCTCGACCTGCCCACTGCCGCCGCCAGAAAATCGGCTCGATCTGCGGGTGACATCGGGCGAGAAGAAGTTTGTCGCGGCAGGACATTGAGACTGGCAGCTCGGAGATCTCCATGCAGGTGAGTCGAGAGCGCTCGGTGTGCGAATGGATGGGTGTGGCTCCGTTGCCGCCATTGCTTGGCAGCAAGCTCGGTGTCGCGATGTCGACACTCGGAATGATGCCGATCAATGGATTGCGGCATGCTCCCACCGATCAGACCAATGGTTGGTTTGTCTGGTGCTGCACCGAGTTAATGGAGGCACCGGACTTCTTTTCGCCGTTGCATGTCGATCACGTAGCCGACTTTTTCCCGTTGGTGGCCGAGTACCTCGATCTCCCTCCGGGACATCGGTTTCTTATCGACGGAAATGACTTCGAGGACGTTTGGTTTGATCCGTCACTGCTCGACCAGCCTGGCTGAGTGCTCGTAACGGTCATACCTTAGTGATACCGTCAAATCATGAAAGTTGCGATATCCCTTCCAAATCCCGTTTTTGAGGCAGCAGAGCGCTTGGCCAAGCCGCGCAAGGTATCGCGCAGCCAGTTGTACGTCGCGGCGCTTTCCGAGTATCTGCAAACACATGCGAGTGATGCGGTGACGCGAAAGCTGGACGAGGTCTACGACGCCGAGCCATCCGCAATTGAACCGGTGCTATTGCGTGCGCAGTCGAGGGCTGTCGGGCGTGAGGCGTGGTGAATTGTGGTGGGCCGAATTGCCCGAACCTTCCCTGCGGGTTCAGGGCCCGGCTATCGACGGCCGGTGTTGGTTATCCAGTCGAATTCTTTCAATGAAAGTCGCATCGCGACCGTCATTGTTGCTGTGGTGACTTCCAATCTGGCGCTCGCCGCTGCGCCGGGAAATGTGCGTGTTTCGATTTCCGATAGCGGATTGCCGCGAGTGAGCGTCGTCAACGTGAGTCAGTTGCTCACGGTGGATCGAGGCATATTGACGCAGCGAATTCGCCTCCTGCCTGCTGACCTCATGTCGTGCGTCGATAAGGGTCTTCGCCTCACGACTGGCTTGTAGTGCGGAAGGCTTGATGCAGAACGGCTAGACCCCGAGGACTGAGGGCTGAACAGTCTGCTTCGTTGGGATTTGCGTTGGTACGAAACTTCCAATTCACGCGAAAAAGGTCGACGTTGTCACGTATCGGTTGATACTGGCGCTTCTACGATACCGGCGTGCTCCGATAGGATGATGAAATGAATCGAGCGACCGCCATTGTCCTGTTCGGAGCCTCTGGCCGCATGGGTCAGGAAATTCTGCGCATTGCGCCGGAACGACGTGATGTCGAGCTGATTGCGGCCCTCGTGCGGCCGGGATCGGCGCTGAGCGATGAGCCGGTCTGGCCGGCTCGGGCGTCGGCGCTGAGTTACGAGAGCATGCTCGATCCCGAGCAGCAGGCCGAGGTGTTAATCGATTTTTCGAACTCGGCGAGTTTTGACGCCGCGCTCGCGATCGCGGTCGAGCGCGAAATGGCGTTTGTCAGCGGCACCACGGGATTGTCCGACGCCCAACGCGCAGCGCTCGAGCACGCCGCCGAGGTGATTCCGGTGTTGTGGTCGGCGAACTTCAGCATCGGCGTCGCCCTGTTGCGGCGCGCGGCGGCGGAAGCAGCGGTCATTCTCGGCGAGGACTTCGATATCGAGATCATCGAAGCGCATCATCGCTACAAGCGCGACGCGCCATCGGGCACCGCGCTCACGCTCGGTCGCGCGATTGCCGAGGCGCGTGGACACACCTTGGACGAGGTCGGCGTGTTTGCCCGCCACGGACATGGCGAAGAGCGGGTGCGAGGTGAGATCGGCTTCGCGACGATTCGCGGTGGCGACATCGTGGGTGACCACACTGTCCTGTTTGCCGGCGACGGCGAGCGCCTGGAACTCACGCATCGAGCCAGTACCCGCGCCGTTTTCGCGCGCGGGGCATTGCTCGCTGCGCGCTGGATCGCGGGTCGATCGGCGGGGCGCTATTCGCTCGATCAGGCCGTGACGTCACCGCGTTGAGACCCTGCGAGGGCGCGCCGCGGCCAAGCTCATGATCGCGCCCAAGGGGCTCGTACGGTAGACTCCGCATCCGCTCGGGGCGTCCGCCCATACGGGAGCGATTGCATGCAACAAGTTCCTGCCCTGCTGGCCCTCGCGGACGGCAGCCTGTTTCATGGCGTGTCCATCGGTGCCGAAGGGTCGGCGGTCGGCGAAGTCGTGTTCAACACGGCGATGACCGGATACCAGGAAATCCTCACCGACCCGTCCTATGCGCGGCAGATGGTGACGCTCACTTATCCGCACATCGGCAACACCGGCTGCAATGACGACGATGTCGAATCGACCGCGGTCCATGCCGCCGGCCTGATCGTGCGCAATGCCACCCAGCACAGCGCGCATTGGCGCAGTCGCATGTCCTTGCCGGATTATTTGCGGCAACACGGTGTCGTCGGCATCGCCGAAATCGACACGCGCAAGCTCACCCGCATCCTGCGTGAAAGCGGCGCACAGAACGGCTGCATCGTTGCTGGCGCCGAAGCCGCGGATACCGCTGCCGCGATCGCTGCAGCGCGCGCGTTCCCCGGCCTCAAAGGCATGGATCTGGCGAAGGTTGTCAGTACGCGTAAATCCTATGTCTGGGATCAGGGCAGTTTCGATCTCGAACGCGGTTCGGCGCCCTCCGAAACCGGCGAACTGCACGTCGTCGCCTACGATTTCGGCATCAAGCACAACATCCTGCGCATGCTCGTCGACCGCGGTTGCCGGGTCACGGTTGTGCCAGCGCAAACCCCTGCAGCCGAAGTGTTCTCGCTGCAACCCGATGGCGTCTTCCTGTCCAATGGCCCGGGCGATCCTGAACCCTGCGACTACGCCATCGCCGCGATCCGCGAATTCATCGCCGCGCGGTTGCCGACCCTCGGCATCTGTCTCGGTCATCAACTGCTCGGTCTCGCGGTTGGTGCGAAGACCCTCAAGATGAAATTCGGTCATCACGGCGCCAACCATCCGGTGATTGACCTCGAGTCTTCGCGGGTCATGATCTCGAGCCAAAATCACGGTTTTGCGGTCGACGAATCGACGCTGCCGAACCATGTGCGGGCGACGCATCGGTCGCTGTTTGATGGCTCGCTGCAGGGCATCGCTCTCGCGAATGCACCGGCCTACAGTTTCCAGGGGCATCCGGAAGCGAGTCCGGGCCCGCACGATGTCGCGCGTGTGTTCGAACCCTTCGTGCGTGCCATGCATGCGCGCCGCGAACACGCACCGCGGCCCGACGCCGCGATCCCCGCCTAAGGCCGCCATGTTGCATATCCTGCGCTACTTGATCTGTTTCTCAGTCGCCTCTGCAGCGTTTGCGCAGACGTCGAAGCCGGTGTTCGATCCGATGAATGCCCCCGTGCCCGCAGCAGCCAAACCCGTTGCCGCGGTTCTGGCGAAGGCAGCGCCCATTCCGACTCCAGTGCCAGCAAAGACGGTCGCCGCCGCACCCGTGCGTACGCCTGCGACCGCTGCTGCTGCACCGGTGGTTGCCGCTGTGCCGCCGGTCGCCGCGCTGCCGGTTAAACCGGTCGGGCCGATGGTTGTGCCTTTTGATCAACTTGAAACGCACGTCGGCAAGATCGTCTCGATCAAGACCAATCTCCGGACCACGCGCAAGGGCATGCTGAAGCGCTTCAATCGCGCCGGCATCGTCATCGAAGACACCAGCCGCGGTTTCGCCATGAGCATCGATATTCCGCGCTCCACAGTGGTCGAAGTCACGGTCCAGAATTGATCGAACTTCACCGGCGCATCCCGCTAGAATCTGCCTATCCCGAAAACCTGAAAACTGCTCTGCGTGCAAACGCCGGGCCGAGGTGTCCATGCCCAAGCGTACTGATCTGAAGTCCATCCTGATCATCGGTGCCGGTCCGATCGTGATCGGCCAGGCTTGTGAATTCGATTACTCCGGCGCGCAAGCCTGCAAGGCGCTGAAAGCCGAGGGCTTTCGCGTCATTCTGGTGAATTCGAATCCGGCCACGATCATGACCGACCCGGACATGGCCGACGCCGTGTACATCGAGCCGATCAATTGGCGTACGGTCGAACGCATCATCGCCAAGGAACGTCCCGATGCATTGCTGCCAACCATGGGCGGGCAAACCGCACTGAATACCGCGCTGGAATTGGCAGATCACGGTGTACTCGAAAAATACGGCGTCGAGATGATCGGCGCTTCGCGCGACGCCATCATGATGGCCGAAGACCGCGAACTGTTCCGCCGCGCCATGCTCGATATCGGCCTCGAATGTCCGAAAGCGGAAATCGCGCGCACGCTGGAACAGGCGCTCGACGTGCAGACGCGAGTGGGTTATCCGACCATCATCCGCCCGAGTTTCACCCTCGGTGGTTCCGGGGGTGGCATCGCCTACAACCGCGAAGAATTCATCGAGATCATCAAGCGCGGACTGGAACTCTCGCCAACCTCGGAAGTGCTGGTCGAAGAGTCGGTGCTGGGCTGGAAAGAATTCGAAATGGAAGTGGTGCGCGACTCGGCGGACAACTGCATCATCGTCTGCTCGATCGAGAACTTCGATCCGATGGGCGTGCACACCGGCGATTCGATCACCGTGGCGCCGGCGCAAACCCTGACCGACAAGGAATATCAGCGCCTGCGCGATGCTTCGATCGCGGTATTGCGCAAGATCGGTGTCGATACCGGCGGTTCGAACGTGCAGTTTGGTGTCAATTCCGAAGATGGCCGCGTCGTCGTCATCGAGATGAATCCGCGTGTGTCGCGATCTTCAGCACTCGCCTCGAAAGCGACGGGCTTTCCGATCGCAAAGATCGCGGCCAAGCTCGCCGTAGGCTACACGCTCGACGAGTTGAGCAACGACATCACCGGCGGGCGCACGCCGGCGTCGTTCGAGCCGGCGATCGATTACGTCGTCACCAAGATTCCGCGCTTCGCGTTCGAAAAATTCCCGACTGCGGATTCGCGCCTGACGACGCAGATGAAATCGGTCGGCGAAGTGATGGCGATCGGGCGCTGTTTTCAGGAATCGCTGCAGAAAGCGCTGCGTGGGCTGGAAACCGGCAAGGTTGGGCTCGATCCGACGCGCGCCGAATTCCACAGCGAAGATGCGCTGATCGAACTGAAACGTCAGGTACGCGAACCGGGACCGGACCGTGTGTTTTACGTTGCCGACGCATTTCGCGCCGGACTCAGCCTGCAGCAGATTTACGACCTGAGCTTCATCGATCCATGGTTCCTGCGTCAAATCGAGGAACTGATCGAGAATGAACAGAAGATGGAGCGCCAGGGCTTGGCGGCGCTGGATGCGCTGCGTTTGCGCGAACTGAAGCGCGTCGGATTTTCGGATGCTCGTATTGCCCAACTGGTGCGTACCAATGAAGACGCCATCCGTCATCTGCGCCGTGCTCTGAAAGTGCGTCCAGTGTTCAAGCGGGTCGATTCCTGTGCGGCCGAATTTGCGACGAACACGGCCTATCTCTATTCGACATACGAAGACGAGTGCGAAGCGGCGCCGACCAATCGCAACAAGATCATGGTGCTCGGTGGCGGTCCGAATCGCATCGGTCAGGGCATCGAGTTCGACTACTGCTGCGTGCACGCTGCGCTCGCGCTGCGCGAAGACGGTTACGAGACCATCATGGTCAACTGCAATCCGGAAACCGTGTCGACCGATTACGACACGTCGGATCGCCTGTACTTCGAGTCGCTGACGCTGGAAGACGTGCTGGAAATCGCCGATCTGGAAAAACCGAAAGGCGTGATCGTGCAGTACGGCGGACAGACGCCGCTGAAACTTGCGCGCGCGCTTGAGGCGAATGGCGTACCGGTGATCGGCACCTCGCCGGATTCGATCGATCTCGCTGAAGACCGCGAGCGCTTCCAGAAAATGGTGCAGCAACTCGGCTTGCTGCAGCCGCCGAACCGCACCGCGCGCAACCCGGACGAAGCGCTCGCGCTCGCGCGCGAAATTGGCTATCCGCTGGTGGTGCGACCGAGTTATGTGCTGGGTGGCCGCGCCATGGAAATCGTCCACGACGACGCCGACCTGAAGCGCTACATCACTGACGCGGTGCGCGTATCGAACGAATCGCCGGTGCTGCTCGACCGCTTTCTCGACAATGCCGTCGAAGTCGACGTCGACCTGATCGCGGACAACACCGGTGCGACGCTGATCGGCGGCATCATGGAACACATCGAGGAAGCCGGCGTACATTCCGGCGATAGTTCCTGTTCGCTGCCGCCGTATTCGCTGTCCGCTGCCATCCAGGATCAGTTGCGTGATCAGGTGCGCGCCATGGCCAAGGCACTGAACGTGGTCGGACTGATGAATACCCAATTTGCCATTCAGGGCGAGACGATCTACGTGCTCGAGGTGAATCCACGCGCTTCGCGCACGGTGCCGTTCGTGTCGAAGGCCACCGGTGTCGCCCTGGCCAAAATCGCCGCACGCTGCATGGTCGGGCAGACGCTCGCGGCGCAAGGCGCGACGCGCGAAGTGATTCCGTCGTATTACTCGGTCAAGGAAGCGATCTTCCCGTTCCTGAAGTTCCAGAACGTCGATCCGATCCTTGGCCCGGAAATGCGTTCGACCGGCGAAGTGATGGGCGTCGGCCGCAATTTCGGCGAAGCCTTTGCGAAGGCGCACGAAGCCGCGAACATCAAGGCGCCGCCGGTCGGCAAGGCTTTCATCAGCGTGCGCGATGCCGACAAGCCACGCATTGATTCAGTCGCGGAATCTTTGCTGCAGCGTGGGTTTTCAATTGTCGCGACGAGCGGTACCTGCGATTACCTGCGCAGCAAAGGCTACGCCTGCGAACGCATCAACAAGGTGCTCGAGGGTCGCCCACACATCGGTGACGCGATCAAGAATGGCGACATCGTGTTCATCATCAATACGACCGAGGGCAAACAGGCTATTGCCGACTCGTTCTCGATCCGCCGCGGTGCGCTCCAGCAACGCGTGACCTATTCGACGACCGTCGCCGGTGCGCGTGCCTTGCTGCACTCGCTCGACTTTCGTCATTCCGAGCGCGTCAGCGCCATTCAGGAACTTCATCAAGAACTGCATCGGGAAGCATCGGCATGAGAAGACCGCCACTCACCAAACGCGGCGTTGAACGTCTGCGCGAAGAACTCGAACGACTGAAATCGGTTGATCGCCCAAGGATCATTCATGCGATCGCTGAAGCGCGCGCGCATGGTGACCTGAAAGAGAACGCCGAGTACCACGCCGCGCGTGAACAACAAGGTTTCTGCGAAGGCCGCATCAATGCCATCGAGGGTGCATTGTCGTTCGCCGAAGTCATCGATATCAGCCAGCTGACTGCGGGTACGCGCATCGTGTTTGGCGCCACTGTGGATCTGCTTGAGCTTCACAACAATGCGCAAATGACTTACCAGATCGTCGGCGAGATGGAAGCGGACATCAAACTGAGCCTGATTTCGGTCACGTCGCCGATTGCACGGGCATTGATCGGCAAGAGCGAAGGCGACACCGTCGAGTTGCATGCGGCGAATGGCAGCCGCGAATTCGAAATCATCGCGGTGCGTTACGAGTAAGCCGATGACGACGCAGTTGTGGCTCCCGCCGCGACGCCATCTCGCAGCGCTCGCGGAAGCCGCACCGGCGCTGCGCTACTGGATTTCGCGCGGCACGCGCTTGGCTGATGCGCTGCCCGGTGTTTTGTCGCTGCTCGACGATGTGTTCACGGACTTGCCGAAGCCGCTGCCGATCGCGCCCTGGACGCGACGCAGCGACGCGCCCGCCGACTGCAGCGGACGTTGGTTGCGTGCCGATCCCTGTCATCTGCGCGTGGAAACAGCCGGTGTGCGCATGCTGGCCTGTGGCGTCATGCAGTTGTCGATGGCCGAGGCCGAGGCTTACGCGCGCTCGCTGCAGCCCTTGTTCGACGAGGCGCGTTGGCGCTTGCATGTCGCCACACCGGAACGCTGGTACCTGCAGCCGACGCCTGAATACGAATCGATCGGCGGCGATGCGCCCGAAGATGTGGTCGGCGCCTACATCGATACGGCGCTGCCGGTAGGTGATTCTGGACGTGCCACACGTGTCTGGCTCAATGAGATACAGATGGCGCTGCACGAGCATCCAACCAGCCGCGAACGGCGCGCGCGTGGTCTGCCTGAGCTCAACAGCCTGTGGCTGCATGGCGATGGTATTTGCGATGGCATGCCGACGTGTTGCGTTACCGCAGTGTGTTCCGATGATCCGCTGCTGCGTGCATTGGCGGCAGCGTCAGGCACGCCGACCACGCCATCGGGCAATGACTTCTCCGGTGCCTTGTTCGACGCACGATCCGCGGACGCGACGACGCTGCCGATGATCAGCTCGCTGCACGCCGCAAACGTGGCCGTGGACTTGAAACTGGACAGTGGCGAGCGCTTCGCCTATCGGCCCTGGCATCGTTTGCGCGTCTGGCGAAAAAACCCATGACCCCAGCCATCCGCAGACGCGAAGTCCCTGACGCGCCATTGCTCACGGATGCGAACTTGCATCCGGTGCTCGCACGCGTGTACGCAGCGCGTGGCGTAAACACGCGGGAACAACTCGATCTGAGCCTGAAGCGCATGCTGGCACCGCACACACTGGGCGGACTCGATGCGGCATGTGCACTGCTGCGTGACGCCATCGCCAACGGCGCCCGCATTCTCGTGGTTGGAGATTTCGATTGCGATGGCGCCACCGGTGCCGCCGTCGCCTATCGCGGGCTGCGCCTGCTCGGTGCCCGGTACGTCGATGTGCGTGTGCCGAATCGCGCGATTCATGGCTACGGTCTGACTCCGAGCCTGGTCGCGGAAATCCTCGCAGACGGCCGACCGGACTTGCTGATCACCGTCGACAGCGGCATCGCCTGCATCCCCGGCGTGCGTGCGGCGAAAGCGGCGGGTTGCAAGGTATTGATCACCGATCATCATCTGCCGCCACCGGTGCTGCCCGAGGCCGATGCCATCGTCAATCCGAACCTGCATGGCGACGGCTTTCCGAGCAAGGCGCTGGCCGGTGTCGGCGTGATGTTCTATCTGCTGCTGGCGTTGCGTGCCGTGTTGCGCGAGGCCGGTGCATTTTCTTCAGGTCACGAGCCGGATCTGTCGACCCTGCTGGATCTGGTCGCGCTCGGCACGGTCGCCGATCTGGTGCCGCTGGATCACAACAACCGCGTGCTGGTCGCGGCTGGTCTCAAACGCATTCGTGCCGGTGCTGCGAATGCCGGCATCGCGGCGATCATCGACGTGTCGAAGCGGCGCGCGCCTGAACTCACCGCGACCGATCTCGCATTCAGCGTCGGACCGAGGGTCAACGCCGCCGGTCGACTCGAAGACATGAGTCTCGGCATCGCCTGCCTGTGCAGTGATGACCCGGTCGTAGCGCGCGAATTGGCACAGCGGCTCGACGCCATCAATCACGAACGTCGCGGCTTGCAGAGCGACATGGTCGAACAGGCCGAATCCGCTGTCGCGACGCTAAAGCTTGGCCAGGATTTTCCGCCGGTGTTGTGCCTGTTCGAACCGAGTTGGCACGCCGGTGTGGTCGGGCTGGTCGCGTCCAAGATCAAGGAGCACGCGCATCGGCCGGTGTTCGCGTTTGCCATGGCGGGCGAGGGCAGCGATGAGCTCAAGGGCTCGGCGCGCTCAGTGCGCGGCGTGCACCTGCGCGATCTGCTGGCAGAACTGGACATGCGCGAACCGGGCTTGATCGCGCGTTTTGGCGGGCACGCCATGGCCGCCGGATTGACCCTCGCCGCGGCGCATTACCCGCGTTTTTGTGAGGCCATGGTGCAACTCGCGAACGAACGCATCGATTCGATCCTGCTCGCTGCGGAACACTGGACGGATGGCGAACTCGCTGGCGCCGACATCGATCTGCGCCTGGCCGAAGCCCTGCGTGCCGGCGGTCCGTGGGGTCAGGCATTTCCCGAGCCGCAGTTCGACGGCGTGTTCCATGTCGTGTCTGCACGTGTCGTCGGTGAGCGTCACCTTGCGCTGCGTTTGTCCGCGGCTGACGGACACACGCATGAAGCGATTGCTTTCGGTGCCTACAACGGCGTGCTGCCGAGTGGTCATGTGCAGATCGTCTACCAATTGCTGGTCGATGACTGGCGCGATCAGCGCCGCGTGAAATTGTCGGTGCTGCAGATCGGCTGACGCGCAGTTCTTGTGTCGCGTATCCCCTGCGGGATGGCTGTGTGCGTTCTGGTATTCTCGCGCGCCTTTTCGAAAGCATTCAGGCCATGATCGAAACCAATCCCATTGCCAACCGCATCGCGGACTTGCGCGCGCGCGTCGCTGCGCTTCGGGGGTATCTTTGACTTCGATATCAAGCGCGAACGGCTTGAGGAAGTAAGCCGCGAACTCGAACTGCCCGAAATCTGGAACACCCCGTCGCGCGCCCAGGAACTCGGCCGCGAACGCGCAATTCTGGAAAAGATTGTCGGCGAGATTTCGGGGTTGACCGGTAGCCTCGCCGAAGCCGATGAACTGCTGGAAATGGCCATCGGCGAAAGCGACGACAGCACCGCGATCGCCGTGCGTGATGATCTTGAACTGCAAGCCGCGCGTGTCGACCAGCTCGAATTCCGGCGCATGTTCTCGGGCAAGATGGACACGCACAACGCCTTCATCGACATCCAGGCCGGTGCCGGCGGTACCGAGGCGCAGGACTGGGCCGAGATGCTGCTGCGCATGTATCTGCGCTTCTGCGAACAGCGTGGCTGGAAGGCGGAACTGCTGGAAGCATCCAGCGGTGAAGTGGCGGGCCTCAAAAGCGCCACGTTCCGGGTCGAAGGCGATTATGCCTACGGCTGGCTGAAGACCGAGACCGGCGTGCATCGTCTGGTGCGCAAGTCACCGTTCGACTCCGACAATCGCCGGCATACCTCGTTCACATCGGTGTTCGTGTCGCCGGAAGTGGACGACGATATCGATATCGAGATCAATCCGGCCGACCTGCGCACCGACGTCTATCGTTCGTCCGGTGCCGGTGGACAGCACGTCAACAAGACCGAGTCTGCGGTGCGTATCACGCACATCCCGACCAATACCGTGGCCGCCTGCCAAACCGGGCGCTCGCAGCACCAGAACCGCGACAACGCGATGAAGATGCTGAAGGCCAAGTTGTACGAACTCGAATTGCAGAAACGCAATACCGAGAAGGCGGCGCTGGAGGCGACGAAGTCGGACATCGGCTGGGGTTCACAGATCCGTTCGTACGTGCTCGATCAGTCGCGTATCAAGGATCTGCGCACCGGCGTCGAGCGCACCGACACGCAGAAGGTGCTCGATGGCGATCTCGGCGAATTCGTCGAAGCCAGTCTGAAGTCCGGCCTCGTGGCCGGTTCCAAACGTTCGGACGCATGATCAAGGTGAATGTGATGACTGAAGAAACTGCCGACGCCGGCTTCGACGCGCGCCCGGACGACAACAAGCTGATGACTGAGCGCCGCGGCAAACTGCAGGCCTTGCGTGCGCAGGGTCAGGCCTATCCGAATGATTTTCGTCCGGACGCATTTGCCGGTCGGCTTCAGGATGAATTCGCCGACAAGGACATGTGGACCGCAGAAGCGATCGAGGGCACCGCACGGCGCGTGCGCGTTGCCGGGCGCATGCTCGCGAAGCGCCTGATGGGCAAGGCTGCGTTCACCCAGATCCAGGATCAAAGCGGACGCATCCAGTTGTTCCTGCAGGCGAGCTTGCTCGGCGACACTTTCGAAGCATTCAAGGGCTTCGACGTCGGCGACATCCTCGGTGCCGAAGGCCAGGTCATGCGCACCAAGACCGGCGAATTGTCGATCAAGGTCGACCGCCTGCGTCTGTTGACGAAGTCGCTGCGGCCCTTGCCGGACAAGTGGCATGGTCTTGAAAACGTCGAGCAACGCTACCGTCAGCGTTATGTCGACCTGATCGTCAATGAAGAATCGCGTCGCGTCTTTGCGCTGCGCTCGACGGCGGTGCGGGCCATCCGCAGTTTCATGGAGGATCGCGGTTTTGTCGAAGTCGAGACGCCGATGATGCATCCGATTCCGGGCGGTGCCACGGCGCGGCCGTTCGTCACGCACCACAATGCGCTCGATCTGCAGATGTACCTGCGTGTGGCGCCAGAGCTGTATCTCAAGCGGCTCGTCGTCGGTGGTCTCGATCGCGTGTTCGAGATCAACCGCAATTTCCGCAACGAGGGCGTAAGCACCCGCCACAACCCCGAATTCACCATGCTCGAGTCTTACGAGGCCTATGCCACGTTCAATGAGGTGATGGACATGACCGAGGCCATGGTGCGCGCCGCGGCCATCGCCGGTGCCGGCAAGACCGATCTCAGCTGGGAAGGTCGCGCAATTGACGTCGGCGCGCCGTTCAAGCGTTTGCGCATGGACGACGCGGTGCTTGCCGCGAATCCGGACATGAAGCGCGAGGATTTGCGTGATCGCGAAGCAATGCTCCGCCATTGCGAACGACTGCGCATCCACGTCAAGAAAGACTTCGGTTGCGGCAAGCTGCTGCTCGAGATTTTCGAGAAGACGGTCGAACACGATCTGGTGCAACCGACCTTCATCACTGCGCATCCGACCGAAGTGTCACCGCTGGCGCGTGCCAGCGATATCGATCCGGAAATCACGGATCGCTTCGAGTTGTTCATCGGCGGCAAGGAACTGGCGAATGGTTTCTCGGAATTGAATGATCCCGAAGATCAAGCCGCGCGCTTCCAGGCGCAGGTCGATGCCAAGGATGCGGGTGACGAAGAAGCCATGCACTTCGACGCCGACTACATCCGTGCGCTTGAATACGGCATGCCCCCGACCGGCGGTCTCGGCGTCGGCATCGACCGCCTGGTCATGCTGATCGCCGACGTGCCATCAATCCGCGACGTGCTGCTGTTTCCGTACATGCGCCCGGAAGTCGAGCGCTGAGAGCGCTCGAAATTCAGGCGGCAGGCTTGATCGGATCGCGCAATTCGCGGCGCAGGATCTTGCCGACGTTTGTCTTCGGCAGTGAATCGCGGAATTCGATGAATTTGGGCTGCTTGTAGCCAGTCAGGCTTTCGCGGCAATGCGCCTTGATCTGCTCCGCGGTGAGCGACGGATCCTTGCGCACGACGACCAGTTTCACCGCCTCGCCGGACTTTTCATCGGGTACGCCGACGGCGGCCACTTCGAGCACGCCCGGATGCGTCGCGACCACGTCCTCGATTTCATTTGGATAGACGTTGAAGCCGGAGACCAGAATCATGTCCTTCTTGCGGTCGACGATGTAGAAAAAACCGCGTTCATCGAACTTGCCGAGATCGCCGGTACGCAACCAGCCATCGACGATGGTTTTCGCGGTCTCTTCCGGGCGCTGCCAATAGCCCTTCATCACCTGCGGGCCGCGAATGCAGATTTCACCGATTTCGCCCATGGCGAGGATCTTGCCGTCGTCGTCCTGGATGCACAGGTCGGTCGAGGGCGCCGGCAATCCGATCGAACCACTGTACTCAAGCGCGTCGAGTGGGTTCACCGTCGCCACCGGCGAACTCTCGGTCATGCCGAAGCCTTCGACGAGTGTCGAACCGGTGACTTTCTTCCAGCGTTCTGCGACCACGCGCTGCACGGCCATGCCGCCGCCAAAGCTCATCTTGAGATGCGAGAAATTGATGTCAGCGAAACCGGGCGTGTTGAGCAAACCGTTGAACAAGGTGTTCACGCCGGTGATCGCGGTGAATGGGAATGTGCCGATTTCCTTGACGAATCCGGCCATGTCACGCGGATTCGTGATCAGCACATTCAAACCGCCGAACTTGATGAACACCAGGCAATTACAGGTCAGCGCGAAGATGTGATAGAGCGGCAGCGCCGTGATCATCACTTCTTCGCCCATTTTCACCTTGGCGCCGAACCAGGCCGAGACCATCTGCATGTTCGCGACCAGATTGCGGTGCGTCAGCATCGCGCCCTTGGCGACGCCGGTGGTGCCGCCGGTGTACTGCAGGAAGGCGATGTCGTCGGCGATGATGTCGATCTTCGGCGCTGGTTTGCGCGCGCCCGAGGAAAGCGCGTCGTTGAAGCGGACCGCGCCGGCTATGTGATAGTCGGGCACGATTTTCTTGATGTGCTTGGCGACAAAATTCACGATCAGCGCCTTCGGAAAACCGAGCATGTCGCCGATACCGGTGGTGATCACATGCCGCACCGGCGTGTCCTTCAGAACTTCACTCAAGGTCAGTGCGAAATTGTCGAGCACGATGATCGCCGAGACACCGGCGTCATTGAGTTGATGTTTCAGTTCGCGCGCGGTGTACATCGGATTGGTGTTGACCACGGTCAGGCCGGCACGCAGGGCACCGAAGATCGCGATCGGATACTGCAGTAGATTGGGCAACATGATCGCGACGCGATCACCTTTCTTCAGCTTCAGGTCGTTGCTCAGGTAGGACGCGAAATTGGCACTCAAGGCATCCAGATCGTCATAGGTCAGCACCTTGCCCATGTTGGTGAATGCCGGGCGCTGGCGGAAGTTGTCACAGGATTCACGCAACACCGCCACGATCGAACCATAGGCGTTGACATCGATCTCCGCGGGCACGCCTTTGGGATACGTGGACAACCATGGGCGGTCTTGTTGCATGCACATTTCTCCATGTTGATGTTGCCTGAAGCGACCGGCGCGCCAGCGTGCCTTGACCGCGCTTGATTGCAGCACAGGGGTTCCAGCCAGACAAGCAATTGTGCTCGGCAACTCGACTGTCGCAATGAAGCACGTGCTGCGTTTTTTGACTGTTGACGAAGCGTGTTCTGCTGTTATGATGCGCGCCCTTCCGAGGGGCCATAGCTCAGCTGGGAGAGCGCTACAATGGCATTGTAGAGGTCGCCGGTTCGATCCCGGCTGGCTCCACCAGGAAAGAAAGCAAGTCCCCATCGTCTAGAGGCCTAGGACACGGCCCTTTCACGGCTGTAACAGGGGTTCGAATCCCCTTGGGGACGCCACTTCAGAGGCCGCCGATTGGCGGCCTTCGTTTTCGTTGCGAAGGGTTGGAACGGCAGTTAGTATCGATCGCGAGGCGGCTGTAGCCGATGTGCGCGAAGGACTGCACGGCCAGATGCAGAAAGTCTGGACCGGGGGAGAAAGGCATGTTGATTCTCACGCGTCGTGTTGGTGAGACATTGATGATTGGTGACGACGTAACCGTCACTGTACTGGGTGTGAAAGGCAACCAGGTGCGTATCGGCATCAACGCACCCAAAGATCTTGCGGTTCATCGCGAGGAAATTTACCAGCGGATTCGCCGTGAACAGGAAGGGCGCAAGGACAGTGCCGACAGCGGCGAACCAACGCTCAAGGATTGAGCGAAAAGATTTGAGTTAACGGAGAGATGCCCGAGAGGCCGAAGGGGCTCCCCTGCTAAGGGAGTATAGGGTCAAAAGCCTTATCGAGGGTTCGAATCCCTCTCTCTCCGCCAATAATGAAATCGGCCCTTCGGGGCCGTTTTTGTGCGCGGAAATTTCGATGAGCGCAGAAAATTTTCGGAAAGATGTTGACGCCCGCGCTGCGGCACTCCATAATTCCGCTCCTTGCTTGCGCCCGTAGCTCAGTTGGATAGAGTACCAGGCTACGAACTTGGTGGTCGGGAGTTCGAATCTCTCCGGGCGCGCCAACATGGTTGACACAAATCGGGGCGCGAATGCGCCCCGATTTGTTTGAAAGAAAATGATTATTGCTGCAGTGGTTTCCCGGTTCGTTGACGATGTATCGAGTGGTGCGTAACATGCATTGGCTTAGGTAATTGTCTGAACTCGGGCGCGATCGGAATCAGCGGGGTATAGCGCAGTCTGGTAGCGCGCCTGCTTTGGGAGCAGGATGTCGGGGGTTCGAATCCCTCTACCCCGACCAACCGATTCCAATTTCTGTGCGCCCGTAGCTCAATCGGATAGAGCACCGGCCTTCTAAGCCGGCGGTTGCAGGTTCGAGTCCTGTCGGGCGTGCCACCGGTGATTCGATGTTTTTACAATGGTGGGTATAGCTCAGTTGGTTAGAGCATCGGATTGTGATTCCGAGGGTCGTGGGTTCAAATCCCATTATCCACCCCAGTTTCAATGTGTGGGCCGTTAGCTCAATGGTAGAGCAACGGACTCTTAATCCGCAGGTTCTAGGTTCGAGTCCTAGACGGCCCACCAACTACACGTTCAGGCGCAGCAAATCGCAATCGACAGCACCATGCGAAAGTGGCGAAATTGGTAGACGCACAGGATTTAGGTTCCTGCGGGGTAACCCGTGAGAGTTCGAGTCTCTCCTTTCGCACCAACGCCGCCGCGCCCATCCATCAATTCAGGTATCAGGAGTCCTCATGCACGTTTCGGTCGAACAGATCAGCACGCTTGAACGCAAGATGACAGTTCGCGTTCCTGCCGCGCGTTACGAAGATCGTGTCCGCGACCGCATGCGTGAGTTGGGTCAGAACGTGCGCCTCAAAGGCTTTCGTCCGGGCAAGGTGCCGAGCAATGTCATCGAGAAGCGCTTCGGCGCGCAGGTTCGCTCCGAAATCCTCGGTGATGTGATCGGCGGTTCCTTCCAGGAAGCGATCTCGCAGGAGAAGTTGCGTCCGGCAATGTCGCCGCGCATCTCGCGTGAGGATGCCGCTTCGACAGAAGAGCTGGTCTATACCGCTACGTTTGAAGTAATGCCTGAAGTCGGTGAGCTCGACGTTTCGACCCTGACGCTGACGCGCCTTGAATCGACGGTGGAAGAATCCGACGTTGATCGCATGATTGAAACGCTGCGACAGCAGCGTCGCCAGTGGCAGACGGTCGATCGTTCGGCGCAAGTCGGCGATATGGTCGTGTTTGAGTTTTCGGCGCAGTCCGGTGATGCACGCGTTCCGTCAAGCGGCATTGAGCGCGCTGGCGCAGTGATTGGTTCGGGCGCGCTGTTCAAGAGTTTCGAAGACGCGCTTGTCGGCATGGCCACGGGCGATGAAAAGTCGGAGACGTTGGCATTCCCGGCCGAGTTTCGCGAAGAGCAGCTTGCAGGCAAGACGGCCTTGGCCAGCTTGAAGGTCGTGCGCGTTCAGGAAAGCAGCCTGCCGGTGGTCGATGCCGCGTTTGCGGCAACATTCGGCATCACTGGCGGACTCGACAAGTTCCGCGACGATGTCCGCGCGAACCTTGAACGCGAGATGCGTACCGCGCTGAACGGCCGCAACAAGTTGCATGCCGTCGATACCCTCGTGCACACGTTTGGCGGTTTCGAATTGCCGCAGTCGCGCATCGAGGCCGAAACTCGTGCCTTGCTCGCGCAGTCGCAGGAATCGGCGAAGCGTGCTGGGCGTGAATCGGAAGCCCCGTCGGAGCCGACCGAGCAAATGCGCACGGTCGCGCGCAACCGTGTACATGCAAGCGTGCTGCTCGAAGAGTTGTCGATCCGTAATCAGATTCGCCCGACCCAGCAGCGTGTTTCCGAAATGCTCGCGACGATCGCATCGACGTACGAAGAGCCGCAGAAAGTCATCGAGATGTATCTGCGCGATCAGCAGTTGATGTCGGGCCTGCGCATTCGCGCCATGGAAGATGAAGTCGCCGACTGGGTCTTCGGACATGCCAAGGTTTCGCCGCAGACGGTCTCGTTCCAGCAATTGATGCAAGCACCGCGTTGAATTGGGGGCATTCGCCCCAATCACCGTCTCACCACTGAGGGAGCATCATTGTGATCACAGGACTTAACCTGGTGCCGATGGTTGTCGAGCAGACAGCCCGAGGCGAGCGCGCATATGACATTTACTCGCGGCTGTTGAAAGAGCGAGTGATCTTCTGCGTCGGTCCGGTCGAGGACTACATGGCGAACGTCATCGTCGCGCAGATGCTGTTTCTCGAGTCCGAAAATCCGGACAAGGACATCAGCATCTACATCAACAGCCCGGGTGGGTCCGTCACTGCCGGTCTGGCCATCTTCGACACGATGAAGTTCATCAAATGCGATGTGAGCACGATTTGCATCGGTCAGGCCGCCAGCATGGGTGCGTTCCTGTTGTCGGCTGGCGCAAAGGGCAAACGTCATTGCCTGCCGAACGCGCGCGTGATGATCCATCAGCCCTCGGCTGGTTTTTCCGGTCAGGCATCGGACATCGCCATCCACGCCAAGGAAATCCTGTCGATCAAGGCGCGGTTGAACGTCATGCTGGCCGAACATTGCGGCCGTCCGCTTGAACAGGTTGAGCGGGATGTGGATCGTGATTACTTCATGAGTGCCGATGAGGCGCGTGACTACGGCCTGGTTGATACTGTGCTCGGCAGCCGTCCCCCCGAGAGCGTGAAGGCCGGTTGATCGGTATTCCTTGATGATTTGTGTGCCGTCCTGCGCAAATGAGCGCGGGAGGCCCTGTGCTATTCTGCGCGCGCATCTGCATCAGCGACGCAGTCAGGAAGAATAGGCAAGATGAGCGACGACCGAAGCACCCGCGGCGAATCCACGAAAGTTTTGTACTGCTCGTTCTGCGGCAAGAGCCAGCACGAGGTGCGCAAACTCATCGCCGGTCCGTCGGTATTCATCTGCGATGAATGCGTCGAGTTGTGCAACGACATCATCCGCGAAGAACTCGAGGAAAAGGCGGCGACGGCGCGCAGCCATCTGCCCAAGCCGCGCGAAATTCTCGACACGCTCGACCAGTACGTCGTCGGTCAGTCGCGTGCGAAGCGCGTCCTCGCCGTCGCCGTCTACAACCATTACAAGCGTCTCGAATCGCGTCAACGCAGCGACGAGATCGAGTTGTCGAAGAGCAACATTCTGTTGGTCGGTCCGACCGGCTCGGGCAAGACCTTGCTCGCCGAGACGCTGGCACGACTGCTCAATGTGCCGTTCACCATCGCCGATGCGACGACGCTGACAGAAGCCGGCTACGTCGGTGAAGACGTCGAAAACATCATCCAGAAGTTGCTCCAGAAGTGCGACTACGACGTCGAGAAGGCGCAAACCGGCATCGTCTACATCGATGAAATCGACAAGATTTCGCGCAAGTCGGAAAATCCGTCGATCACCCGCGATGTTTCCGGCGAAGGCGTGCAGCAGGCGCTGTTGAAGTTGATCGAGGGCACGATCGCCTCGGTGCCGCCTCAAGGTGGTCGCAAGCATCCGCAGCAGGAATTCCTGCAGGTCGACACGCGCAACATCTTGTTCATCTGTGGCGGTGCATTCGCCGGCCTCGAGAAAATCATCCAATCGCGTTCGGAGTCGACCGGTATCGGCTTCTCGGCGGAGATCCGCAGCAAGGAGCGCCGCGCCAGCGTTGGCGACGTGCTCAAGACAGTCGAACCCGAGGACTTGATCAAGTTCGGACTGATTCCGGAGTTCGTTGGCCGCTTGCCGGTTGTCGCGACGCTCGAAGAACTTGATGACGATGCGCTCATCAAGATTTTGAGCGAGCCGAAGAATGCGATCACCAAACAGTTCCGCAAGCTGTTCGAAATGGAAGGCGTCGAACTCGAATTCCGTGAAGACGCATTGCGTGCGGTTGCGCGCAAGGCGTTGAAGCGACGTACAGGCGCACGCGGTCTTCGGACGATCATCGAACAGGTCTTGCTCGACACCATGTACGAACTGCCCTCGCTCGAGAACGTCAGCAAGGTCGTGGTCGACGAAGCCGTGATCAACGGTTCGGCTGAGCCCTATCTGATTTACAGCAACCCCCAGATCCAGGCGCGCGCCGCCGGCGAATGACCGGCGCAGGACACGGCTTGCAACCGTGCAGCTTGCAATCGGTGCTGATAGTCCTCACTTGACCCAGCATGACCTCGAGCGCAAGGTGCGTTCGACTGCTCACTGGAGAAACGCATGGCTGCCACTGTCCTGACTTCCGCGCCTGAACTTTTCCCGGTCTTGCCGTTGCGGGACGTCGTCGTCTACCCGAGCATGGTGATTCCGCTGTTCGTCGGGCGCGAAAAATCCATTCGCGCGCTTGATGCCGCGATGGAGGGCGACAAGCAGATCGTCCTGCTCGCGCAGAAGAGTCCCGATACCGATGACCCGGCCAGTGGCGACTTGTATCAAGTCGGTACGCTGGCGACCGTTTTGCAATTGCTGAAATTGCCCGATGGCACCATCAAGGTGCTTGTCGAAGGCGTTGCACGCGTGCGCGTAACGCGGATTGTGGATGCCGACAATTTTGTTGGTGCCAGCGTTGAAGCCATCGATGCCATCTCCACGCGCGACGGTCGCGAGATCGAGGCCGCATCGAAGTCTCTGCTCGCGATCTTCGAGCAATTCATCAAGATCAATCGCAAGGTGCCGCCAGAGTTGATGACAACGCTGACTGGCCTCGATGACGCCGGCCGCCTCGCCGACACCATCGCCGCGCACCTGTCGATCCGTTTGCAGGACAAACAACGCGTGCTCGAAGCGGTGGACGTGTTCGCGCGACTCGAATTGCTGATCGGTTTCGTCACCGGCGAGATCGATATTCAGCAGATGGAAAAACGCATCCGCGGACGTGTCAAATCGCAGATGGAAAAGAGCCAACGCGAGTACTACCTCAACGAACAGATGAAGGCGATCCAGAAAGAACTTGGCGACGTCGAAGATGCGCCTAACGAAATCGAGGCGCTGACCAAGAAAATCGCCACAGTCGGAATGCCGAAATCGGTAGCGGCGAAGGCGCGCACCGAACTCAACAAATTGAAGCAGATGTCGCCGATGTCAGCGGAAGCGACCGTGGTGCGCAACTATCTCGACTGGTTGCTCGGCGTGCCGTGGAAAAAGCGCACCAAGGTGCGTCGCGATTTGCGTCAGGCCGAACAGGTGCTCGACGCAGACCACTATGGTCTCGAGAAAGTGAAGGAGCGCATTCTCGAATATCTCGCCGTGCAGCAGCGCGTGAAGAAGTTGAAGGGCCCGATTCTGTGTCTGGTCGGACCGCCCGGCGTCGGCAAAACTTCACTCGGACAATCCATTGCACGCGCTACCAATCGCAAGTTCGTGCGCATGGCGCTCGGCGGCGTGCGTGACGAAGCCGAAATCCGCGGACATCGCAAGACTTACATTGGTGCGATGCCTGGACGTGTGATCCAGAATCTGACCAAGGTGGCGGTGCGCAATCCGTTGGTGATGCTCGACGAGATCGACAAGATGTCGACTGACTTCCGTGGTGATCCGTCTTCGGCCCTGCTGGAGGTGCTCGATCCGGAGCAGAATCACACTTTCAACGATCACTATCTCGAAGTCGACTTCGACCTTTCCGAGATCATGTTCATCGCGACTGCGAACAGTTTGAATATTCCGGCGGCGTTGCTCGATCGCATGGAGATCATCCGCATCCCGGGTTACACCGAGGAAGAGAAAGTCAGCATCGCCTCGCGCTATCTGGTGGCGAAGGAAATGGCTGCGGCAGGCCTCAAGGCCGAGGAACTGGTGATCCGCGAGGAAGCGCTGCGCGACATCGTGCGCTTCTACACGCGTGAAGCTGGCGTACGAAATCTCGATCGCGAAATCGCCAAGATCTGCCGCAAGGTGGTCAAGGAAATCCTGTTGTCGACGACGGCCCCGGCGCCGGTTGCGAAGACAAAGCGCGGCAAGACGGCGCCAAAGGCGTTGACGATCACTTCTGCCGATGTCGAAAAATATCTGGGTGTGCGCAAATTCGATTTTGGCCGCGCCGAGCAGCAGAACGAGATCGGTCTGGTGACCGGGCTCGCCTGGACGCAGGTCGGTGGCGATTTGCTGAGCATCGAAGCGACGACGGTTTCCGGCAAGGGCAAGTTGATTCACACCGGACAGCTGGGCGACGTCATGCAGGAGTCCATCCAGGCCGCACTGTCTGTGGTGCGCGAACGTGCGCAACGATTCGGCATCGACCCAGAGTTCAATCAGAAGTCGGATATCCATATCCACGTGCCAGAAGGCGCGACGCCGAAAGACGGGCCGAGTGCCGGTATCGCGATGTGCACCGCACTGGTGTCGACCTTGACGCGTATTCCGGTGCGTTCCGATATCGCGATGACCGGCGAGATCACCTTGCGTGGGCGCGTGTTGCCGATCGGCGGATTGAAGGAGAAGTTGCTCGCAGCGCATCGCGGCGGCATCTCGATCGTGATCATTCCCGAGGACAATCGGAAAGATCTTGCCGAGATTCCGAAAAATGTCACTGCGGCGCTTGATATCCGCCCGGTGCGCTGGATCGACGAGGTACTGGACATCGCGCTGGAGAGACCGTTGATCGCCACCAAGGATCCGACAGCGGTGGTGCCGATTGTGGATAGTGATGCGATCGTCAAATCAGTGGTCGAGGGTGATTCAAAAAGCGACGGCCCATCACTGAAACATTGAGCTGGAACGCGCATTTTTCCTTGTGATTTTCTTGCGCACCCTGAACCGGGCTGGTATAAAAGCGCGCCTGCAGCACATGCGTCAAAGTGATCCAATCACGAGATGCGCGCGCAGCGGATCCGATTCGACGCATCGCCCTGAGCAGCGCGCGACGGAACAATGCCCAAGCCGATTACGTAAAAATTCCTGAGGGAGTGACACATGAACAAAGCTGACATCATCAGTTCGATAGCAGATCATGCCGAACTGAGCAAAGCCGACGCAGGTCGCGCACTTGACGCGATCATTGAAGTCGTGAAGAAGGCGCTTAAGAAGGGTGACACCGTGTCGCTCGTCGGTTTTGGAACGTTCGCCGTGCGTAAGCGCGCTGCGCGTACCGGCCGCAACCCGCGCACCGGTGCGACGATCAAGATCAAGGCGTCAAAAATTCCTGCGTTCAAGGCTGGCAAAGCGTTGAAAGACGCGATAAACTAATCAGCTTCGCTGGGTGCTTAGCTCAGCGGTAGAGCGTCGCCCTTACAAGGCGAGGGTCGGGGGTTCGAAACCCTCAGCACCCACCAGAAGAAAACGGAGTGGTAGTTCAGTTGGTTAGAATACCGGCCTGTCACGCCGGGGGTCGCGGGTTCGAGCCCCGTCCACTCCGCCAACTCCTGCAAGGGCGCCCTTAGTGGCGCCTTTGTTATTTGGGAACCAGCGCTACTCAGCGCGCCGTATCGAGAGCAATCCATGCTTCAGAGTATTCGCGACAAGTCCGGCACGAAAATCGCCTATGCGATCCTCGGATTGCTGATGGCCGTGTTCATGTTTTTCGGCATCCAGGGATACTTTGTCGCGAGTGGCGACAGCGGCGTTGCCGAAGTCGGCAACAACGAAATTTCGGCGACCTTGTACCGCCAGCGCTTGAACGAGAACGTCCAGCGCATGCGCGCGATGATGGGTGAATCGTTCAATATGGACTATTTCAATACGCCCGAATACAAGCGCCAGATTCTCGATCAGTTGATCGATGAAGAACTGATGACGCAAGCGGGCGCTGCGGCAGGCGTCGCGGTTTCGGACGCGCGCTTGCGCGACGAGATCATGAAGATCGAATCGTTCATCGTCGACGGCAAGTTCGACAGCAAACAGTACGCGCTGTTGTTGCAGTCGAACGGCATGACCGTCGAGGAATTCGAGACGCGCATGCGCCGCGACCTTGCTGTGCGCGAGCTGCCCTCGCAGATCGCGGCCAGCGCGTTGGTGACGGACGCGGATATCGATGCCTTCATTCGCCTGCGCGATCAGACTCGCAGCTTCCGATACGCGATGCTCAATACGATCGCGGTCAATGCCGATCAGATCAGTGATGACGAAGCCAAGGCGCATTTCCAGAAGAACATTGCGAAATTCGCGTCCAAGGAACAGGTGTCGGTTGAATACGTCGAATTGAACGCAGCCACAGTCGTGGTGCCGCCGGTCGATGAAGCGATGTTGCGTGACACTTACGAACAGCAGAAGGCCACGCGTTTCGGTACCGGAGACCAGCGCCTGACTTCGCACATTCTGGTATCCGTCGAGTCGGGCGCTGATGCTGGCGCACAAAAGGCGGCGGTTGCGAAGGCTGGCGAACTGCTCACCAAGATTCGCGCCGGTGCTGCATTTGATGCGGTTGCACGCGAGTCCTCGGATGATGCCGGATCGAAGGATTCCGGCGGCGACCTCGGCTGGATCGAGAAGACTGGATCATTTGAATCTGCATTCGAAGATGCATTGTTCGGGTTGGAAGTCGGCGCTGTGTCGGAGCCGATCCAGACCGAACAGGGTTATCACCTGATCACGGTGCGTGAAGCGCGCGCTGCCAATTTCCGGTCGTTCGAGGAAATTCGCGCCGAGTTGGAGGCGGAGTACGCGACGGCTGAGCGCGAGCATCTGTTTGGTGAACGCTTCAACGATCTCGTCGACGAGAGTTTCGCGACTCCGGGTGCGCTCGAATCCACCGCGAAGGCGCTCGAAACCACGGTCCAGAAGACAGAATTGTTCGATCGTGATTTCGGCGGTGGCATTGCCGTGTATCCGAAATTGCGCGAAGCGGCTTTCTCCGACGTTGTGCTGGTGGAGCGAAACAACAGCGAGCCGATCGAAATCGGCGAGAACCACGTCGTCGTCATTCGTCTGCTGGAACACAAGCCGAGCACGCCGCGCAAGTTTGAAGACGTAGTGACGGAAGTGAAGGCAACGATGGCCACGGAACGCCAGAACAAGCAGTCGAAGGCTGAGGCGGATGCATTGTTCAAGCGGCTGCTTGCCGGTGAGTCACTGGATTCGCTCGCCGCTTCGGGCAAGGTGCAGGTGGCAGTCGCCGAAGGTGTTGGCCGCAGTGGTATGACGCATGACTCGAAGATCGTGGCCGAGGCGTTCAAGTTGCCCCGCCCCGCGACCGGGAAAACCTCATTGGCTCTGGTGCAGGGTGGGGATCAGCGTTATGCGCTGTTGGCGTTGACGGCGGTCACTGATGCGGACGTAAAGTCTGTCGATGCGGGCGCACGAACCGCAGCACGTGAGAGCCTGAAAACCGGCATGTCCACCAGCGACAACGAAGCTCTGCGCGATGCCCTGCGCAAGCGTGTCGATATCGTGGTTCACGAAGATCGCCTCTGATTCCGCCAGAATACGCCGCCACAAAAAAGGCACCGCGAGGTGCCTTTTTTCTTGACGCGGCGCGTGCGCTCAGATGCCGGTCATGCCGAGAATGCTGTAACCGGAATCGACATAGGTGATCTCGCCGGTGACGCCGGCGGCGAGGTCAGAACACAGGAATGCGGCAACATTGCCGACATCTTCGATGGTGACGTTGCGGCGCATCGGTGCAGCTTCTTCGACATGCTCGAGCATTTTGCGGAAATTGCTGACGCCCGACGCGGCGAGGGTGCGAATCGGGCCCGCCGAGATGCCGTTGACGCGCGTACCTTCCGGACCGAGGCAGCGTGCCAGATAGCGCACATTGGCTTCGAGCGATGCCTTCGCCAGCCCCATCACGTTGTAGTTGGCCATGGCCTTGACCGCGCCAAGATAACTCAGCGTCAGGATCGAACTTGCATGCCCACGCATCATCGAGCGTGCGCCCTTGGCGAGTGCGGCCAGGCTGTAGCTCGATACGTCATGGGCGATGTTGAAACTCTCTCGCGAAATGCTGTCGAGAAAATCGCCCTGGATCGATTCGCGTGGGGCGAAACCGACTGAATGCACGAGCACGTCGAGTTGCGGCCAAAGCTTTCCGAGTTCGGCGAACAGGGCGTCGATTTCCTCGTCCTTGGCAACGTCGCAGGGCAACACGATGCTCGAACCGTATTCCTTGGCGGCGTCTTCCACGCGTGAGCGAAGTCGTTCGTTCTGATAGCTGAAAGCGAGTTCGGCACCCTCGCGATGCATCGCTTCGGCGATGCCCGAGGCGATCGATCGTTCACTGGCGATGCCGACGATCAGTGCCCGCTTACCCTGCAAAAATCCCATGACTGCGTTCTCGCTTTGAATGCTGGACGCGCAGTCTAGCCCGCGCATTTTCAAATGGGCAATGATGGGCGAGATCATGATGGGCGAGATCATGACGGGCCTTGGTCATCTGTCCAGCGTGATCAAGGCAGACTCAAGCGCTGGCCGACACGCAACACTGACTTGGCGTTCAAGCCATTGGCGGCCAGCAGTGCGCGCAGCGACACGCGATATTTGCGGGCAATGCTCCAAGCCGACTCGCCGCGACGAACGACATGGATGCTGTCGGACGCCACTGCGGGTTCGGAGACTTGAGTCACCGTCGCAGACGCCGCATCGGCGATGCGCGCGACTGCGACGTCGCGGAGATAGAGCGGCACCAGAATTTGCGCGCCGGCATCGGCATGCCCGGCGTACCAGGCAGGATTCCAGCGCAACCATTGCTCGGTCGATGCGCCAGCTGCTGTGGCCAGTTGACGAACCGACAGCCGCTTGTCGATGCCGATTGCGACCAATTGCGCTGACTCGTCGAACTCGGGCAGATGCAGACCCAGTGTTGACGCGTTCTCGGCGATACAGGCCAGCGTGCGCAACTTGGTCAAATGCTCATGCGTGGTCGCACTGACGGCAAGGTCTTCGGGGCGCTCGGATTTCGACGCCTTGCGCGCGCGCGCAATGGCGCCCTTGATGCGATATTCGCCAGCGTTATAGGCCATCGTCACCAGTGGCCAGTTGCTGTCGAACGCGACCGCCAGATGTTCGATCAGATCGAGTGCGGCGTCGGTTGCGGCGACAAAATCCAGCCGCCCGTCGTATTGGCGGTCGATTTTCAGTCCGCGCCAGCGTGCGGTTGCCGGCATCATCTGCCATACGCCCGCGGGACGATCACCGCGACTTCGAAAGGGGTGGTAACTGCTTTCGACATAGGGCAGCCAGACGAACTCCATGGGCAAGTCGCGACGCGTCAGTTCGTTTGCCACATAGTCGATGAAGGGTGCCACCGCAGCCAGGGATTGCGCATGGCGCTCGGGTGACTGCAGAAAAACGCGTTGCCAGCGCAATTGCGACTTCGACGCGTCATCGCAGTCGGTGAATGCATAACCATCGATGATCCGCGGCCACAGCGATTTCGCTGCGACGGGCGTCGGTTCGGCGACCGGTTCTGCCGGAATCGCATCTGCAGGCGTCGCCGTCGGCGTCGTGGGTTCGGTGGTCCCTGCCTGTGGGTGAGGCGTGGGGACTTCGGGCTTCTCGGCTTGCTCGCGCACCGGTTGACTGCACGCGCCGAGTAGCAACATGGCCAGAGCCAGCGTCCACTTAGCGCATCGCTCGAACATGCCCAGCCTACGCATAGGTGTTTTTCCAGAGTCGCAAGGTCGCGAATACGTCGGCCGGGGTCGTCAACGGCGTTTGCGCATGACGTTCTGCTGCGCGCACGACCTCAGGGTTGTCACAGCGCAGGAATACATTGCTCGCCAGTTCGCCGGCGATGTCGAACGGAACACTGGGACGCCCGTCGGCAAGTTCGGCACGACGCGCGGCGATCGCCGGATTACCCGGCTCGACGGCATGCCCGAATGCGAGATTGGCACGGGTGTATTCGTGGCTGCAGAACACCAGGGTGCTCGCGGGCAAACGGGCGATGCGTTGCAGGGATGCGAACAGGCTCGCCGGTTCGCCTTCGAAGACTCGACCGCAGCCTGCACCGAACAGGGTGTCGCCGACGAAGATCGCGTCATCGGCAAGGTAGGCGACGTGGCTGCGGGTATGGCCGGGAACATGCCACACCTTGAACGGCGGGAAGCCGGCTATGTCGATTCGGTCGCCGTCGTCGACGAACTGGGTGATGTGGTCGATGCGCGCGTCGCGCGGTCCGTAGACCGGGCAGGGATGTCGCGCCGCCAGCGCCGCCAGCCGACCGATGTGATCAGCATGGTGGTGGGTGATGAAAATGGCGCGCAGGCTCAGGTTCAGATCAGCGAGTGCGCGGTTGATCGGGGCATCGTCGCCAGGGTCGAGCACGATGGCGTCGGCGCCGGCTTGCAGCAGCCAGAGGTAGTTGTCGACGAACGCCGGGACGTTGTGCGCGCGCAGACCGGAAAGCGGGGTCGTGGCGATGATGGCCATGAGCAGCTGGTTCTCGCGCAATGCGCCGCTTTCGGAAGGAGCCGAGCTTGTATCACAATCGCGACCTGTCTTTTGCCGAGTGCCCGCATGCCTGTCTTTTCCCATTCCGGTGATTCCGGGCCGCAGACAGACTCCTGGTGGCAACGGCTGCTGGCGGCCGAGCGCGCGGAAGTGTCTGCAAGGACGGGAGTTGAAGATCGCACGGTGTGGCTGGCTGCGGTGCCTTCGACGAAGTCGGGTGACGAACTCGAGCTGTACTTGCGTGGTGACCGTCAGGTCGATGGCGCGTTGCGTGCAGAGGCTGGTGCGTGGCCGTTGCGCGACGACAGCGTTGATCGCATCGTGTTGCAGCACGTCGTGGAGATGGCCGCAGATGCCGATGCATTGCTCGACGAGGCCATGCGCGTGCTCAAGCCCGAGCGCAGCATCGTGTTGCTGGTCGTCGGTGCCTGGAGCTTCACGCGGTTCAAGACGCGATGGCTCGACACCGGTGCGCCACGCTTGCAAGTGCCCGCATTGCGGGACTTGTGCGATGCCCTCAGTACGCGCGACTGCGTCGACTTGCGCGTGTCCCGTATCGCGTTTCAGGACGGTGCACAGGCGCGTATTACGGTCGGCGCGCGACCTTGGAGCGGCTTGCTGATGATTGAGGCCCGCAAGCGCCGGGAACTGCCGAATTCGCGCCGTGCGGTCGTGCGTCAGCGGGTCACGCGCGCGCGCGCTGGCTGGGTCGCGCGTCCAAGTTCGCGAAGTGGGAACGCGGCGTGAGCGACGATCGGGTGGCGATTTACACCGACGGCGCCTGCTCGGGCAATCCCGGGCCGGGTGGCTGGGGCGCGTTGCTGCGTTTTCGTGGCCATGAACGCAGCATCAGTGGCGCGGAAGCGCAAACCACGAACAACCGCATGGAATTGACCGCTGCCTTGCGTGCATTGGAGTCGTTGACCAAGCGCTGCGATGTCGATTTGACCACCGATTCGCAATACCTCAAGCGCGGCATCGAGGAGTGGATGAGCAACTGGAAGCGCAAAGGTTGGCGCACGAGTGGCGGTGAAGCAGTCGCCAATCGCGACTTGTGGGAGGCGCTGGACATCGTGACGCGCAACCATCGCGTCGTGTTCCACTGGGTGCGGGGTCATACCGGGCATGTCGAGAACGAGGCGGCCGACGCATTGGCGCGTGACGCCATCAGTAAAATGCGCAATGGCATGAAGGCCTGATCCGTGCGTCAGATCGTGCTCGATACCGAAACCACCGGACTGGATGCAGCGCGCGGACATCGTGTCATCGAGATCGGCTGCATCGAGCTGTGCGAGCGTCGCCGCAGCGGGCGCGAGTTCCATCGCTATCTGAACCCGCAGCGGGTGGTGGATCGCGGCGCCGCCGAGGTGCATGGCCTCAGCGACGAGTTTCTGGCCGATAAACCGCTGTTCGCACATGTCGTCGCCGACTTCATCGCGTTCGTCGATGGCGCCGAACTGATCATCCACAACGCCGCCTTCGATATCGGCTTCCTCGACATGGAGTTCGGTCTGCTCGGCGGTCTTGGGCGCATCACCGATCGCTGCCGTGTGCTCGACACGCTCAAATTGGCGCGCGAACGCTTTCCGGGACAGCGCAACTCGCTGGACGCCTTGTGCAAGCGCCTCGGCGTCGACAATTCCGGGCGCGACCTGCACGGCGCCTTGCTGGATGCGAACCTGCTGGCTGAGGTCTATCTCTCGCTCACGGCTGGTCAGGGCGAAATGAGTTTCGCGGTGGTGCCGACGGCGAGCGTCACGAACGGCGAGTCGAGCGTGTCGGTGCCGCCGGTCGCCAGGCGCGTTCTACGTGCGACCAATGACGAGTTGCGGGTGCATGAAGCGCGTCTCGACGCGATTGCGAAGTCGGCCAAGAAGCCTGCGCTTTGGCGCAACATCGGCGAATGAGGCATGCGTCGCTTGCGCGGAATGCGTGGGCGATAGAACATCCGCCACAGGCTGGCTGTGGGGTGCGACCGTGAAGCATGTTGGGCTGTGGCTGTTGGGGTGCCTGATGCTGTCCGGGGCTGTGCTCGGTCGAACGGATGCCGCGTCGGCCGCGACGCGCATTGCCGAGCATCGTCACCTCGGTGTCGCGAGCTGCGCCAACAGCGTCTGCCATGGGGCCACCCAGACATCGTCGAGCGCCAAGATCCAGATGAACGAATTCGCCGTATGGCAGGAATTCGATCCGCACGCGAACTCCTATCAGACCTTGCTCAACGCCAAGTCGAAGGCGATTGCCAGCAAGCTCGGCATTGGCGATGCGGCGTCCGCTGCAGAATGTCTCGACTGCCACACCGACAACGTCGCCAGTGAACGGCGTGGCGAGAAATTCCAGATCGAGGATGGCGTTGGCTGCGAAGCTTGCCATGGTGGTGCCGAACCCTGGATCGCGTCGCATGTCGAAGCCAGTCATGCCGACAATCTGGCTGCCGGGCTGTATCCGACTGACGACGCGACGCAACGGGCGGCCCTGTGCATCGACTGCCACGTCGGGTCGCCGGAGCGCATGATCACGCATCGCATGATGGGTGCAGGCCACCCGCGACTGGCGTTCGAACTGGATACCTTCACCTGGTTGCATCCGCACTACACGGTCGATGCAGACTACGAATCGCGCAAGGGCCGCTATGACGGCGTGCGTGACTGGGGCGTGGGGCAGGCCGCGGCCGCGATCAATGCACTCGATATCCTGCTTGATCCGAAAACCGGCTGGCACGGCATTTTTCCCGAATTGGTGTTGTTCGACTGCCACGCCTGCCATCGACCGATGTCGGGTCAGGCGTGGGGGCCAAGACAAGGCACCGGTCTCGGGCCGGGCGTGGTGCGTTTGAACGACGCCAATCTGGTGATGTTCCGGCATGTGCTCGCCGCCGTGGATGCGAGTGGCGCGCAACAGATTTTCGACGGCAGCCGTGCGCTGCATCAGGCGACGACGCGCGATCGCGAACAAACACTGGCGGCGGCGCGCGCCCTGCGTGGCCGTCTGGTCACATTGCGCGACGCCACCCGCCGCAGTGAATTTCCGCCGGAATCGCTCGGCATCATTCTCGGCAGCATGATCAAGGATGCGGAGCGCGGCGAACTGCGTGACTTTGCTGCGGCCGAGCAGGCCGGCATGGCCGTGCAGTCGTTGGTGGTCGCCTACGAAGGTGCCGGATTGCTCGACGCCGATGCGACCAAACGGCTGCAATCGCGCGTCGATGAACTGTACGCGACGATCGAGCATGACGAGCGCTGGTCGCGACCGAAGTTCGATGCCGCCTTGCGTGCGGTGCGCGCTGCAGCGCCATGAAGAACCGATGCGCTATCTTTGCGCGTCAGTGAGCGCAGGCGTCCGTCCAGCATGAGTGTTACCCAGGTCATTCGCAGCATCGATATTCCCGGTTACCGCATTCTCCGTTCGCTCGGTGAAGGTGGCATGGCGTCGGTGTATCTGGCCGTGCAGGAGTCATTGGATCGTGAGGTGGCGCTCAAGGTGATGTCGAGCGCGCTCGCCTCAAATGCCGAATTCACCGATCGTTTCCTGAAGGAAGGCCGGCTCACCGCCAAGTTGAGCCATCCGAATATCGTCACCGTTTACGACATCGGGCAACACCAGGACACCTACTATCTGACCCAGGAATACATTCCCGGCGGCACCTTGCGCGAGCGCATGGACAAGCGGTTGACGGTGCCGGAGATTCTGGATGTCGCGCGTGATGTCGCGCTCGGTCTCGCCTATGCGCATGAAAAGGGCGTGGTGCATCGCGATGTGAAGCCTGGCAACGTGCTGTTTCGCGCCAACGGCACCGCCGTGCTCGCCGACTTCGGTATCGCCAAGGCGATGAATTCGAACACCATGGCCACGCTCGCCGGCAATTCCATCGGCACGCCGCACTACATGAGCCCGGAACAGGCGCGCGCGGAAAAGGTTGATGGGCGTTCGGACCTGTACAGCCTCGGCGCGATGATCGTCGAAATGCTCACCGACGCACCGCCGTATGACTCGTCTGATCCGTACACGATCGCCTTGATGCACGTGACGCATCCGCTGCCGAAACTGCCGGCAGAACATGCGTGGCTGCAGCCGCTGATCAACCAGTTGATGGCGAAGTTGCCGGACGCGCGCTTTGCCAACGGCGACGCCTTCGTCGCCGCCTGCGACAAACTGGTCGCCGCCGCACCCGAGGCCCGCGCCCTGCGCGATGCCCACGCCACACGCAAACGTACGGTGCCGCGTGCGGTCGTGGCAGCGACGCCGATCGATCATGCCGCGCCAACGCAACGGGGATTGGCGGTGAACGGCATGCCTGCCGAGCCGAAGACCGCGACATCGCCCAAGCCGTGGATCTGGGCAGTTGTCGGTGTGGCCGCGTTGCTGCTGGCCTTCGGGCTTGGCAGCTTGATCAATCGCCGTGCGGACGGTGGCGATGGTTCGGTGACACCTTCGGAATCGGACAAGCCGGTTGTTCAGACGAACGATCCAGTCGCGGTTGATGACACGACTGCGATCGATCAGCAGGCACCCGTGGTGATTGAGGGTGACGTTGGCGCGCTGATCGCGAAGGCCAATGGCTATGTTCGCGAAGGTATTGCACCGAGCGATGAATCCCGCAGTGTCGGGCGCAAATTGTTGGTACCTGTTGGCGACAACGCCGCCGAGATCTACCAGCAAGTGTTGCGCATGGATCCGGGCAATACCGAGGCCAGGCAAGGGCTTGCCCGCATTGCCGACTTCTATGAATCCAAAGCGCGTTCAATGCTGGACCGCGGATTGATCACCAGTTGCGAAGTGCTCGCAAGGGACGGACTTGTCGCTGAACCCGAGCGCGCCTCGCTGATCAAGTTGCGGGACGTGGATTGCGCGCCGCAGTAGACGCAGCGCCTTACTTGCAACGCAGCAGGATCACCGTGACATTGTCCGACCCGCCGCCGTCAAGTGCGGCGAGAATCAGGTGATCGACGCATTCCTGTGTCGACAGATCGCTGCGGGACAGCACACGCGCGATATCGGCGTCGTCGACTTCTTCGGTCAGTCCGTCACTGCACAGCAACAGCTGATTACCAGGTGACAGTGAACCCTTAAGGGTTTCCACGCGCAGGCTTTGCGGATCGGTGACGCCAAGCGCTTGAGTGACCACGTTGCGATGCGGGTGGGTGCGCGCCTGCTCGGCGCTGATCGCGCCCTGTTCGACCAGTTCGCGCACGTAGGAATGGTCCTGCGACAACTGCTTGAACTCGCCGTCGCGGGCACCGTAGACGCGGCTGTCGCCGACCCAGGCGATTTCGTATTCGTTGCCCTGCACGCGCACCGCAGCGATGGTGGTCCCCATCGGCAAGGCCTGCGGACGACGCGTCGAGTGCTTGATGATTTCCTCGTCCGCCAATTGGATGGCACGCGCGAGCAATTCGCCGGCCTTGATCTCGCGTACCAGCGTGTCGCGAGCGAGCGCACTCGCGACTTCGCCATTCTCATGGCCACCCATGCCGTCAGCCACCAGCCACAGCCCGAGATCGCCGTCGGCGTAATAGGTGTCTTCGTTGTGCTCGCGACGCAGGCCAACGTGGGTGGAATGCCCGAAGTCGATCATGGCGATCCGATCATGGATGAATTGATCATGGGTAACTTGGCTGCCGCATATGAAACCGGATTATGACCAATTCGAGTATTCAAACCAGCCCCCGTCAAAATTCAATGCGTACACCAATGGCGAGACTGTTCGAGCTCATGCGTTCCTGACCGGCGACATGTTCGAACAGCAGGTAGGCGCTCTTGCCGCCCGCGAACACGCCGGACAGGCCGACGCCGAGGTTGAAATAGCGTTCGTCGTCGCGTTCACTTTGGATGAGGATGTCGGTGTGTGTCGGATCGTGCACGAAGCGTGTCACCAGCAACTCCGGATCGCTCTCGAATTCGTTCACCCATTCGACCTGAGCGCTCGGCAGCAGAACGCCCCATGACGTACTCATCGCATAGCTGACCTTGCCACCGAGAATGCCCTGCAGGCTCTTCAGCGAGCGCGAGTCGACGGCGAGTGCCAGACCGGCACCGGGGGCATTCGGGTTGGACATGGTTTCGCTGTAGGCGTCGAAGTCGAGCTTGGTGTAGACGGCGCGCAGATAGGGGCCGAAGGTCCATGCGCCCTGGTTGAAGTCGCGGCCGACCGACAAGCCGATGGACTGCTGATCTCCGTCCGGAGAAGCCGAAGCGAGTTGGTCGACGAGGGTGGTGCCGCCGCCGAGCGAGTCGATCGAATAGTTGATGCGGCGGTCGATATCAAAATTGTTGCGACCGAAACTCAACACAGCGTCGGCATACCAGTCAGCGCCATTGAAGAAGCTGGCATAACCCGACAGCGTGTAGCCACTCGAGTCCATGCCGCCCTGGTTCTGGCGCAGTTCGGTGTTGTTGCGATTGAAGCCGAGCGCGGTGCCGAGAATCCACGATTCGGTGGCGCGGTAGTCGACACCGGCGGTGATGCTGTAGCTGTCATAGCGGAACCCCGGGTCGAGTGTGTCGGGATCGCGGTCGCCACGACCAACGGTGCCGGTCGCAAAGAAACCCCAGCGACTGAATTCGGCGCCAACTTCTTCCGGTGGTTCGCCGGCAGCCAGCGCAATCGCGCTTGGCAACAGACTCAAGGGCAGGGCACCGCCGGGTGCCAACACCGACAAACCCGCGAGATCCATGCCGCGAGAACCGGCGCGCAGCGCTGCCATGCGTGACTTGAGGTTGTCGAGTTGCAGATTCGCAGCCGTGAGCGCAGTGATGCTTTGTGCGGTCGCGTCGTCGGCGAGCATTTCGCCAAGCGCGCGATTGACGTCGGCTGGGTCATCACCGGCGTTGACCACGACTTCCGAGCAGCGTGCGAGCAGATCCGACTGCTCGGGCGTCCGCGTGGTGAGTGCGGCCAAAGCCGGGCAACCGCGATCGATGGCACGCGCAACGCCGGCTTCGGTTTCGCCGAGGTTTGCCGTGTTGATTACACCGACATTGAGGTTGAACTCGACTGCTGCCACTGCGGAAACATCGGGAACGGAAGCGGTGATCTTCAAGTTCACGGGAAAGCCAATGCGTGCAATCGTCACTGCGGTGCCATCTGCAGCGGTGACTGCATCGGTTGGCGTCAGTGAGGCTTCACTGCGGTCGGCTGCGAAATGCACGGTGATACCGGCCAGCGGCGTGCCCGACGCGCTGCGCAGACGAACCTTCAGTGGTGCCGAATTCTCAAGCGGCACCAATGCCTGTCCATTGCCGGAGACGATTTCAAGCACGCTGTTTTCGGGAATGGTGCCGGTGGCGTGGAAGGTGACGGTGCCGACACCGGCAATGGTCGCGTCGACGGCATTGCAGCGCGGATCGCTGCCGAGCGTGAGCTGGTTGGCGCTCTCACCATTGGCGTCGGTCACGGTGGTCGCTGACGCCAGCGTGCCGTTGCCACAAGCGCGTTGCCATTGCACGGTCAGTCCGCCGAGGCCTTTGCCGAACAGTGCGGAAGCGCTGGCCGTTGCGGCGATCTTCACGACCAGCGGTTGCGCCAGGGCGGTGCCGATTCGGCCACTTTGGTTGTCACCGGAAAGAATGGTCAGGACGGGCAGGAAGCTGCTCGCCCTGGCGACCGCGACCAAGCGGCCGGACAGCGCGCTGGCATCGATCTTGATTTCGGCCGGCGTATTGCCGAAGCGCAGACTGACGCCACCCTTGCCCTGCGCGTCGGTGCTGGCCGCAGCATTCACTGCGGTTGCATCGCCGAACACCGCAAACGAGATCGGTTGGGCGCTGATGCCGACGCCGCGCGCATCGCGCAACTGGAACACGATAGGCGCGTCAGTGATCGTGCCGATAGGTCCCTGCTGGTTGTTGCCGCTGACGACGGTCAGGGTCGGGTCGGCGACATTGATGTTGAAGTCGACGCTGAGTGCGCCACTGGCAAGCACATGCGTGGCGCGTACGACAACGGTGCCGGGGCGTAGGCCGAATCGCAGCGTCGTCTGGGCGCGGCCGTCATTGCCGGTCGTGCTGCTGGTTCGATTGAGCGTCGCATCGCCGGAAATCACCTGCCACTGAATATCGACATTGGCGACCGGCAATGCGGCTTCGGTCAACAGGACGGCGAGCGGGTCACCGTCGAAACCAGTGGTGCCAAGGCCCGGCGTCGATGCTTGCGTCAGCGCACGCGCCACGCCTTGAACCGTGGCGTTCAAGTGGAATGTCACCGGTGCGTAGCCGGTCAAACTTGCCGTGACGTCCACACTGCCTACTTCAAAATTCAGGCGTAGCGGCGTGCTCGCTTCGCCAGTCACCGGGTCGATCGGGATCACGGTGCTGCTCAGGTTTCCCGGCGGGAAGACAGCCCCGCCTCGCGACACCTGGAAGGTGATGGCATCGAGCAACTTGGCGCGCGTTGACGCTGATGCTGGGTTCAGCGCTGGCGGTAGACGCACCACCAACGGCTCGGCCATGGTTGTACCGACCTGACCGCTTTGGCCATCGCCACTGACGATCTCAAGCGACCGCAGAACGACTGCCGGAGCCACGGTTGCGCTGACAAAGCCCGGCTGCACCGCATCGGCGATGATGCGCACCGAGATCGGGCCGGGCGTGTTGCCGGTCGTCAGCGAAAACGTGTGCTCGCCGTTGGCGTCGAGGTCGGCGCTGGTGAACGTGGTGCCATTCGACTCGGTGATCACCGCATTGCCTTCGGTGATTTCAATGAAGGCATTGGAAACCAAGATGCCGCCGCTGTCCGTCAGTCGGAACACGATGGGTTCGCTTTGCGATTGCGGCAACAGTTCCTGTGCATCGCCGGAAATGACGACGATCTGGCCGGTCGGGGGCGGTGTGCCGACGGTGATTGTGAACGGTACGCTCGGATAACCCGGTGCAACTGCCGTGATATTGATGACCTGGCCGTCGACGGCGCTAGCGGGAATGAACAAGTCGACCGCGGCGTGCCCGAGGCCGTCGCTGTAGACCTTGCGGGTGTTCACGATCGCGCCATTGGCGAAACTGCCCGGTCCATTGTTGATGGTAAAGGTGAATGGCACTTCGACCGCCGAGAGTTGCGTGCCATCGGTGTTTTCGTGGGTTGCCGCCAGATCGAGCAGGATCGCACTGCCGGCTGGAAATGGCAGGCTGGTATCGGTCACCGGAAACGCGTTCGCAGCGATCAGCGGTGCGACATTGATCGTGAATCCCGTAGGTGGGGTGAAGCACAGAGGATTGGTGATCGAGACGATGACCGGGCCGGGTGGCGTTGTGGTGCTGATGTACACCCGTTCTGTGGTCTGGCTGGTGTAGCCATTGCCGGTGTCGAGCCAAGGCACGGTCTGCACCGAAGTCGTCTGCGTATTGGAAAAGAAGACGCCGGCGGCGTTCGAATTCCAGGTGACCGGCTCATTAGGCGGCGTAAACGTGAAAAAGCCGATGGATTGCGCGACCAGCGGTTGCGGCAGACGCGTGCCCTGCACGACGGTCTGGTTGTCGCCGCTGGTCGGGAAGAAACAGGTGCCATTGCCGGCATATGCCGTTGTCGACATCAACAATCCGAACAGCGAACCGAGCAGCGCGGAGATGTGCATGGGTTGTCGGACGTGACGCGTTCGGACGAGCGGAGCGACGGGGCGAATCGGCGTGGACATCTTCGGGACTCCTTGCGAACGCTGTGGCTATACTCCGAGCCTACTACAGCGCCCCGCGGTGCAGGTAGCCGCAGAGCGCTCCCAACTTGCCACGGAGCCGATGCGTATGTCTGTCTCGAACACCCTGCAACACAGTGCGCTGAGTCTGGCGATCGCCGCAACCATGGTTCTGGTTGCCATTCCGGTCAGCGCGCCGCGCGCCTCCATCCGCAATGCCGAAGACATGATGGTGGTCGACTGCCTGCTGCCGGGCACGGTGCGCAAGCTGGGTCGAGTCAGCACCTACATGAGCGCGCGCCGGCCGATCCGTACGACGCAGTCGGACTGCGAGATCCGCGGCGGCGAATACGTCGCCTATGACCGCGCCAACTACGAAACCGCGCTGAAAGTGTGGATGGGGCAAGCCGAATCGGGCGATGCCGAAGCGCAGAACTATGTCGGCGAGATCTACGACAAGGGGCTAGGCACCGCGCCGGATCCGGCAAAAGCGGCCATCTGGTACGAAAAGGCTTCGGCGCAGGGCCTGAAGCGCGCGAAAACCAATCTCGGCTACCTGTACGAACAGGGGCTGGGTGTGACACGTGACATGCCCCGCGCCCTGAATCTTTATCGCGAAGCCTCGGGCATGAGTGGCGACGACCTGATCTACGCCTCGACCATGACCGCGGCCGTCAGCGCCAGGGAAAGCGAAATTTCGGCCTTGCGCGGTGATATCGAAAAGCAACGTGCCGCAGCCGCGGCGCTGCGTGCCGAAAACGAGAAACTCAAGGGTGAACTCGGCGATCGCAAACGCGCGATGGAAGGCGCCCAGAACGAGTTGCAGAAAGCGCGGCAAGACCTCGCCGCGAAGCAGACCCAACTCGGCGCATCGACGCCGGACATGCTTGCCCTGAACGATCGGCTCGCGCGCGAGCAGGAACGCATCGAACTGGAGCGCGCCAAACTCGAACAGGATCAGCAGCGCTTCGCGGCGCAGTCGCAGGTCGACAAGCAGCGGCTCGCCGATCTGCGCTCGCAGGAATCGGCACTGAACGCCACCGTCCAACGCGGTGGTGCAGAAGCTGGCGCGGCCACGGCCGAACTCAAGCGCGTGCGCGCGGCGGCATCGGAATTGGCGCTGGAACTGGATGCGGCACTGGGTCGCCTGAGCACGCTCGAGTCCGAGTTGAAACAGAAAGACGCGCAGGTGCAGCAGGAACTCGACAAGTTCGACGCCGAGCGCAAGCAGATGCAGGCAGCAGTGGCCGCCTCGAAGGAAGACCGAGAATTGCTGCTGTTGCTGGAACAGCAGCTGGCCTCAAAGCAGCGTGAAGTCGTGCGTCAACGCGTGCAGATTTCCGTGCTCGAAGATCGCGTTGTCGGCGGCGGCAGCGGTTCGTCCACGGCCGGCGTCACCATGGCCGGCAGTGGGCCTCTGGTCCAAATTCTCGAGCCGTCGCTCACTGTGACGCGTGGCCGCAACGCAGCTTTGGCGAGTGCTGGCAAACAAACCGAAGTGGTCGGCAAGGTCATCGCGCGCGGCGGACTGGATTCGGTCAAGGTCAACGGTGTCACGGTGAAGGTCGGCGCCGACGGCATGTTTCGCGCCCAACTGCCGGTCGACGCCGATGGCACCAATGTGTCGGTCACCGCGGTGGATCGCGCCGGTTCGCGCAGTGGCGTGGAATTCCTGTTGTTGCCGTCGAGCAACCTCACCGCAGCGAGTACGAACAACTTGCAGCGCAGCGCCCCGTCCGGCGTCAAGCTCGGCACCTATCACGCGGTCGTGATCGGCAACAACCAGTACGCCGACTACCCCGGCCTCGTCAGTGCGGCGAATGACGCCGACAAGATCGCCGCAGTGCTTTCAGGGCGCTATGGTTTCAAGACATCGCTGCTGAAGAACGCGAATCGATTCGAGATTTTGTCGGCTCTGAATGCAAAGCGCGAAGCGCTTGGCCCCGACGACAATCTGCTCGTCTACTTTGCCGGACACGGTGAAATCGACGCGGCCAGCAAACAGGGCTACTGGATTCCAGCCGATGGTCGCCAGTCCACGCCGGCCAGTTGGCTGTCCAACCGCGCCATCAGCGACATCCTGAACACGATGAATGCGAAACACATTTTGGTCGTTGCCGACTCCTGTTACTCGGGTTCGATGACGCGTGCGTCGGTGCCGACGTTCACCAGCGCCATGGCCGACAAGGCCTGGGCGCAATGGGTGAAGACGATGAGCCAGAGCCGCTCACGCACGGCCCTGACCTCAGGTGGTTTGGCCCCGGTGCCGGATACGGGTCGCGGCAACAACTCGCATTTTGCGCTGGCACTGCTCGCGGCGCTTGAGGACAACTCGCAGTTGCTGGAAGGCCAGCGTCTGTTCCAGCAGGTGTCGTCGTCGATGGCCTTGGCCGCGGCCGAATCCTCACTGGTGCAGATTCCGGAATACGCGCCGATCCAGTTTGCCGGACATGAAGCGGGCGAATTCTTCTTCAAGCCGGCGGCATCGGGCGTGGCCGTGGCCAGCATGACGACGCAGGTGATGCGCGCAGCGCCCTGACTGGCAGGCGACGGGCCGGCGCGGGACAATGGCGGTTCCGAATCGTCGGTCGCCTCAAGGACTCTGCATGGATCTGCTGGATTGCGTGGAAATCGAAACCGGTGTGAACCCGCAGTTCAGTGTGTTGTGGTTGCATGGCCTCGGCGCCGACGGTCACGATTTCGAACCGGTGGTGCCGCAATTGGTGCGACCGGGCTGGCCGGCGATCCGCTTCGTTTTTCCGCATGCGCCGGTGCGTCCGGTGACTTTGAATGGCGGCATGCGCATGCGCGCCTGGTACGACATTTCAGGTAGCGAAATTGCGCACAAACAAGATGAAGTTGGCATCCGTGATGCGATGCAATGCGTCGATGCACTGCTCGCGCGCGAAGTCGAACGCGGCATTGCGTCAACCCGTCAGTTCGTGGCCGGATTCTCGCAAGGTGGCGCCATTGCATTGTCCGTCACGATTCGGCGCACGCAGCCGCTGGCCGGCGCAGTGGCTTTGTCCACCTACCTGCCGCTGGCCGACTTGGCCGAACGTGAAGTGACCGAACAAGCGCGCAGCATCCCGATTTTTCTGGCGCACGGCAGTCAGGATCCGGTGGTGCCGCAGGGCCTTGGCCTGATGTCGCGTGAATGGCTGACGCGCCACCAGTTCAAGGTCGACTGGCACAGCTACCCGATGCCGCATAGTGTTTCGATGGACGAGATCCGCCATCTCACGCAGTGGTTGGGGGAACGCATCGAGGCTGCGGCCTGATGGCCAAAACCGGCCCACGCAATGCCGCGCCGCATGGCTGGATGCCGGATTTCTGCAGTCTGCCGATCCTCGGCAGTGTCGTCGTCATCGTCGAATTGATCGTGATGATCGTGCTGATCGCGCCCGGGCAAGGCGCTTGGCCAGACTTGCGTGACTTCTTCGCCGCGAGTTTTCTGGCGCAGTGGATCGCGCTGATCAGTGCCGCCGCACTGTGCAAGGCCGGCCCCTGGCTTGGTCGACAAAGTGCTTACTGGGGCAGTCTGTGCGCAGTGGCATTGCCGATGACGATCGCGGCGGTGTGCAGTTCGCTCGCGATTTCGCTGGACCGCTCGCTCGCATTGCGGCTGATTCCCGGAAACGAGATCGCCACGTTCGTGCTTGCAAACACGCTGCTGGCGGGGTTGGTCGGCAGCATCGTGTTGCGCTATTTCTATGTGTTGCAGCAATGGAGCCGTGGTATCGAGGCGCAGGCGACGGCGCGCATTGAAACGCTGCAGGCACGCATTCGCCCGCACTTCCTGTTCAACAGCCTGAATGCGATCGCCAGCCTGATCCGCATCGATGCCGACAAGGCCGAGACCGCGATCGAGGACCTGGCCACGGTGTTCCGCGCCACCCTGCGCGAGGAGCGTGCCGACCACACCCTCGCCGACGAACTTGAGATCGTCGATCGCTATCTCGCGATCGAAGCGCTGCGCCTTGGGCCGCGCTTGCAGATCAGTCGCACGATCGATGCGGCAACACGCAATCTGCGCATCCCGGCGCTGAGCGTGCAGCCGCTGGTGGAAAATGCGATCCATCACGGCGTGCAGGCATTGTCCGAAGGCGGCGTCATCGCCATCGCGGCACTGCGAGATGGCAACCTGTTGAACATTTCGGTGCGCAATCCGAAGCCGCGGATCGTTTCGCCGCGCTTGGGTGGCAACCACATTGCCCTCGGCAATATCCGCGAACGGCTGCGCATGCGTTATGGCGCGGCGGCGGCGCTGGAGGTTGAATCGCCCGCCGACTACCATCTCGTCACCTTGCGGATACCCGTCGATGAAACTGCTGATCGTTGATGACGAACCACTGGCCCGCGCGCGCTTGCGGACATTGGTCGCGGAACTGGCCATGCCAGGCGTCGAAGTCGCAGGTGAAGCCGTCGATGGCGTCGACGCCATCCTTGCTCACGAGAGCACGCCGGTTGACGTGGTCCTGCTCGACATCGCCATGCCGCGCATGGACGGACTGGAAGCAGCGCGCCACCTGAGCACGCTCGACCAGTCGCCCGCAGTGATTTTCTGCACCGCGTTCGACGAACATGCGCTCGCCGCTTTCGAAGCGCATGCCGTGGACTATCTGGTCAAGCCGATGTCGCGCGAGCGCCTGCGTGTGGCGATCGAGCGCGCGCGACGCTTCTCCGGCGAACAGATGCGCGAACTCGGCAGCGACGCCAAGGCGCACGCACGCACCCACATCTGCGCGCGTATCCGCGGCAGCCTGCGCCTGGTGCCGGTCAACGAAATCGCCTATTTCCTCGCCGAGGACAAGTATGTGGTCGTGCATCACGATCATGGCGAAGTGCTGATCGAGGAGTCGTTGAAATCACTGGAAGACGAATTCGCCGCACAATTCGTGCGCATCCATCGCAACTGTCTGGTCGCGGTCGACCGCATCACCGCACTGGAACGCAGCAGCGAGGGCGGCACCATGGCGATGGTGCGCGGTGCCGCGAACGCGCTCGAAATCAGCCGCCGCTGCCTGCCGGTGGTGCGCGAGCTCGTCAAACATCTCTGAGGTCTCGATGAACCCGACTACGCTGCGCATCGCCACGCGCAAGAGCCCGCTTGCGCTGTGGCAGACTGAACATGTTGCGACGCGACTGCGTGCCGCACACCTGGGTCTTGAAATCGAGTTGGTGCCGTTGTCGACGCGCGGAGACATCGTGCTCGATCGCTCGCTTGCAACCATCGGCGGCAAGGGGCTGTTCCTGAAAGAACTTGAAGAAGCGATGCAGGACGGCCGCGCCGATCTCGCGGTGCATTCGCTGAAAGACGTGCCGATGCAGCTCGATCCCGGCTTCGCACTGTCAGCCATTCTCGAACGCGCGAATCCGTTCGATGCCTTCGTCTCCAATCACCACGCCGACTTTGCATCCTTGCCACATGCAGCGGTGGTTGGTACCTCGTCGCTGCGTCGCCAGGCGCAAATCCGCGCATTGCGCCCCGACTTGCAACTGCGAGACCTGCGCGGCAACGTCAACACGCGTCTGGCGAAACTCGATGCTGGCGAATTCGACGCCATCGTGCTGGCCTGTGCCGGTCTGGAGCGGCTCGGGTTCAATGCACGCATTCGCGCCGAACTGACGCCGCCGTTATTTCTGCCTGCCGTAGCCCAAGGTGCGATCGCCATCGAAGCGCGCGATGGTGATCAGCGCATCGCCGATCTCTGTGCGGTGCTGAATCATCACGATACCGCGTTGCGAGTGCGTGCCGAGCGCGCCATGAACCGCGCGCTGCATGGTTCGTGTCAGGTGCCGATTGCCGGGTTCGCCGAGTTGCATGGTGCAGCGATGTCGCTGAACGCGCTGGTCGGCGATGCGGACAGCGGCGAATTGATTCGCGCTGACGCGTCCGGGCCTGCTGAAGATCCTGAAGCCCTCGGCAATGCCGTGGCCGCGAGGCTGCGCGCACTCGGAGTCGACCGACTCCTCGCTGATCTTCATTGAGCGACAAAGAAAAAGCGCGCAAGCGCGCTCTGTCTTGAAGCTATCGAACCTGATCAGATCGAACTGGATCAGAACCCGTAAACCAGATTCACCGTGGTCAGCGTATCGGTCTTCTTGACCGGCGCGATCACGTCGGTGTTGTGGCGAACCTGCAGACCAGCCTTGATCGCGAACTTCTCGCTCATCGAAACCTGGACGCCAAAATCGTTGCTCGCAAACGTGTTGTCCTGGCCGGACTCGATCAGCAAGTTGTCGTACAAGGATGTGCTGGCGTTGAGCTTGTGGCTGAAGGTCATTGCGCCACGGGCGATGAAGTCACCTTCGCTGCCTTGCTCAACAAAATTGCCGGGTGCCGGAGTCGCGACGAACAGATCGACCGGCTGGTAGCGGCGGTAGCCCGGCGCGATTTCGAAGGCGAGCTTGGTGTTGTCGTCGTCGATCGCTTTGTAACCGAAACCTGCGGCCACCGTGCTCTGGCTTTCGTAGGGCGCGAAGTCGTCGTTTTCGTGGCGGGCCGAGCCGAACAAATAGGCGCGATCGCTGATCTTGTAGCCGGCTTTGCCGCCGAGTTCATAGCGGTTGGCGGTGTTGACGTCCGAGCTCTCGGTACGCAACGCGAGCGCGTAGAAGTTATAGAGCCACTGGTCTTCCTCGAAGTTGAAGTCGAGCTTGCCGTTCACCGTCAAGTTGTCGGCATTGCCGTTCGACAGCACCAGGCCGAATTCGCCCTTGCCGGTCCAGCCTTCGCTGGCAGCCGCGCCGAACGAAATGGTTGATGCAATTGCGACACCCAGAATCTGCTTGATCATGTCTTGCTCCATGCTGTTTGAATGCGTCGTTGCACGACGCGGATGAAAACGCGCGCCATCCTAGTCAAATGCAATGAATCGTCGATGAAGCCGGCGCTCAGCGACGGGCGTCGACCTCGTAATAAATGCTGACGACGTGGCGTGCTTCGGCGAAGAACAGCCAGCGCGAAACGAAAATCCCGAGCATCTGCCAGACGCACGCAAGCAGCATGGCGACCACAGCGAAGCGGGCCGAAACGAAAGTGGCCAGCACGATGCAGGCAAAGCTGAGCAGGGTGCCGCAGATGAGGGCCAGCCAGCGCAGTCGCGGGGCGCGTTCACGCGCAAAACGGAACACCATTTCGCGGGTGACGAAGCTGTCCTCACTGTGCGGTTTCTCGAAGCTGCGTACGCGCACGGTGGGATCGAGTGCCACCGCGGACGCTGCGTGCGGTGGCTGCAGACGATCCAGTCGATGCCAATAGAACAGCTGGATCGTCCAGGCCAATGCGTTCGTGATCAGCACCGTGTACATCGGCATGCGCAGTCGTTCCACGGGCAGGAAGATGGACAGCAGAAACACCGCCAGCATGCAGCCACTGGCGAGCGAGAAACCGATGTACAGCGCTGGTACGAGAGGCTGATGCCAAGCGGGAACCGTGCTCAGCGAGGCATAGATCATCGAGGTCGCGTAAGTGGTGAGCAGCGCGAGTACGATCGCGACCGGACCGAGCCAGCGCAGGTGCGCGGTGTCGATCCAGCCCAAGCTCGCGAGCAGCATCAGCAGCGCGGGTAGGTAGCAGGCGATGGCGAGCAGGCCTTCACGCGACAGCCAGGAACTGCGCCATTGCGACAGCGCCCGCCAGGCGCGTTCGGGACGGCCGAGATGCGCGAGCGAGGCGAGCAGGCCGGTGGTGATCAGCACCAGGGCGAGCACAACGCCGATTGGCGCGTAACCCACCGGCAGCGGCAGCCGATGAAACGGGATCAGCCAGCCGAGCCAGATCAGCAGGCCATAGCCGGCGCCGGACAAGGTGGTGAAGGCGATGACAGATAACGCAGGATGCATGTCAGCGGCTCAGCAATCGGTCGAGCCAGCGCAGTACCGGCGGCAATACTTCCGGTAAAGCCGACTCTGTCGGCGTATCGGCACAACGTTGGCGCGGTCGCGGTGGCAGATACTTGTTCGTCGGCGCATAGCCGAGTTCCGGCATCAGATCGCGACCATCGCGCTCACGCGTTCGCCGTGAGACTTCGGAATCCGGATCGGCAAAATCACCGAACAAGCGTGCGCCCGTCGGGCAAGCGAGCACACAAGCCGGTTGCCGATCTGCCACGGCCAGAGTCTCGTTGTAGATGCGGTCGACGCAGAGCGTGCATTTCTTCATCACGCCCTGCTGCTGGTCGTATTCGCGCGCACCATAAGGGCAGGCCCAGGAACACAGTTTGCAGCCGATGCACTTGTCGTAGTCGACGAGCACGATGCCATCTTCTGCGCGCTTGTAGCTGGCGCCGGTCGGGCACACGGTCACGCAAGCCGCGTTCGCGCAATGCAGGCAGGAACGCGGAAAATGCAGGCTCATGCCGTCCGCCTGAATCGGTCCGCCGATCGGCAATACCGATGGAATTGAAACTTCAGAGTGCGAATGTGGGAGCGGCCTCTGGCCGCGATGCGCTCCGAGATCGCGGCTGGAAGCCGCTCCCACATTGGCTTCGCCAACTCCCAATTCGCGATCCATTTCCAAGGTGTAGCTATGCACCCGGTTGAACCAGACACCGAGCGGATCGGCGCCACGCGCATCGGCATCGGTCAGCGGCCCGAACTGGCCGCCGTCATTCCATTCCTTGCACGACACCGCGCACGCATGACAACCGACGCAGATGTCGAGATCGATCAACAGACCGAGGTGCTTCTGCGTGGTCGCTGGCAACATCGTCATGGCGTGACCTTCGTCAAACTCACACGCAGATCGAACCACGCGGCCTGGCCAGTGATCGGATCGGCATTCGCGTAGCGCTTTTTCGGGGTCTGATCATGGATCAGCGGATTCAACAGGAATCCACGTTTTGATTCCGGCGCATCGTTCGACAAAGCCCAGGCACCCCGGCGCTTGCCGATCGCGTTCCAGGTCCACACCGTGTTCGGCTCAACGCCATCGTGCAGCGCGATCGGCACATCGATCGCACCGCTGTGACTGCGCAACGTCGCGATATCACCGTCAGTCAGGCCCCGTCGCGCCGCCGTCTGTGGATGCACGTACAGCGCATTGCGCGTCGCGATCTGGCGCAGCCATTTATTCTGCGAACCCCAAGCGTGATACATGAACATCGGCCGCTGCGTCAGCGCATGCAGCGGGAACTCGCTCAGATCGATTTCGGCGCCTTCGAACGGCGCGTACCAGAACGGCAGCGGGTCGAAATAGCGCGCGACGCGTTCGCGTTCGCTGTCCGCGGGTTGAACCGGGCCATGCCCGAGTGCGGCGAGACGAAAGCGTTGCAGTGGTTCGGCATAGAGCTGCACCGGCAGTGGCTTCCAGCGGCCATCCGCGGGGCGCGGCAGCAGTCCCAACCCGGCGGCCCATTCGAAGTAATCGCGATTGGCGAACTTGAAATAGCGCGCCGACTCCGGCATCTCCATGCGCCAGTGATGGTCGTTCGCGATGTAGCGCTCGAGTTGCTGCGGATTCGGACCACCGACGCCGTGCTTCGTGCCGTCGCCGCGCCAGCCGGCGAGCAGACCGACACCAGGCGCGCGTTCGTGCTCGACGATGTATTGCGGGAAGCCGCGCGGATACTTCGCGCTGCCATCAGGTTTGATCATGCCCGGCAATCCAAGGCGCGTACCGAGATCGAGCAGCACGCTCTGGAACGGGCGTACATCGCGATCCGGTTCCACGACCGGCGAGCGGATCGCGTCGGCGACGCCATCGGCATCGGATATCGGCCGATCGAGAATCGAAATGCAGTCGTGGCGTTCGAGATAGGTTGTATCCGGCAATACCAGATCCGCGAACTGCACGGTCTCGGATAGATACGCGTCGGAATAGATGATGTGCGGAATGACGTAATCGCCGTTCGCGTCGCGATCGCAGAGCATGCGCTGGGCGTCGTTCGTCGCCATCGAACTGTTCCAGCCCATGTTCGCCATGAACATCAGCAGCGTGTCGATCTTGTACGGATCGCCGGCATGCGCATTGCGGATGACCGTATGCATCAAGCCATGGATCGCGAGCGGGTGTTCCCACGAAAACGCCTTGTCGATGCGTCGCGGCGAGCCATCAGGTTGGACCAGCAAGTCGTTGGGCGACTGCGGATAACCAAGCGGCGCGGCGTCGAGCGCACCATTGTCCTTGCGCGATTTGCCCGGACGGTTTGCTGGCGGCGTGCCCTTCGGATACGGCGGCTGCGAACGGAACGAGCCTGGGGACTCGATTGCACCAAGCAGCAGTTGCAACACATGCAACGCACGACAGGTCTGGAAACCATTGCTATGCGCCGAGATGCCACGCATCGCATGCATCGCGACCGGGCGGCCGATCATCTCGTCATGGACGCGCCCGGCCCAGTCGGTCCAGCGCACCGGCAGTTTGACGGCGTGATCGAACGCGTTCTCGGCGAGTTCGCGTGCAATGCGCACGATCGTTGTGGCTGGCACACCGCACTGTTCGGCAACAGCTGAGGGCGCGTACTGTGCGTCGAGATAGCGCGATGCGAGGCGATGGAACACTGGTTGCGCCTTGCGTCCGTCGGTCAGTGTGTAGTCGCCGACGACACGCGGATGGATGTCGATGCGCAGCGCGTCGACGATGTTGACTGAGCCCTCGCTCGTCGTCGCCGCACACAGCGCATTACCGTCTGCGTCGCGCGCGATCAATCCATCGTCGGCGGTGCCCGGTGCATCGATGACCAGATGATGCGCATCGGTGTAGCGCACCAGATAGTCGAGGTCGATGCGGTCGGTGCGCAGCAGTTCGTGGATCAAGGCCATCGCGAACAGACCGTCGGTGCCGGGGCGGATGCCGATCCATTCGTCGGCGATCGCGGCATAACCCGTACGGATCGGATTGATCGCCACGATCTTTGCGCCGCGCGCCTTCAGTTTCCCAAGCCCGATCTTGATCGGATTCGAGTCATGGTCTTCGGCGACGCCCCACATCATCAGATAGCGGGTGTGCTCCCAGTCCGGTTCGCCGAATTCCCAGAACGAGGAACCGAACGTGTACATGCCGGCCGCAGCCATGTTGACCGAGCAGAAGCCGCCATGCGCGGCGTAGTTCACCGTGCCGAACTGCTGGGCCCACCAGCCGGTCAGCGCTTGCGACTGGTCGCGGCCGGTGAAGAACGCGAGTTCGTCGGGATTGCGCGCGCGGATCTTCGACAACCAGTCGGTGGCCAGCGCGAGCGCCTCGTCCCATTCAATTTCGCGGAACTCGCCAGCGCCACGTTCACCGACGCGCAGTAGCGGTTTAGTCAAGCGTGCAGGCGAATAGTGCTGTTCGATACCGGCTGAGCCTTTCGCGCACAACACGCCCTTGTTCACCGGATGTGCACGATTGCCCTCGATGTAGCGGATGCGGCCATCCTTCAGATGTACCTTGATGCCGCAACGGCAGGCGCACATGTAGCAGGTCGTGGTTTTGACGGTGTCGCCGACCGGTTCATGCAGATTGAGATTCGCGTGCGTCATCCGACCATTTCAACACGAAGCGCTATCGCACCGGAACCAGTCAGCGCTTGGGGATGCCCATGCATTCGTCGCTGAGGTTCGGGTTGTCCGGGTCGTCGCAGTCACGTGGCAGGTACAAGCCATCGTGATGCCCGCGGCTCAACTCGGCGCCAGGATCACGGCCACCGGTCACGCCCATGAAGTCGGTGATGTTATTTGCGCCGCGGGTACGCATCAACAATCCGATCGCCGCCTGGGTGCGTTTCTGCGGCGAAGGTGGTGGCGCTTTCAACTCGAAATCGGCGGCGCTGAACGGCGCGTCGCGTCCGGGCAATTGGGTGTTCGAGCGCGGTGTCGAACCAGGGGCGCGTCCGACCACGTCGCCAGCAATGCCGGTTACGTCGCCCAGCAACTTCCCCGCGGAAACCACCCTTGGCGGCGCTTCTTCGCGTGTTGGGCTCGGTTCGCGCACCGCCGTCTCGGACGCGGTCACTGTCGGTGTCGACATCGGAAACGGCACGGCGTAGACCCGCATGACCTCCATTTCCACGACGTCTGGTGGTGGCAGTGGCGGCGGATCCGGATTGAAATAGAAGACTTCCATGGACGCCGTCGTGCGCTGCGCTTGCGCGCGCGGCTGCCAGGGGTCGACTGCACGCAGCAGCCACCATCCGGCAAACACGTGCAGCAAAACACTGACAAAGATCGCCGGCATCGCCTGGACGAACCGCTCGCGGGTGTTCATCGGCAGTCGTTCTGCCGGTATGGGCCAATCGCTTCCCTGCGTCATGGTCGGCGTTGTAGTGGGGAGTGGATTCAATGGGTGTTAAACGCCAGCGGGTCGGAGACACTTTGGCAGCGTCTGCGGTGTCGCGATACGCTGGTGAGGGCATAGGACAACTCCATGGATCGCTACGAACGCATACTCAAGCTGCATCGCATACTCAAGAACTCGCGCTATCCGGTGTCCTTGCTGAAGCTCTACGACGAACTCGAGTGTTCGCGTGCGACGCTGTACCGCGACATCGCCTTCCTGCGCGACGCGCTTGGCGCGCCGATCGAGTCCGACCGCGATCACGCCGCAATTCATTACGCCGAGGCTGAAGCCGAGACCTTCGAGTTGCCGGGGTTGTGGTTGTCGAGTGCTGAACTCGAGTCGCTGTTGGCGATGCATCAGCTGATCGCGCGCACCGGTGGCGAAGTTTTGTCCGGCGCGCTGGCACCGTTGAAGTCGCGCATCGAACGGTTGTTGTCGGATCAGTCGCAAGGCAAGCGCTGGCCGCTGGAACGCATTCGTGTCACCCGCGCGCTGTCACGGGTGATGGACGAAATCGTGTTCCGGCGCGTCGCCAGTGCCGTGCTCGAACGCCATAAACTGAAATTCGGCTATCGCGCGCGTTCGACCAATGCCGTTACCGAGCGCATTGTTTCCCCGCAGCGGCTGACCCACTACCGCGAGAACTGGTACCTGGATGCCTACGACCATGAGCGTGAGGCGCTGCGCAGCTTTGCGCTTGATCGTCTGCGCAATGCCGATGTGCTCGATGCCACCGCTGACGACGTACAGGAGTCCGAGCTCGATTCGCACCTCGCTTCCAGCTACGGCATCTTCTCTGGCCCGCCCAAAGCGTGGGCGACGATCCGGTTCTCGATCAAGGCCGCACGCTGGGTCGCCGACGAGCGCTGGCATTCGAAGCAGGAAGGGCGCTTCCTCGACGATGGCCGCTACGAGTTGCGCGTGCCCTATTCGAACGCGCGCGAGTTGCTGATGGACGTGCTGCGTTACGGGCCGGACGCCGAAATCGTCGCGCCGATTCCGCTGCGCGAAGAAGCCAAGAGTCAGTTGCTGCTCGCCCTGTCGAATTACGACGGCGGCGGCTGACGCGTCTCAGCCTACGAGACCGCTCGCCGCGAAGCTCCCCGCATTAACGAGGAGCGTGTCATGACGTCGAAGAATTTTTGCCCGTTTTGCGTCTGGACCGCCTGCGGTCTGATACTGCTGTTGACGGTGCCGGGCTTGGGGTCGGCACAGACCGTGATCGGCCCCAGCTTGCTCTGGCTGCTGCTGGTTCCGTTGTGCAGCGCGGTCTTGCGGCGCGGATTCACGCCATCGCCGCGAATCCGTTAGGTCCGGCCACGAGCCCGGAAAACGTCAGCCCTGCTAAGCTACGCGCCCTTTTTTGGCCGTGGACTTTGATGAAGATTGCTCATGTGCATGCGCGCGAAATTCTGGATTCGCGTGGGAACCCGACGCTCGAAGCGGAGGTGACGCTGGCGTCGGGACAAATGGGTCGGGCAGCGGTGCCGAGCGGCGCTTCGACCGGTTCGCGCGAGGCGGTCGAATTGCGTGACGGCGACAAGATGCGCTACCTCGGCAAGGGCGTACGCAAGGCTGTTGCCAACGTCAATGAATCGATCCGCAGCGCTGTGCTCGGGCGCGACGCCAGCGATCAGCGTGGTCTCGACGATTTGCTGATCGCGCTCGACGGCACCGACAACAAGGGCAAGCTCGGCGCCAATGCGTTGTTGGCGGTGTCGATGGCCAATGCCCATGCCGTTGCCAGTGCGAAGGGCTTGCCGTTGTGGCGCCATCTCGCTGGCGATCGCGCCGCGGTCTTGCCGGTGCCGATGATGAACATCATCAATGGCGGTGCGCATGCCGACAACAACGTCGACCTGCAGGAATTCATGGTGATGCCGGTTGGCCTGCCGAATTTCGCCGAAGCATTGCGGTGCGGCACGGAAATCTTTCACGCGCTGAAGTCGGTCCTGAAAGGACGCGGTCTGGCGACGGCCGTCGGTGACGAGGGCGGCTTCGCGCCGGACCTGCGCTCCAACGAGGAAGCGATCGAAACTATCCTCGAAGCGGTCGGCAAGGCTGGCTACAAGGCCGGTGAAGACGTTTATCTGGCGCTCGACGCCGCCGCTTCGGAATTCCACAAGGACGACGGCAAGTATCATCTGACCGGCGAAGGCAAGAAGCTGTCGTCCGAGCAGATGGTCGAGTTCTACGCCGCCTGGTGCGCGAAGTATCCGATCCTGTCGATCGAAGACGGCATGGGCGAAAGCGATTGGGACGGCTGGAAAGTGCTCAGCGACCGTCTCGGAAAATCGGTGCAACTGGTCGGCGACGACCTGTTCGTGACCAATCCGAAAATCCTGCGCGAAGGCATCGATCGCGGGATTGCCAACGCGATCCTGATCAAGGTCAACCAGATCGGCACGCTGTCGGAAACCCTCGATGCGATTGCGATGGCGCACGCGAACCGCTATGCGGCGATCATTTCGCATCGCTCCGGCGAAACCGAGGACACGACGATTGCTGATCTGGCGGTTGCGACGACGGCGACGCAGATCAAGACCGGTTCGCTGTGCCGCAGTGATCGCGTCGCGAAATACAACCAGTTGCTGCGGATCGAGGAAGCCCTCGGCAGCACGGCGCGTTACGCCGGGCGCGAGGCGTTTGTCAGCCTGCCGCCGTTGTCGAAATAAGCGGTGAGCGCTCAAAGGTGAGCATCCGCCATCCGTTTCGATGGATTGTCTTCGGGCTGATTGCGTTGTTGATCGGCCTGCAGGGCAAGCTTTGGTTCGGGCAGGGTGGGCGCCCCGAAGTGCGCGACCTCGAAGCGCGCGTGGCGACGCAGCAACGCGAGAATGCCGAGTTGCGCAAACGCAATGACGCGCTCGCGGCAGAAGTGGAAGATCTCAAATCCGGTACCGAGGCGATCGAAGAGCGCGCACGCAGCGAGCTCGGCATGATCAAACCCGGCGAAGTGTTCTATCAGGTGATCGAGCCGGAACCACCGGCAGAGGGGAAGCAATGATCTGGTGTGTGGTTCCTGCCGCTGGACGCGGCCAAAGATTCGGTGCGGCCTTGCCGAAACAATATGCGCCGCTCGTATCCGAACCGATGATCGTGCGTACGCTTGATCGTCTTGCGTCGCACCCTCGCGTTTCCGGTTTGATGGTTGCGCTTGCGAAAGACGATCCGCATTGGCCGGGCATCGAGGAATTCGAAGGCAAGCCGGTGCGTACCTGCGTTGGCGGCGAAGAGCGCGCGCAGTCGGTTCTGGCGGCATTGGATGCACTCGTCGGCACCGTCGCCGATTCGGATTGGGTGATGGTGCACGACGCCGCGCGTCCTTGTGTTCGGCATTCGGATATCGATGCGTTGATCGAGCAGGGAACGCGTCACGACGACGGTGCCATTCTCGCTGCGCCGATGCGCGACACGATCAAACGCGGTGCTGCGGGTGGTCGCATCGAAGCGACGGTCGCGCGCAATGAACTCTGGCGCGCGTTGACGCCGCAACTGTTCCAATTCGGGCGTCTGCGCGTGGCCTTGCGCAGCGCGCTGGCCGATGTCGCGAGTGCGGCGACGATTACCGATGAGGCCTCGGCGATTGAACGCGTGGGCGGTCGACCGTTGTTGGTGGTCGGCGCCGACGACAACATCAAAGTGACCACCTTGCATGACCTTGCCCTGGCCGAATTCATCCTGACGTCGCCGGCATGACGCATCGCATCGGTCACGGCTTCGACGTACACGCCTTCCGCGCCGGCGATCACGTGACATTGGGCGGTGTGCGCATTGCCCACGATCGCGGCATCGATGCGCATTCGGATGGTGATGTTGTGCTGCATGCGCTGTGCGACGCGCTGCTCGGCGCACTCGCGCTCGGCGATATCGGCCAACACTTTCCGCCGTCGGATCCGCGCTGGAAGGATTGCGACAGTCGCGTGTTCCTGCGTCACTGTGCGGCCCTGCTCGCCGAACGTGGCTGGCATGTCGGCAATGCCGATATCACGGTAATCACTGAGGCGCCGAAAGTCGGTCCGCACCGTGACGCGATGCGCGCCAGTATCGCGGGCGAACTGGGCATCGAAATCGATCGCATCTCGGTGAAAGCGACGACGACCGAAAAACTCGGCTTCGTCGGTCGCGGCGAAGGGCTTGCCGCCGAAGCCGTCGTGCTGATCGAGCGGGCATTGAAATGAGCGAATTGCCTTACGCCCACGGCGGTGCGCCGCTGCGCGGCCGTTTGCGCGTCGAACCCGAGGATTTTTTCGTCGACGAACAGCTCGGTTTCGAGGCTAGCGGCAGTGGTGAGCATTGGCTCGTACATGTTGAGAAGCGCGGTGCCAATACCGGTTTCGTCGCGAAGCAGTTGGCGCTGTTCGCTGGCGTGACCGAACGCGATGTCGGTTATGCCGGCATGAAAGATCGCCACGCGGTGACGCGCCAGTCGTTCTCGGTGCTGGCGAAGAAGGGCAGGGAGACCGATTGGGCGACTTGCGCGATCGAAGGCGTCATCGTTCTCTCCGCGACGCGTCATTCCCGCAAGATCCAGCGCGGCGCGCTGCGCGGCAATGGGTTCGTCATTCGTGTGCGCGACATCGAAGGCGATCGCGATCTCGCGGCTGCACGCATCGCGGCGATTGCGGCGCAGGGCGTACCGAACTACTTCGGTGAGCAACGCTTCGGTCGCGGTGGCGCGAATGTCGACAAGGCGCTGGCGATGTTTGCCGGCAAGCGCGTCGAGCGTTCCGAGCGTTCGATCCTGCTCAGCGCCGCGCGTTCGGAATTGTTCAATGCCGTGCTGGCGCTGCGTGTCGCGGACGGGAACTGGCATCAGGCTTTGGCCGGCGACGTATTCCAACTCGACGGCCGTTCCGCGATCTTTGGCCCGGAACCACTGGACGATGCGCAACGCGAACGCGTCGCCCGTCAGGACATTCACCCCACCGGCCCGATGTTCGGCCGCGGTGAACTGCGCAGCACGGAAGCTGTACGCGAACTCGAAGCCAGCGTTATCGACCGCCACCCCGAGATCTGTGCCGGATTGATCGCCGCCGAAATGGATCAGGAACGGCGTTCGCTGCGCTTGCCCGCACGCGATTTCAGTTGTGATTGGGATGGCACCGACCTGATCGCCCGCTTCACCTTGCCCGCCGGCGCCTACGCGACGACGGTGTTGCGGGAGTTGGTGGATTGGGGTTGAGCATGGGCGCGCGTCGCGGTCAAACCGATACGTTCCAGTAACCCGCTTCGCGCTGGTGGCGGATGGCGAGGATGACAACGATGTCTTCGAATTCGCGGTAGGTGTAAAGCGCGACGTAGCCTGAGCGTCCCCGTGAAATCAGCAGTTCGCGTAAATCCGCGTCGACGCTGTGGCCGACGAATGGATGACGCGTCAGTGTTTCGATCCCGTCTTCGATGAGATCGACCGTCGAATTTGCCGACTCATGATCATTCGCAAGCAGAAATTCAGTCAGACGGATCAGATCCGAAAACGCCTGATCGGAGTACTTCAATCGCGCCACGGCGACGCCTTTGGTCGCGCCGGATTTCGCCCGGCCAAGCGCTCACGAATGTAGGCGTGGACGGCTGCAGCATCGTGTGCCTTGCCTGAGGACAGCGTCTGCTTGAGCGAAGCATGCGCCTGAGCGACGAAGTCCGCGCGTTTTTCGGCCGCATCGGTCGCTGTGCTGATTGCTTCGACCAGGAATGCGTGCGTGCTGACGCCCTGTTCGCGCGCAACAGCGGCCGCGCGGTCCTTCAGTTCTTCGGAAAGCTTCAACGATGTGGTCGACATGGGTGACTCCCGCAACAGGTGACACCATGGTAACACTCGGAAACTTTGAGAGCGGCAGCCTCCGCCGGCTGACCCTCGGCACCCGAATCAGTGAATACCGTTGCTCCCTTCCGGGCCTGGCGGGATTTTCCACCTATCGTCGCGAGGAACCGACGGAGACCACCATAGAAACTGGCGTATTGCGGCAATGCTTGAAGCTGGCGGAGCGAGAGGGATTCGAACCCTCGATACGGGGTTTAGCCGTATACACACTTTCCAGGCGTGCTCCTTCAACCGCTCGGACATCGCTCCACTGGAACCTTTTCAACCGCGTCGGCGGCCGGAAGGGGCGCGCACTTTAGCCGCAAGTGGCCTGTGGCTCAAGGTGAATCTGGCGCAGGCGCAGGAATGGCGCCGCGCCGCGAACTACAACTGGCTGCGAAGCGCTCGGGTTGGCACAATGCGGGTCCCTGTCAGGTGCCGTGATGTCGTATCAGGTTCTCGCTCGCAAATGGCGTCCGAAGCGCTTCGCCGAACTGGTCGGCCAGGAACATGTTGTGCGCGCGCTTTCGCATGCGCTCGACAGCGGCCGCATCCACCACGCTTTCCTGTTCACCGGCACGCGTGGCGTCGGCAAGACCACGATCGCGCGTATCTTTGCGAAGTCGCTGAACTGTGAACGCGGCACCAGCGCCGAGCCTTGTGGCGTGTGCTCGATCTGTACCGATGTCGATGCCGGGCGCTTCTTCGATCTGCTCGAGATCGATGCGGCCAGCAACACCGGCGTCGATGACGTGCGCGAACTGATCGAGAACGCCCAATACATGCCGGCGCGCGGTCGCTACAAGGTGTATCTGATCGACGAAGTACACATGCTGTCGAAAAACGCGTTCAACGCGCTTCTGAAGACGTTGGAAGAGCCGCCGGGTCACGCCAAGTTCCTGCTCGCCACCACCGACCCGCAGAAGCTGCCGGTGACCGTGCTGTCGCGCTGTCTGCAGTTCAATCTGAAGCGATTGACGCTTGAGCAGATCATGTTCCAGATCGATCGCATTCTCGCCGCCGAGGACATCGCCCACGATGCCGACTCGGTACGCGAGATTGCGCGCGGCGGAAATGGCAGTTTGCGTGACGCACTCAGCCTGCTCGACCAGGCGATCGCATTCGGCGGCGGCAAGCTCGAAGCAGGCGAAGTGCGCAGCATGCTCGGCACCATCGATCGCGGTGCCGTCACCGACCTGCTCGACGCCATCCTCAACGACGATGCCGCGCGACTCGGGAAGTTGATCCAGCAGGCGGCAGAATTCCAGCCGGATTACGCGACCGTGCTCGATGCCTTCGCCGAAGCCCTGCATGCCATCCAGGTCGAACAATTGCTGACGGGTGCTGCGAGCGACGCGCCCTGGCCAGTGGCCGAATTCGCGCAGCGCATGGCACCGGAAACGGTGCAACTGTTCTATCAGATCGCGATCAGCGGCCGCCGCGATCTCGCGATGGCGCCGAGCCCGCGCATCGGTTTTGAAATGACCCTGTTGCGGATGCTCGCATTCCAGCCCGCGCCGGTCGCAGCCGATGCGCCGACGCGGATTTCAAGCGCGCCGCGTGCTGCAGTTACGCCATCGTCATCAACGCCGATGACAACCACCGCGGCGAGTCCGACGCGTGCCGCGATCAGCACCGTGGCCGCCGTCGCCGATGCCGTATCCGTGCGTCCGCCTGCATCTGGCGCAACCATGTCAACGGCTGTGGCGGCAGCGCGGTTGCCCGTGCCCGAGCCCGAACGGCCCGCGGTGGCAATCGCGGATGTATCCAGGTTCGACGCGCAGTCCTGGCTCGATTTCATCGATCAATCCGATCTGCGCGGCCCGGCACGCGAGTTCGCCACGAATCTGGGCTTTCTCGCTGACGACGGCGACGCGATCCGCGTGTCTCTGCCGGCCAGTCTCGAACATCTGCGCCACGACCTGTCGTTGCGCAAGTTGCAGGATGCACTCGCCGTCGCGCGTGCACGCAATTCCCGCATCGTGGTGGACATCAGCAACGTCGTCGGCGATACCGCTGCGACGCGCGCCGCACGCGAAAAGACCGAACGCGAAGCCGCTGCAGAAACGTCGATCGCGCAAGATCCCTTCGTGATGCGCGCGATCGCCGACTTCGGCGCGCGCATCATTCCCGATACCACTCGCCCGATCGATTAAGGAGTTCCCATGCGTGGTCCACTCGGCAACATCATGCAGCAAGCGCAGAAAATGCAGGAAGACATGAAGCGCGCGCAAGAAGAACTGGCGAACGTCGAAGTGATCGGCCAAGCCGGTGGCGGCATGGTCAGCGTCACCATGAACGGGCGCCATGAAGCGCGCCGCGTGCACATCGACAAGGCGATCGTCGGCGACGACATCGAGATGCTCGAAGACCTGATTGTCGCCGCCATCAACGACGCCGTGAACAAGGTTGGCGAAGCGTCGAATGCGCGCATGGCGCAGGTCACCGGGGGCATGAACTTGCCGCCGGGATTCAAGATGCCGTTCTGATGGGTGTTGCCTGATGAGTGCACCCCGATGAGCACTGCGTCGCCGCTGCTCAATGCGCTGATCGAAGCCTTGCGGGTATTGCCTGGCGTCGGTGCGAAGTCGGCGCAGCGCATGGCGTTTCATCTGCTCGAACGCGATCGCAACGGTGCCCGGAAACTCGCGCAACAGTTGCTGCTCGCGGCCGAGAAGATCGGTCACTGCAAGCGTTGCCGGACCTTCAGCGAGGGTGAGTTGTGCAGCGTTTGTGCGAGTAGCGCGCGCGACGCGACGCTGCTGTGTGTGGTCGAGTCACCGACCGACCAGTTGGCGATCGAGCAGGCCACCGGATACCGCGGCCTGTATTTCGTGATGCTCGGACGCTTGTCGCCGCTCGATGGCACCGGCCCGGAAGAACTCGGTCTCGATACGCTGGCACGGCGACTGCAGGAAGGCGAAGTGCGCGAGCTGATCGTCGCCACCAATCCGACCGTGGAAGGTGAAGCGACCGCGCATTACCTCGGACAGTTGGCGCGCCACGCCGGCGTTCGCGCCAGTCGTCTTGCGCACGGCGTACCGCTCGGGTCGGAACTGGAATTCATTGATCGCGGCACGCTGGCGCATGCCTTTGGTGGCCGTCTCGAACTGTTGTAGCCCGCTGAAATTACGAGGACGCCCATGTCAGACACGCTGTTTGCAAAGATCATCCGGCGCGAAATTCCCGCGAATATCGTGTTCGAAGATGAACACGTGCTCGCTTTCCGCGACATCCAGCCGCAGGCGCCGATCCACGTGCTGTTCGTGCCGAAACGGGCGGTGTCGACGCTCAATGATCTGGGCGAAGCCGATGCCGATCTGGTCGGGCGTCTGGTGCTCGCAGCGGCGGCTTATGCCAAGCGCGAAGGATTTGCCGAGGCCGGATATCGCACGGTATTCAATTGCAATTCGGATGGTGGACAAAGCGTCTACCACATCCATCTGCATCTGCTCGCGGGGCGACAGATGCAGTGGCCGCCGGGCTGATCCGGCCATCGAATCTTTCGATTTATTCAGGCGCGACGATTGATCCGGAACGCGCGCAGTTCGCGCGCCAAGCGCTGGCGATGGCTGAGGTCGGGATCGTTCGCAGATTCACCGTAGCGTTGTTCGGCGTAGCGACGGGTCAGTTCGAGGATCGCCGACGCGGCATGCGGCAGTTGCGTCGACGCGCGCTCGCCAAAGGCCAACGGGCCTTCCGTGTCCGCGCGCGTCACGCCGGCTCGCGTCAGTATCGAGGTGAAACGATGGTACGCGCGCAGCAAGGGATCACTTACTCGCTGCACGGTGCCACGCAGGCTCAACCAGGCTCCAAGCGCGAGCGCGAGGCCGCCAAAAATCAATAGACCACCACCGAGACTCTGCCAGCTTACGTCCTCAAGACCGACCTGCTGAAGCAGGTTGCGTTGACGCACGGCGTCGAACTCGATCACCGCCTGACGCCAGTAACGGGCGACCAGGTCGAAGCGATTGCGCAAGTCGGCGCCCCAGCCTTCGTTGTACCAATTCGCGGCTTCCGGCATGGCGGCGCTGAGACTGCCGCTATTGATCCGCTCCGGCGCAACGGCCGCGGTCGGATCAACCCGCACCCAGCCGCGGTCTTGCAACCAGACTTCGCTCCAGGCGTGGGCATCGGAATTGCGCACGATCCAGTAGTCGCCGCTGGCGTTGTAGGTGCCGCCTTGAAATCCGGTCACTACGCGCGCCGGGATGCCGGCGGCGCGCATCAGATAGACGAAAGCCGAAGCGAAGTATTCGCAATAGCCCGCTTTGGTGGCGAACAGGAAATCGTCAACGCCGTCATCGCTCATGAGTGGCGGCGGTTCAAGCGTGTAACTGAACTCGCGATTGAACAGCGACAACGCGGCATCGATCACGGCCTGGTTGTTGTCGCCATGCGTGGCCCGCCATTGCTCAGCCAGTGCACGCGCGCGGGAATTGCCGCGTTCGGGCAGGCGAAGTCCCAGCCAGCGTTGGCCGCGAGGCGGATTGACATCGAGCGTGTAGCGCCACGCCGAGGTCATTCTGGCCTTGCGCGGTCCAATGATCGGGCGATAGGCGGTGACTTGACCGTCGGCACTCATGCGGGTGCCATCGGGACGTTTGACGACGAAGTCGAGCGGAAACCACCAGCGTTGCTCGGTGGGTTCCATCAACACTTCGTATTCGAGCAAAGACGCCGGTTCGTAACGAAGATCAAACGTGTCTTCGCCCGAAAATGCATCTGGACGTGACCATTCGCTGCCATCGAAATTCCACAGCACCGGTCCGCGCCAGTACCGCGCTGCCGGCGGCGGTGCGGTGCCGAAGAACGTGACCCGAAACGCTGGGGTGTCGTCATTCCACAGCTGGCTGAGGGCACCCGGGCGCATGCGGTCGGAAATGCCGGTCTTGCCGCTGGTCGCATCCCAGGGTGCGCCCCAAAGGGGTGATGACAGTCGCGGAAAAAAAACGAACGTGATGATGGTCAGCGGAATGGCCGCCGCAGCGATGCGCCCACTCAAGCGCATGCCGAACTTGATGTGTGCGCGCAGTTCCGACCAGCGATCAATGCGCTGCGCGGAATTGCTCACGAGATGCAGCACCAGGAAACAGGCGAGGGCCACGAAGCAAAAATACAGGGTCAGCGTCAATCCCTGGCCGAACAGGAATCCGATCATGCAGAAGAACAGCACCGCGGCCGTGGTCACGCGGGCATCGCGAAGGGTCCGCGTTTCGAACATCTTGAGGACGATCAAGCCGCCGAGCATGGCACTGCCGCCTTCGCGACCGATCGGTGAGCCGGCGGCATAGACCAGCAGGCCCATCGTCGCGATCAATAGCGGCAGTCGGATCAGTGTCGGAACGGTCACGACGCCACGTCGTGCGAACCAGGCGGCCAATGCGAGCAGTCCGAACAGCCAAACGGCGTAGCTGACCGGCATCCAGTGCACGTGACCAAACAACATCAGCGCATTGAGGGTGACAACCAGCAGGTAGCGCGCACGATCGAGCGGCGTGCTCATGGCAGCAGCGCCAGTTCGCGAAGGCACACAGCCGCGAAGGCCGGGCCGTTGCCGGGGCCGTGCACGCCGTCCGGGAGACGCAGTCGGAACGGCAGTTGCCGATCGCGCGCCTCCAATACCCAGCGCGTCAATCGGGAAATGCGTGCTTCCTTGTCGAGCGCGAGATCGAACCAGTCGAGCAGCAGCGCCTCACTTGTCGGGTCGGCAAATTCCTTGACGAGCAGCCGCTCCTGACGCGCGCTTGGCTTCCAGGCGATGTGCTTCGGCGGATCACCGACCCGATGCTCGCGCAGGCCATGCCAGTCCTCGCCCGGGGTACGCAGGCGCTGGCCTTGGTGACGCGGATCGCCGGTCGGCAACGGTGGCGCCGCGCGTTCCGGTGTTGCATAGACCAGCACGCTCGCCTGCGGGTGCAACACCGACCACGCCCAGGTGATACCGAACGGATACTCGGTCCATAATCGAAATCGGCCGACACGCTGGTGTCCGCGATGCAGTGTTGGTACTTCGATTTCGGCGACCTGGCTGCCATTGGCCGCCAAGCTGCAGAGGGTGACCCGATCGTCCTGATCGAGTACCAGTTGCGGACGATCGACCGCGCTGTGTGCTTGCAAGCTCAGGCGCAGCCGTGACGGCTGTCCGGCGTGGACGGGTTCGGCACTGACGCTGAGCAATTCGATCTTGTTCAGTTGCCCGACGCAGTGATGAAAGCTCACCATCGTCGTCGCTGCGACCAGCAAGGTGAGCAACAAGGCCGGATTGTTGTTGAAATTCAGCGCGCCGATCAGCATCGACAACAGCAGCAACGCGAACACCAGTCCGAAGCGGGTCGGCAAGATGTAGACGCGCCGCGGGTGCAAGCGGATCGGCAGGGCTTCCGCTTGCCGATAGCGGGTCAGCGCCGGCAGTCGGCGTTCCGCGAACCGCATCAAGTCGTCGCGCCAAGTCGCCAGCATGTCAGTCGACGCGCACCGTCTTGATCACGTCCCCGGCCAGCGATTCACGGGTCAGCGTCGCTTCGGACGCCAGCACCAGGCGATGTGCGGCGACTGCCGCGAACACCATCTGCACGTCTTCCGGCAGGGCAAAAGTTCGACCCGCCAGATAGGCCACGGCGCGGGCCGCTGCGAGCAATGCCAGCCCGGCACGCGGCGACAGCCCGATGCGGATCTGCGCGTGCTGGCGTGTCGCAGCCAGTGTCCGCTGCACGTAGTCGATGAGGGCGGCACTGGTCACCACCAGACCCACGCGCCGACGGATCTCGAGCAATTGTGCGCTGTCGAGGCGTGCGCCGAGTTGCGTCAGCAATTCGCGGCGATCGCTGGCCGCGAGCATCTGGCGTTCGCCCTCGGCGTCGGGGTAACCGAGCGACAGCCGCATCAGGAAACGATCGAGTTGAGAGTCCGGCAGCGGAAAAGTGCCGGCAAGATCGACCGGATTCTGCGTGGCGACCACGAGGAACGGTTGTGGCAACGGTCGCGATTCGCCGTCGGCAGTGACTTGTTGTTCGGCCATCGCCTCAAGCAAGGCCGATTGCGTTTTCGGCGTGGCGCGATTGATCTCGTCGGCGAGCACGAGTTGCGCGAAAATCGGTCCGGCATGGAAACGGAACTGGCCGGTATCGCGATCGAAGATGGAAACGCCAAGGATGTCCGAGGGCAGCAGGTCGCTGGTGAACTGGATGCGCTGGTAACTGAGTCCGAGACTCGTCGCCATCGCGTGCGCGAGCGTGGTCTTGCCGACGCCGGGCACGTCTTCGATCAACAAATGGCCACCGCTGAGCAGACAGGCGAACGCCAGGTCGATCTGCGCGCGCTTGCCGAAGACGACTTGATTCACCTGCTCGATGGCTGCACGCAGCGCCACCTGAGTGGCATCATGGCGATCCAGTCGCTGCGGTTCTGAACTCATGGTTTGTCGCTCCGTGTCTCAAGTCCCGATGCTAGCGTGCCTGAATGCATGTGCAGAGGGTGCGAGCAGTTGCGGGAAGCGGCATTGACTGCGACTACACGCCCTTCGTTCCCTGGCTTGCTGGCCGCGCTGCTGCTGGTGAAATTGCTGCTTGCGGCGTGGGTCCCGCCATTCGGCGATGAGGTCTTCTATTGGCAGGAAGGACGGCATCTTGCGTCGGGCTACACCGATCTGCCGCTGCTGACGGCTTGGCTGGTGCGTGCCGGATGTTTCTTGCTCGGCGACAACTTGCTCGGAATGCGCATCGGCTTCGTCCTCTGCGGCGTCGCGACCGTGGCGGTGCTGTTGCATTGGTGGCGCGAACGCATGCCAGCCGATGCCGGCATCGGCGCCTGGATCATGGCCGTGCCGCTGCTGGTCCTCAGCGGCCAGTTGGCGACACCGGATGCGCCACTGACACTCGCTTTCATCGTTGCCGCGCGTTCGCTGGATCGCGCCCTTGACGACAATGGTTGGCGCAACTGGTTGCTGTTCGCGCTTGCCTTCGCGCTCGCCTGGCTGACGCACTGGCGCGCAGCCTTGTTGTATCCGGTCGGCTTGCTGCTGTTGACGATCAGTCCGCGTGCGCTAGTTGCGGTGCGTGGTGGTCGCTTCTGGGTCGCACAGCTGCTCGGATTGCTGGGCCTGCTCCCGACCTTGTGGTTCAACGCGCAGAATGACTGGGCGGCGTTCAAGTTCCAGGCGATCGAACGACATGCCTGGCAGTTCGATGCGATGTCGCTGCTGCAGCCGCTGGAGCAAGCGGCGACGCTCGGTGTGCTGATGTATCCGGTACTTCTGTTGGCGATGTGGCGGGCGTGGCGACGGCGACGCGAGTCTGGCTTCGATGTCATCGTGGCGATGTCGATCGGCGTTTCGTTGACGTACTTCGTCGTCGGCTTGTTCGCTGATGCGGAGCGCACACGCTTCCACTGGCCGCTGCCGGCGTACTTGCCGCTTGTGCTGATGTTGCCGGCCATGACGCGGGACTGGCAGGACGGCTGGCGCAAGCGGCTATCGACATCGGCCCGAGTCGCGGCGTATTCAACGGCGCTGCTCGTGGCCGCGGTGTTGGTGAGTTTCAACTTCGTGTCGGACCAATGGCCTCCCGGCGGCGACCGCCGCCTCGGCGAGTCATTTCTCGGCTGGGATCAGGCGGCGCGCGCGACGGACAAACGTCTACGATCAATGCCGGCCGACACCGTCCTCGTCGCCGACAATTTCCTGCTCGCGGCGCAACTCGATTTCGCGTTTGCCGGTCGACAGCCGATCTACGTGCTCGATCATCCGCGCAATGTCAAACATGGCCGGCAGAAACAGCTCGCACTTTGGCAACGCGATCAGGCTGCATTGTTGACGACGGATGCCGAGCACCTGTTGCTGGTCGTCGAGGAAAATGCACTGTATGCCGCAGAGGTCCTCCCGTTCTATCGTCACCTTTGCGACAGTTTTGCGCAGGTGCGCTATGTGGACGATCTGGCCCTGTTCGGCACGGCGAAACGCTTTGTCTGGCTGGAACTACGACCCGGCCTGCCGCCCGACTGCCGCTTGCCGCCACTCGGCCACGTCGATTCTCCGTCCGCGGACATGCGCGTGAAATCCGGCGCTGGATTCGTGCTCTCCGGCTGGGTCGTGCGCGAAGCACTCGGAATCGACCAGTTCGAGGTCCGGATCGACGGCCGCGTGGATCCGACGGTCAGCCAGTCCTTCGGTATTCCGGCGAATCATGTGCGCGATGTCTGGCCGGATCTGCGCGATCGGCGCTGGCCGAATGTCGGGTTCTACGCCGATTCGGTCGGCCGTGATCTGGCGCCGGGCGCGCATGATCTGGAAGTGCGCGCACAGGCCGACGGCGTCTGGCGACTGCTGGCAAAGCGCCGGGTTGTGGTCGACGCCAACTGAACTCAGGCGAGTGCATTGACGCCGAATTCGCGCAACAGCCGCGCGGTCGCGATCAAGGGCAGTCCGATCAAGGCGGTCGGGTCCTGCGTTTCGATTGCGTCAAGCAGGGTGATGCCGAGACCCTCGCATTTGAAGCTGCCGGCGCAGTCGAGCGCCGGCTCCTGATCGAGATAACGTTCTATTTCGCGGCGCTGAAGATTTCGAAAACGCACCGTGGTGATGTCACGTGACTGTCGCATCTGGCCGGAATTCGTGTCGAATATGGCGACGGCAGTATGAAATCGGACCTCGCGTCCGCTCGATGTCAGCAACTGCGCGATGGCGGCATCGCGGTTTTCGGGTTTGCCGATACACAGACCGTCGCGACTGGCGACCTGGTCGGATCCGATTAGCAACGCATCAGGAAAATCCGCCGCCAGTGCCCGGGCCTTTGCGGTCGCAAGACGTTGACTGAGGGCGTCTGCGGGCTCGCCGGATTGCGGTGTCTCATTGACCTCGGGCCGTGCGGTGACGAACGGCAGCCGCAGCCGCGCCAGAAGTTCACCGCGGTAGCGCGACGTGGAACAAAGCACAATGCTGCGCATCAATGGCCGGTGCCAGCGGTATCGGGTTTGCGATTGGCCGACTTCATGCCGAGCAATGTGTCGGATTTTTCGTACGCGGCCTGCAATTCGCCGCCGGCACCTTCAAGTCGCGCCAGCTGCTGTTCGAGCTGCGCCAATGATTTGCGCGCAGTGACTCCGACCTCACGCAGCTTGGCGATTGACGCCGTGCTGCCGTTCTCGCGGATCCACAGACGGTGGCTCAACACCCGCTTCAACGCATCCTGAATGCCGGCTTCCGAGGCCAGGGTGGCGCGCGCGGTTTCGGTAATGTCCGAGGGCAGGCGGCCGAGCATGCCCTCGACCTCGCGCATGCGCGTGCGCGTCGCCAGCAGCTTGGCTTCGAGTCGGTCGGCGTCATCGAGCAGGTTCTGGATCGCCAGATTGCGCCGTTCCTGACGCCAGTTCGCGAAGGCGAAACCGAAGCCTACGGCGGCCACCAGAATGGTCAGGATCATCAAGTAGAACATTTTCAGGACTCTCGTAAACTCGCCATCAGTCTAGCGGCAGTCCCGGTCGTCGCTCCGGAACCGGTCACCATTTCCCGAATTCCGATTGACTTCAAGGGTGTGCCTGCCTACCATCGCCGCCCTTATGTCAACGGCCTTCCCCGAAACCGTCGATGCGTGGCGCATGGTGGCGTCCACACGTCACTTCCACGGGAGCCTGTTGATCGGCTCGCTGCCGCGTCTTTGCGAAAGTCTCGCCAATACCGACGGCCTGTTGCGCTACGAACTCGAGTTCGGACGCGACGGTCTCGGCGCGGCATTCCTCGCGATGCGCGTCGAAGGCTCGCTCTCCCTGATCTGCCAACGTTCGCTCGAAGCGTTCGCGTGGCCGGTATCGTTGAGTGTGCAACTGGGTTTGATCCGCGAAGAGGCCGACGAGTCGGGCTTGCCGCCGGGTTACGAAGCGCTGCTGGTCAATCATGGCGAGCTGCGCCTGAGCGATGTGATTGAAGACGAATTGATCCTGGCCTTGCCGCTCGTACCCACCAAGCCGGGTTTCGACGAAGCCGAAGAAGTCGTTTACACCACCGAAAATGCCGAAGTGCGTGCGCGTGAACACCCGTTCGCGGCGCTTGCTTCGATCAAGAAGCAATAATTTGTTGGAGATCTGAAATGGCCGTTCAAAAAAGTCGCAAGACCCCCTCGACCCGCGGCATGCGCCGTTCGCACGACGCACTGACGACGAAGCAGTTGTCGACCGACAAGGTGACTGGCGAGACGCATATCCGTCATCACATCACCAAAGACGGATTTTACCGCGGCAAGAAAGTCATCATGACGAAAGCCGACAAGGTCAAGACCGAAGAGTGATCGCGTCTCCGCAAGGAGATGCCGCTCTCGTATCGAATCGGCGTGAACAGCGCCGATTCGTTTTTCTTTGGTGATGCTGCTTCAACGAGGACCGCATCGTGATCTATTCGCGCATCGTGGGTACCGGCAGCTATCTGCCGGAGAAAGTGCTGACCAATGCCGATCTGGAAAAGCTCGTCGATACCGATGACCAGTGGATTCGCGATCGCACCGGCATCTGCGAGCGTCACGTCGCTGCCGTTGGTCAAACCACGAGCGACCTCGCTTACGAAGCCGCATTGAAGGCAATGGAGGCGGCTGGCGTGACTGCAGCCGACATCGACCTGATTGTGCTCGGCACGACCACGCCGGACATTATTTTCCCGAGTACGGCCTGCCTGCTGCAGCACCGCCTCGGTGCCAACGGCTGCGCCGCGTTCGACGTCAACGCTGCGTGTTCCGGATTCATCTACGCGCTGTCGGTTGCCGACAAGTTCGTGCGTACCGGTTCCAGCAAGTGCGCGCTCGTGGTCGGTGCTGAAACCCTGACGCGCATGCTCGACTGGTCCGATCGCGGCACCTGCGTGCTGTTCGGCGACGGCGCCGGCGCGGTCGTGCTGAAACCCTCGGCCGAGCCCGGCATCATGTCCACGCATCTGCATGCCGATGGCGCACACAAGCACCTGCTGTACAACCCGGTGGGCGTCTCAGTGGGCTTCAAGCTCGACGAGAAGAATGCCGGCGTGCGCGTGATGATGACCGGCAACGAAGTGTTCAAGGTTGCGGTCAAGACGCTCGACGCCGTCGTCGAGGAAACGCTCGCGGCCAATCAGTTGCAGAAGTCCGACATCGACTGGCTGGTGCCGCACCAGGCCAACCTGCGCATCATCAATGCCACCGCCAAGCGGCTGGACATGCCGATGGAACGTGTTGTCATCACCGTCGACAAGCACGGCAATACTTCGTCCGCATCAGTGCCACTCGCGCTCGATCATGCGGTGCGTAGTGGCAAGATCAAACCGGGTCAACTGGTGTTGATGGAAGCATTCGGCGGCGGCTTCACCTGGGGCTCGGCGCTGGTTCGGTTCTGAGAGCGACCCCCTCCCAGCCTCCCCCTTGCTTCGCAAAGGGGAGGAGACAAGAGAGAAACTCCGATGCTCAACAATCTTGCTTTTGTATTTCCGGGCCAGGGATCACAGTCGGTTGGCATGCTCACGGATCTGGCTGCGACCACGCCGCTCGTGCGCGCTACGTTCGACGAGGCCGGCGCCGGTTGCGGCCTTGATCTGTGGTCACTCAGCCAGCAGGATCCCGAAGCCGAACTCAACCGCACCGAAGTGACGCAACCCGCCTTGCTCGCCGCGGGTGTCGCGGTGTGGCGTGTGTGGAATGAACGTGGTGGCGCGCAGCCTGCCGCTTTCGCCGGCCACAGCCTTGGTGAATACGCCGCGCTGGTGGCCGCTGGCGCCTTGTCGTTGGCCGACGGCGCAGCGCTGGTGCGCGAGCGTGGTCGGCTGATGCAGGATGCCGTGCCCGCCGGTGTCGGGGCCATGGCCGCGATCCTGATGGCGGACGACGCGGTGATTGCACAAGCCTGCCTCGACGCTGCGCTTGGCCAGATCGTCGCGCCGGCAAATTTCAACAGTCCCGGTCAGACCGTCATCGCTGGGCATGCCGAAGCTGTCGATCGCGCGATCGCTTTGTTGGCCGAGCGGGGCGTCAGGAAAGCGGTGAAACTCGCGGTCTCGGTGCCTTCGCACAGTGCCTTGATGCAACCAGCCACGGCCGCCTTGCGCGCGAAGATGCAGACCCTGAACTGGTCGTTGCCGGATCGTCCGGTGATCCAGAATGCGGACGCGGTAGCGCACGACTCGATCGCGGCCATCCAGGACGCACTCGTGCGTCAACTGCATCTGCCGGTGCGCTGGACCGAATGCGTGCAGGCACTGGCCGCACGCGGTGTCACTCGTATCGGCGAATGTGGGCCAGGCAAAGTATTGACCGGCTTGATCAAACGCATCGACAAGTCGCTTGATGGTCGTGCCTTGGCGACCGACCTCGACGCCGCTCGCAGCGACTGGCAATAACCGGAGCACAAACCATGCAGATCGATCTCAGTGGTGAAATCGCCCTCGTCACCGGTGCCAGTCGCGGCATCGGAGCGGCCATCGCCGATGCACTCGCCAAGGCCGGCGCGAAAGTCATCGGGACCGCGACCAGTGATGCCGGGGCAGCCGCCATCAGCACGCGCATGGCCACGCTTGGTGGCGTCGGTCGCTTGCTCGATGTCGCCGACAGTGCGTCCGTGGACGCGTTGATTGATGCGATCAGCAAGGAATTTGGCGCGATCTCGATCCTCGTCAACAATGCCGGCATCACCCGCGATGGTTTGTTGATGCGCATGAAGGACGAAGACTGGGACACGATCCTCAATACCAATCTGTCGTCGATCTTCCGCACCTCGAAGGCCGCGATGCGCGGCATGATGAAGGCGCGCAAGGGCCGCATCATCTCGATCGCCTCGGTGGTCGGCGTGACCGGTCAGGCCGGCCAGACCAATTACGCTGCGGCCAAGGCCGGCATCATCGGCTTCTCGAAGTCGCTCGCCAGGGAGATCGGCAGCCGTGGCATTACCGTCAATGTCGTGGCGCCGGGTTTCATCGAGACCGACATGACCAAGGACCTGCCGGAAGCGAACAAGCAGGGCATGCGCGACGCCATCGCGCTGGGCCGTTTCGGCAGCCCGGACGACATCGCCCACGCCGTGCTGTTTCTCGCTTCAAGCCAGGCCGCCTACATCACCGGTGAAACCCTGCATGTGAATGGCGGCATGCACATGGCCTGAGCCGTATTCATTCGATACCGGCCCAACGCCCGTTTGAGCCAAACGCGAATCTTTGCTCTACAATTCGCGCCGCTTTCACCTCGGCCAACCGTCCGGGGTTTTTCTTTCCCGGAGGTTTTGAAGCCAATGAGCACCATCGAAGAACGCGTCAAGAAAATCGTCGTCGAACAACTCGGCGTCAAAGAAGACGAAGTCACCACGAACGCTTCGTTCGTCGATGATCTCGGTGCCGACTCGCTCGACACGGTCGAGCTGGTGATGGCACTGGAAGAAGAATTCGAGTGCGAGATTCCGGACGAAGACGCCGAGAAGATCACCAGCGTGCAGATGGCCATCGATTACATCAAGGCGCACGTCAAACCCTGATCGTGTTCCTGAGCCGAATCGTCTAGTTCAGCCAAACTGCGCCCGCGTGGCGCAGTTTGCGTTTTGGTGGTTGACTAAATCGGTCCTGAACCAATCGGTCTTGAACACAGCGGAGCAAGCCATGAGTCAGAAGCGTCGCGTCGTCGTCACCGGCATGGGCATCGTGTCGCCGGTGGGCAATTCCATCGCGCAGGCCTGGGACAGCATCAGCAATGGCCGCTCCGGCATTGGCCCGATCACCAGTTTTGACGCGGCGCTGTTCAACACGCGCATTGCCGGCGAAGTGCGAGATTTTGACCCGACCCAGTTCGTGTCCGCGAAGGACGCGAAGAAGATGGACCCGTTCATCCACTACGGACTTGCGGCCGCGATCATGGCGATGCAGGACGCCGGACTGGAAGCGAACGAGGGCAATGCCGAGCGCATCGGCGCGATCATCGGCTCCGGCATCGGTGGCATTCGTGGCATCGAGGAAACCACGCTGACCCTTGATCGAGGCGGTCCGCGCAAGGTTTCGCCGTTTTACGTGCCATCAACCATCATCAACATGGTCTCCGGCCAGTTGTGCATCCTCAAGGGCCTGAAGGGTCCGAATTTTTCCGCAGTCTCCGCGTGTGCCTCGGCGAACCATTCGATCGGCATGGCGATGCGACTGATCCAATACGGCGATGCCGACGCGATGGTCGCCGGTGGCGCCGAATTCGGTTCCGCGCCGACCTCTGTCGCCGGCTTTTGCGCGATGCGTGCGATGTCGACGCGCAACGACGACCCGACGCGTGCATCGCGCCCCTGGGACCGTGACCGCGACGGCTTCGTGCTCGGTGACGGCGCCGGCATCCTGGTGCTCGAGGAATACGAATCCGCGAAAGCGCGTGGCGCGCGCATCTACTGTGAACTCGCGGGCTTCGGTGCCAGCTCCGACGCGTATCACATGACCGCACCGAGTGAGAATGGCGATGGTCCGGCACGTTGCATGGCCGCCGCGTTCAAGGACGCTGGCGTAAATGCAGATCAAATCGAATACCTGAATGCGCACGGCACCTCGACGCCGCTCGGCGATCTCGCCGAAACGCTGGCAGTGAAACGCGCGCTCGGCGACCACGCCTACAAGACCATGGTCAGTTCGACGAAATCGATGACCGGGCATCTGCTCGGTGCTGCGGGCGGCGTCGAAGCGATCTTCACGGCGATGGCGCTGCACACCGGCGTCATTCCGCCGACGATCAATCTCGACAATCCGGGCGAAGGCTGCGATCTCGACTACGTGCCGAACACCGCACGCGAGAAAAAGATCTCGGTCGCGATCAGCAACGGCTTCGGTTTTGGCGGCACCAATGCTTCGCTGGTGATGCGCAAGATCTGATCGAGCCCTGACGTGACGTTGCTGCGCGCGCTTGCTTTCATGCCGGATCTGCTGGCGCTGCATGCGGCGCATCCACAGCGGTATCCGGTGTTGCTGGAGTCGGTGGCGAGCGGCGGCCAGACCGCGCGCTACGACTTGCTGTTGGCGACCGACGGACGTGCGCTTATGGCCGAGGCTGATGGCAGCTTGTCCGGGCCACATGCGCAGGCGGGCGGATTCTTCGCGGCGCTTGACGCCTGGCATGCCGAAGAGCAGCAGGTGCCCGCGCAAGATCAGGCATCGCCATTCCTGGGCGGCTTCGCCTTGTTGTTGGGCTACGAGATCGCCGCCGAGATCGAGCCACGACTGCGCTTGCCGGCTGCGGCAACGCCGCGCGCTCTGGCACTGCGTACGCCGGTGGCGCTGGTGGTCGACCGAACCGATGGGTCGGCCTGCATCGTCGGCGAAGACCACGCGCGGGAGCTGTTCGAGCAACTGGCTGCGGATCTCGTGGTTGCACGTGCGCCGATCATGCCGGCGCGGCCGCTGAAAACGCTGATCGAAGATGCGCCGCAGCGCTATATCGACGCTGTGCGTCAGGCACTCGCCTACATTGCCGACGGCGACGTGTTCCAGGTCAATCTGTCGCGGGCATGGCGTGCGCCGCGGCCGGCACAACTCGATGTCGCCGCGACCTATGCCGCCTTGCGCGAGAGCAATCCTGCGCCGTTCGCCGGTCTGGTGCAGTGGGGCGGTTTCGCGCTCGCCAGTTCCTCGCCTGAACGCCTGATTTCGGCAGCGAATGGTGTTCTGCAGACACGCCCGATTGCCGGGACGCGACCGCGCTTCGCCGGCGATGACGACACGACGCGGGTACGCGAACTCATCGGCAATGCCAAGGAACGTGCGGAACACATCATGCTGATCGATCTCGAGCGCAATGATCTGGGGCGCGTCGCGGTGCCGGGTTCGGTCGTCGTCGATGAACTGATGACGGTTGAAAGTTACGCGCATGTTCACCACATCGTCTCCAATGTAACGGCGCGCTTGCGACCCGCGCTGTCGCCGGTCGACGCGATCCGCGCCGTGTTTCCGGGCGGCACGATCACCGGTTGTCCGAAGGTGCGTTGCATGGAAATCATCAGTGAACTTGAAGGCGAAGGCCGCGGTTTCTACACCGGCGCGCTGGGTTATCTCGGACTCGATGGGCGCATGGATCTGAACATCCTGATCCGCAGCATGACAATCACCGCCAACAGCATCGAATTTCGCGCAGGCGCCGGCATCGTCGCCGATTCCGATCCGTGGCTCGAACTCGAAGAGACGCGGGCCAAAGCGCGCGGGCTTGTGCATGCGCTGATCGGTGGGCCGCCATGATTCGCGCCTGGTGCAATGGTGAAGCGAGCACCGGCTTCGCGCTCGACACGCGCGCTGCGCACTATGGCGACGGCGCGTTCACGACCCTGCGTGTCCACGATGGCGCCGTGTGTTGGTGGGGCGCGCATCTCGCGCGCCTGCAAGCCGCGTGCGCCGCGTTGCATCTGCAGCCGCCCGATTGGCTGGCTATGCATGCGCTGCTGCAACGCGAAGCCGCTGTCGTCCATTCCGCCGTGATCAAGGTGCTGCTGGTGCCGAAGGCGAGCGGTCGCGGTTATGTGCGGCAATGGCCGTCCCCGGTTGACTGGTACGTGTTCGTGAACTCGCCGGTGGCCATCGCGCCTGCGACGTATCGCACTGGCATCGAGCTCACCGATGCCCGGCACACCTGGCTTGCGGGTGAGCCTGATGGCATCAAGACCTTGTCGTGTTTGGCGCAGGTATTGGCGGCAACGGCAACGTCGAATTCCGAAGTGCTGATCTGTGATCGCTACGGCTTTGTCGGCTGCGCGCGATCTGCCAATGTATTCGCGCAGTTCGGCGATGTGCTGGTCACACCACCTGCCGGCCACGGCGTCGTGGCCGGCGTGGCGCGAGCCAGCCTGCTGCAATCGCCGCCAACAGGGTTTTCCGTTAGGGTTCAAGCCATGCACCGAGACGCCCTGCGCCATGCCGATGCCGTGATCCTGTCGAATGCCGTGCGTGGCTTTGTGCCGGTCGTGCGCTACGCCGGGCAGGGCTATGTACGCCGAGATGCCGTGCGCGCGATCGGCGCCCAGTTTCATCCGCTACTCGGTCTGCCGGTGGAGGCTTGAAATGCGTGCATTGAAGCTGCTGTTCTTGTTCGTGCTGGTCGTCGGGTCGGTTGCCGGCATACTCGTGTATCGCGACTACCAGCGCTTCACCAACACGCCGATGCAACTGGACGCACACGAACTGGTACTCGACGTGAAGCTCGGTTCGTCGTTCCGTTCGATTGTTCGAAAAATCGAGAATGTCGGCGCGACGCGTGCACCGTGGTTGTACTGGCGCGCTCTCGCGCATGAACTCGGCGTACTCGACGGCCTGCGTGCCGGCGAGTACGCACTGACCCAGAACATGACGCCGCGGCGTCTGCTCAAACGCATGGCTGAAGGCGATGTCATCCATCACCAGTTCACCATCATCGAGGGTTGGCGTTTCCGTGAATTGCGCGTCGCACTGGCCAAGGAATCGCTACTCGAATCGACGCTCGGCGGATTGTCGGACGCTGAGGTCATGGGTCGGATCGGTGCTGAGAATGTGCATCCGGAAGGTCGTTTCCTGCCTGAAACCTATTCCTTTATTCGTGGCCAGAAGGACGTCGATGTGCTGAAGCGCGCATACCGCGCGATGCAGACCCAGCTTGCGAAGCGCTGGGCCGAACGCGATCCGCAGGTGCCGCTCGGGTCGGCAGACGAACTGCTCATTCTCGCCTCGATCGTCGAAAAGGAAACTGGCCAGGCCAGTGACCGGCCGCTCATTGCCGGTGTGTTCGCGCGCCGTTTGAAGATGCCGATGATGTTGCAGACCGATCCGACCGTGATCTACGGCGTCGGCGAGAGTTTCGACGGCAATCTCACGCGTCGCCATCTCGACACCGATACGCCTTACAACACCTACACGCGTTTTGGGTTGCCGCCGACACCGATCGCCCTGCCCGGTGATGCGGCCTTGTTGGCGGCATCGCGACCTGCTGCGGGCGATGCGCTTTATTTTGTCGCCAAGGGCAATGGTTCGACGGTATTTTCGTCCAACCTCAATGATCATAATCGTGCCGTGCGCGAGTATCAGTTGCGATGAGCCGCGGTCGCTTCATCACGCTCGAAGGCGGCGAGGGTGCGGGCAAGAGCACGGTGATGGCGGCGATTGCCGCCGAGCTGAGCACGCGCGGCATTGGCTACGAACTGACCCGCGAACCCGGTGGTACGCCGCTCGCCGAAGCCATCCGCGCACTGGTCCTCGACCCGCAATGGACGGGCGTGATGCGAGCGGAAACCGAGTTGCTGCTGGTGTTCGCGGCGCGCGCGCAGCACGTGCATCAGCGCATTCTGCCCGTGCTTGAATCCGGGCGTTGGGTCGTTTCCGATCGCTATGTCGATGCGAGTTTTGCCTACCAGGGTGGCGGTCGCGGTCAGCCGGAAGCGCGCATCGTGGCCTTGGCCGAGTGGGCGGCACCGGTTTGTCCTGACCTGACATTCCTGCTGGACGTGCCGGTCGAGCAGGGCTTGGCGCGCGCGTATTCGCGTGGCGAGCGCGATCGCATGGAACGCGAAAAAATCGAGTTTCATCAGCGTGTGCAGGACGCCTATCACGCCCGTGCCGCTCAAGATCCGGCGCGCTTCCGGGTGATCGACGCGCGCATGTCGGCGGTCGAGGTCGCGGTCGCCGTGCGTGAAGCGCTTGGGCAATGGATCGCGGCGTCATGAGTCTGCAACCATGGTTGATGCCAACCTGGGAAGGCTTGGTTGCGCGCCTGACTGCACAACGTTTTCCACATGCATTGATGCTGGCCGGGCCGTCTGGACTCGGCAAGCGTGATCTCGTCGCCGCACTCGTCGCACGCATGTTGTGCCCGAGTCCGCGTGAGGACAGTTTCGCCTGTGAGCTCTGTCGCAGTTGCACGTTGCGCCGCGCCGGTACGCATCCGGATCGCGTTCAGATCGGTTTTGAACTGCGCGACGATGGCAAGCCGCGCACCGAAATCACCATCGATCAGATCAGAGCATTGGGTGCGCGCTTTGCATCGAGGCCGTCGTTTGGCGGCTGGCAAGTCGTCAGCGTCGATCCCGCCGATGCGATGAATACGGCGGCCGCGAATGCGCTGCTGAAAACGCTCGAAGAACCAGCCGCGAATACCGCACTGATCCTGATCGCCGACGATCCGGCGCGCTTGCCGGCGACTATCCGCAGCCGTTGCCAGCGCATCGATCTGCGTCCGCCCGAACCCGCTGCCGCACGCATTTGGCTGATTGCGAAGGGTGCGGATGCTGCGCTCGCAGACGAAGCGCTGATGCTTGCAGATGGCAATCCCGGTGCCGCCTTGGCGATGATCGAGGCTGATGCCGGGCGCGTGATCGATGCATTGATCAAGGACATGAGTGATGCCGCCAGCGGACGTTCGATCACCGCGATTGCGGCGCGTTGGGCCGATCAGGACATCGCGTTCCTGTTCTCGATCCTGGCGCGATTGCTGGTGCTCAGCGCGCGTACGGATACGCTGCTGCAGAGCTCAGTTCGTGTCGCTGCATTTGCGCGCTTGACCGCGCGCGGCGATTTCAACAAGCTAAGCGCATGGTGGGATCACTTGAATCTCGCACGGCTGCGGCTTTCGACGCCGCTGCGCAAGGATCTCGCGATCATTGAACTGCTGGACGAATGGCGTATGGCATTCAACGCCAACGCCGCCTGAGGAGCAAGACATGGGTGCTGCACCGGGTGCGATGGGTGGACTGCCGAGACAGGGCATCCTGTCACTGGCGATCAAGGACAAGGGCGCGCTCTACAACGCCTACATGTCGTTTGTGAAAGGCGGCGGCCTGTTCGTTCCGACCACGAAACGCTACAACCTCGGTGACGAAGTCTTCATCCTGCTGTCGTTGATGGAAGAAAAAGATCGTCTGCCAGTTGCCGGAAAAGTCGTCTGGATCACGCCACCAGGCGCGCAGGGCAACCGCACCTCGGGCATCGGCGTGCAGTTCAACGACACCGCCGATGGCGAAGCCGCAAAGTCGAAAATCGAAGCCATTCTCGGCGCCACACTCAGCGCGGAACGACCGACGCATACGATGTGAGTCGCGATCGGGTCGCTGATATGGATCGCGACCATTCGGGAATCGAAAGCAATTGTTTCCTTTATGCCTCGGGATACGTTTCCTGACGCGGAGTGCACAGACTGCTCACGCGAAGTCGACGCGGGGAGCGCCACCTTGCGTGGCCAATCACCCCGGAGCACCGCCATGGTCAACCTCGCGATCTTTCATGCCACTTTGCCGCAATACCTCCAGGCCAGCGCCGGTGAGGTCGATCAGAAGAATCTGCAGATCGTCCTCGGAACTGACAAACGTGAGGTGCTGATCGCTGCTGCTGGCAGTGTCAAGGTCGATGCGCTGATCGCAGATCTCGCACTGCTCGGTGAGCAGCCGGAACACGCGATTGCAGAACTTGAGGGCGCACTGAAGCCGGAACTCACCTTGATCGTTTATTCATTTGCGAAGTGGGACTTGATCGAGCGCCTGCGCAAATCAAAACGCCAGTTGTTGCGTGCGCCGGTGAGTGCGCGCGCGCTGCGATCGAACATGATCGGTCTGATCGTCAAGCATCTGACCAGTGCGCCTGCTGCCACCGTGGAAGCACCGGAGTCGTCCTTGTTGCGTCTTGACCGGCAGCCGCCGATGCGTCGTTATGATGAAATGCAGTTGGCAGCCTTGCAGGATGTACGCAGCGTCGTCGACTGCGAATGCCCGAATCAAGTCGCAGACCTGGTGCTGGCGCTCAATGCCTTCGAGAATTATTCGGCGCAGTGTCAGAACCGCAATGAAAAAGACGCGCAGATTCACCGAATGCTGGCGCGCGTCACCGGCCACGCGCGTGCGGTGATGGAGTACGCCATGAAGGAAATTTGTGCCTTCGAAAACATCGATCCGGTCAAGCTGGCGCAGTCGCACAAGGCAGCGAGCGCATAAACGGTGCAGCGCGCCGACGGCCGTCGAAGCGGCTAGGTCTTCATCTGGCGCGCTTCCAGCGCCAACAAAACCTGCTTCGTCGGGATACCCCCACCGAAGCCAGTCATGCTGCCGTTTGCGCCAATCACGCGGTGGCAGGGCACGATGATCGGTAGCGGGTTGCGACCGTTCGCGAGCCCGACCGCACGCACCGCTTTCGGATTGCCGATGCCGATCGCGAGATCGCGGTAGCTCCAGGTTGCACCGTAGGGGATGCGTTGCAGTGCTGCCCATACCGACAGTTGAAACGCCGTGCCTTCTGCGGCGAGTTCCAGATCGAACGCCTGCAGTTCACCAGCGAAGTAGGCTGCGAGTTGCGAACGCAGTGGGGCGAATGCGTTTGGGTCGCGTCGCCAGTCTGCACGAGCCGGTTCATGGCGGTTGCTTGGAAACAGCAGGTAGCGCAGGCCGGCGTCGTCGGCCGCTGCCGTGAGCGTGCCGATCGGGCTGTCGATCGTGTCGTAACGCAATGGGTGCGTGCTCAGTTTCATGTTCATTGGTCTCAACTCGTCATGGTCCAGAGATGCAGTACGGCGTAGGCGCGCCAGGGTCGCCAGTGTTCGGCGATCGCAAGCTCATCGCGGGTGCGGGGATTGCCGAGCGCGCGGCGTACGATCAGGTCGCCGACCGGGAACGCGTCTGGATGGCCGAGTGCGCGCATCGCGATGTAGTGCGCCGTCCACGGTCCGATGCCCGGCAGTTCGACGAGGGTTGCGACGAATGCGTCCAGCGACTGACCGGCGCGGAACTGCACGCGGCCATCGGCGACCGCGCGTGCGAGTGCGAGTAAGGCCGCCGCGCGAGCACGCGGCACGCCGAAGTTCGCAGGATCACGTGACGCCAGTGTCGCGGCATCGGGAAAACGCGGCGCGCCCTGTTCGCTGCCGATCATGCGCGCGAGCAGCGTACGCGTTGCCGCAACGCTGATGCGCTGGCCGAGCACAGCGCGGATCGCCGTTTCGAACGGGTCGAAACCGACCGGCACGCGTAACCCGGGACGGGCACGCGTACTCGCCGCCAGTCGGGCATCGCTGCCGAGGACGCCGTCGATCGCCGCAGGATCGGCATCGAGGTCGAACATGCGCCGGACGCGTTGCGCGATCTGCGGCATCAGCCGCGTCGGCACTTGCCGCAAGGACAGTTCCAGCGCGTGGTCGTCGGGGCGATGCTGCACGCTGATCGACGCGTCTGGGGAGATTTCCGGCAACGTCCGCGTGTAGGTCGTATCCGTGACCTGTTCGATCGGCGCCAGCGCGCGCCGTGCCAGGAACGCGAGCACATCCGGCCACAAATACGGCGGTCGATACGCGAGACGCAGGCGTTGCACATCGTCGCTCGTCGTCTCGATCGCGCCGTGCTTGCGCAATTGCGTCGGGTTCAATCGCGTCGCTGCAACGAAGGCCTGATTGAAGCGCCGCAGGCTCGCATAGCCGGCGGCGTAGGCGATGTCGGTCACCGGCAGGCGCGTCTCCGTCAGCAGTTGTTTCGCGACATGCACGCGATGGGTCGCTGCTGCGGCTTGGGGTGTGACGCCGTAGCGCGCGAGAAACAAGCGTCGCAACTGCCGTTCGTTGATCGCGAATTCCGCGGCGAGCGCATTCGCATTCGCTGTGTCGAGCGCGCCGTCATTCACACGCGCGAGCACGCGGTCAGCGAGTTCGTCACGCGCGCGACCGGCTTGCACGTCCGGTGCCAGCTCGGGTCGGCAGCGCAGACATGGTCTGAATCCGGCCGCGGCGGCTGCAGCGGCGCGATCGAAATACAGCACGTTCGAAGATTTCGCGGTCGGTGCCGGACACACCGGGCGGCAGTAGATGCCGGTCGTCTTCACGGCGATATAGAACAGGCCGTCGAAGCGCGGATCGCGCGCCAGTCGGGCACGTTCAAAGCGGGCACGTTCAAATTGGGAGATTTCGGATGCGGTTTGAGCCTTCATGGCCCGAACATTATCAGCGCGATTTGCTTGCCACTCGCAGGATTTGGACACCGCCATCCGCGCATCTCGTCATCGGTCGCGAGTCACTGCGCGGCGGGACGGCGATCAATATTCCGGTTCTGCCATTTCACCGTGAGGATCGTCATCGACAACAGCAGCGTGGCGATATTCGCCCAGATCATCGGCTGCGAGTCGATCAGCACGCCGTATGCGAGCCACAGGCTGATGCCGATGTTGAACACGATGTACATCGTGAGCGAGATGCTGCGCGTGTCGCGAGTGCGCACCGTCATCCAGGCTTGCGGGACGAAGGCACCCGTCGTCAAGACAGCAGCGATGAAGCCGATCAGTTCAGGGTTCACGGGCTACTCGTATCGTAAGAGGCAATTGTAAGCCGCGATGCGATAATGGGCGACTTTTCGAGGGCCGCCCATGACCACGTTCACCCGTCGCGACGATTCGCGCCTGATTCGCGCACCGCGCGGCAACACGCTCAGCTGCAAGAGCTGGCTGACGGAAGCCGCTTTCCGCATGTTGCAGAATAATCTCGATCCCGACGTCGCCGAGAATCCGGCCGAGCTCGTTGTCTATGGCGGCATCGGTCGCGCGGCACGTAACTGGGAAAGTTATGACGCGATCCTGAAGTCGCTGCGCGAACTCAACGATGACGAGACGCTGCTGATCCAGAGCGGAAAACCGGTCGGCATCTTTCCGAGCCATGTCGATGCGCCGCGCGTGCTGCTCGCGAATTCGAATCTCGTGCCCGCGTGGTCAAACTGGGAGCACTTCCACGAACTCGATCGCAAGGGCCTGATGATGTACGGCCAGATGACGGCTGGCTCGTGGATCTACATTGGCTCGCAAGGCATCGTCCAGGGCACCTACGAGACTTTCGTCGAGATGGGCCGTCAGCACTACGGCGGCAGCTTGAAAGGGCGCTGGATCCTGACCGCCGGTCTTGGTGGCATGGGTGGCGCGCAACCGCTCGCGGCGTCACTCGCGGGTGCTTGCTCGCTGAATATCGAATGCCAGCAGAGCCGTATCGATTTGCGCTTGAAGACGCGCTATGTCGACGAACAGGCGACCGATCTCGATGACGCGCTTGCGCGCATCGCGAAATACACGGCAGCCGGTGAAGCGAAGTCGATCGCCTTGCTCGGCAACGCCGCCGAGATCCTGCCGGAAATGGTGAAGCGCGGCGTGCGTCCGGATGCCGTGACCGACCAGACGAGCGCGCACGATCCGGTCAACGGCTATCTGCCGCTCGGCTGGACGTGCGAGCAGTGGTTCGAACAACGAATGTCTGATCCGAACGGCACGCGCGATGCCGCGAAGCGTTCGATGCGCGTGCATGTCGAAGCGATGCTCGCATTTCAGAACCGGGGCGTGCCGACCTTCGACTACGGCAACAACATCCGCCAGATGGCCAAGGACGAAGGCTGTGTCAACGCATTCGACTTTCCCGGCTTCGTGCCGGCCTACGTGCGGCCATTGTTCTGCCGCGGCGTCGGGCCGTTCCGCTGGGTCGCGCTCTCCGGTGACCCGGAGGACATCTACAAGACCGATGCCAAGGTCAAGGCATTGATCCCGGATGATCCGCATTTGCACCGCTGGCTCGACATGGCGCGCGAACGCATCAGCTTTCAGGGCTTGCCGGCACGTATCTGCTGGGTCGGACTCGGTCTGCGTCACAAGCTCGGCCTCGCGTTCAACGAGATGGTGCGCACCGGCGAGGTCAGCGCACCGATCGTCATCGGTCGCGATCATCTCGACTCCGGTTCCGTGTCCTCGCCGAATCGTGAAACCGAAGCGATGCGCGACGGCTCCGATGCGGTGTCCGACTGGCCGCTGCTGAACGCGATGCTGAACGTCGCCGGTGGCGCGACTTGGGTCTCGCTGCATCACGGCGGCGGCGTCGGCATGGGCTACTCGCAGCACAGCGGCGTCGTCATCGTCGCCGACGGCACCGAAGCGGCCGCCAAGCGCCTCGCCCGCGTCCTCTGGAACGACCCCGGCACCGGCGTCATGCGCCACGCCGACGCCGGCTACGAGATCGCCCAACAGTGCGCCCGTGAGCAGGGACTGAAGTTGCCGATGTTGTAATTGCATCGCCGCCACGAACCGCCCGCGCGTCGCCTCATCACAGTCGGCGTACGGTCAGGTTCGCGTCCGCAACCCCGATAGCATCAAGCGTACGTTGGGTCTGGATTCACGAGGAGCGAGAGTGATGAAGCGGTTGAGCTTGGTGGTGGCGTTGGGGCTGGCTTGCAGTGGTAGTTGGGTCGATGCGACTGAGGTCGCGGCGAAGATGTTGCCGGAACTTGCTGAGCAAGTAGTGCCCGCGCGCCGTGTCACGGAATGGCCGAATGCGATTCTGAGTGCCCTGAAACAGAACGATTTCGCGGCGCTGCTGGAAGCGACCGAGCGCGACAAGGGCATTGCCGGGTTGGCGAAAGACTGGGACGAGCAGGCCGCGCGGCATCGCGAACAGATGGCGAAGGGCGCAAGCGCGATCTCTGATCAGGGTGCCGCTGATCCGGAAGCGGTTGCATTTACGTCGTCGGTGGAGAATCCGACACAAGAGGTCTGGACGAAATTGCAGTCCGCCGATGGCGTCGATGCCCTGGTCAGCGAGTGGCAGCCGCAGATCGCTGAAGCAGTGTCCAAGCACCTGCTCCAGTTCAATCTCGGCTTCGGTGCAGCGCTGACGGCGATTGCGAGCGATCAGGATTTCACGGCGCAGGAAGTGCAGCAGATGACGCAGCTGATGTATGCCGTGCAGAACTGGACCGGGCGTGTCGACTTCGCTGATCCCGAGCGCCTGCGCCAGGCGCTGACGGCGGTATCGCGGCTGGTCGTACAGACAAAATTGGAGCGCTTCGAAGACACGCAATCACTCGCCTTTGAAGACGCGATTGTGCATGGCGACGCGTTGATCGTTGCAGTGAAGCGCGTATTTGCCGCCTACGATGTCGACGCCGACGAGATCCTCAACAGCGCGCGTTTCAGCGAGATCGATGCATTTGGCGACACCGCCACCTTGCATGCCGAGGCGCGTGTATTCGGCGTTGATCTGTCGCACGACTTCAAGATGCAATGGTTCGAAGGCGAATGGGTTGAAGCCGACCAAGTCGAAATGCGCAAGCGCTGGCGCGACGAAGAGGCCGACGCGGCAGCGGATGCGGCGACGGAATCGATCGAGTGACAGAGAATTTCCGCCACTGGACCGCCCGATTCGACACTTGACGCGATCCGGTCATCGCGTCAAAACGTCGCTCCCACCCGACGGAGTACGACCATGATTGCCTACAGTCTTGTTGGTTCGAACGATTTGCCGCGCGCGATTGCCTTTTTCGAAGCACTGTTCTTGACGTTCAATGCCAAGCGCGTGTGGGAAGGCGATACCGGCGTGGCTTGGTCGGCCGGTGAAAATCAGCCTGGCGTTGGCGTGATCAAGCCGTTCAACGGCAATCCGGCGACCGTCGGCAATGGCGGCATGATCGCGCTGGCCGCGCCGAGCAAGGCTATTGTCGACGAACTGCACGCCAAGGCCTTGTCACTCGGCGGCACCGACGAAGGCGCGCCAGGTCAACGCGGCGACGGCTTCTACGCCTGCTATTTCCGTGATCTGGATGGCAACAAGTTTGCGGCCGTGTTTTTCGGGTAACCCGTTCGCGCAGAGCATCGCGGCTTCCGCCGCTCCTACATTCCAAATTGAAGCTTCACGGAGGAATGTAGGAGCGGCGGAAGCCGCGATGCATTCGATCTATTGCCCGCGAAACACCGGCTTCCGACGTTCAAGAAACGCCGACGTGCCTTCGCGCATGTCGGCCGTCGCGGCGCAGATCGCGAACGCCTGTGACTCGTAGTCAAGACCCGCTTCGATGTGGGTTTCTCCTCCGATGAGCACGGCGTCGAGGATGCCGCGGATCGCCTGTGGGGCGGATGCGGCGAGTTGTTCGGCAATCTTCAGGACTTCCGCATCGAGCTGGTCCGCCGCGACGACACGCGTGATCGCACCGAGTTCGTACGCGCGCTGTGCGCTGATCTGATGGCCGAGCAGGCACAGTTCCAGCGTCGCCGGGCGTCCGGCGAGTCGCAGCAGACGCTGCGTGCCGCCAAACCCGGGGATTACGCCGAGATTGATTTCGGGCTGGCCGATTTTCGAGTTCTCCGAGGCGATGCGCAGGTGGCAGCACATCGCCAGTTCGAAGCCGCCGCCGAGTGCGAAGCCCTGGATCTTCGCGATCACCGGCTTTCCGAAGCGCTCGATCCGCAACATCATGTCTTGGCCGTAGCGCGAAAACTCCAGGCATTCGACCGGCGACAGTTTCGCCAATTCAGAGATGTCCGCGCCGGCGACAAACGCCTTGCTGCCGCTGCCGGCCAGCACGACTACACGGACCCGCGGGTCGCTCGCTGCCTGGTCAAAGGCTGCCCGAAGTTCGCTGATCGTGTCGCGATTGAGCGCATTCAGCTTGTCGGGGCGGTTGATGGTGACCGTGCGAATGCCGCCGGCAGTGTCGATCAACAGGTTTGCGTAGGGCATGGTCGGGCTCCGTCGGGGGCGCGCAGTTTAGCGGTGCCGGGAACTTATCGCGGCGCGCGCGTTCAACGGGCGCTGGAGACGCGCGTTCAACCGACATTCCGGACTTGCATGGCAGGGTGTCCGCCAAGTCGCTAGAATGCGCGGCTTTCGACCGCCCGCAATGGCTGTGGTCGACCGATTTCAACCCCGGAGAGTTACGAATGAATATCCGCACAAGCGCCGCGTTGTTGGCGGCCTTCCTGATCGGCAACGTCGCCGCGCAGGACACCACGAGTGAAAAAGGCAAGTTGAGCTACGCGATCGGTTTCGAGATCGGCTCCGACTTTATCGACAAGAAAATGGACGTCGACGTCAACACCGTGATCCGCGGCATGCAGGACGGTATGGCCAAGAAAGCACCGACCGTGCCCGCGGACCAGATGCGCGCAGCGCTCGACAAGATGCGTCAGAAGCTGATGGCCGAAGCCCAGGCGCGCATGGAACAGGCAGCGCGTGAGAACAAGACGAAGTCGGACAAGTTCATGGCCGAGAACAAGGTCAAGAAGGGCATTGTCACGCTGCCGTCGGGCATCCAGTACCGGGTGATCGAGGAAGGCACTGGCAAGCGTCCGCTCAAGAACAGCGAAGTCACTGTGCATTACCGCGGTTCGCTGACCAGCGGCCAGGAATTCGACAGCTCTTTCATCCGCGGCGTTCCGGCCAAGTTCAAGGTCGATGCGGTGTTGAAGGGCTGGCAGGAAATCCTGCCGATGATGAAGGTCGGCGACCATTGGCAGCTGTTCCTGCCGGCAGATCAGGCCTACGGCTTGCGTGGCAACGGACCGATCGGTCCGAACGAAGCGCTGGTCTTTGAAATCAAGCTGATCGACGTCAAGTAATCGATTGGTGTATTGAAAAACGTTGCATTGAATCTGCGAGGCCGGTTGCGAAGCATCCGGCCTCGCGCATTTCAGGCCTCGTGTTTTGCAGAGTCCAAGTCATGCGCATGAATCTGTTCCCCGCGCCAAAACTCGGCCCCATTCAGTCACCGTGCATCGGCGTGTGCACGATGGATGCGAGCGGTCTGTGCGAAGGCTGCGCACGCACCCTGGACGAGATCGCGGGCTGGAGCAGTTTCAACGACGAACGTCGGCGCTTGCTGATGGATGAAGTGCTGCCGGCGCGCGAGATGGCGCGTGGCTGACAAATTCGATTTCGACACGCTGCGCCGCGCTTTGCATCGACTCGATGCGCCGCCGCTCGGTCCGGGCTGGAATCGCTCCGAACTTTCCGACGTACTGCCGCAAGCCGAATTGTTGGCGCCCGCAGCGGTGCTGGTCGGACTGATCGCGCATCTGCAACCGACCATCCTGCTGACGCGGCGCACCGACCAGATGACGTCGCACGCCGGACAAGTGAGTTTCCCCGGTGGCCGTATTGATCCGGAGGACACCGATGCCGTCGCGGCCGCGCTTCGCGAGGCCGACGAAGAGGTTGGTCTCGGTGCCGAGTTCATCGATCCACTCGGTTTCCTCGATCCGTTCGAGACGATTTCGGCGTATCGCGTTACTCCGGTCGTCGCGCAGGTATGGCCGGGATTCGTGTTGCGCCCGAACCCGCACGAAGTCGCCGAAGCATTCGAAGTGCCCTTGTCGCTGTTTCTTGATCGCAGCGCACACCAGATCACGCATATCGATTATCGTGGCCAGAAGCGCGCCATCCATGAATTCAATTTCGGCCCGCATCGCATCTGGGGTGCGACCGCCGCGATGCTGATCAACCTGCGCGATCGACTGGAGCAACTGCGATGAGCGATGTCCTGATCCATGTCGATGAACTGCGTGCAAGTCTCGATGATCCGAAACTTCGCATCGCCGACACACGCTTCGAGTTGAGTGATACCGCGAAGGGCGAATCCGCGTATGCGCTCGCACATATCCCCGGAGCGATCTATGCGCATCTGGATAGCGATCTTTCCGATCACGCCCGCAGCGGACTCGGCCGCCACCCGCTGCCAGCGTCGGCGACGTTTTCGCGCTGGCTGGCTTCGGTCGGATACCAACCTGGCCAGTCGTGGGTGATCTACGACGATGGCACTGGCGCCTATGCCGCGCGCCTGTGGTGGATGTTGCGCGCGATCGGCCATCGCGACGTGCGCGTGCTCGATGGCGGCTTTGCCGCATGGTTGGCGGAGGCAGGTCAGGTGACGGCCGATGTGCCGGTGATCGTTGCGACGCAGGTCAATGCGGTGATCGATCCCGCACGCACTGTCGGTTTCGATGAACTCGAACGCGTCCGCGTCGATCCGTCGCGTAAGCTCGTTGATGCGCGCGGCGCACCCAGATTTCGGGGTGAGGTCGAGCCGCTCGATCCGGTCGCTGGGCATGTGCCGGGCGCAGTCAACCGGCCGTTTTCCGACAACCTCGATGCGAACGGTCGCTTCAAGTCGGCGCAGCAGTTGCGCGCGGAGTGGTCGCAGTTGCTCGCAGCGATTCCCACCGATCAGGTCGTGCACATGTGCGGTTCCGGCGTGACCGCCTGCCACAACTTGCTGGCGATGGAGCATGCGGGTCTTCATGGCTCGCGCCTGTTTGCGCCGAGTTGGAGTGGCTGGATCAGCGATCGCAGTCGTCCGGTCGCGCAAGGCGACGGTTAGGCACACGCGCAGGCGCGTTCGTCACTGATCTGCGGGATACCGATCGTTGATCCAGCGTGCCCAACGCTCCTTTGCGGCGGTGCGAGTCATTGCGCTCGTCAACAGATCCAGCGCCTGCTGCTGCACCTGATTGGCCTCGTCGATCCGGTGACTCAGACGCAAGCCGAAGCACAGAAGATACGCCGCGTACGCGCGATGCGACAACGCGGCGGCGGGATTCTCGAATGCAGGATAAGTATTGGCCCGTAGTTGCGAGAGCGTCTCCGGTGACGGGGCAAGCACGTGCTCGGCGAGTGCGATCACGCCCCGGGGCCCGCTCGAAGTTGATGCCCGAATGCACGTCGTTCGCCATCATCATGTCGACGCTCTCGCGAGCCAGGTTCAGCGCATCGGCTCACTGTCTGTGTTGCACCTTGATGCGCGCCTGCGTATGCAGCGCGTCCGCTTACGGCAGCTTGAGCCTGCGCAGCGCGGCGACGACCGCATTCGCTTCTTGTTCGGCGAGCGCGAGGTCACCACCGCCCAGCAGTACGCCGGCGAGATGGTGTCGCTGTGCCAGCGTTTGCGGATGCTCGGCGCCGAGCGACTGCTCGGATTGGGCGATGGCCCGGGCACACAGTGTCAACGCCGACTGCAATAGCCCGCGTTCGAACTGGAGTTGGCACAGCGATTGATCCAGCGCCGCGATCCGCGCAACTGGCTTGCCGGGATCGTTCCCGATCAGCACACGCGCCCGCTGCAATGCGGTTTCGGCCTCGTCATGCCGACCCAGACGTTGCAGCGTCATCGCGACATTGTTGTAGTCGACGGCGACGCGGAAGTTGTCAGCACCAAAGACGGCCGTGCGTTCGGCAATGTTGTCCTTGCCGAGGCGCAGCGCGGTCGCGTAATCGCCGCGCGCGTGCGCGGCACGTCGCCGAGCTCCGGTTCGAGCTGATCGATCGAGTTCAGCACCCATTGCTTGAAGGTCAGTACAGCACCGTCCTGCTGTTGCGTCGGCGCGCATCGGTGTGGGCGCGCGTGGCTGCTTCGCGTTCCGCTTCCACGAGCTTGCGCTGTGCCTGCTCGCGGCGCAAGCCGACGCTGGTGCTGACCGTCACGGCGATCAGCCCGAGCATGATCGACGCGCGCAACCATTGCCGCGTACGTAGGGACGGCGCATCGATCAGACCCTGCTACTCGTGGCGCAACTGATCGGCGTGCGGGCGTTTGTCCGCATCGGGGTCGAGCAGTCGTCGGATCAGTTTTCGCAATGCGGCGGGCAACCGCTTCGCGTGGTCGACGTTTTCATCCGGAAACGCAGCGGTCGCGATGAAGTGCGCGAGTACACCGAATGCATACAAATCCACTGCTCGCGTCGCAGGCCTTCCGGCGACGACCTCGGGCGCGAGATAACGTGGCGTTCCTGCATTGATCATGTTGCCGGCATCGCTGGAAGCGTAGGGTCGTACGCCCGATAAACCTCGCCGAAACCGCCTTGTCCGGCCAATTCCAGTTGCTGCAGATGGCCCCAGATCACGCCGGCGGAACCGCGCGGACGCATCGCGCGCGCCAGTGCACCGAGCTTGCCCATCCCGCGCATCAGTGTCGGGTCGTCACCTGCCGTCGAGTTCCGGAAGTTTGGCAAGTGCGCGTTCGTAGTCCAGCCGCTCATCCGAATCCAAGCGCGGCACCTGCAACGCGGTGTCGATCGGTTGCGTGTCGTCCGGCAGTGGTTCGCCAATGCCTTGCCGCTGGATGCGTCGCATCTCGTCGCGCACGGCATTCATCAACGCCGTGCGCAGATAGGCGAGCAGGGCGCCTTCATGCGCCGACTCGAAGCGATCCGGATTTTTCAGCGCCGACATCATCGTGATCTGAACCAGATCATTGGTGTCGTTCAAGTCCCTGGCTGTACCCGGCAATCGACCATGTGCTCAGCGCCGCAGCAGCGGCAGAAACCGCTCGACCAGTCGCGTGCGCGCGGCCTCGTCGCCCTTTTGCAGCAGCCCAAGCAAAGTTGCAGTGGATTCGGGTGGCGCGGGTACTCGCATCGGCGGATGTTGGCGGCCTTTGAATCCCATGGATTGAGTCGCGCCCTGCAGTTTGTAGCGACGAAGAGCCCACGGAATTCATGGTGAAGCAGACTCGAAACTGTTCGTGAAGACCGGGTCGTTTGTGAACACCTCGACCGCGCCATGGTCAGGGTGGGGCGCCACGTCGTGCTTGGGCGCGCCGACGAAAATGCGTGATCCGTCGATGGCCACACTGCGTCCAAGATCGTCCGAACCATGAAAACGGTATTCGTAACTGAGCAGGGTTTGCGTCCAGACGTTCGGCGACGTGCGCGTAAACACGCGCGCAGCACCTTCGTTCGCGGTTGTTCCGTCACTGCCAGGACAACCGAGCACGAATCGGCTGCCGTCGGCCTCCACCGCAATGGACGCGCCGCACAGGTCGCCGAAAAAGCGCGGCAAGCTTGGAAACATTTCCGGCGTGAATTGGTAGCCCTTGAAAACGCTGACCGAGCCGGTACGTCCGTAGCTGGGGTCATTGCGACCTGTGGCACCGACATAGATGGTGAGGGACGCATCAATGCCGACGCTGGTGCCGACCGGCGCGGTTCCGTTGTGCCTGTAAACATGGACGGCACCCGCCTCAGCCAATCCGGCAACGGTGTCGAACGGGGCGCCGACGGCAACGCTGCTGCCCAACTGCAAGGACCCAAAATCGTCAGGCCGCACCGGCTTGTCATCACCAACGACGACTTGAGGGCAAATCCAACAAGAGAACTTCGGAAGGGCGTGTTCGTGCTGCTGAGTGCCTGCGCGACGCTACCCGGCCGCCGCTCACCGCAACTGCAACGCCACCGACGCCCGATTTCGACCGTCGGATTTCGCCTGGTACAGCGCCTTGTCCGCAGCTTCCAACAGCGCGGGACCTGTCGTGCCGTGCTCGGCCAGGACCGACATGCCGATGGATGTCGTGATGCGTCCCAGCGGCACGCCTTGGTGAGACACGACCATCTGAGCCACAGCAGCGAGAATGATCGCGGCGCGTTGCAGGCCGACGGCCTTGTCGGCCTCAGGCAGGATCACGGTGAATTCCTCGCCTCCGAACCGACACGCGATGTCTTCAGGTCGGCAATTCGCCTGAAGCAGTCGTCCGAAGGAGGCCAGCAATGTGTCTCCACCCGGATGCCCGTGCTGATCATTGAATGCCTTGAAGTGATCGAGGTCGAGCATCAGGACTACGAGCGGAAGCTTGCGCCGCTGGCAACGCGCGATTTCCCGAGCCAGCGATTCCTCCAGATATCGCCGGTTATACAGTCCGGTGAGCGGGTCGCGGATCGATTGGTGCCGCAGGACTTCCTGGAGCCGGAAATTGGCCAGCGCCAGTGAGAATTGTTCCGCGGCCTGAAACGCCAATTCAAGGCCCGGCAAGGTGCCAGGTCCAGCTCCGCTGAGGTACAGCCAGCCCATCATTTCGCCCTGTGCCGACAACGGTATGCATGCCGTCGCCGCAGCGACATTTGCGGTTGGGGGCTCGATGTGCCCGCAGGCAACGCACGATCGAACGTCGTCACACGAATAGAGCTGGTTTCGGCGCACTGCCCAACACTCGGACGGCAAGGGCAAATCGCTGCTGATGACGGTGTGCTGGCCCCATGTCACAGCGGCTTCAGCGTGATCGCGCGATGTGCGCAGGAGATACACGGTGCCGGCCAGATCCGGCAGGAGGGCGGTGAGCGCCTCCCGAGTGATCGCCAGCAATTCCGTTGCGCCCCTGCAGCTTTGCAGCATGCCGGCGTGTTTGCTCAGAGCGGCCATCTCTCGGGAAATCTTCCGGAAGTTCGCTGCTGATGCGATGGCCAACTGCTCGGACTTTTGGCGCGCCGCATTTTCGCGCACCAGCACACGATAAACCGCGCTGAGCATGATCAGACTCAGCGGAATTCCGCCAATGGCAGCACCCAGCAACAGGTTTGCGCTGCGCTCAGACTTCTGCCGTCGGGCGTCCAGCAACTGCACTTCCTGGGCGCGGATGTCGGCCAGCAGGGCATGGATCTGCAAGTCGAGTTCCCGGCTGCCGTTCGTCTGGATGAACGTCTGCGCAGCCGTCAATCCTTGCCGTTCATAGACATTGACCGTCGTCGTGGCCAGCGAAAGTCGTTGGTCAATTTTTGGTTTGAGTTTTTTCATCTGTTCGGCGATCGGCGCGTACTCGGCCATCACTGCCAATGCTCGCAGTTGGTGGGGCACGTCCGCCTTGGCGTCCCAGAACTCGGCCCGCAGATCGAGCGCCCCCGTGAGCAGGTAGCCGCGTTGCGCCGCGATCGCGGTGCGTTCTGACCTCGCGATGCTGTCCACTTGCGTCAGGATCGTGGAGGTGTGCGCCGCCCATTGGCTGTCCTGGATGAATCGCTGCGCGGTGTAGACCACCAGTGCTCCGACGACGGTGAGAATCACCGCGGCGACGGAGAAGCCGCGAATGGGGTTGATGAGACCGGGTGACGCCATGCGTTGTTGTATCGCCGTTTCATCGCCAGATCAAACAGGCTGGCGGTTTGCACGTTCGGAGGCGTAACCGGATCGCAACGTGTTTGACGCACAAGCGCCGTGTCATTCGCATCGGACTGTCATCACCAGAAGCCAAAGTGTCGGTTGCCCGACAAGGACGCCGTCATGCATTTTGTTCGACTTTGTTTCGCCCTGAGCATCCTGCTGCTTGCAAGCGCAGGTGCGGTGGCCGTTGGCCCGGACTCGCCATCGTCCGGGAATCTACCGTGGTTGCGTTTGCACGGCTCCAATACCGTCGGTCAGCGGCTCGCACCGACCTTGGCGCGCGCCTTTGCCGAGTCCGAAGGCTGGCGCTTTGTCCGTAGCCGTGACGAGGGCCTCGACGAATACCGGATTGACATTGAGCGAAACGGTGAACGCGCCGAGATTCAAATTTCCGCGCACGGCACCGGCACTGGACTCGACGCGATGCTCGACGGTCGCGCCGATATCTGGATGGCCTCGCGTCCGGTGAGTGAAGCGGAGCTCGCGCGCGCCACCGCGCTTGGACGACTCGACCGGCCCGAGCAGGAGCACGTGATCGCACTCGACGGGCTTGCCATCATCGTGCACCCGGACAATCCGCTGCGTTCGTTGTCGATCGCCGATGTGCGCGGCGTGTTTGCCGGCGACGTGCGCGACTGGCGAGAGCTCGGTGCTGGTGCCGGTGCCATTGTGCTGCATGCACGCGACGATCGTTCCGGCACCTATGATACGTTTCGCAGTCTGGTGCTCGCTGCAGCGACATTGGCACCTTCCGCCCTACGCTACGAGTCGTCCGACGCGCTGGTCGCCGCAGTCATGGCCGACCGCAACGCGATCGGCTTTGTCGGGCTCGATGCCGTGGCGCAAGCGCGTGCGCTCGCGATTGCTGACGAGGGCACGCGTGCACTCTTGCCGCTGCGCATGGACGTTGCAACCGAAGACTATGCGCTGTCGCGGCGGCTGTTTCTGTATGTCGGCGATGTGCAATCGGAGCGTGTGCGTAAATTCATCGAGTTCGCGCAAGGCGCGCAAGGCCAGGTGATCGCTTCGCGACGGGGCTTCGTCGGCCAGCAGCTGGTCGCCGAGATATTGCCGCCGCCGCCCGACATGCCGCTTGAATATCTTGCCTTGACCGAAGGCGCGCTGCGCGTGTCAGTGAACTTTCGCTTCGACTCCGGTCGAACTTATCTCGATGGCAAGGCTTTGCGCGATATCGAGCGTCTCGCGGCTTTTCTCGCGAGCGAACCGATGCGTCGCCACGAAGTCGCGTTGTTCGGATTCTCTGACGCCAAAGAAACGAATCCACTCGACGCCGTGATGTTGTCGAATGATCGCGCCGACTACATCGCGCAGCAGTTGAATCGAGCTGGCGTGCCGGTCAGGCGCGTGCGCGGCATGGCCGACGTCGCGCCAGTCGCCAGCAATGACACCGACTTCGGACGCAGTAAAAACCGCCGCGTGGAAGTCTGGGTGCGGCCGCGTGCGAAGCTTGTGAACGAAGCACGAGCAGCGCGATAGCCGGAATTTTTGCAACGTTTGCCATCGGATCGAATTGCATGTCTGGGCTCGTGTTCGGAGGGCTGCGTGTTTGCAACGACCGAGCTGCATGGATGGTTTGCAATATCGGGTGTATGGGCGATCACCGTCGCGGACCATTGCGCCGCGCCAGCAAAGTACGCACCATTGCACCGTGACTGACCTCGCTCGCCACCCATCAAAGCCGCCGCGCCGCGCACCCCATGCGCGAGTCGCCCGCGGCGAACGCGTCCGCAAGCACAACGGCAAAGCGACCCAGGCGCGCTACGTCTACGACGAAGCCGGGCACATTCTGGTCGAGCAGACGATCAGCGGCAGCACCACGACGACCAGCGAAATCGTGTGGATGGATGACTTGCCGGTCGGCGTGATTCGCAACAACACGCTCTACTACATCGAACCCGACCACCTCGGCACGCCGCGTCAGGTCATCGACCGTGTGCGCAATGTCGCGGTGTGGCGCTGGGACCTGATCAACGACCCCTTCGGCGAATCCGCCCCGAACCCGAACCCCGATGGCGACGCCACCCAATTCGTCTTCAACCTGCGCTTCCCCGGCCAACTCTTCGACGCCGAATCCGCCCTCAACTACAACTACTTCCGCGACTACGAACCCGGCACCGGGCGGTATGTGGAGAGTGATCCGATTGGGTTGATGGGTGGGATCAGTTCGTACGCGTATGTCGAATCCACACCGATTTTAATGGTCGATCCACTTGGCCTCCGTGGTTGCCCGCCAGGAACGTACAAGCACCCGATTTGGGGATGCCAGCCGAATCCGACGCCTCATCCGACGCCTCGGAAACCATCGCAGTGGTCGATTCCGACTTGCTATGGAACCGTTGCTCCTCTTGGAAACTGTGAGCCTCTGCCGCTGCCAGTGCCGGAATTTACTTGCGCGCAAAAATGCAACTTCGTGGTTGGTCTAGCCTGTGGGCCCATCGCGTCATTTGCTGGTGATACCTCGGAGGCGATACAGGCTTGGATCATTTGCAAAGCGCTCGTGTACGAAGCTTGCAAGAAGAAATGTGAGAATTCCTGTGAGTGAGTGACTTCAGATGCCAAATCCAGACGAACGCCAAAAAAAAATCGTGATACTGGTAGTTCTTGAGCTTGTTGCGTTAGTTCTGATTCTCCTGTTCATTCGATGAGACACCTTGAATTTCGGGAAGCGACGGCTAATCCTTACCAATTAGTCCGTCTGTGTTTTCGAGCTCGGTCTATCCAGGAATCGTCGGGTTGGCGGGTCAGCCGATGCGCGTGAGGGCTTGTTGGGCGGTGAGCTCGTAGATACTCCGTTCCCCGTCAAGCCATTTTTGGTGGCATTGGCACCAGTGCGGTGCTGTTCCAGGGTTGATTGAGGGTGGTCATGGCGTGGATGCCA